>DASRGT010000022.1:0-110453 GCA_035650895.1 Vicinamibacterales bacterium
TCTTCCTGGCGCTCGTCGCGGCGATGGCGACCGGAGTCGCGTGGAGCGCGGCGTATCGGATCACGGGTGATGCGGGGGCGGCGTGGTTCGGGTGGGCGGTCGTCGCGCTGACCGAGCCCTTCTTCGTGCAGTCGTTCATGGTCTATCCCGATGCGCCCGCGGCGGCGATCGTGATGTTCGCGGTCGCCGCGCTGCTCCTCGGCCGCGCCGCGACACTGCGGCAGCTCGCGTTCGCGGGCGCCGCGCTGGCGCTGCTGCCGTGGCTGCACACACGCGCGGCGATCCTCGCGGCCTGCCTCGGCGCCGCGCTGGCCTTCCGGCAGCTGGGCGACGGAGCCGTCCGGCGGATCGGCGCGCTGGCCGCGGCGCCCCTCGTCAGCGCAGTCGCGTGGTTCGCATTCTTCTACGCGATCTACGGCACGATCGACCCGCGCGCGCCGTACGGCGGCGCCCGGCAGATGGCGCTCGACGCCGCGCCGCGCGGCGCGCTGGGGCTGCTGTTCGATCAACAGTTCGGCCTGTTGTCGAACGCGCCGGTCTATCTGTTCGCGGCGCTCGGGTTCGGTCCGCTCGCCCGGCGTCACCCGCGCGTCGCGATCGAGCTCGCCGCGACGCTCGTCCCGTACGCGATCGCCGTCGCGGCGTTCCAGATGTGGTGGGCCGGCTACACGACGCCGGCGCGCTTTCTCGTGCCGATGCTCCTGCCGCTCGCCATTCCGGCGGCGGTCTGGTTCGACGCGGTGCGCGGGCGCGCCGTGCGCGTCGCCGCGCTCGGCACGCTCGGGATCAGCGGCCTGATCACGCTCGCCGTGGTCGGCGTCGACAGGGGAGCGCTCCTCCTGAACTTCCGCGACGGTGCATCACGGCTGCTCGTGTGGCTGTCGCCGGTCGTCGAGCTCACGTCGGCGCTGCCGAGCCTGTTTCACGGCGGGCCGGCGGCGATGTTCGGGCAGTCCCTCGTGTGGCTGGCGGCCGGAGCGGCGGTGCTGACGCTCGCACGTCTGGCGTCGGTCGAACGTCTCGACGGCGATCGGCAGCAGCTCGCGATCGGCGCGGCCGCAATCGTCGCGGTGATGATCGCCGCCACTGTAGCCTGGCAAGGCGGTGCGGCTCCGCCCCTCGAGGCCGACGGCGGCGCCGCGGCGTGGCTCCAGGCGTACGACGGGGACGCGGCGCAGGTGGCGCTGGCGCTGTCGCCGTTCGGCCGCGTACGACGGGCGGCGGTGCCCGAAAAGCTCGCGCTCGTCGATGCGGCGCCGACCGACGGCGCACCGCTCGGCGACCTGCGGCACGTGCCGGCCGCAACGTACGCCATCGAGCTCTCGCTGAAACATCGGGCGGCGGGGAAGCTGACCGTGTCGCTCGACCGCACGCTCGGACCGACGTGGACCGTCGATCTCGCCGGCGCCGGTCTGGGGTGGCGCACCGACGTCGTGGTGCCGGTCGCGGCGCCGGCGCTGATCGTCGACGCCGATCCCGCGGTGCGCGCCGCCGTCGCGCGCGTGCGGATTCGGGCGATGGCGATTCCGGGATCGCGTCACCGCATCGCCGACAGCCAGGCCGATCACGCGGCGCGGTATGGCCGCGCGCTGATGTTCCTGCTCGGCGGCGACGCGTTCATGGAGCCTTCGGGAATCTGGATTGCCGGCGGCGCGGCCGCCGAGTTCGCGCTCGTGTCCGACGACGGGCGGCCGGTCGACCTGATCGTGAGGACGCCGCCGGTCGCGAACGACGTTCGGTTCGACGCGGACGGCTGGCATCAGCAGGTCGTACTGCGCGCCGGCGGATCGACGATCGTCACCGCGGCGACTCCGCGGTTCCGCGTCAGCGTGAAGCGCGGCGCGCGGCCAGCCGACTTCGAGCCGGGGAGCGCCGACGTCCGATTTCTCGGCGCGTGGATCGCGCCCAGATGAGCTCCCTAAACTCTTGACGTTGTACCTGCTTAACCGTATCCTACTGGCTCCCGCACAGCCGACGGCAAGCCTCCCAGCCATGTCGCGGCGAACGTGTACGTATCAGGTATTCGCTCGACTAACCGGTAGGAGCACGATGAAACTGAACTCTCTTTGTGTCTGCAGTGCTCTGGTTCTCGCTGTCGGCGCGACAGCCTGTACCAAGAGCAGCCCGACTCGGCCGACCGACTCCGCGTCGGCTGGGACGACCGCGTCGGTCACCGACGCCACCTCCGGCATCACCATCACGACGCCGACGCCCGCCTCGCCGGCCGACGGCGCCCGCTTCAAGTTCACGGATCAGCCGATCACGCTGACCATCAACAATGCCGCGGCCACGGGAGGCACGATCACGTACTCGTTCCAGGTCGCGAGCGACGCGGCATTCGCCACCGTCGTGTTCTCGAAGGACGGCGTCGCCGCCGGCGCGGGCACGACGAGCGTCAAGATCGATTCGCCCAAGCTCGCGGGCAACAAGGACTACTACTGGCGCGCGCGCGCGGTCAGCGGCGGCGCGACCGGCGCCTACTCGAAAGGCCGGGCGTTCAACGTCGGGCCCGAGGTCGTGCTCAACGCGCCGGCGCCGGTTGCCCCGGCCAACGGCGGCCAGTCGAGCGGCAGCCCGCCGAGCTTCACCGTGAACAACGCCACCCGCACCGGCCCGGCCGGGACGATCGCGTACTCGTTCTCGATCTCCGACTCCGCGGGCTTCGGCACGATCATCGCCTCCAACGTCGTCAACGAAGGCCCGGGACAGACGACCGCGACGATCGACGCGCGGCTGACGCCGAACCAGACGTACTACTGGCGCGCGCAGGCGATCGACCAGACCAACGGCGTCACCGGGCCGTTCTCGCCGACCTGGTCGTTCAAGTTCGTGCCGTTCGACATGCGGCAGGCGGTCATCCACGACAACCCGCCCGACGTGGCGAGCTGGCCCGAAACGGCGAAGATCACGATGGTGAACTTCACCGGCGGCGCCTTCGACGTCGACTTCGACAAGCGCGATGGCCCCGACCATTGGCCCGAGGCGCCGTTCGGCGACGGCGGCATCGAGTACACGCTCGGCCTCTGCGCAAATCTTGGCGGCACGTGGCACTGCTCCGCGGTGGTGCAGTTCTGGTACGGCCGCGAGCTGGAAGCCTCCACTCCGCCGAGCTACGTCGGTCGCAACTGGTTCTACGACGGCCGCTGGGGCGCCTTGAACGGCTATCAGCCGCAGAACGGCGAACAGATTGGCATCTGGGTCGGTGCGGGCAACCTGCGGGGCCAGGCGTATACGGCGGCGACCTGCCCGCGCATCTGCGAGCGCTCGAACGTGCAGATGGTCGAGTGGCACAACGACGACCAGGCGCTCTTCACGTTCTCGCTGCCGAACGGGCGGACGCTCGGCCTGCGCCGCCGCTAGGCGCGTTCGTTTTCTATCGGACCCCCGCCGCGCGAGCGGCGCGCGGCGGGGGCTGAATGCACCACGACGCAACGCGTTCGTCGCCGCTGCACGGCACGCGCTGCAGCACGACCGCATCCGCGGCGTGCGCCTCCACTTCGTCCTGATACTCCGGAATCCGAATCAGATCGGTCGACGCCGCGATGACGCGTTCGCGCGACAGGAAGTCGACCATGTACGCGTCCCAGTAGATCGCGCGCGCGTAGCGGATGCGGTGCGCGATCAAATAGTCCGCGAGGACGTGATGCTCGCTGACCGGCGGGTTGGCGACGGTCGCCCGGATCAGCCGCACGTTGTCGGCGAGGTTCGCCGCCGACCAGAGGAGCACGGCCGCGACGACGCCGCCGCGCCACACCGGTGAACGCTCGCGCGACAGGAACCACGCCAGCAGGCCCACGGGGATCAGCGTCGCGAGCAGCAGATACCGGAGCAGCGGCGGCGTGTGGAGCGCCACGTTGCACGACAGCGGGTAGGCGAGCGCGGTGAACGTTCCCGTCAGCGTCAGGTAGGTCGCGAACACGGTCGGCGCCGGCCGATCGCTCGTCCGGGCGGTCAGCCTCGTGGCGACCACCGCCAGCGCGGCGACCACCAGCCACCACACCCAGAACGCGCCGGCCACGAGGTCCGTCGTCATGCGAAAGGCGCTGAGCGGCGCCGGCATCAGCCCGAACAGCGTCGGCAGTGCCTCGGTGACCAACGCGCGCGCGTGTTCGATGAGATCCGGCCACGTCAGGCACAGCTGACCGGCGAGCGACGCCGCCTGCAGGCCGATGCCGCCCTCGCCGGTATGCGTCTTCGCGAGCCCGACCAGCGCATACACGACGACGAACCCGCCGCCCATCCACGCGGCGCGGCGCGCGGACGACGCCGCGGAATTGGTCCACTCCCGATGGTCCGCGATCACCAGCGCCGGCAGCGCGAACAGCGTGAACTCGCGATGCAGGTATCCAATCGCGAGGAGGACGCCGAAGGCGAGCGGCCGCCGCCGAAGCGCCCACAGCCCCAGGACGTACGCGATCGGCTCGACGTTCGCGCCCGCCAGTTCGAGCATCTGGTTCGCCGTCGCCGGCGTGGGGACGATGAAGGGCAGGGCGGCGACGAGGGCAAGGCGCGGCTCGAGGCGCAGCTCGCGCGAGAGCATCGCGATCAGGGCGACGGCGATTCCGGCGTTCAGGACGACGAACGGCAGCCGCATCACGGCCACCGACGATCGCGTCACCCAGAAGAAGGGCGCGACGATCCACGCCTGCACGGCGAGGAGGTAATTGAGGCTGTAGTAGAAGACCGGCACGTGATGAAAACGGCTGAGGTGACGCGCCATCAGGCCGACGATCGCCTGGTCGGCGTCGAAGAAGAACGCCTCGTAGCGCGTGGCGACGAACGATCGGAGGAGGACGAGCGCGATCGCGACGCCGAACACCGCCGTCTGCTTCACAGAAGTGCCGCGTATGGTACTATACGGCTCCCGCCAGCTCGTCGTCGCCGGTGAGGCAGGACCAGCCCCCAGCCTGGGTCTAAACCTCCCGAGTGTTGGAACCGATACGCAATGGTGTGCAACATGAACGCTAGGACTCTCAGTACTTCTGTACTCGCCTGCGCTGCCGCCATGGCGATGACGGCGTGCGAAACGTCCAAGAGTTCGAATCCGCTCGCGCCGACGGTGGCGGGGCCGATTCCGGGCGTCAACATCACCGCGCCGGGCGTGATGGCGCCGTCCGCCGGCGCCAAGATCGCGGTCGACAAGCAGCCGATCACGCTGACGGTCAACAACGCGTCGACCAACGGGATCCGGCCGCTGACCTACGTCTTCGAGGTCGCGACCGACGCCAACTTCACGAACAAGGTGTTCTCGCGCGACGGCATCTCGCCGGGCGACGGGCAGACCAGCATCAAGCTGCCCGACCCGCTTGCGACCGGCCGCACCTATTACTGGCATGCGCGCGCGCAGGACGGCGCGAACGCCGGCTCGTTCACCAACGCGATCAACTTCGATGTGTTCACGCCGATTGTGATCGGCGCGCCGGGCCTCGTGTCGCCGGCGCCGAACGCCACCACCGATTCGCTGCGGCCGAACTTCGTCGTCAGCCCCGCGCCGCGTTCGGGACCGGTCGGCCCGGTGAGCTATCTGATCGAAGTGGCGGACAGCGCGACGTTCGCGAACCGCATCGCGGCGTGGAGCGTCGGCGAAGGCGCCTCGACGACGAGCAACGTCACGCTGGCGATGCCGACGGATCTGAAATACAGCACCGTCTACTACTGGCACGTGCGCGCGTCTGATCCGACCACGGTCGGTCCGTTCTCGGGCACCTCCGCGTTCGTGACGCTCGATCAGCCGGTCGTCGTCACGCCGCCGGGCGGCGGAGGCGGTGGTGGAGGCGGCGCCTGCGCCGGCTCGGACCAGATGAATCTCGGGTCGGCGCACGTGTACAACTCGCCGCCCGACATCGCGAGTTGGGCGGTGACCGGCTGCATCACGCAGTTGACGATGTCGAGCTCGGCCGGCTTGTCGTTCCAGTTCACGACGTACAACAGCTGGCCCGACGTCGTGCCTCCGGGGTGGGACGGTCCGCTGCTGTACACGGTGTGGGCCGTCGTGAACCAGGGCGGCACGTGGAACACCTCCGGCTTCATCCAGATGTGGCGCGGGCGTCCGAGCACCGGCGCGCCGATCCTGGCGGAGTTCGCGCGCAACTGGGCATACGACGCGCGGTGGGGGCCGATGGCGGGGTATCAGCCGCACGCGGGCGAGCAGATGGGGTTCTTCGTGTCGGCCGGCAACGCGCGCGGTTACACCGGCGTCAGTTCGGTCCGCGAGCGCTCCAACGTCGTCGTCGTCCCGCTGCCGGCGGGCGACAACGGGAACTTCTCGTTCTCGCTCGCGCGCACGCTCGGGCTGATCCGGCGGTAGACTGAACCGTGCTCCGATTCGCGTTGGTGGCGGCTGTCGCATGCGCGGCGGCCGCCTGCTCCGGTTCCAGCACCACGCCCACGCCCGTCACGCCGCCGCCTCCGCCGCCGGCGCTGCAGATCACGTGCCCCGACGATCAGAAGCAGCAGTCGACCGTCGGTCAGCCGGTTCCGGTCAGCTATCCGGCGGCCACGGCCACCGGCGGCACGCCGCCGACGCAGGTGGTCTGCGCGCCCGCGAGCGGCGCCGTGTTCCCGATCGGCACCACGCCAGTCAACTGCACCGCCACCGATTCGAAGAACGTGACGAACAAGTGCTCGTTCAACGTCACGTTGACCGTGCCGCCGAAGATCGCGTTCACGAAGTTCGTCGCGTTCGGCGACAGCATGACCGCCGGTCAGGTCGTGTCGGAAAACAGCATCGCCGTCACCGAAGGCGGCGTCACCTCCTGGCTGCGCCCGCTCGTCGTCGACGTGGCGAAGTCGTACCCGACGCTGCTGCTCGGCGACCTGCAGGCGCGCTACACCGGCCAGGCCGGAACGCTGCTCGTCGCCAACGCGGGCCTGCCGCTCGAGACCGCCGTCCAGGGCGCCAGCCGCCTGCCGTCGGTGGTCGACGGCGGCGCGTACCAGGCGCTGCTGCTGATGGAAGGCGTGAACGATTTTCCCGACTACCAGTCTGCCGCGGGCGGCATGCGGACGATGGTGCAATACGGCAAGCGGCGCGGACTGCGCGTCTATCTCGCGACGGTGCCGCCGCAGAATCCCAACACGAGCGCGTGCGGCAAACGGGGCGGCAACTGGGCGTTCGTCTCGCCGTACAACGATCTGCTGCGAAGCATCGCCGCGAGCGAAAACGCGACGCTCGTCGATGTCAACGCGGCGTTCAACGGCGACACGACGACGTTGATCGACTGCGACGGCCTGCACCCGACGCCTGCCGGCTATCGTGTGATCGCGGACACGTTTTCGAAGTCGATCCAGAGCACGCTCGAAGCCGCGTCTTCGGCGGTGGCGAACACGTTCGCCAAAACTGCACGCTCTCGCAAGCCGCGTTAATCGCGAACAGATCACCCTGTAGACTGAAGGGCGATTCCCGAATTGGATCGCCTTCTGACTCCTTTACGATTCGCGTGGGCGGCAGCCGTCTGCGCCGCCGCCGGCTGCTCGAGTCCGACCGTGTCGACGACGATCCCTCCGCCTCCGCCAGCGCTGCAGCTCGCGTGTCCCGACAACCTGTCGGTGCAGTCGACCACCGGCCAGCCGATTCCGATCTCGTATCCGCCGGCCACGGCGACCGGCGGCACGCCGCCGACGCAGGTCGTCTGCTCGCCGGCAACCGGTTCCGTGTTCGCGCCCGGCACGACGCCGGTGCAATGCGTGGCGACCGATTCGAAGAACGTCGGCGCGTCGTGCGCGTTCACCGTCACGGTGACGCTGCCGCCGAGGCTGGCCGCGACCAAATTCGTCGCGTTCGGCGACAGCATGACCGCGGGGCAGGTGATCTCGGAAGGCGCCGGCCTGATCATCCGGACGCTGCAGCTCGACGACGCGAAGGCGTATCCGACGCTGTTGCTGTCGATGCTGCAGGGCCGCTACACCGGCCAGGCGGGCGGACTTGTGATGTTCAAGGCCGGCGTGCCCGGGGAAACGACGGCCGGCGGGGTCGGTCGTCTCCCGACGATCATCGACGGCGGCACCTACGACGTGCTGCTGCTGATGGAAGGGGCCAACGACTTTCCGAACTACCAGGCGGCGCTCGGAAACATGCGCACGATGATCGAATACGCAAAACGGCGTAACCTGCGCGTCTACGTCGCGACGGTGCCGCCGGAGAACCCGACGCCCGATCCGCTCTGTTACGCGAACCTGGGCGGCAACTTCGCGTCGGTCGATCCGTACAACAGCAGCCTGCGCGCGCTGATCGGCAGCGAAGGGGTGACCCTCGTGGACGTCGGCGCGGCCTTCAACGGCGATTTGTCGCTCGTGGACTGCGACGGCCTGCACCCCACGCCCGCCGGCTACCAGCTGATCGCGAGCACCTTCTTCAAGGCCATCGAAGCGACGCTCGAACTGCCCGCGACGCCGACCGCGACGTCGACGCCGTTCAGGACGGCCGCGGCACGCGCTCGTAGATCTCGATAGCGGGGCTCAGGTCGCGAAGGAACGACAGCGGGTTGGTATCGTTCCTCGGGCCGACGAGGTCCGGGTGGCCGCCCGGCAGCCACGTCCAGGGCGCATACGACCGATGGCGGTACGCGAGGCGGTAGCCGAGCGTCCCGTCGTGCAGCCCGTCGACGAGCGCCGCCTCGGGGCGGTGCGGCTTGAGCGCGCGCGCGTAGTCGGCGTTGACGACGAAGTAGTCCGGCTGCCAGCGGATCAGGTCGTCGGTGGTGTGGATGTCGATCGCGCGCAGGCCTTCGGTCCGCGGGTTGACGACGTCGGGGAAGGTCGTCGCGACGAGACCGGTACGGCTGGCGTGCGCGCGCAGCCACGCTTCGGCGTCGTATCGCGTGTCGCGGACCATCAGCGCGTCGACGGTCGCCGCGTAGAGCAGCGAGTAGGCGAGCGCCGCGACGGCGAGGCCGCGCCACCACCCGAGGCCCGTCGCGGCGTCGGTCGCACGCTCGAGCGCGACGCCGGCGAACAGCGCCTGCACGACGAAGATCGGCAGCAGATAGCGGTCGTAGTCGTACAGCACGACGGCGATGAAGCCGACGTAGTACGCCGCGGCGACGAGCGCGAGGATCAGCGCCGCGCCGCGGAGCCGCGGCGTCCGCAGCGCGATGACGAACCCGCCGACGCTCGCCGCGAACAGCGGCCACCCCCAGGATCGGACGACGAGCGCCGCGCTCGTCGCGAAGAGGCCCCACTGGCCCTCCGCGGTCGGCGCGAACATCCGGTAGTTGCGGCCCGGGCCGGTGATGTCGCGGAGGTGATCGACGAAGCCGTGCGCATTCAGCGGCAGGTTCTGCACGGCGACGAACAGCGCCGCCGCGACGGCGCCGCCGAGCCACAGCCGGCGATCGGCGACCGACTGCCAGCGACACGCCAGCACGACGGGCATCGAGAGGAACAACGCGTAGGCCTGATCCTTCGTACAGACCGACATGGCCGCGCAGCCCGAGAAGAGCAGGACGTCGCGCAGCGCGCCGGTGTCGAGCGCGCGGAGATAGAAGGCGAGCGCGGCGGTGAACCAGAAGACGTACGACATCTCCGGGTTGGCGGTCTTCGCGTAGTACACGAACAGCGGCAGCAGCGCGAGCGCCGCGGCGGCCCACACGCCCGCTCGCCGACCGAACGTCCGCGCGCCGCAGACGTAGAGCGCGATGGTGGTCCCGGCGGCGGCGATCACGCTGACGGATCGCCCGAGGACCGAGAGGATCGTCACTTCCTGGGCATCGGGCAGGCGCACCCAGCCCATCGCGTCGACCAGCAGCCAGGGGCTGTACGCGATCGTCAGCACGTAGAAGTGGAGTGGCGGATAGCGATCGAACCACCCGAACGAGAAGCGGTGCGACAGCGCGATCAGGACGGCCTTGGGCGTCAGCTCGTCGCCCGCCCAGCCGCTCGGCAGCCCCCACCAGATGCCGATCACGTTGAGCAGGGCGGAGCCGACGATCACGCCGGCGAGCGCGCGACGGACGGGGTCGCTCCAGAGGTGCGCGGCCGCGCGCGCGAGCGGCGGCCGAACGCGCGCGGCCAGCGCGAGGAGCAGCAGCGCCGCCCACACCCAGAACACCCACGCGAGGGCGCGCCGCAGCAGCGCGCTCGCGATCATGCGCGAGAACTCGGCCCTGCGCGCCCACAGCGCCCAGGTCGGGATCGGCTCGAGCCGGCCGCGATCGATCCCCCAGCGCAGGCCGAACGCGAAGTCGCCGCCGTCCTGGAAGTAGCGGATGAAGATTTCGTGGATGCCGCGCTCGAGATGCACGGTGCCGAACGCGGGCAGGTCGGCGTGCCGTCCGGCTTCCTCGACGACCAGGCGCCCGTCGACGTACGTCCACGCCCCGTCGTCCGAATCGGTTTCGAAGGTGTAGTCGCCGGCGCGCGTGACGAGCAGCGAGCCGCTCCAGGTGACGCTGAACGCATCGGGCGGCGCGCCGTGCCAGGCGAGGCGGATGCCGTCGGTCGACGGCCGCGCTTCGACGAGCGACCGGACCGGCGCGGTGGACCAGTTGACGTCGGCGAAGTACGTGGCGTTGAGGCCCTGCGGCAGCCGATCGACGCGCGTGCCGCCCGCCAGCAGCAGGAGCAGCAGCGTGGAGCCGCCGACGAGGGTGCGCAGCACGGAGTGCGATTTTATGTGAAATAAATCGCGTTCCATCGTGCATTTTTATCAACTTAATGTTATAAAGATGCATCCATGAGGAACTTCCGATCCGCACTCGGGTCCGCCACCGCTGTACTCGCACTGGCGTGTGCGGCGTGCACGGGCAGCAGCACGCAGCCGACGGGCGGCGGCTCGTCGACCGTCACCTCGCCGACCGGCGTCGCGCCCTCGGCGAGCGCGCAGATCAAGTTCAGCGATCAGCCGGTCACGCTGATCGTCAGGAACGCCGTCGTCACGCAGTCGCCGGGGACGACCTACACGTTCGAGGTGGCGACCGACGCGGCCTTCGGCACCACGGTTCAGACGAAGGACGGCGTGGCGGAAAGCACCAGCGGGCAGACCAGCGTCCGGCTCGATGCGCTCGCCGCGTCGAAGGACTACTACTGGCGCGCGCGCGCGACCGCGGCCGGCACGGCCGGTCCCTACTCCGCGCCGATGAAGTTCACGATGGGCGCGGCCGTCGTGCTGAGCGCGCCGACGGCGATCGGGCCGCTGACCGGCGCGACGACGTCCACGCGGCCGACGCTGCGGGTGGCCAACGTGACCCGCACCGGGCCGGCCGGCGCCATCACCTACAAGTTCGAAGTGTCGACGTCGACCACCTTCACGCCGCTCGTCGTCAACGTCACGCAGAACGAGGGCGTCAACGAAACCGGCTACATCCTCACCAACGATCTGACGCCGGGGACGACCTACTACTGGCGCGCGACCGCGATCGACGCGCAGAACGGCGTGTCGAGCACGCCGAGCCCCATCCAGAGCTTCACGCCGGCGCGGTCGGCCGCCGAGGCGCTGGCGTCGCAGATCGGCATCACGCTGTGGCCGGGGGCCACGCCGCCCGGAACGACCGGGCACGCGACGATGGGCGAGGCGGGCCCGTTCGGGCAGGGCTGGGACCCGAAGACGCTGTACTACGCGCCGCAGAACGCGTTCTTCCAGAGCCCCGACGCCGAGATGCTGCGCCTGTTCGACCTGCTCGATCGCGGCTTCGATCCCGACGGCGCCATCGGCTGGATGAACACGAACGGCTATCCGACCGCCGCCGTGTGGTATCCGCCGCCGGACAAGGCCGTCATCGGTCTGCACTACGTCTATCTCGCGTCTCGCGGGAAAGTCGTCACCAACAGCATCTGGGACGTCGTATTGAGGGTCGAATGAGACACATCAGATACGCCGTCCTCGTGTGGGCGGCGCTCGGCGGAGTGGCCGCCGCGCAGTCGCCGACGGCGGCCGACGATTCGCGCGGGTACATCGAAGGCGTCGCGCAGTCGGCGTTCGGCAACGTGACGAGCCAGTCGTTCGGCGGCGAGATCGGCGTCAAGGTGCGGCCCGGCCTGCAGGTGTTCGTCGACGGCGGGTACGTCCGCGACACGACGCCCGGAGCGCTGAGCTCGCGCGCGCAGTCGATAGCCGCCGACATCAGCACCAAGGCGGGAGGCGGCACGTATCGCGTGAAGCAGCCGGTGACGTTCGGCGTTGCCGGCATCAAGTACTGGCTGCCGGTCGACCAGTCGCGGTTCGCGCCGTACGTGATGTTCGGCGGCGGCATGGCGCGCGTCCAGGAGGACACCACGTTTACCGTGGCGACCGGCAACGTGTCGGACTACGTCGCCGTCGGCAGCGATCTCGTCGGCACCCAGACGAAGGGGATGATCAGCGGCGGCGTCGGCGTCGACGTCGCGGTCGGCCGCTCGTTCTACGTCGATCTGCAGTACCGGTTCGGCCGCGTCTTCACGACCGACGGCCTCAACATCAACCGCGCGGGAGCCGGCGTCGGCGTTCGCTTCTAGGACGCCGATGAAGCGCGCCGCCCGCGCGAACCGACGCGGACGCCCGCCGAAGTTCGGGCGCCCGGGTCAGGTCGTCGCGGTCACCCTGCCGGCGGAAGTCGTCCGCGGACTCCGCCGCATCAATCCGGATCTCGCCTGGGCGATCGTCCAGCTGTTTCAGCGCGGCGCCAACGGCGTCGGCCGCAAAGAGCGGCGCGCCGACTCCGAGCTCGTGGCCGTGGCCGACGGCCGCTCGCTGATCGTCGTCAACCGCGACGCGCTGAAGCAGCTGCCGGGCGTCAACGTCATCCCGCTCCACGACGACCGCGCGTTCCTCGCCTTCGATCGCGACGCGACGCTCGCCGATCTCGAACTGGCCGTCCTCGAGCGCCTCGGCAGCCGTGCGGTCGGCGCGCGCGAGCGCAAGGCGCTCTCGGAGCTGAAACTGCACGTGCACCGCTGGCGCCACGATCCCGAGCTGCGGTGCGAGATGCGGTCGATTATCGTGATCGAAAAGACCGCCGCAACGCGAAAGCGCAGCCGGCCGACGTCAGCATGAGCGGCAGCAGGCTCGCCAGCCCGCGCAGCCCCATCTTCATTCCGAGATTGAACGCCGCCTTCGGCTCCGTGTGCGCGCGGAAGTCTGGATTGGCGCCGCCCGACACGAACGTCTGCGGGTTCAGCGCCAAGTCGCCGTCGGCGAACGCCGGCCACAGCAGCTCGGCGACGGGCCGCCGGATGTTGTTGGGCGGGAGCGGCGCCGTCGACACCGCGACGAGCGTCAGGGCGACGCCGTACGCGGCGACCAGCGCGAGTGCGCCGCGCACCAGCCGCGGCACGGCCGTCCACAGCGCCGCGAGGCCGATGCACAGGAACGGAATCGCGGGCGACGCGTGGCGCGGTCCGTACGACCATCCACCTTCCCAGTACGCGTAGCTCGCGTTGAGCAGGACGTAGTAGACCGCGATCACCGCGGCCGCGACCGCGACGAGCCGCCGCCGCACCAGGCACAAACCGACCGGCGCACACGCGAGAACCGGCGCGAGCGGCAGCAGCCCGCGGTACTCGCCGAACAGAATCCGGCGCAGCCGGATCATGCGCGGGAGGTCGACGCCGTAGAACCCCTGCTGCATGCCGACGTAGCTCGATTCGCTCGCGTAGCCGATGTGGAACGGCGAGCCGAAACACGCATACTGGTACGCCATCAGCACCGCCGCCGGGACGAGCGCGCCAATCGTCAGCGCGCCGACCACGCGCAGCCGCCGCGCGCGATCCAGCCGCCAGACGTGCACCAGCGTCAGCAGCGCGATCACCACGGCCGGGATCGCCGCCGGAAATTCGGACACGGTCGCCCAGCCGGCGCAGAGGCCCGCCATCGCTCCGCGGCGCCAGTCGCCATCGCCCGCGCGGCACGCGGAGGCGAAGGCGAGGACGAGCAGCGAGGCCGAAAACGCGTGGCCGATGAAGATCGTGGCCAGCGTCCAGATCGGTGTGCCGAGGCCGAAGACGACGGCGGCGACGAGCGCCCCGGCCGCGGACGAGCCGAGCTCGACGCACAACGAAAACAGCGCGACGCCGGCCATCGCCGTGAACAGACCCGCCGTGAAGACGGTGGCGAGGTACGACAGCAGCGCGATGCCGGGATAGTCCTCCGAATCGACGCCGAGCGCCCGTGCCAGGGGGCGCGCGATCGCCACGATCGGCACCGCCGTCAGCGACAGGCCCGGCGCCTTGTCGGAGTAGTAGTGGCCGTGGTCGAACGCCTTGTCGCCGGTCGAGAGCTGATAGGGGTCGATGACAAAGGTGTGCTCGTTCGTGATCGCGCGCACCAGCGCGTACCGCGTGTTCTGGTTCCATCCGCCCGCCTGGTAGAAGTAGGCGTACGCGACGAACAGCAGCGCGAAGAGCGCCCAGTGCGTCCGGGTCACGCGTACCTTCGCAGTCCGGCCGCGAGGATCGCGAGGCTGACCGCTTCGCCGGCCACCGTCGCGCCCGCCGCGCCGACCGGCCCGTAGTGCGGAATGACGTACAGGTTCAGCCCCACGTTGACCGCCAGTCCGACGAGGCCGGTCTGCAGCAGCAGCCGTTCGCGATCCACCGAAATGGCGATGGCGTGAAGAATCCAGATCGCGAACACCACCGGCAGCCCGACGACGAGGATGCGGAACGCGGCGGTCGCGGCGGCATAGTCGGCGCCGAACAGCACGACGAGCAGCGGCGTCGCGATCGCGAAGGCGACCAGCGCAACGGCAGCCCCGAGCGCCGCCGATCCCGAGACGCCGCGGATGGCGAGCAGTCGATGCTGTCGGCGATCGGTCGTGAACAGCGCCGACAGCCTCGGCGTCAACACCGTCGACAGCGCGAGCGCGGCATAGGTGAAGCCTTCGTAGATCCGGTAGGCCGCCGCGTACAGGCCTGTCTCCGCGTCCGTGCGCATCGATCCGAGCATCACGCCATCGACGTACGAGTACAGGTTCAGCACGACGAGAAAGAACCCGAGCGGCA
This sequence comes from Vicinamibacterales bacterium, assembly GCA_035650895.1. Lineage (GTDB taxonomy): Bacteria > Acidobacteriota > Vicinamibacteria > Vicinamibacterales > CAVVIG01 > Gp6-AA45. The sequence continues at coordinate 14,914 of DASRGT010000022.1, forward strand.
GCGCCGTGCGGTGCAGCTCGCGCCAGACGCCGGCATCGTACGCGAAGCCGACGCCCCCGAGCCGGGTCTGCGTGACGACGAGCGCCAGCACGAGCGCGGCGCCGCGTGCGATCACGAACGCGATCGCCAGGCCGCGCAGCCCGGTGCCCATCATCAGCGCCGCGACCCCCACGACGAGGAGCAGAATCCGATCGGCGAGGACGACGATCGCGTCCCAGCCGAAGTGCTCGAGGCCCTGCAGCACGCCGCGGATCGTCAGCATGTAGGAGCGGAAGACGAGCGACCCGCCGATGAGATAGCACGCGAGCCGCACATCCCACTGCGGGCGCAGCAGGTTCGCCGTCACCACGAGCACCGCGAGCGCCGCGGTGGCCCACAACAGCTTGATCGCCAGCGCGTGGCGCAGCAGAAACGACGCGCGGGACTTGTCGCGCGCGACCGCGCGGATCGTCACCTGGTGCAGCCCGAAGTCCATCAGCGTCTCGAACACGCCGCCGAGGAGCAGCGCGAACGAGAACTTGCCGAGCTCGTCGACGCTGCCGAGCATGCGCGCGGCCGCGATGTAGAGCAGCAGCAGCAGCGCGGCGGTGCCCGCCGAGATCGTCGAGTAGAGGAAGTTGCGGATCATCGCGCCGGCGCCGCCAGCCGCTCGACGAGGGCGGCGTAGCGCTCGAGGAGCGCGTTCGCCTCGAACCGCTCGCGCGCGACGGCGTATCCGGCGCCGGCGATGCGCGCGCGCAGCGCGGGGTCGCCGAGCATCCGCTCGATCGCGCGCGCCAGCGAGGCGGCCGATCGCGGCTCGTGCACGACGGCCGTCTGGCCGTCGACGCAGAAATCCCCGAGCCCGCCCACCGCCGACGTGACGACCGGCACGCCGCTCGCCATCGCCTCGATGGCCGTGTTGCCGAGCGCCTCGAAGTGCGACGGCTGCACGAAGACGTCCGCCGCCCGGTAGAAGGGTGCCGGGTCGGGCGTGCTCCCCTCGAAGCGCACCGCGTCGCCCAGTCCGTGCGCCGCGACGTAGGCGCGCGCCGGCGCCCCGGCGTCCCACGCGTGCCCCGGCATATCGGGACCGACGAGGACGAGCAGGGCGTCGCCCCGATCGGCGATCCGCCATGCCTCGACGAGATCGTTGACGCCTTTCTCGACGCTGAGCCGCCCGACGAAGAGCACGATCGGCCGCTCCTGCGGCCATCCGAACCGCGCGCGGAGCAGCTCGCGTTCCCCCGGCTCGGGACGGCGGAAGCGCGCGATGTCGACGCCGTGGGGCAGGTACACCACGCGCTCGCGCGGCACGCCGGCGCGGATCGCTTCGCGCTCCAGATCCCGCCCGATGCAGACGATCGTGTCGGCCTGCTTGTAAATGGCGCGCACCGGTCCCCGCAGCAGGCGGGCGATCGCCGATTCGCGCGGCAGCCCCGACGTCGACTGCGCGTCGGCGCCCGCCAGCACGCCGGCGACCTCGCCCTGCGCGACGACCCGCTTGCGCATCAGGCGCGCCAGCGGGATGGCCGCCGCGCCGATCCCGCGGTAGTCGACGCACACCACGACGTCGTACCGCGCGCGCGCCCTCACCATGCGCGCGGCGAGCGCCGGCAGCATCAGCCACTTCCCGCTGCCGCGGCGCGCGCCCGGCGGCGCGAGGCGGCGCACCGGCACGCCGTCGATCAGCACGCGCTTCTTGTCGGTCGGCTCCACCTGCTTGGTGACGACCTCGACGCCGAAGCCGTGGGCGTGCAGGTATCGCACGAGCTGCCGCGCGTGCACTTCGACGCCGCCGACGACGGGGTGGTAGTAGGTCGTCACCACCAGCACGTTCGGCTTCATCGAAGCACGGTCCGCGTGAGCAGCCGCCAGTACGCATCGAGCGTCCGCTCGTACGCGGTCTTCGCGCGCCTGAGCCACCCGCTGCCGATCAGATCGTCGCGCGCGACCATCGGCGCGCTGACGAGCAGTTCGCGATCAGGTCGACGCCGGATCCGCCGCGCCAGCGCCCGGTCGCGCGGCAGCGTCGGCAGCAGCGCGACGAGTCCGCCCAGCGCGCGGGCGTAGGTGAGCGCGTGCCCCTTGGCGGCCAGCACGGCGAACTGCACCGGTTCGTGGACGAGCAGGGCGGGCGCAATCGCCGCGATCGTGCGCAGCTCGTAATTCTTGAGGATGAAATGCCAGCGGTTGCGAATCTGATAGTAGAAGAGCCACGCGCTGCGCGGACGGCTGTTGTGCAGCACGATCGCCTCGGGCAGCTCCCGGATCTTGTACCCCGCCATCCTGATGCGATGCGTGAAGTCGCCGTCCTCCTTGCCGATGAAGTACCGCTCGTCGAACAGGCCGACGTCGATCGCCGCCTGCCGGTCGAGCAGCAGCGCGCAGGTGGGGGCGGCGCCGATGTCGAGCGGCTTCGGTCCACGTTCGTCCAGCGGCCGGTCCAGCCACGGGTTGACCGCCTCGCAGACGAAGTGCAGCGCCCCGCCCGCGTACTGGATCCGGTCCGGCCGGCCCGCGTGCACGACGATCGGGCTGCCGACCTTGATCGTCGGATCGGCGACCATCGCCGCGTGCAGCCGCTCGACGACGTCCGGGCGGATGCGGACGTCGGCATCCATCAGCAGCACGAACCGCTGCGTCGCCTCCGTGATGCCGACGTTGCGTCCCGGGCTCGGGCCGTCGTTTCGATCGAGGCGGCGCACGCGGATCGCCGGATGCGTCCGCGCCAGCCAGTCGGCGGTGCCGTCGCTGCTCGCGACGTCGACGAGGACGATGCGGCCGGGCGGGCAGCCCGCGGCGAGCACGGAATCGATGGTCTCGGGAAGCGCGGGCAGGTTGTTGTGCGCGACAATCGCGACCCCGGTGTCCGACGGCCAGGTCACGGTCGACGGTCCATGGTCACGGTCATCTCGCGGCGGACACGAACCAGGCGCGGCCGCGGCCCGGCAGGCAGGTGAGGAACTTGCCGTTCAGCCGCATCAGGTGGAAGCGATCGCCGTGCGCGCGGACGCCGCGGCGGCGCAGCGGCTGCTCGGCGAAGCAGAGCACGTGGCCCGTCGCGTCGACCGACTCGCGCGCGATCTCGCCGGCGATCCCCCAGGGCATCGCGACGTGCGCGATCGTCTTGCCGAGGCGTGCGCCCAGGATCGCGCGCGCGTCGGCCAGTTCCGCGCGGATCGTCGAGCGGCGTTCGGCTTCCGACTCGAAGCGGCCCTGCGTTCCGTTCGCGACGTCGCGGAGTTCGCGCCGCCAGCCGGCGCGGCCGAAGAATTCCGCGCCGCCGTTCTCCGCGACGTGACGGCGGCACCGATCGGCGGCGGCCTCGTCCGCGTGGAAGCGCAGCGCGTCGGACATCCGCGACCGCCGCGGGTAGAGCGGCGTGCCGAGCGCGTCGGCTTCGATGGGCCGGTTGAGGAGCGGCTCGCGCGCGAACTGCGGCGACACGAAGTCCACGATCTCCGCACCGCTGAAGATCATCGCGTGCGCGCGCGTGTGCGACTGGACGTCGAAGACGCCGCTCGATTCCAGCTCGCGCAGCTGCGCCCAGGTGACGAAGGGCGAGTCGGCGCCCTCGTCGGCCACGCGCGCCGGGATGGCGAACAGGACGGCGCGCATCCCGAACTGCTTCAGCAGCGGATATGCCACCTCGTACGCGCTCGACCACGCATCGTCGAAGGTGAGGGCGATGGAGCGCGGCGCGGGCCGGACACCGTCGATGACGAGGCGCGCCATCTCGTCGCAGGCGACGGTCCGGTAGCCGTTCTCGGCCAGATAGCGCAGCCGCGGCTCGAGCCAGTCGCGCGTCACCTCGTGGAGGTGGAAGACGGGCAGCTGGTCGCCGACCGATCCGCCGAAGAGGAACGCCGGATAGCAGCCGGTGGCGAGATCGAGCACACCGCGCACGGGACCGCCTCGTTCGGCGAATGGAGGTCTCGCGGACATAGGGGAATCGATGACGAATATTGTAGTCTCCGCGTTAGAATATGCGCGCGATTGTGTCGCTTTTCTGACGGAGGGCATATGGCCGTTTCACGCCGCAGGTTCGTAGGGGGCATCGCCGCCGCGCTCGGGTACCTGGGCGCCGGGCCCGAGCTGGATCTCGTCGCTCAGCAGGGCGGCGCCGGCGTGCCGGGCCAGCAGCGCGGCCGCGGCCCGCGTGCCGCGGTGGATCTCTCCAAGATTGCGAAGATCAACAACAACGAGAATCCGTACGGCGTCCCCCCGGTGGTCCGCACGGCCATGGAAGATCCCAAGGCGTGGGAATGGGCCAACCGGTACGGCGCGCCAGACGGCGGACTGAACCAGGCGATTCAGGAGCTGCACGGCGTCAGCGCCGAGCACGTCATCCTCGGCTGCGGGTCCGGCGAGCTCCTCAGCTCCATCACGATCGCGATGTTGATCGCCGATCCGAAGAAGAAGGTGCTCGGCGTCAATCCGACCTACAACGATCCGTACTCCAAGGCGTCGCAGATCGGACGCGAGACGATCCGCGTGCCGCTCAACAAGGACTACACGCAGAACATCCCGGCGATCATCGACATCGCGAACAAGCGCGCCGCCGAAATCGGGTTCATCTACATCGTCAACCCGAACAACCCGACCGGGATGATCGTGCCGAAGGATCAGATCAAGCAGCTGCTCGACGGCATTCCCGCCGACATGCCGGTGCTGATCGACGAGGCGTATCATCACTTCGTCGACAGCCCCGACTACGAATCGTCGATGAAGTACGTCCTCGAGGGACGCCACGTCATCGTCTGCCGGACCTTCTCGAAGATCGCCGCGCTTGCCGCCATGCGCCTCGGCTACGGCGTCGGCCATCCGGAGCTCATCAAACGCGTGCACACCTTCACGACGGGCAGCCAGTCGATCACGGTGAAGTTCGGCGGCGCCGCGTCGCTCAAGGACACGGCCGGACAGGCCAGGACCAAAGCGCTCAACAAGCAGGTCCGCGACGACACGATCGCCAAGCTGAGGGCGATGGGCTACGAGGTGCTGCCGTCGGAGACCAACTTCTTCATGGTCGGCCTCAAGCGCGAGGTTAGCGAGGTCGCGTCCGAATTCCAGAAGCGCGACGTGCTCGTCGGCCGGCCGTTCCCGCCGATGACCAAGCATCTGCGCGTGTCGGTCGGAACGCAGGCCGAGATGGACAAGTTCGTGGCCGCGTTCAAGGAGATCATGGCGACGCCGGCGAAAGCCACCGCCGGCGCGTAAAGGTCGAGAGCGTCGGTCGGGGCGGTGACCGCGGTCACCGCCCGGCCCGTCCGCGTCACCGCTTCCGCTGCTGGATCTGCGCGAGGAAGAACTCCTTCAGCCGTTCGTTCGTCAGCCCGAGCTCCGTCGCTTCGTTCAACGCCTTCTCGGTGTCCCACCCGTCGACGATGGTCCGTTTCATGAGCCACATCCCGGCGGCCCTTCCACCGCCCGCTCAATGGATGAACGCCGGCTGTACGCCCGGCGCGGTGATCGTCTTGAGGAAGGTGTCGACCGCCGCCGGATCGGGCGCCGACGCGCTGAACGGGATGTGATAGTACGGGATGCCGGCCGCCTTCGCCGCGGCGACGTTCGCCTCGATGTCGGCGCCGGGCTCGGTTGCCAGGCGCAGGTTGATGATCGACGCATAACCCATTTTGTGGATTTCCGCGATCGCGGTCGGCGTAATCGCCCCCGCGCACGCGACGGTCGACTCGACTTTCGCGAAGTTCCTGATCCCCGGCACCTCCTGCCGGACCACCTGCGCCGTCGCCGCGACGGCCATCACGCCGGCCGCGACCGCGGCCAGCGCCAGCTGCGACATCTCTGGTTGCACGCCCGCACCTCCTTCGACCGTTACCGTGTCGAACGCGTAGTTATTCTATGATGTGACCCGTGTCCCCGGCGCGAGTCGTCGCCGCGGTGCTGCTGTTCCTTGTGCTCGCCGCGGCACTGTCGGTCGACGTCGTCAAGACGAACCCGAACAAGAGCGACGAAGCGACCTACGTGATGATGGCGCTGAGCGCCGCGTACGATCACGACCTCGCCTACCAGCGCCGCGATCTCGAACGCTACATGGGCCTGTACCGCTGGGGCCCTGACGGCATCTTCCTCAAGCGCGGCAAACAGCTGCACCTCCGGGTCGGCGGCGGATTGCCGTTCGTCCACCTGGCCAAGACGCCGGACCGGCAGCCCGATCGTCTCTTCTTCGGCAAGGCCTTCATCTATTCCGTCGCGGCGGCGCCGTTCGTGCGCCTCTTCGGCCTGAACGGGATGCTGGTCTTCAACGTCCTGCTCGCATTCCTCGTCTGTGTCTGCGCCTACAGGTTTCTCGCCGTCCAGTCGGGGCCGCTCGCGTCGCTCGTTTTCGCGCTCGCCTTCGTCGGCGCGACGTGCGTGCCGGTGTATCTCGTGTTCCTCACGCCGGAGATGTTCCACTTCGCGCTCGTCTTCGTCGCGTACTTCCTCTGGCTGTACAAGGAAGTCCTGCCGGAGGACGCGCCGTCGTGGTTTCGGCGCGGGTGGACCGACGTCGCGGCCGCCATCCTGCTCGGCATCGTCACCTACTCGAAGCCGACGCATGCGCTGCTCGTCGCGCCGCCGGTCCTCTGGGCGTTCTGGCGCCGCCGCTTCGCCGTCGGCATCTCGTTCGGCGTCGCGGCGGTCGCGGTCGCCGCAGCGTTGTTCGGCGTCAACGCGCTGGTGACGGGGGAGTTCAACTACCAGGGCGGCGACCGCCGCGAATGCGTCGCGCGGTTCCCGTTCGACGGCACACCCGATCCCTGGGACTCCGCGCGCTGCCTCACGATGGCGACCGACGATGCGGACACGCAGAACGTCTTCACCGATTTCCGCAGCCGGCTGGCGCACAACGTCGAATATTTCTTCGTCGGACGGCACTTCGGCTTCGTTCCGTATTTCTTTCCCGGAGTCGTCGCGATCCTGCTGTGGCTGGCGTCGGGGGAGCGCGCGCGGCCGTGGCGCGGCCTGACGCTCGCGGCCGTCGCGGCATCCGCGCTGGCGCTGCTCGTCTTCGCGCCGTTCACGTGGAGCGGCGGCGGCGGACCGTCGGGCAACCGCTACTTCATGAGCCTCTACGCGCCGCTGTTCTTCCTGACGCCGCCGCTCTCGTCCACGCTCCCGGGCCTCGTGGCCTGGCTCGGCGGGGCGCTGTTCACGGCGAAGATGCTGACCGATCCGTTCGGCGCGGCGAAGCACCCCAACGACATCACCGCGAAGGGATTCGCACGGCGGCTGCCGGTCGAGATCACGATGGCCAACGACCTCCCGATCATGCTCGAAGGGCCGCGCGCGCACTCCTGGTTCCACGACGTGCTGCTGTACTTCCTCGACGAGCACGCCTACAATCCGGATCCGCCCGACCCGCAGGGCGACACCTGGCTGTGGATCGCCGGCGATGGCCGCGCCGACATCCTGATGCGCTGCGAGTGGCCGATCGATCACCTGACGATCACCGCGGATTCGCCGATCGCCACCACCTTCGTCGTTTCCGCGGGCGCAGAGCAGGCGACCATCCCGATCCCGCGCGGACGGCCGGTCACCTTCGACGTGCCCGCGTCGGGCGTGCGCGACTATCGCAGCTGGGCGTACCTCCTGACGGCGCGATCCACCGAAGGGTTCACGCCGCGGCTGCTCGATCCCGAATCGACCGACGCCCGCAACCTCGGCGTCCGGATCAAGTTCACCGCCGTGCCGCGCACGCCATGACGCCGCGGCGAGAGCTGGGGCTCGTGCTGCTCGCGAGCGCCCTGCTCACGATCGCGCTGACCTATCCGCTCGCGTTCCGGCTCGGCGCCATCGGACGCGTCGACAACGCCGACGGGCAGTTCTCGATCTGGAACGTGGCGTGGGTGGCGCGCACGATCGGCGTGTCGCCGGCGCACCTGTTCGACGCGAACATCTTCTATCCGAACACCGGAACGCTCGCGTACTCGGAGAGCAACCTCGGCGCCGGCGTGGTCGCGGCGCCGGTCTACTGGCTGACGCGCAACCCGTTCGCGGCGCACAACGCCGCGGTGCTGTTCGCGTTCTTCCTCAGCGGCATCGCGATGTTCTTCCTCGCGCGGCACCTGACGCACGATCCGCGCGCGGCCGCCGTTGCCGCGATCGGCTACGCGTTCTGTCCGTACGTCTACGCGAGGACGTCGCACATCCAGCTCCTGATGATCGGCGGGCTGCCGTTGGTCCTGCTCGCGCTGCACCGGCTCGCCGAGCGTCCGTCGGCTGGCCGCGGCGCCGCGCTGGGGCTGGCGATGGGGCTGCAGGCGCTGTTCTGCGGCTACTACGGCATTTTCGCCATCCTCATCGTCGGGTACGGCGTGCTGACGCTCGCCACCGTCCGCCGGTTGTGGACCGACCGCCGATTCTGGGCGGGGCTCGGCGCCGGCGCGCTCGTCTCGCTGGCGATCGTCGTTCCCGCGTTTCTGCCGTACGTGCGGCTGCAGGGACACGGCTTCGGGCGCACCCTCGAGGCGGCGGCGTCGTTCTCGGCGAACTGGAGCGCCTACCTCGCGAGCTCGTCGCACGCGCACGTGTGGATGCTGTCGGTGATCCCTCGGCCGAGCGAGTCGTTGTTTCCCGGATTCGTCGTGCTGGCGTGCGGCGTGGCCGGCGCGGCGATCGCGCGCCACGATCGCCGCGGCGAGCGGCTGTGGCTCTACGGCGGGCTCGGCGTCCTGTCGTGCTGGGCGTCGTTCGGACCGCGCGCGAAGTTCTACAGCGTGTTGTACGACCTGATTCCGGTCTTCACCTGGATGCGCGCGCCGGCCCGATTCGGTCTGCTGGTCACGCTCGCGCTGTGCGTGCTCGCCGCGGTCGCGGTGTCACGCTGGCTGCCGCGCACGCCGGCCGGCAACGCCCTCGCGATCGCGCTCGCCCTCGTCACTGCGGCCGAGCTGTCGACCACGTGGCCGATGCGTGAGGTCGATCAGGTGGAGCCGGTGTACCGCGTGCTCGCGCGGCTCGATCCGGGACCGGTGATCGAAATGCCGTTCTGGTATCTCGAACCGATGTTTCCCCGGCACACCTATTACATGCTGCAGTCGACGCAGCACTGGATGCCGCTCGTCAACGGCTACAGCGACTACCTGCCGCCGGACTTCCTCGAGCACGTGATGACGCTGGCCGCGTTCCCGAGCCGCGAATCGCTGCGACTGCTCGGACCGGAACACGTGCGCTACGCGATCATCCATCGCTACTGGTACGGCGACGATACGTGGGCGACCGTCGTGCCGCGGATGCGGGAGCTCGCGCCGTACCTGAAGCTGCTGTACGAAGGCGAAGGGACGCAGCTTTACGAGATCGTCGGGTTTCCGCCGTGATGGCTGCGTGACACGTACACGGCGGCGCCCGACAGCGAGAAGATCATGATGAGCGCCTGGCCGACCAGCGACATCAGGATCGCGCCCTCGACCGGCTGGCCGATCCGCGCAAAGTAGAGCGAGAACGTCGCCTCGCGGACGCCGAATCCGCTCACCGAGATGGGCAGCATCTGCACGACGAACGAGATCGGCACGATCACCGCGAGGTCGGCGAACCGGATCGTCGCGCCCAGCGCGATGATCACACCGTAGTAGAACACCACCATCGTGGCCTGCACGAAGATCGCGGCGCCGAAGCACTGCGCGAGGCGGACCGGATGGCGCCGGAACCGCGACAGGATCTGCGTCAGGTTGTCGATCCGGCCGCCGACCCACTCCGGATGGATGACCGACAGCGGCCGCAGCAGGCGGCCGAAGCCGTCGGGCACGAGGACGGCGGGCGCCGACGCCGCCGCGCCGACGAAGAACCCGACCCACAACCACGCCGGCCAGATCGGCACCGCCGCCGGGTGCAGCGCGCCGGCCGCGGTCGCGCCGATCGCGGCGATCAGCACGAGCGCGATCACGCCCATGACGCGATCGGCCAGAATCACCGTCGTCGCGACCGTCTTCGACTTGGTGTACTTCGCCGTGTCGGCGATGCGGAAGAAGTCGCCGCCGATGTTGCTCGGCAGGAAGTTGTTGAAGAACAGCGCGACGAGATACGACCCGATCAGCGTCGTCGCCGGCACCCGCACCTCCTGCGCTTCGAGCAGGACGTGCCATCGCCACAGGCTCGCCGCGACGTTGATGCAATAGAGCGCGAGCGCCGCGGCGAGCCACGCCGGCGACGCGTGCTTCGCGCTGTTCCAGAGGCGCGCCGCATCGATCCGCGAGAACAGGAATGCGAGCAGAACGATGCTGACCGAGATTTTCAGCGCCAGGATGACGGACCGGCGGCCGGTAGAGGTGCTCAAGGAAACGGGTTAGGGTACTACGAATTATGCGAAAATCACAGGAACCCTTTGCGCATCCTGATGATTGCGCCCGAGCCGTTCTTCGAACCGCGCGGGACGCCGTTCAGCGAATACCACCGCATCCGCGCGCTGACCGCGCTCGGCCATGACGTCGACCTCGTGACCTATCCGTTCGGCCAGCCGGTGTCGATGCCGGGGCTGCGGATCTTCCGGTGCGCGAGGCCGCCGTTCATCTCGCGCGTGAAGATCGGACCGTCGGCCGCCAAGCTTCCGCTCGACGCGATGCTGACGCTCACCGCCGTGCGCCGCGCAGCCGCCGAGCGATACGACGCGATCCATTCGCACGAGGAAGGCGGCGTCATCGGCGCGGCGCTGTCGGCGATCCTGCGCGTGCCGCACCTCTACGACATGCACTCGAGCCTGCCGCAGCAGCTGACGAACTTCGCGTTCAGCGGATCGCGGATCCTCCGCGCCGTGTTCGTCGCGCTCGAGCGGTTCATGATCCGCCGATCCCGCGCGGTGATCGTCATCTGTCCCTCGCTCGAAGAAACGGTCCGCGCGATCGCGCCGGACGCGCGAACGGTGCTGATCGAGAACGCGCCGGGCTCGGTCGAGGAACAGGCCACCTCGGAGCAGGCAGCGGCGGTCCGCGCCTCGCTCGGCCTCGCCGCATCGACGCCGATCGTGCTCTACACCGGTACGTTCGAGGCGTACCAGGGGCTCGATCTTCTGTTCGATGCCTGGGCCGTCGCGCGCCGCCGCGTGCCGTCCGACGCGCGGCTCGTCCTCGCCGGCGGCAAACCGGATCAGATTGCGGCAGCGCGGGAGCTGGCCCGCCGCGCCGGCGTCGACGCGTCGACCGTGTTCGCGGGCGAGCGGCCGGCATCCGAGATCCCCGCCTATCTGCTCGCGGCGGACGCGCTCGTCTCGCCGCGGTCGCGCGGCACCAACACGCCGCTCAAGATCTATCAATATCTGCGGTCGGGGAAGCCGATCGTCGCGACGCGCCTGCTGACGCACACGCAGGTCCTCGACGACGACACCGCGATGCTGACCGACGCGACTGCCGAGGCGTTCGGCGCCGGCATCGCCGCCGCGCTCACGGACCGCGCGCGCGCCGCCGCGATCGGCCGCCAGGCGCAGCGCCTGGCCGAGACGAAATACAGCTACGAGGCGTACCTGGAGAAGACGCGGCAGGCGTGCGCGGCGCTCTTCGAGGCGCGCCGTCCGCACGCCCAGCCGGCGAAGGACGTCGCGTGACGCAGTCCGCCAGCGAGCCGCGGAGCGGGGATCACTACAGCTACGCCCACTACGCGAACGAGCGCACCGCCCGGACGTTCGACGATCTGCGGTTCGGCGGGCCGATCGGCAGCCTCGTCGCGAGCTCGCAGGCCAAGACGCTCTCGGATTTCGTCGGCCGGATTCAGCACCGCCGCATCCTCGACGTGGGCACGGGCACCGGCCGCGCGGCGCTGCTGTTCGCGCGCGGCGGCGCGCGGGTGACGGCGGTCGACGCGTCGCCGCAGATGCTGGAGGTCGCGCGCGCCCGCGCCGACGAGCAGGGCATCCGCAGCATCACCTTCGGCGTCGGCGATGCGCACGCGCTCGAGTTCGCCAGCCGCAGCTTCGACGTCGTCTGCTGCCTGCGCGTGCTGATGCACACGCCGCGCTGGCGCGCCGTCGTCGCCGAGCTGTGCCGCGTCGCCGATCAGCTCGTCATCGTGGACTACCCATCGGCGACGAGCGTGGCGCTCGTCGAATCGGTCGCGCGCCGCGCGGCGCACGCCGTCGGCGTCCGCACCGAGGCGTACCGCGTCTTCACGCATCGCACCATCGCCGACGCGCTCGCGCGCAACGGGTTCCGCGTCCGCTCGGTCCACCGGCAGTTCGTCCTGCCGATCGCGCTGCACAAGGCGATCGGTTCGCGCAGCTTCACGCAACGGAGCGAGACCGTCCTCGACCGCCTCGGCCTGCTGAAACCGTTCGGCTCGCCCGTGTCGCTCGTGGCCGAGCGATGCGCGTCCTAGTCACCGGCGCGACCGGCTTCACGGGCGGCCACCTGGCGCGAACGCTCGTGCGGCACGGACACGCGGTCGGTGCGCTCGTGCGCGACCCGTCCCGCGCCGGCGATCTCGCGGCCGCGGGCGTGACGCTCGTGCCCGGCGATCTGCGCGATGCGGCGTCGCTGGCCGTGGCCACGCGCGACGTGGACGTCGTCTACAACGTCGCCGCGCTGTACCGTCAGGCGGGGCTCGCCGACGAGGTGTATCGGGACGTGAACGCGCGCGGCGTCGCACGCGTGGTCGCCGCCGCCGCGGCCGCGCATGTCCGCCGCGTCGTGCACTGCAGCACGGTCGGCGTGCACGGCGACATCGAGCAGCCGCCCGCGAACGAGGACGCGCCGCTCCGGCCGGGCGACATCTACCAGGCGACGAAGCTCGAAGGCGAACGCCTCGCGCGGCAAGCGGCCGCACGCTTTGGCATCGAGGTCGTCGTCGCGCGGCCGTCGGGCATCTACGGCCCCGGCGATCGGCGCCTGTTGAAGCTCTTTCGCGGCGTCGCGCGCCGGCGGTGGATCACCCTCGGCAGCGGAGAGATCTATTACCATCTGACGCATATCGACGATCTCGTCGAAGGGTTCCGTCTGTGCGGCGAGCATCCCGCCGCCGCGGGGCGCACCTACATCCTGGCCGGCGGGGAAGTCACGACATTGAACGAGCTGGTCCGAATCGTCGCGGAGGTCGCCGGCGTGCCGCCGCCGCGGCTGCATCTGCCCGTGTGGCCCGTCTGGACGGCGGGGGCGGCGTGCGAAGCGCTCTGCGCGCCGCTCGGCGTCGCGCCGCCCCTCTATCGGCGGCGCGTCGACTTCTTCACGAAGAGCCGCGCGTTCGACATCGCGCGGGCGCGCGCCGACATCGGCTTCGCGCCGCAGGTGACGCTTCGGGACGGCATCCGGCGCACGCTCGACTGGTACCGCGAACATGCCTGGCTCTGAGGTGACCATCCCGCGCGCGCAGGATCAGCTCTTCGCGGCCGGATCGAGCGGCCGCGAGAAATATTCGGCGCTCGTGGTCGGACGGCCCGGGTGGGGCGCGCTGATCAGGCACGAGCTGATCGTGTCGATCGCGCAGGCGCGCGCCGGCGCGCTCGGCCTCGCGCTGCGCAAGGCGCTCTATCCGCGGCTGCTCGGATCGTGCGGACGCAACGTCGTGTTCGGGCAGAACGTCGTGCTGCGGCATCCGCACAAGATCCACATCGGGAGCAACGTCGTCGTCGACGACAACTGCCTGCTCGATGCGAAAGGCGATTCGAACCAGGGCATCCGGATCGGCGACGGCGTCTTCGTCGGGCGCAACACCATCCTGTCGTGCAAGAACGGAGACATCGAGCTCGGCGACGGCGCGAACCTCGGCTTCAACTGCGAGGTGTTCTCGGCGAGCCGCGTGACGATCGGGCCGGGCGTCCTCATGGCGGCCTATGCGTACGTGATCGGCGGCGATCACGACTTCTCCGATCCGTCGGCGGCGGTGCTCGACCGGCCGCGCGTGTCCGCCGGCGTGACCATCGGCGGCGGCGCCTGGATCGGCGCCGGCGCCAAGATCCTCGACGGCGTCGCTGTCGGCGAGCGCGCCGTGATCGGCGCAGCGGCCGTGGTTCGCGAGTCGGTGCCGCCCGCGGCGGTCGCGGTCGGCATTCCCGCGCGGGTCGTCTCCTCGCGAACGCCTTGACCGTCGCCGTCGTCACCTCCAGCCCGCCGGGCGTCGAGGGCGGCCACCTCGTCATCGCGCGCGCGCTCGCGGCGGCGCTGCGCGAGCGCGGCCACGACGCGGAGATCGTGACGACGCCGGACTACGGCTTCGGACGGTTGACGCGGAGCTATCGCGCGGCGCGAGCCACCGACGTGTCGCGATTCGATCGGGTGATCAGCCTCCGCTATCCGAGCTTCGCCGTCCGGCACCCGCGCCACGTGTGCTGGCTCAACCACACGATGCGCGAGTACTACGACCTGTGGCCGCGCTTCGCCGCGTCGATCTCGTGGCGGAACCGGATCAAGGAGGGGGTGCGGCGCGCAATCCTCCGTCACGTCGATCGCCAACTGCTGCGCCGCAACGTCACGCGCGTCGTCGCGCAATCTCAAACGATTCAGCGGCGGCTCGCCGCCGACTTCGGCATCGCCGCCGAGGTGGTGTATCCGCCGCCGCCGCTGCGCGGCTATCGATGCGACGCGTACGACGACTACGTCTTCAGCGTGTCGCGGCTCGATCCGCTGAAGCGCGTCGATCTGCTGATCCGCGCGCTCGCCGAGCTGCCGGCGCGGCACGTGCGCGCCGTAATCGCCGGCGACGGCGAGGGAGCGGGCTCGCTGCGCGATCTCGCGCGCCGCCTCGGAGTGGCCGACCGCGTGTCGTTCCTCGGCCGCGTCGACGAAGAGACGGTCCTCGCGCACCTGGCGCGGTGCCGGACGGTGTCCTTCACGCCGTTCGCCGAAGATTACGGCTTCGTGACGATCGAGGCGTTTGCGTCGGCGAAGGCGGTGATCACGTGCCGCGACAGCGGCGGGGCCGCGGAGCTGGTCGAAGACGACGTCAGCGGCGTGATCTGCGAGCCGACGCCGGCGGCGATCGCGATCGCGCTGGCGCGTCTCGCCGACGACCGCGCGCTCGCCGAGCGCATGGGCTCGGCGGCGGCGCGGCGCGCCGCGGCGACGACGTGGGACGCCGCCGTCGCACGCCTGCTGCTATGATTCCGGGAATGGCGGCGATTCGCTACGAGGCGCCCGCGACGGTTGCGGACGCCGTGAACCTGATCCAGGCCGACCCCGCCGCCCGCATCCTGGCCGGCGGCACAGATCTGCTCGTGCAGTTTCGCGCCGGCGTGCGTCAGCCGACGGCGTTCGTCGACGTCAAACGGATCCCCGACCTCGTCGACATCGCCATGGATGCCGGGGGGTTGCGCCTCGGCGCGGCGGCGTGCGCGGCGGCGATCGGCGAACAGGCCCACGTCAGGCGGCTCTGGCCGGGCCTCGCCGAAGCGGTTCACCTGATCGGGTCGACGCAGATTCAGGGTCGCGGGACGGTGGGCGGCAACGTGTGCAACGCGTCGCCGGCGGCCGACACCACCTGCGCGCTCATCGTGAACCGCGCGATGTGCCTCATCGCCGGGCCGAGCGGCGAGCGTCGGGTTCCCGTCGAATCGTTCGTGACCGGCCCCGGCCGGACGGTGCTCGCCCCGGGCGAGCTGCTGGTCGCGCTGTGGATTCCGCGGCCCGCGCCGCGGACGGCCGATGCGTACCTGCGACTCATCCCGCGGAGCGAAATGGACATTGCCGTCGCCGGCGCGGCGGTCAGCGTCACGCTGGATCCCGCGGGCACCTGCACGGCGGCGCGCGTCGCAATCGGCGCGGTCGCGCCGACGGCGCTGCTGGTGCCGGCCGCGGCCCGGGCGCTCGTCGGCACGACGCTGGACGAGTCCGCGCTGCGCGCGGCGGCCGACGCTGCGGGCGCCGCGGCCAGGCCGATCGACGACAAACGGGGCACCGCCGCGTACCGGCGGACGGTGGTCGGCGTGCTGACGCGTCGCGCGGCGAAGATCGCCGCGGCTCGCGCGGAAAACAGGCGATGAAACTCCATATCAACACCACCATCAACGGCGAGCCGGCCGAGTTCCTCTGCGACGGCCACGAGACGCTCGTCTCGGCGCTTCGCAACACGCTCGGGCTGACGGGCACGAAGGAAGGCTGCTCGACCGGCGACTGCGGCGCGTGCTCGGTCCTCCTCGACGGACGCCTGGTGCCGTCCTGTCTCGTCCTCGCGCCGGAAGCGCACGGTCGATCGATCACGACCATCGAGGGCATCGCGAGCGGCGACACGCTGCACCCGCTGCAGCGCGTGTTTCTCGAGGACGCCGCGCTGCAGTGCGGCGTCTGCACGCCAGGCTTCATCATCGCCGCGAAGGCGCTCCTCGACGCGAACCCGAACCCGACCGAAGCGCAGGCGCGCTTCTGGCTCGCCGGCAATCTGTGCCGGTGCACCGGCTACGACAAGATCATCCGCGCGGTCCTCGACACCGCGGCGACGATGAACGAGGCAGCGGCGGTATGAGCGAACGGACATTCGAAGTCGTCGGCACCCGGCCCGTCCGCCACGACGGCGTCGACAAGGTCACCGGCCGCGCCGCGTACGGCGCCGATGCGAACTGGCCCGGCATGCTGCACGGCGCCCTCCTCCGCAGCCCGCACGCGCACGCGCGCATCGTCTCGATCGACACGCGCGCCGCCGCCGCCGCGCCCGGCGTCAAGGCCGTGCTGATCGGCGCCGATCTTCCCGACACGCACGCCACGATCTCGCTCGGCGAAGCGGCGATGGACGTGCGCGACATGAGCCACAACCTGATGGCGCGCGACAAGGTCGTGTACCACGGCCAGCCGGTGGCGGCCGTCGCCGCGACGACGCTCGACGCCGCGCGGGAGGCGCTCGGCCGGATCGTCGTGCAGTACGAGGTGCTGACCCCGGTGCTGACGGTCGACGAGGCGCTCGCACCGGGCGCGCCGCTGCTGCACGACGACCTGGTGACGAAAGGCGCCGCGGTGGGGCCGAAGACCGGGACGAACCTCGCCGGACGGTACGAGTTCAAGCGGGGAGACGTCGCCGCCGGCTTCCAGGAGGCGGACACGATCGTCGAGCGCGAGTTCCGCACGGCCACGGTGCACCAGGGCTACATCGAGCCGCACGCCTGCATCGCGCGGTGCGGTGAGGACGGACGCGCCGTCGTCTGGTGCTCGACGCAGGGGCCCTTCGTCGTCCGCGACGCGACCGCGGCGATTGCCGGGCTCGATGCGGCGCACGTCAAAGTGATCCCGAGCGAAATCGGGGGCGGCTTCGGCGGAAAGATCGTCGTGTACCTCGAGCCGATCGCCGTCGCGCTCTCGCGGAAGGCGCAGCGGCCGGTGAAGATGGTCATGAGCCGCGACGAGGTGTTCCGCGCGACCGGGCCGACGTCGGGCACGAAGGTGCACGTCAGGATCGGCGCCAGGCGCGACGGGACGATCGTCGCCGCGCGCGTGTCGCTGTGGTACGAAGCGGGGGCGTTTCGCGGGTCGCCGGTCGGCGCCGGCGCGATGTGCGCGCTCGCGCCCTACACGATCCCGAATTTCTTCATCGACGCGCACGACGTGGTCGTCAACAAGCCGAAGGTGGCCGCCTACCGCGCGCCCGGATCGCCGATGGCGATGTTCGCCGTCGAATCGGTCATCGACGAGATCGCGCGCGAGCTGAAGATGGATCCCATCGACCTGCGCCTGAAGAACGCGGCGGCCGAAGGGGACCAGGCGGCGTACGGACCGAAGTTCGGGCCCATCGGGCTGCGCGCCGTCCTCGACGCGGCGAAGCGGCATCCACACTGGAGCGCGCCCGTCGGGCCGAACCAGGGCCGCGGCTTCGCGCTCGGCTTCTGGTTCAACGGCGGCATGAACTCGGCCGCGACGATCACGCTGGGCGCCGACGGCAGCGCCGCCGTCTTCACCGGCAATCCGGACATCGGCGGAACGCGGGCGGCGCAGGCGATGATGGTGGCCGAAGAGCTCGGCGTCGACGTCGACCGCGTGCGGCCCACCGTCGCCGACACCGACACCGCCGGATACACCGACGTCACCGGCGGCAGCCGTGTCTGCTTCGCGACCGGAATGGCCGTCATCCAGGCGGCGCAGGAAGTCCGCGAGGAGCTGAAGCGGCGCGCCGCGAAGATGTGGAACGTGGCGCCCGAGCAGGTGACGTGGGAGCGCGGCCGCGTGCTGCCGCCGGCCGGCGCCAAGGACGCCAAGAGCGGCGCCGACGCGCAGCCGCTGACCGTCGCGCAGATCGCCGCCCGGATGACGCACACCGGCGGACCCATCGTCGGCCGCGCGGCGCTGTACGCGCCCATGGCCGGTCCCGGCTTCGGCGCGCACATCTGCGACCTCGAGGTCGACCCCGAGACCGGCCGCAGCCGCGTCGTCCGCTACACGGCGCTGCAGGACGTCGGCAAGGCGGTGCATCCGAGCTACGTCGAGGGACAGATCCAGGGCGGCGCCGCGCAGGGCATCGGCTGGGCGCTCAACGAGGAGTACGTCTACAACCGCGACGGCGTGATGGAGAACGCGGGGTTCCTCGATTACCGGATGCCGGTCGCGTCGGATCTCCCGTTCATCGACACGGTGATCGTCGAGGTGCCGAACCCGCTGCATCCCTACGGCGTTCGCGGCGTCGGGGAAGTGCCGATCGTTCCGCCGCTGGGCGCCGTGGCCAACGCGATGCGCTCGGCGACCGGAATCCGCTTCACGGAACTCCCGCTGTCGCCGCCGCGCGTCCTCGAGCAGATCGCCGGCGTCGACGCGCGCCGCGAAGGCCGTCCCGGGACCGTCGCCGTTGGAGCGTGACGTGGCAACCGTGTATCTGCCGAGCGGCTTCGCGCAGTTCACGGGCGGCGTCGAATCGGTGGCGATCGAGGCGCCGCGCGTCGCCGAACTGCTCGCCGCGCTGCGAACGCGCTTTCCGGCGCTCGCCGATCAGCTCGACGAGATGGCGGTCGCAATCGACGGGACGATCTATGCCGAGCCCGGCTACCAGCCGTTGCGCGCCGACAGCGACGTGCACCTCGTGCCGCGGATCGCCGGAGGGTAGAGCGCGCGAGCATGCCGTACACCACCGAACTCGAATCGCGCCTCGCGAAGAAAACGACGAAGGCCATCGTCGACTTCGCGATGATCGAAGACGGCGACCGCGTCATGATCGGGCTGTCCGGCGGCAAGGACAGCTGGGCGCTGCTGCAGATCCTCGACGTGCTTCGCCAGCGCGCGCCGATCGCGTTCTCGCTCGTCGCGGTCAACGTCGACTCCGGCTACAAGGAATACAAGCACGACCTCATCGCGAAGACCTGCGAGGCGCGGGGCTGGGAATATCGCATCGAGCACACCGGCATCGGCGAGGCGATCGACGAGATCCTCGACGAGGGGGCGACGCCCTGCTCCCTGTGCGCGCGGCTGCGGCGCGGCGTCCTCTACCGCATCGCCCGAGAGGTCGGCGCCACGAAGATCGCCCTCGGCCACCATGCCGACGACTTCATCGAAACGCTGCTCCTCAACCTGTTCTTCGCCGGCTCGCTGAAGGCGATGCCCGCCAAGCTCGTGTCCGACGATGGGGAGCACGTCGTCATACGGCCGCTGGTGTACGTGGGGGAGGACGAGGCGCGCGCGTACACGAAGGAACGCGAGCTGCCGATCATCGGCTGCTGCTGTCCCGCGTGCGGCGACCTGAGCCTCCAGCGGCAGCGTACCAAGCGGCTGCTGATGGAGCTCGAGCGCGAGCACCCGGGCGTGAAGAACTCGATGCTGAAGGCGCTCGGCAACGTCGCGCCGCGCCATCTGCTCGACACGCGGCTGAATCCGCCGGCCGAGCTGCGGCGGAGCCCGCAACTGGCCGGCCGGCGCTGACGCGTCGAGCTCTGTCGACCGTGGCCCGTTGACCGTCCGCTTCGCCCATGCTCGCCGTGATCCAA
Source organism: Vicinamibacterales bacterium (assembly GCA_035650895.1). GTDB lineage: Bacteria > Acidobacteriota > Vicinamibacteria > Vicinamibacterales > CAVVIG01 > Gp6-AA45. The sequence goes on from DASRGT010000022.1 coordinate 34,700, forward strand.
CGCGTGACATCCGCCTCCGTGACCGCCGGCGCCTACACCTCGGCGATCGGTCCCGGCCTTCTGGTGCTCGTCGGCGTCGAACGTGGAGATGCGCCCGCTGACGTGGAGTTCATCGCACGCAAGGTGCGCGAGCTGCGGCTCTTCGCCGACCCGGCGGCGCCCCGGAAGGAGTTCGACCGATCGGCTGCCGACCTCGCGAGAGACGTGATGGTCGTGTCGCAGTTCACGCTGGCGGCCGACTGCCGCAAGGGGCGCAGGCCCTCGTTCGACGCAGCCGCGCCGCCGGCCGAAGCGCAGCCGCTGTACGAGTCGCTGGTGCGGGCGCTGGAAGCCGCGGGCGTCCGCGTCGCCACCGGCGTGTTCCAGGCCCACATGCAAGTCGCGCTCGTCAACGACGGACCGGTCACGATCCTTCTCGACAGCAGGAGATCCGCTTGAACCGTATTCTCGCCGCGATCGTGCTCACCCTCCTCGCCGTGCCGGCGTTCGCGCAGCAGCGTCCGCTCGTCACCGAAGATCCGGAGACCATCGGCGCGGGTCGCGTGCTGATCGAAGGCGGCGTCGACGCCGCCAAGGACGTCACCTACACCGTGTCGGGCCTGAAGGGCAATCTGTGGCGGGTGCCGACGATCGGCATCAGCGTGGGCGTCAGCTCGATCGCCGAGGTGCAGATCGACGGCGGGCTGCACGATTCCCTCTCGATCTCGAGCCGCGATCCGCACGCGCCGCTGGCCGGCATGGTGACGGCGACCGGCGACACCACGCACGACATCGAGGACACGTTGGTCGGCATGAAGATCCGCCTGGCGCCGGAGACGCCGACGCGCCCGGCGCTCGGCATCCGCTTCGCGACGAAGCTGCCGAACGCTTCGAACGAGAGCGGCCTCGGCACCGACTCGATGGACTTCTACGGCTCGCTCCTGGGCGCCAAAACCGTCCAGTCGGTCCGCGTCGTCGGCAACCTCGGCGTGGGGATCATGTCCGATCCGACCGACGGCAACCGCCAGAACGACGTCGTGACCTACGGCTTGTCGTTCGCGCGCGCGATGACGCAGGCCACGGAAGTGGTGGGAGAGGTGAACGGCCGCGTGTCGGTCCGGAGCGGCGATCCGTTTCCGGGAACCGAGACGCGCGGGACACTGAAGCTCGGCGGCCGGTATACGCGCGGGCCGCTCCGCCTCGACGCCGGCGTCTTCTTCGGCCTGACGACCATCGACCCGACCATCGGGATCACCGCCGGATTCACCTACGTCTTCAACGCGTTCACGCTGCCGTAGAACGCGCGCAGGTCGGCGATCTCGCGCCGGCGGCGCTCCTCGGACCAGCCCAGTTCGTCGCCCACGATGGCGGCGGCGCGCATCACCGCGTCGTCGCCGGGATCGCCGAGCGCGCCGAGCGGCGTGCGCCTGACGACGGCGTCGGCGAGCGTCACCGCCATCTCGCTGCGGGCGGCCAGGACGAGTTGCGCGCCGATGACCGGCGAACCGGCGCCGACGCGGCTCCGCCAGTCGCGCCGTTCGTCGGCGATGGTCAGCACCTCGCGGTAGCGCGACCCGTACGCGGCGATCAGGTGAGGGATCGTGTCGGCGGGCAGGCCGGCATCGTGCTCGCGCCGCGCGTCGCCGATGGCGAGACCGACATCGCGGATCGATCCGCCCGGCAGCGGCACGAGTGCCGTCCGGCAGGGGACCGGCGCGCGTTTCAGCTTCGCGAGCGCGCGGTCGGTGACGCGTTCGGCCACGGCTCGCGCCGTGGTGTACTTCGTGCCGATCGCGCTGAGGAGGCCTTCGACGCCGCGCTCGGCATGGTCGAAGACCAGGTCGCGGCCTTCGAGCGAGACGCGTCCGTCGCGCACCACCGCGGGGACCACGCCGCGGTGGACGAGCGTGACGTCCTTCAGCGTCAGGTCGAGCGCCGGGTACGCCTGGTTCAGCTCGGCGATGAAGGCGACGACGTCCGCTTCGTGCACGTCGCCGTCAGCGGGGTCGATCGTCCGCGGCGACTCCCACGTGCCGAACATCGCGCGCTCGCGCCAGGGGACCAGAAAGAGATTGCGTCCCGACGGCGACCGGCCCCCGAGCGCCACGTCGCCGGCGTCGCGCGAGGTGATCAGGTTCATCGCCTTCAGCATCGGGATGCCCGACGGAATCCGCAGCGGCGCCAGCAGGCGGTCGACCTGCGAGCCGGTGGCGTTGACCGTCAGCTCCGCGGCGATGTCGAAGGTGCGATCCGCGACGCGGTCGCGCGCGCGGACGCCGACGACCCGACCGCCGTCCACACGCGGTTCGAGCGCGTCCACGTAGTTCGCGGCGACGGCGCCGTGCTCGACGGCGGCGAGGCAGAACGACAGCGTCAGCCGGTCGGGTTCGAGCGTGACGTAGTCGTAAAACACCGCGGCGCCCCTCAGCCCGTGTCGCTTCAGGCCGGGGAACTCCTGGACGGCGGTCGCGCGGGACACGACGCGCCCGGCCGGCAGCCGGTGGGTCGCCGGGAGAGCGCGGTTGCGGTCGAACGCGATCGCCCGGTCGAGGAGAAACCCGGCCCGCATCGCGAGCTTGCCGCGCGTCAGCGATCGGTACAGCGGCACGGCAAAGGCGAGCGGCTCGACGGTGTGCGGCGCGATGCGCGCGATGGTCCTGCGCTCGCGCACCGACTCGCGCGCCCGGCCGACGTCGAGGTGCTGCAGGTACCGCAGGCCGCCGTGGATCGTCCGGTGGTGGTTGAACGAGGAGCCGCTGCCGAAATCGCCGCGCTCGATCAGCGCGACCGCGAGCCCCCGCTGCGCGGCGTCGTACGCGATCGCCAGGCCGTAGATCCCGCCGCCCACGACGAGCAGGTCGTATGTCCGGGCGGACAGCCGTTCGACGTCGCGTGTCACGAGTACATCCTAATCGCTGTCGCTCATCGGTTTCCGATCGGCGGTCGCCGGTTCGGGCCGCGGATGACCGCCGGCCGATGACCGCTGCTATAGTGCTGTTCCGTGGCGACGACGGCGGAGATCCGCGAGTACTGGGAGCGGCACATTCACGACCTCGAGATCACCAGGCATCCGGTCGGGTCGCGCGGCTTCTTCGACGACCTCGATCAGTATCACTTCGAGAAGCTGCACCACCTGCTGGCGCTCGTGCCATTTGACGGCGCGCGCGGCCGAACGGTTCTCGAGGTCGGCTGCGGCGCGGGCGTCGACCTCGCGCGGTTCGCCCGGGGCGGCGCGAGCGTCACCGGCGTGGACCTGGCCCCCTCGGCGATCGCGCTCGCGCGAACGAACTTCGAGCAGCAGGGCCTGCGCGGAGCGTTCGAGGTGGCCGACGGCGAACAGCTGCCGTTCGCCGACGACACGTTCGACCTCGTGTTCGCCCACGGCGTCGTCCAGTACACGGCCCACCCGCAGCGGCTCGTCGACGAGTGCCGCCGGGTGCTGAAGCCGTCCGGGCAGGCGATTTTTCAGGTGTACAACCGGCTGTCGTGGCTGAACGCGCTGTCGAAGCTGATGAAGGTGAATCTCGAGCACGAGGACGCGCCCGTGCTGCTCAAGTTCAGCATCGGCGAGTTCACGCGGCTGCTCGCCGGCTTCCGTGCCGTGCGCATCGTGCCCGAGCGGTTTCCCGTACGGTCGCGTCTGCACGGCGGCTGGAAGGGCGCCGTCTACAACGGGTTGTTCGTCGGCACCTTCAACGCGCTGCCGCGCGCGTGGGTGCGCCGCTTCGGCTGGCACCTGCTGGCGTTCTGCACGAAATGAAATTTACGAAAGCGCACGCCTACGGAAACGACTTTCTGTACGTCCTGGCCGCCGACGCCGGCACCGGACCGTTCGACCGGCTGGCGCGGGAACTGTGCGATCGTCACACGGGCGTGGGCGCCGACGGGTTGATCCTCTACACGCCGTCGCCGCGCGGCGCCGAGATGCGGCTGCTGAACGCCGACGGCAGCCCGTCGGAGGTGTCGGGCAACGGCGTCCGCGGCCTCGCCGCCATCCTCCTGCGCGACCAGGCCGCGACCGACGCCACCGTGGTCGTCGCCACCGTGGCCGGCGACAAGTCTCTGGCGCGGACGGCGCGGGAGGGGTCGCGTCAGACGTTCCGCGCCGCGATGGGGTTGCCGCGCGAGATCCGCGAGCTCCAGCTCGTCGCGGGGGGCGAGGCGCTGACCGTCGTGTCGCTGAACATCGGCAACCCGCAATGCCTGGTCCTCGGCGACATTCCCGGCGACGAGCGGTTCAATCGGCTCGGCGCCGCCTTAGAGCGCCATCCCGCGTTTCCCGACGGGACGAACGTCGAGTTCGTCCGTGTCGACGCACCGGATCGCGTGACGATCCGCATCTGGGAGCGCGGCGTCGGTCCGACCTCCTCGTCCGGCACCGGGTCCTGCGCGTCGCTCGTGGCGGCCGCCCGCTTCGGCGGCGCTTCGCGCCACGCGACCATCGTCGCGCCCGGCGGCGCGCAGCGCGTCGAGTGGCGCGAGGACAACGTGTATCTCACCGGGTGGGCAGAAATTCTCTTCGACGGCGTCTGGCTGCGGTCGGATTCTTCCCGGTAACTAGCGGCGTCGGTGCGCGCCGGCCGCGGCGGCGGCCTCGAGATCGCGCGCGGTGGCCAGCAAACGCGTGGTGGTGCCGGCGATGGTGTCGCCGACGTCGGCGTACTGGCCCGCCTGGAACGCCGCGCGCGCTTTTTGCAGGGTCTCGTCGCCATCCGCGATCAGGCGGCGCGCGTCGGCGAGCGTGCGTGGAGCGACACGCGCGGCCTCGGCCGCTTTCAGCCGGGTGCGCGCTTCGACGAGCGCCTGCGTGGCGTCGCGGAGCGTGCGATCGGCGTCGGCGCGCGCGGCCGCTTTGCCGTCGCCGGCCTGCTTCGCGGCGAGCTGGGCATGTTCGCGCGCATCGAGCGCGTGGTTCAGCGCGAGGCGGTAGTCGCGATCGGCCACCGCGTCGGTGGCGTCCTTCAGCGCTTTTTCGGCGGCCGTCAGTTCGTCGTGCGCGTACTGATCGGCGCCGGCGGCCTTGGCGGCGTCGATCGCGCCTTGCGCCTGCTGCATTTCCTTGTCGGGAGGATCGCCGCAGCCGGCGGTGGCTACGACGAGCGTCAACAGGATGCTCGGAAGCCAGCGGCGCGCGGACGACATGAGGAGAGGATAACAGTTTTCGGTTGTCGGTTATCGATCGTCGCAGGGCGGCGGACCGTTCCGATCGTCGGAGAGACACCATGCGGCAGTTCCGAAGGCCCGAGGTCGGCCGCGTCGCGCGCGGTGGCGGCGCAGAGCGAGACGATGTGGCGCTCGATCGGCGTCCTCGACGCAGCGGATCACGCCGCGCCGGTCGACGCCGTTCGCGCGCGAAGCGGATGCGCGCCGGCCGGCTCGGGACGATCCGTCACCTCTCGTCGAGCCGACGGCCGACGACCGACGGCGGGACAGTGTAAGATGAAGCGTTTACTGCCCGGCGATCGTCCGCGCGAGAAGCTGTTGCGCCTTGGCGCGTCGGCCCTCGGCGACAACGAGCTCGTCGCGGTGCTCGTCGGCGTCGGCACCCCACGCGCCGATGCGCTGACGATCGCAGCCGACCTGCTCGCGAGCTGCGGCGGCGTGCACGGCCTGGCGCGCGTCGATGGCGAGCGGCTGCGGTGCGAGCACCGCCTCGGCGCCGCGAGGGCGGCGCGGATCCTGGCCGCCATCGAGTTGGGCCGCCGGACGTTCGCGGCGCCGCCGGGCGTGCGGGTGCAGATTCGGGGGCCGCAGGATGCGGCGGCGTACTTGCTGCCGCGATTCGGGTCGAGCGACGTCGAGCGGTGCGGGCTGCTGCTGCTCGACGCGAAACACCGCGTGTTCCGCACGTGCGTCCTGACGGTCGGCACCGGCAACGCGTCGATCCTGGAGCCGCGCGACGTGTTTCGCGAAGCCGCCCGCAGCAGCGCGACCGCGATCGTGGTCTTCCACACGCATCCCTCAGGCGACCCGACGCCCAGCGCGGATGACGTGGCGCTGACGCGGCGGCTCAGGGCCGCCGGCGAGCTGATCGGCATCGATGTCGTCGATCACCTGGTGCTCGGAGACATGACCTACGTGAGCTTGAAGGAGTCGAGGCGTCTGTGAGCCGCGTGCTCTATTTCGATTGTTTTTCCGGCATCTCCGGCGACATGGCGCTCGGCGCGCTGATCGACGCGGGGCTGCCGGTCGATGCGCTGCGGCAGGCGCTCGGCAGCCTGGCGCTCGGCGACGCGCACATCCACGTGGATCGCGTGCTGCGGGCCGGCGTGGCCGCGACCAAGTTTTCGGTGCACGAGCACGCGCACGATCGCGAGCGCCACGAACACGCGCACGACCACGGACACCACGAACACCTGCACGACCACGGGCGCCACGGCCACGCGCACGAACACGGCGACGGCGGCCACCATCACCCGCACCGCTCGCTGCCGGACATCTACGCGCTGATCGACGCGTCGGCGCTGCCTGCCACCGCGCGCGCGCGGGCGAAGTCGATGTTCGAGCGGCTCGCCGAAGCCGAGGCGGCCATCCACCAGATGCCGGTGGAGCAGGTGCACCTGCACGAGGTCGGCGCGCTCGATTCGATCATCGACATCTGCGGCATCGCGTTCGCCATGGAGTGGGTCGGCGCCGACCGTGTCGTCTGCTCGCCGCTCAATGTCGGCGGCGGCATGGTGCAGTCGGCGCACGGCCATTTCCCCGTGCCGGCGCCGGCCACGGTCAGGCTCCTCGGCGCCGCGCCCATCTACAGCGGCGCGGTGCAGAAAGAGCTCGTCACGCCGACGGGAGCGTTGATCGCGACGACGTTTGCGTCGGCGTTCGGGCCGATTCCCTCGATGACGGTCGAGCGCGTGGGATACGGCGCCGGCGACCGCGACGAGCCGTCGACGCCCAACGTGCTGCGCGTGCTGATTGGCGCGGAAGCCGCCGCCGCCGATGCCGGCGACCGCGTGGTGGTCGTCGAGTGCGAGATCGACGACATGAACCCGCAGATTTTCGGCGTCGCCATGGAGCGCCTGTACGCGGCCGGTGCGCTCGAGGTGTTCTACGTCGCCGTGCAGATGAAGAAGAACCGCCCGGGCACGCTGCTGACCGTCATCGCGCCGCCCGACAGGCGCGCGGCGATCGCCGACGTCATCTTCGCGGAGACGACGACGATCGGGCTGCGGCACAGCGAAGTGTCACGCCTGTGTCTGACACGCGAAATCGTGAGGGTCGACACCCCGCTCGGCCCGGTGCGCTTCAAGGTCGCCTCGCGCGACGGCCGCGTCGTGAACGCCCAGCCCGAATTCGACGACTGCGCCGCGCTCGCGGCGCAGCATAATCGTTCGGTGAAGGACGTGCAGGCCATCGCGATTCGGGCGTTTCAGCCGTGAAGCAGTACTTCCTGACCACCGCGATCGACTACGTCAACAGCCGGCCGCACCTGGGCACGGCGTACGAGAAGGTCTGCGCCGACGTCATCGCGCGCTACAAGCGGCTCTGCGGGTTCGAGACGCGGTTCCTGATGGGGAACGACGAGCACTCGCAGAACGTCTTCAAGAACGCGCAGGACCTCGGCCTCGATCCGCTCGCCTACTGCGACCGGATGGAGCAGGAGTTCCGCCGCACGTGGGCGCGGCTCGACGTGTCGTTCGACGACTTCATCCGGACGACCGAGCCGCGGCACCGCGCCGGCGTCACCGCCCTGGCGCAGCGCGTCTACGACGCCGGCGACATCTACGAGGGCGTGTACGAGGGGTGGTACTGCGTCAGCTGCGAGGAGTTCAAGCAGGAGAAGGACCTCGTCAACGGCAACTGCCCGCTGCACCCGACGGTGAAGCCCGAATGGATCCGGGAGAAGAACTACTTCTTCCGGCTGTCGAAGTATCGGCAGCCGCTGCTCGAGCATTTCGCGGCGCATCCCGAATTCCTCGAGCCCGACATCCGCCGCAACGAGATCCTGCGGCTGATCGAGGGCGGCCTGATCGACGTGTCGGTGAGCCGCGCCGGCCAGTCGTGGGGCATCCCGCTCCCCTGGGATCCCTCGAGCGTCGTCTATGTCTGGTTCGACGCGCTGATCAACTACGCGTCCGCGGTCGGCCTCGGCGGCGACGCGCCGCTGTTCGACAAGTGGTGGCCGGCCGATCTGCACGTGATCGGCAAGGACATCACGCGTTTCCACACCGTCATCTGGCCCGCGATGCTGCTGTCGGCCAAGCTGCCGCTGCCGCGCCAGGTGTTCGGTCACGGCTTCATGACGATGAACGGCCAGCGCATGAGCAAGACGCTCGGCACGATCGTCGATCCCATCGTCGCCGCCGACCGCCTCGGCCAGGATCCGCTGCGTCTCTATCTCGTCAAGGAGATCGTGTTCGGCAGCGACGGCGATTTTTCGTGGGCGCGGTACGACGAGCGATACAACGCCGACCTCGCCAACAACCTCGGCAACCTCGTGAGCCGCGTGTCGGCGATGGCCGCACGGTACCGGCAGGGCACGCTCGCGCCCGTCGCGGCGACCAACGATCAGCTCGCGCGCGTCGCCGAGCAGGCGGTGGCCGCCTATCGGTCCGCGATGGACCGCTTCGCGCTGCACGAGGGCGCCGCCGCGGCGTTCTCGCTGGTCGATGCGACGAACGAGTTCATCGCCGCGACGGCGCCGTGGACGCTGGCGAAGGACCCCGCCAGCGCCGACCGCCTGACGCAGGTGCTGTTCGACGCCGCCGAGGCCGTGCGTCTCGCGGCGGTGCTGCTGGAACCGGTGATGCCCTCCTCGTCGCGCGAAATCCTGCGCCGCGTCGGGGCCTCCACCGAAGGCGTGCTGTTCGATCGCGACGGCCGATGGCGGACCGACGGAGCGCGCACGCTGCTCCAGGAGGGTCCGCTGTGGCCGCGCAAGGAGATCCCGACCGTGAGCGACAACCCGTTACCGCCCGATCAACCGGCGCCCGAGGCGCGCGTCGACGCCCCACAGGCGCCGCCGAAGGCGCCTGACGCCGTCCAGGCGCCCGAGCGCATCTCCATCGACGACTTCATGAAGGTGGAGCTCCGCGTCGCGCGGGTGCTGACCGCGGAAAAAGTGGAGAAGTCGAAGAAGCTGCTCAAGCTGACGGTGGACGTCGGCACCGAGCACCGCACGCTGGTCGCGGGAATCGCCGAAGCCTACGATCCCGAATCGCTCGTCGGCCGCAGCGTCGTCATCGTGTTCAACCTGAAGCCCGCGAAGCTGATGGGGATCGAGTCGAACGGGATGGTGCTCGCCGCGAGCCCCGACGGCGGGATGCCCGAGGTGGTGTCGTTCGTCAATCCGCCCGCGCCCGGCACGCGCGTGCGCTGAGCGTGATCGACTCCCACTGTCACCTCGCCGACGACACGTTCGCCGGCGATCTCGACGCCGTCGTGTCGCGCGCGAGGGACGCCGGGCTCGAGCGCGTCTGCGTCATCCTCGAGGCGGGCAACGCGAGCGAGGCGGCGCAGGCGCAGCGGCTCGTCGCGCTGTGGCCCGACGTGCGGGCGGCGATCGGCGTGCACCCGCATCAGGCGCACGAGTTCGCGACCGATCCCGAACGCGCGGCCGACGTGGTCCGCGACCAGTTCGCGCGGACGCCGTTCGCCCGCGCGATCGGCGAAATCGGGCTCGACTACCACTACGATTTCTCGCCGCGATCGGTGCAGCACGGCGTGTTTCGCGCCCAGGTCCGGCTCGCGCGCGAACTGCAGCGGCCGGTGGTCATCCACACGCGCGAAGCCGACGCCGACACCATCGCGATCCTCGAAGAGGAGGGGGGCGGCGACCTTCGCGGCGTGCTGCACTGCTTCACCGGCACCCCCTGGCTGCGGGATGCCGGCCTCGCCCTGGGCTTCTTCGTCTCGCTCGCCGGCATCATCACCTTTCCGAAAGCGGGGGACCTCCGCGACACCATCCGTCCGGTTCCGCTCGACCGCCTGCTGACCGAAACCGACAGCCCGTTTCTCGCGCCGGTGCCGCACCGCGGCAAGCGCAACGAACCGGCCCACGTCGTGCGAGTGGTGGAGACGCTGGCGGAGCTGCACCAGACCAGCGTCGACGCGATGGGCCGGCAGACGGCGTCGAACTTCCACGCGCTGTTCCGGCCGTGATAAAGTCCTAACCTGAACCTGTGGAAAACTCGCTGGCCCTGTCGCAGATCTTCGAGCCGATTCGCGCCGACCTCGAGAAGGTGGACCGCGAGTTCAGCCGGCACGTCGAGTCGCGCGTCGACCTGATTCCGAAGATCGGCCGCTACATCCAGTCGGCCGGCGGCAAGCGCATGCGGCCCGCCGTGCTGCTGATGGCCTCCCGACTGGCGGGCTACGAGGGCGATCGCGCCATCCTGTTCGCCGCCGTCGTCGAGTTCATCCACACGGCCACGCTCGTCCACGACGACATCATCGACGATGCGGACCTGCGGCGGGGACGGCTGGCGGTCCATTCGCGGTGGGGCAACGACATCACCGTCCTGCTCGGCGACTACCTCTACATCAAGTCGATGGCGCTCGCGCTCACGCACGACACGCTGGACATCGTGCGCGTGCTGTGCGACGTCACGCTGAAGATGATCGAGGGCGAGCTCTACCAGCTGACGAAGAACGGCGACGCCGACATCTCCGAGGACGAGCACTTCGACATCATCCGGCGCAAGACTGCGTACCTGTTCGGCGGCTGCGCGCAGATCGGCGGCATGCTCGGCAAGATTCCGGCGGAGCGCGAGACCGCGCTGCGCGAATACGGCTTCAATCTCGGCATTGCCTTCCAGCTGGTGGACGACCTGCTCGACTTCACGGGCGACGCCGACGCCGTGGGCAAGCCGATCGGCAGCGATCTGCGCGAGGGCAAGGTGACGCTGCCGCTCATCCACCTGCTGCGGCAGGAGCCGGACGGCGTCGGCGCACGCGTCGTCCGCGAGATCATCGCGTCGCGCAACGTCACGACCGAGCAGTGGGGCGACCTGCTGCGGGCGCTGAAAGAACACGCCTCCATCGACTACGCCTACCGCAAGGCGACCGAGTTCGCCGAGCGCGCGAAGAAGCCGCTGTACGCCTTCCCGCCGAGCTCCGAGCGCGAGGCGCTGCTGGCGCTCCCCGACTACGTCCTCTCGCGAGATCGCTAGGAGCCCGAGGCGCCAGCCGAGCGTGGATCCCGTTCAGCGAGTCGCGGAACTTCGCGATCTGATCCGCCACCACGAAGAGCAGTACTACATCCACAACGCGCCCGAGATTTCCGACGAGCAGTTCGACGCGCTCCTCCACGAGCTCGAACGCCTCGAGGCCGAGCATCCCGATCTCGTCACCTCCGAGTCGCCGACGCAGCGGGTGTCGGGGCGCGCGGCCGAGGGGTTCGCCGCCGTCGAGCACCTCGTGCCGATGCTCAGCCTCGACAACGCCTACGACGAAGCGGAGCTGCGCGCGTTCGACGAGCGCGTGCGGAAGGGCGCGGGCGTAGGCGACGCGCGCGTCGCCTACGTCGCGGAGATGAAGATCGACGGCCTCAGCATCGCGCTGACCTACGAGCGCGGCACGCTGGTGCGAGGTGCGACGCGGGGCGACGGGGTCCACGGCGAGGACGTCACCGCCAACGTCCGCACGATTCGCGCGATTCCGCTCGCGCTCAAGAAGGGCCCGGCCGCCCGGGTCGAAATCCGCGGTGAGGTGTACCTGCCCCGGGCGGCGTTCGACCGGATCAACCGGGAGATGGAGGCGGCGGGGCAGCCGCTGTTCCAGAACCCGCGCAACACCGCGGCCGGAACGATGCGCAATCTCGACCCTGCGCTCGTGGCGAAGCGCGGGCTGTCGGCGTTCACGTACCAAATCGTCGCGCCCTCGGAACCGGCGGCGGCGGCCGTCGGGCCCGCGGACGCGGCCGGCCCTGGCGGGCTGCACTACCGCAGCCACGCCGAGACACTCGAGGCGCTCGCGTCGTGGGGCCTGCCGGTCGAACCGCACTGGCGGCGCTGCGACGGCATCGACGAGGTGATCGCGTTCTGCGCCGAGTGGGCGGACAAGCGCCGCAGCCTCGACTTCGACACCGACGGCGTCGTCGTCAAGGTGGACGATCTCGCGCTGCGCGAACGGCTCGGGACGACCGCCAAGTTCCCGCGGTGGGCAACCGCGTTCAAGTTTCCGGCGCAGCAGGCGCACACGAAGCTGCTGCGCATCGACGTCAACGTCGGCCGCACGGGCGCCGTCACCCCCTTCGCCGTCCTCGAGCCGGTGTTCGTCGCCGGGTCGACGATCTCGATGGCCACGCTCCACAACGCCGAGGACATCGCGCGCAAGGACATCCGCGAGGGCGACACCGTCGTCATCGAGAAGGCGGGGGACGTCATCCCGAAGGTGGTCGCCCCGGTCCTGACGCTGCGGGCGCCCGACTCGCAGCCGTGGGTGATGCCGACGACGTGCAAGGAGTGCGGCAGCACGCTGGTGCGCGACGAAGAGGAGGTGGTGTGGCGCTGCGAGAACACGTCGTGTCCCGCGCGGCTCCGGCGCAGCCTCGAGCACTTCGCCTCGCGCTCCGCGATGAACATCGAGGGGCTCGGCGCCTCGCTCGTCGATCAGCTGATCGATCGGAACCTGGTGGAGAGCTTCAGCGATCTGTACCACCTGACGAACGAACAGCTCGAGCAGCTCGTCGTGGCGCCGAAGGAGCCGGCGTCCGAGCGCGCCGTCCCGCGCAAGCTGGGAAAGGTCGGACGCAACGTCTTCGAGCAGATCGCGCGCAGCCGCGAGAACGACCTGTGGCGCCTGATCTACGCGCTCGGCATCCGGCACGTCGGCGAAAAGGCGGCGACGACGCTGGCGCGGTACTTCCGCGACATGGCACGGGTGATGGACGCCGGCGTCGAAGAACTGCAGACGGCGCCCGACATCGGACCCGTGGTCGCCGAGTCGGTGCGTGCGTTCGCGACCGAACCGCACAACCGCGCGCTGATCGACCGGCTGCGTAAAGCCGGCGTCAAGATGACGACTGCGCTGCCCGAGCCGGCGATCGAACCCGAAGGGCCGCTCGCCGGCAAGACCGTCGTCCTCACGGGCACCCTGTCGACGATGACGCGCGAGGAAGCCACGGATGCGCTGGAGCGGCTGGGCGCGAAGGTGTCGGGTTCGGTCAGCAAGAAGACGAGTTTCGTCGTCGCCGGCGCCGACGCCGGCAGCAAGCTCGAAAAGGCGCAGAAGCTGGGCGTCGAGGTGCTGGATGAGGACGCGTTTCGCGCCCTTATAATGAAAAAGAGTTGAAGCGTTTCACGCTCGTCACGGTCGTCCTCGTCGCGCTGGTCGCGTTTCTGGTCGGCGCCATCTTCGCCGGCGGCGTCGCCCGCTCGTCCGTATCGGCGGGCGCGCCGGGGCATGCGGCGGCCGCGCGCCTGGTGGCGCGCACCGCCCCGGCCCTCCCGGCGGTCAACTTCGCCGACGTCGTCGAGCGGATCAATCCCGCCGTCGTCAACATCGACGCGACGACGCGCGGGCGCGAGCCGCGGCGGCGCCGCGACCGCACCGGCATCCCCGATCCGCCGGAGCCGTTCGACTTCGGGTCGCCGCGCGGCGACCGCGACGCGCCGCACCGCGGCACGGGCAGCGGCTTCATCATCGACGCCGACGGCAGCATCCTCACCAACAACCACGTCGTCGATCGCGCCGAGCGCATCATCGTCAAGATGGCCGACGGCCGGACGATGAGAGCGCGCGTGGTGGGTTCGGATCCCGACACGGACATCGCGCTGATCAAGGTGGACGGGCAGACCGGCCTGCCGGTCGCGCCGCTCGGCGATTCGGCGACCCTGCGGATGGGCGAGTGGGTGTGCGCGATCGGCAACCCGCTCGGCTACGAGCACACGGTGACGGTGGGCGTCGTCAGCTATCTCGGGCGCAAGCTGTTCGACATGAGCCTCGACAACTCCATCCAGACCGACGCCGCGATCAACTTCGGCAACAGCGGCGGCCCGCTGCTGAACGCGCGCGGCGAGGTGGTCGGCATCAACGCGGCGATCAGCTCGCGCGCGAGCAGCATCGGCTTCGCGGTGCCGATCAACGGCGCGACCGCGATCCTGCCGCAGCTGCGCGCGCGCGGCCGCGTCAGCCGCGGGTACATGGGGGTCGCGCTGCGCGACGTCGACGCCGACCTCGAGCGGTCGCTCAAGCTGACGGTGGCGCACGGCGCGCTCGTGCAGGACGTCACGGCGGGATCGCCGGCCGATCGCGCCGGCCTGCGGCCGTACGACATCGTCACCACGCTCGACGACCACGCGATCACGAGCGACGACCAGTTGATCCGCGAGGTGGCGGCGCGCGCGCCGGGCAGCGCCGCGCACGTCAGATTCGTGCGCGACGGCCACGAGGAAGCGGTCACCGTCAAGCTGGCGGAGCGCCCGCCGCGCGAGGGCGACCGCAGCGATCAGTCGACGCCGCCGCCGGACCGCGTGAAGGCGGACGGCGATGCGATGCTGGGGCTCGCGGTGCGCGATCTCGACGCGCAGACGGCGAACCGGCTCGAGGTGCCGAAGGGGTTGCGCGGCGTCCTGATCACGCGCGTCGAGCCGATGAGCTCGTCGTTCGACAGCGGCATCGAGCGCGGCACGGTGCTGCTCGAGATCAACCGCCAGCGCGTGGAGTCGGCGTCCGACTACCGCCGCCTCGCGCGGGCGGTGCGCCCGGGCGACATCCTCACCCTCTACATCTACTCGCCGGATCTCGAGCAGCGCCAGTTGAAGACCGTCCGCGTCGAAGACCGCTAGATGCCGAAAACACGCATACTCGTGATCGATGACGAAGCCGCCATCCGCGACTCGCTGCGGATGACCCTCGAATACGAGGGCTACGAGTTCCTCGGCGCCGCCACGGGGCAGGAAGGGCTCGCGCTCGCCGAGCGCGAAGCGCCCGACCTGGTGCTGCTCGACGTCAAGATGCCGGGGATGGACGGTCTCGACGTGCTGACGCGGCTGCACGCGATGAGCGAGATGGTGCCGGTGATCATGATTTCGGCGCACGGCACGCCGAGCACCGCGATCGACGCCGTCCGCAAAGGGGCCGTCGATTTCCTGGAGAAGCCGTTCGAGAGCACCGACCGCCTGCGCGTCACGATCCAGAACGCGCTCGAGCAGGCGCGGCTGCGCGACGAGAACCGGACGCTGAAGCGCGCCGTCGAACTGCGCCACCAGATGATCGGCGACAGCGGCGCGCTGAAGCAGGTGATGGCGGCCGTGTCGCGCGCGGCGCCGACCAACGCGACCGTGCTGATCACCGGCGAGAGCGGCGTCGGCAAGGAGCTGGTCGCGCGCACGATCCACGGCAACAGCCGCCGGAGCCGCGAGCGCTTCATCCAGGTGAACTGCGCGGCGATTCCCGAGGAGCTGATCGAATCCGAGCTCTTCGGCCACGAGAAGGGTTCCTTCACCGGCGCGACCGAGAAGCAGGTCGGCAAGTTCGAGCAGGCGGACCGCGGCACGATCTTCCTCGACGAAGTGGGCGACATGAGCCCCAAGACGCAGGCCAAGGTGCTGCGCGTGCTGCAGGAGGGCGAAGTCGAGCGGCTCGGATCGGCGCGGACGATCAAGGTGGACGTGCGCGTCATCGCGGCGACCAACAAGAACCTCGAGGAGGAGATCGAGAAGGGGCGCTTCCGCGAGGATCTCTACTTCCGGCTCGCCGTCATCCCCATCCTCGTGCCGCCGCTGCGGGAGCGGCAGGACGACATCCCGCTGCTCGTGCGCCACTACATGGACTACTTCAGCCGCGAGAACAACGTGCGGCCGAAGCGGATCACGCAGGCGGCGATCGAGGCGCTGCAGCGCTACCGGTGGAAGGGCAACATCCGCGAGCTGCGGAACACGGTGGAACGGCTGATCATCATGACCGGCGGCGAGACGATCGACGTCCCCGATCTCCCCGAGATCGTCCGGTCGCCCGCGGCCGCCGGGCCCGCCGCGGCGAAGCCGCTCGGCGACGCGGACGCGGCCAGGGCCGGCACGCTGCGCGAGTTCAAGGACAACGCCGAACGGGCGTTTCTCGTGGCCAAGCTGCGCGAGAACGGCTGGAACATCTCGAAGACGGCGGAGGTCATCGACACGCCGCGCAGCAACTTGTACAAGAAACTCGAGCAGTATCAGATCAGCCAGGACACCGACGGCTGATGGACGGCGGCAACCGCGGTACAATGGCTTGTTCGCAGCGAGCCAGACGATCGTCCGCCTTCGCTCTTCGGACCGTGGCGCGATCAGGCTTCCTCCGGGGAGCTTGCGCGCGCGCTCGAAGCGCCGCGGGGGCGGGAGGAAAGTCCGAACTCCGCAGGGCAGTGCGCCGGGTAACGCCCGGTCGGGGCAACTCGAAGGACAGTGGCACAGAAAACACACAGCCGAACCCGCCGGCGTCGCGCAAGCGGCAATGACGGGTGGCAATGGTGAAAAGGTGCGGTAAGAGCGCACCGCGCGCGTGGCAACACGCGTGGCAGGCAAAACCCCGCACGGAGCAAGACCAAATAGGGAAGCTTGGACGGCCCGTCCGCATGGCTTCCGGGTCGGTCGCTTGATCCCGCCAGCGATGGCGGGGCTAGAGGAATGATCGTCACCCGCCGTCGCCTTCACGGGCGGCGGCGCGGGACAGAATTCGGCTTACGGCTCGCTGCGAACACTCACATGAAGAGACTGTTGCTCGTCGTCGTCGCGACCCTGGCGGCGGCCGCACAAACCGCGAACGGCCTCGGCGGCCAGCAGGCGCCCGGCCAGATCCGTCCCCGTCCCGCCGAAGGCCGCGAGCCCGAGTTCAAGCCGCCGACGATCCGCGAGTACCACCCGAAATCGCAGCTCGTCACGCCCCAGCATCCGGTGCCGCGCGCGAAGTACCCGGTCATCGACATCCACAGCCATCAGCCGACGCCGATTTCGAACGAGGAGTTCGGGCGGGTCGTGAAAGGGATGGACGCGAACAACCTGCGCCTGCTCGTGAACCTGAGCGGATCGTGGGGCGAACGGCTGCACCGCGGTCTGGACGCCATCAGGAAGAGTCCGTACGCCGATCGGATGGTGTTGTTCGCCAACGTCGATTTCAGCCGCGTCGGTCCGGGTGCCGGCGCGCAGCTCGCCAAAACGCTCGACGCCGATCTGAACGCCGGCGCGCTGGGGCTGAAGGTCTTCAAGGACCTCGGGATGTTCGATCGGAAAACGGACGGCAGCCGCCTGAAGGTGGACGACCCCGAGCTGGACGCGATCTGGGACACGTGCGCGAAGCACAACGTGCCGGTCTTGATCCACATCGCGGAGCCGCCGGCGTTCTTCGAGCCGCTCGATTACACGAACGAGCGCTGGCTCGAGCTCTCGCTCTATCCCGATCGCCGCCACCAGACCGGCGTGCGCTTCGAGGAGCTGCTCGCGGAACGCAACAACATGATCGCGCGCCACCCGAACACGAAGTTCGTCCTGGCGCACTTCGGGTGGCATGCCAACGACCTCGCGCGCGCCGGCAAGCTGCTCGACGAGCACCCGAACGTCTACTACGACGTGGCCGCGGTGCTCTACGACTTCGGGCGCCAGCCCCGCGCCGCCCACGAGTTCTTCGTCAAGTACCAGGACCGCCTCGTGTTCGGGAAGGACAGCTACCAGCCGGACGAATACCCGTACTACTGGCGCGTGTTCGAAACCAACGACGAGTACTTCGACTACTACCGCGACTATCACGCGTTCTGGAAGTTGTATGGCATCGGGTTACCCGACGCCGTGCTGCGGAAGCTCTACTATCAGAACGCCCTGAAGCTGGTGCCCGGCATCCCGCACGCCGGCTTCACGGATTAGTTTTTGCACCTCAGCTCGTCACTATGTCGACGTACCTCGTAACCGGCGGCGCCGGATTCATCGGATCGCACCTGGCGGAAGAACTCGTCCGCCGCGGCCACACCGTTCGCGTGGTCGACAACCTGATCACCGGCAAGCGCCGCAATCTCGAACACCTGTCCGGCGTGGAATTCCTGGAAGGCGACCTCGCCGACCCGGGCGTCGCCGCGCGGGCGGTGGAGGGCGCCGACTTCGTCCTGCACCAGGCGGCGATCCCCTCGGTGCCGCGGTCGGTGAAGGATCCGGTGACGTCGAACCGCGCGAACATCGACGCGTCGCTGAACATCCTGGTCGCGGCGCGGGACGCCGGCGTCAAGCGCCTCGTCTACGCCGGATCGTCGTCGGCCTATGGCAACACGGCGACGCTGCCCAAGCGCGAGGACATGCCGACCGCTCCGCTCTCGCCGTACGCGCTGCAGAAGCTGGTCGCCGAGCAGTACTGCCAGATGTTCACGCGCCTCTACGGGTTCGAGACGGTCACCATCCGCTACTTCAACGTCTTCGGGCCGCGCCAGGATCCGAGCTCGCCGTACTCGGGCGTCATCTCGCTCTTTTCGACCGCGCTCCTCGAGGGGACGCAGCCGGTGATCTACGGCGACGGCGAGCAGACGCGCGACTTCACCTACGTCGCCAACGTCGTCGACGGCGTCCTGCGGGCGTGCGAGGCGAAGGGCGCCGCCGGCGAAGTGATCAACGTCGCGTGCGGCACGCGCATCTCGTTGAACGGCCTCCTCGCCGTGATGAACGGGATCGTCGGCTCGAACGTCCAGCCGATCTACCGCGAACCGCGCGCCGGCGATGTGCGCGATTCGCAGGCCGACATCACGAAAGCGCAGGCACTGCTCGGGTACGCGCCGATCGTGTCGCTCGAAGAGGGGCTGGCGCGCACCATCGACTGGTGCCGCAGCGAAGCGGCCGCGACCGCCGGCCGCTAGCCGCCTTCCGAGCGCATTCCAGCTCCCGTCCCCGACGCGCAGCCCCGCGGACCGCAGGGGCGCCGCGGGCGGCACATGCCACGCGACCGGAGCGGGTGGACGCGGCCCGCGGTGCCGTTACAATACCGCGACATGACGCGCCGGCCCACCCGATGGCTCTTCGTGATGCTGCTCGCGGCCGCCGTGCCGTCGACCCTCGGGGCCGCCGAGCGGCCGTGGCGCGTCATCCGCGGGCGCAACGTCGAAGTCTTCGGGCAGCAGTCGCCGCGGACGCTCCGCGACATCGCCGTCGAACTCGAACAGTTTCGGGTCGTCCTGGGCAATCTGGTCCGCGGCGCGCGCCAGCCGCAGGCGCTGCCCACCGAGGTCTACATCTTCGACGACTACGAGGCGATGAAGCCGTTCGTCCCCCTGTACCAGGGACGCCCCGCGTCGCTCGGCGGCTTCTGCCTCTGCACCTCCCCCGACGGCGGCAGCATCATCGTCGCCAGCCTGTCGCGGTATTCGGATTCGTCGGAGATCATCTACCACGAGTACTCGCACCTCCTCCTGTCGAACGTGATGACGACGGTGCCGGTGTGGTTCAACGAGGGGCTTGCCGAGTACTTCAGCACCTTCCGGCTGCACGGCGACCAGGCGCAGGTCGGCCGTGCGATCGACCGTCACATCGAGCTGCTCCGCGAGCGGTTCATCCCGCTGGATCAGCTGCTCGCCGTGGACCACTCGTCGGCGCTCTACAACGAAGGCACGCGGCGGTCGATCTTTTACGCCGAGTCGTGGGCGCTGGTGCACTACCTGCTGCTCGGACGGCCCGACGGCGCGGCGACGATCAACAAGTACATCAACGCGTACGCGAACGGCGCGCCGACCGCCGACGCGCTCGCCGCGGCGGTCGGGGAGCCGGTCAAGGCGCTCGACGCCGACCTGCGGCGGTACGTGAACCGGCTGCTGTTCAACGCGGTCACCTACACGTTGTCGCAGCCGGTCGCGGTGGACCAGCCCGACGTGGCGGCGGCGATCGCGCCGGCCGAGGCGTCCGCGCGCCTGGGCGAAATCGACCTGCGCGTGAACCGGCCGGACGACGCGGCGCGCCGCATCGAGACCGCGGCCGATGCGCGGCCGGCGGCCGGGCGGGCGCAGCTCGCGCTCGCGCAGCTGCGCCTGCAGCAGAACCGTCATGACGAAGCGTGGCAGGCGCTGCGGTCGGCGGCGCAGCTCTCGCCGAACGACTACACCGCGCAGTACCTGTACGGCCTGATGCTCCTGCGCGGAGCCGGCAATCGCGACGCTTCGCGGTCGACGGCCGAATGGGCGAGCGCCGCGCACGGCGCGCTGGCGCGCGCCGTCGCCATCCATCCCGATTCGGCCGCGGCGCTCGTGTGGCTGGCGTACGCCGATATCGAGCTCGACGCGAACCTCGAGGAGGCGCGCGACGCCACCGCCAAAGCGCTGGCGCTGGCGCCGGGACGCGTCGACTACGCGTTGCAGCTCGGCGAGGTTCGCATGCGCATGGGCGATGCCATGGGGGCCCGGCAGGTGTTTGCCGCGATCGCGAAGGGCGATGCCGAGCACGAAGAAACACGGCGCGCGGCGCGGCTGCTGCGCCTGCTCGACGAACGCGATCGCCTGTCGCGTCCGGCCGCGGCGCCTTCCGCGCGCGACTCGGGCGAGCACGACTCCGTGGACGTCACGTTCGACGACCCGCAGGCCAGCACGCGCGAAACGCTCGACCTCTCGACCACCCGGTTCCGCCTTCGCGACCCCGGCGCGGGGGAGCAGCGCGCGTTCGGCGAGCTGGTCGCGATCGAATGCGGAGCCGGCGGCGTCCGGTTCCGCGTTCGTGCGGGCGGCGGCGACACGGTCGGCACGGCGGCGCGGATGGAAGACGTCGAACTGACGGCGTACGGCAACCAGCGGGACATGACCATCGCCTGCGGGGCGCGAACGCCCCCCGATCCCGTGTACCTGACGCGCCGGGCCGACGGCACGGCCGTCGCCGTCGAATTCATGCCGAAGGGGTACGTTCCGTAACCGGCCTGCCCGATTCCCTCCCTGAGGAATAACAAAGGCCGTCTCGAAGGAGACTTCCGCGTCACCGGCGACTTCGGCCTCCGGGTTACATAAGTTTTTCAGAAAGAACTCGACAGAAAGACGGATCCTTCCGCCTAGAATGTGCGCTCGTTCCCGAGAACAGTTCAGCGGCGTTCGTCATCGCAGTGGCGAGGGATTTATGACGCGTGTGCCCGTTCGTCGTCATGTGCCGGTCGGATCCCTGGTCGCGTGGACCGCGATGTGCTTCTTCATGGCGCTCGGCTCGGCCTCGGCCGCCATCAGCCTGGGCAACGTGTCGCCGACGTGGGCGTCGACGACCGGTGGACCGGTCATCTTCTTCGCCGTTGGTCAGACGTCCGCGCCGTTCACGGCGACCATCGGGGGCATCCCCGTGGCGGTGATCGCGCAGCCGTCCGGCGCGGCGAGCCCGTACGTGCTCGTCGCGCCGCCGCATCCCCCCGGACCGGCGGATTTCGTCGTGACCAACAGCGTGGATCACACGACGGCGTCGGTCACGATCACCTACGTCGACCTGCCGGTCACCGGCTTCGCGTCGCCGGTCGTCGCGGTCAGCACGCGAAGCGACGGCACCGAAGGGACGGCGCGCGGCGTCGGATCGGGCGCGCTCGGCGGCGCGGCGAGCGGCGATGGCCGCTACGTCGCGTTCTTCACCGAGACGGATCTCGGATTCGGCGCCAGTACGAATCTGGGCTTCGGCGCGTACGTCAAAGATCTGCAGACGGGTGCGCTCTCGCCGCTGACCGACGATACCCCCAACAGCTGTGTCAATTTCTGCGGCGCGTTGTCGATCAGCCTCGACGGTCTGACGGTCGCGCACATCACCGACCTGCCAGGCGGAAGCGGCCGCTACGTCGTCGCAACCCGTGCGCCGTTTCCCGGCTCGCCGCAGCGCGTCGACGTGAACGATCAGGGCCAATCCGCACCCGGGGACGCCGGGATCGCGGCGTTGTCGGGCAGCGGCCGCTTCGTCGTTTTCACCACGACGGCAAACCTCGATGCGGACGTCGGCGACGTGGCGACCACAGCCGATCTGTTCGTCCGCGATCTCGCCGGCGGACATACCGAACGATGGACCACCAACGTCGCGGTCACGTCGGCGTCGATCACGGCCGATGGCCGCTACATCGCCTTCACGACGACGGCGTCGCTCGTCCCCGACGACACCAACGGCGTCAGCGACGTCTACGTAATCGATCGATCGTCGGCGTCGCCGGCGGCGCCGGCTTACCGGCTGATCACCCTCGGCGCCAACGGCGCGAGTACCGGCGCGCGAATCTCGGCCGACGGATCGACGCTGGCGTTCACGTCGGGCGCGAGCACGCTCGGCGTCGTGGACACCAACGGCGTGGCCGACGTGTACTGGGCGTCGCTGCCCGACGGCGCCATCCGCAAGGTGCTCTTTCAGGGCGCGGAGAACGTCGCAGCAGCATCCGCGGCGTCGGTGAGCGGCAACGGCCGGTGGATCGCCCTGGCGACGGCTGCGCGACCTCCGGTGGCCGACGCTTTGCCGGCGGTCCTGGGCACACCGACGCAGCCATACGTGTTCGACCGCTTCACCGGCGAAACGTTTCCGCTGAACGCCAACGCCGCCGGCGAGATTGGCGACTACCTGTTCGCGGTGGGGACGAGCCTGTCGCCCGATGGCCGCCGTGCGCTGCTCCTGTCACTGGCCACGAATCTCCTGACGACGCCGGACACCAACGCGCTGTTCGACGACTTCAGCAAGGAGATGCCGCTCGACACGCGCGTCGGCACATCGGTGCTGACGAACCGTTCGACATCACGACGGGCCGAAGCCCGGCCTTGGTCACCTTCGCCGCCGTCGGCGCGTCCGGCTCGACGTCGGTGACGACCAGCGCGACCGGTCCGGTGCTGCCGACAGGTTTCTCGGCGGGATCGCCCTCGGCGTACTACAGCCTGTCGACGACCGCGGCGTTCAGCGGGGGAGCGACCGTGTGCGTGTCGTACGCCGACACGACGTTCCAGGACGATTCGCGACTCGACCTGCTGCAGCGCAGCGGAAACCAATGGACCGTCATTACGACGACGCGCGACGCGATTGCGAAGCGCGTATGCGGTCGGGCGGCGGCGCTGTCGACCTTCGTGGTCGCCGCCAACCTGCAGACGGCCACGACCACCTTCTTGGGTGCCTCGGGTTCGACCGGCGTTTTGCAGCCGGTGTCGCTCTACGCCTACGTCGTCGCGACGGCGTCTGGCACGCCGGTGAACACCGGGACGATGCGCTTCATGGACGGTTCGACAGTGGTCGCCGTCTCGGCGATCGGCAACGGCTTCGGATACGCCCTGATCAACGGGCTGACGCCCGGCTCCCACTCGCTCACCGCCGTCTACGACGCCAACGCCGCGTTCGCGGGCAGCGTGTCAGATCCTTTCATTTTCACCGTGTCGCCGCCCGAAGCGTCGACCTTCACGCTGCTCGTCCCGGCGACCAATCCACAGGCGGCCGGCCAGCCGGCGGTATTGATCGCCGCCGTGTTACCGCTGGCCGGCGGCGGAGTGCCCACCGGCAGCGT
Organism: Vicinamibacterales bacterium; assembly: GCA_035650895.1. GTDB lineage: Bacteria > Acidobacteriota > Vicinamibacteria > Vicinamibacterales > CAVVIG01 > Gp6-AA45. The sequence continues at coordinate 58,037 of DASRGT010000022.1, forward strand.
GAACTTCTATGAGAACAACTCGATTTCGTTGGGTTCGGCTCCGCTCGTCAACGGGTTCGCGGTCTTCAGCACCGTCGCGCTGCCGACAGGACTTCACTATGTGAGCGCCGTGTACGGCGGGAGCGGCAGCTTTCGAGCGAGCTACTCGATGCCGATCCTGCAAACGATCTATTCGGGGGCCCGCCCGGCTGCGACATCGCTGACCGTCTCCGCCGCGCCGAATCCGGCGCATCTCGGCGACCCGATCACGCTGACGGCTACCATGACCGCCGGTGGCGCTCCCTTTACTACGGTCGCGTTCTTCGTCGACTCCATCCTGGTCGGCGGCGGAGCGCTGACGAATGTCGCAGGCACGTTGCAGGCGTCGATGACGCTGACGTTCCCGCTGGCCGCCGGCACGCACCTGATCACGGCGTCGTACGTGGGCAGCACCGGCTTCGCGAGCGGCAATTCGCCGATCGCGACGATGGTGATCGAGAGTCCGTAGTGACGCGACCTCCGGTTCAACGGACGCCATAGTTCGCCGGGCGGCACGCGCTTCGTTCGCGGCGCGGGAACGCCGTCCGAGGTGTCTCCGCGAGTCGCTGCGAGACCCGCCGCCGAACTTCCGCCGACCCGCACCTCGCCAGGTCCTCGCGCGAGTGCCGCCGATGCCGATGAGGAGACGTCGATGGAACGAAACAGGGGTTGCGGAAGCTGCAGGTGAAACGTCGACGTGACGTGAGCGTGCATGTCAACGGCAGGCGTCGAATCGATCGCCGTGCCGCGCGCCCGCGCCGCGCATCGGCGCGATGACCCTCCGATCCTCCAGTCGCCCAACTGATTAGCCGATCGGATTCGTCGACCCGTCCGCGGTCGCCCTCTTGCCTCATCGCCTGGCGGCTCTGGAACGACTCGTCAACCTGCGGAGCCCGACCTCACTCCGTCTTGGGGACGGAGGCCGGACCAGAGCCGATTCACCGTTCTCACAAGGAGGCAGTCACATGGTTCGAACCGTTCTCTCGCTGCTCGCCCTGGCGGTTCTCGCCGCGGCGCACCCGACTCTCGCGGCCGCGCAGCCGTCCACGCCTTCGCCCGCGCGCGCCAGCGCGCGGGCGGCCGCCAAGCCGCCGGTCACCGGCACGATCAACATCAACACGGCCAGCGCCGCGGAGCTCGAGGCGCTCCCCGGCATCGGCGCGAAGACCGCCGCGCGCATCGTGGAGTACCGGCAGAAGAATGGCCCGTTCAAGAAGATCGAGGAGCTGATGAACGTGCGCGGCGTCGGCGAGAAGAACTTCCTCAAGCTGAAGCCGCAGATCAGCGTCGCGGCCGCGCGCGCCGAACACACCGGCCAGCAGCAGTAAACCGTCGTGGCGGCTGGCTACTCGTTGGTCGAATTGATGTTCGTCATGGGACTCGCCGCCACCGTCAGCGCGATGGCCGTGCCGCAGAGCCTCTCCGCGCTCGACGATGCGCGCGCGACGGGCGCGGCACGGTACATCGCGGCCCGGCTGCAGCGGGCGAGGACCGAAGCGATCGCAAGATCCACGACGGTCGGCCTGCGGTTCACCCTCGCTGGATCGCACTACAGCTACGCGATGTACGTGGATGGCAACGGCAACGGCGTTCGCACGGCGGACGTCGCGAGCGGCGTCGACCGGCAGGTGCTGGCGCCGGAGCGGCTCGTCGACCAGTTCCCCTCGATCGATTTCGGCACGCTGCCGGGGCTTCCGGCGGTCGATCCCGGCGGAGCGCCGCCGGGCAGCGATCCGATCCACCTGGGCGCGTCGAACATCGCGTCGTTCACGCCGCAGGCCACCGCCACGGCCGGCAGCATCTACATCCGCGGCGACCACGCACAGTTCGTCGTCCGCATCTACAACGACACGGCGCGGACGCGGATCCTCAAGTTCGATGCCGCTGCGAATCGCTGGAGGCCGTTGTGACGCGCAACGGACGCGAACGCCGGCGCGACCGGCGGCGCAGCGGGGTGGACGAGCACGGCGTGCTGTCGGCGCGCATCGTGCCCGGGCATCACGCGCGGCTCGTCGACATCTCCTCGGGGGGCGCGTTGATGGACACGCCGCTGCGCATGCTGCCGGGAACCAGCGTCGAGGTACGGCTGGCGACACGCCACCAGCAGATCGACATCCGCGGAGAAGTGGTGCGGTGCATGGTGACGCGCGTGACGCCGCTCGTCTACCGCGGCGCCGTTCGCTTCGATCGGCGCCTGCACCTGTTCGACGATCGCGAGCAGCAGATACCCTCGCGGGAAGAGACTACCCGTGGCCCTCTCTAACGTGACGCCCATTGTCCGTTCGCTGGCGCCGCGCGAGGGCGAACCGCGACACGGGGATCGCGGCATCGCGTTTGGTTCCGTTGCGGCGAGTATGAGTGCCAGCGTGCCCGTCACCGCCGCGCGGACGCCGCGACAGCGCGACCGGCGGCAATGGTTGTCCGACCTGCTCGCGACGCTCGTCCGCGGGATGGATCGCCGCGAGGACCCCGCGCTGATGCGCGGCGCCTTCGAGGAAATGCTGCGGCGGACGCTGCCGCTGCGGACCGTGCAACTGCGCGACGCGGGCACCCGGTGGCTCGCGCGTGCCGACGCCGCGCAGGGCGCCGAGTCGATCGCGCTCGAGATCGTCGGAAGCGACGCCACCGCACATGGCGTGCTGCACGCCACGTTCGACCCAGCGTCGGCGCTCGGCGAGTGGGACTTCCAGCAGCTCGGCGTCTCCGCGCAGATCGCCGCGCTGGTGCTCGAGATCGAGCGGCTGCGCGTCGAACTGCTGCGCGCCGGCCTCGGGGCGCCGCGTGCGGTTCGCGACGCCGTGGCTCCGCTGATCGGCACCACGCCGGTCATGCACGCGCTTCGATCGTCGATCGAGCGCGTCGCCGCCACCGACTTCACGATTTTGATCGAAGGCGAGAGCGGCGTGGGCAAGGAGCTCGTGGCCAGGCAGATCCACGAATTGAGCCGCCGCCGCTCCGGCCCGTTCGTCGCCATCAACTGCGCCGCGCTCGTCGAGACGCTGCTCGAGGCCGAGCTCTTCGGCATCGAAGAGAAGACCGCGACGGGGGTGCGCGGGCGTCGGGGCAAGTTCGAGGCCGCCGACGGCGGCACGCTGTTCCTCGACGAGGTAGCCGACCTGTCGCTGTCGGCGCAGGCCAAGCTGCTGCGCGCGATTCAGGACCTCGCCGTCCAGCGCGTCGGCAGCCACGGCATCCAGCGCGTCGACCTCCGCATCGTCGCCGCGACGAACCAGCACCTCGCGGATCTCGTCGAGCGCCGGCTGTTCCGCGCGGATCTGTACTACCGGCTCACGGGCGTCGACGTCCGCGTGCCGACGTTGCGCGAACGGCGCTCCGACATCATCGAGCTCGCCGAGTACTTTCTGGCGCGCCATCGGCCCGCGCGCAACATGCGCCTGACGCCGGTCGTCGCCGACGCACTGATCGCGTACGACTGGCCCGGCAACGTGCGCGAGCTCGAGCGACTGATGGAGCGCGTCGTCGCGCTGGCGCCGGCGGACGCGATCGATCTCGACGATCTGCCGCCCACGATCCGCGGGTGGCACGGCACCGCGATCGGGCCGTCGCTGCGGCGGAACGAAACGCTTCGCGCGTGGGCTCGGCGCTATGTCCGGCTGATGCTGGAGCAGTGCGGCGGGAACAAACGCAAGACGGCGCGAATCCTGGACATCAGCCATCACACGTTGCGGGCGTATCTGCAGGAGGCGGAGGAACCGGCGGCGGCCCTCGACGTGGCCGCCGCACACGAACCGGTGGCGCCGGGAGTCTCCGGCTAACGTCGGCGGTCGAGACGGGCAGCGTCGCTGCGAGGTCGCGCGATTGCCTCTGGTGCGGGCAGCAAGCCCGCGGGAGGGCACACCCATGTCGGTATCGTTGGGAAACCGCAGCTGGGCGGTCGGCGGACTCCTCGTCGTCGCCGGACTCGTCGGGCTGGCGTCGGCGGCAGTGAAGGCGTCGCACGTCGCGGCGGCGCAGGCCGCCACGCAAGCCGCCACACAGACGGCATCCCCCTCGGCCGTGCAGATGGTTCCGGGTGGCGCCGGCCGCGTCGCCGCGAAGCCGGGCGAAAAAGGTGCGACCTACTACTGGCTCGAAAGCCGGGTCCGGCGCGTCACGACGCGCTTCGCCGACGCGGTCACCGTGGCCGAACGCGCGACGGACGGCGATCTGCAGACGCGAATCACCGACGTGTCGGGCAACGAGCTCGGCCGCCTGCGCGTCGACCGGATCGACGATGCGAAACACGTGGTGCAGTACATGACGGCGAAGGGCGAGTCCCTCCAGGCGCTGGGACAGGCCGGCACCAAGCCGACGCTCGACTGGGCCAACCAGCAGGCGTACCAACTGTGGCGCGACGGCGTCAAGCCGGGTGCCCCGCTCGAGTGGCAGGGGACCGTCATGCGGCCGCGGCGCTCGCCGGCCCACCGCGTCGAAGACGATGTCCTGCGGCTGGAGGTGGAGTGGCAAGGGGGCCTGACGGCGACGGCCGAACGCCGAACGGTGGGAGACCGCACGGACATCATTCCAGGGCGCGTCCTGCGCGGGCCGGTCGTGATCACGCGGTTGACGCGCGACGGCGTCTCGATCGGCGTCGCCAACTGGTTCCCGAAGGAACGCGTGTTCGTCTGGAACCTGAAGGGGCTGACGAGCGGTTATCTGGACGCCGAGATCCTGAAGCCCGTCGGCGGCTGGACGTTCGAACCCGATATCTTCTGGGTCAGTCTGCAGACGCTCGCGTTCCACGATTTCAAGACGCAGATCGACGAGCGCGGCCTCGTCGCGGAACGGCGCCCGGGGCTGGTCGAAAAGCTCGCCGGGTTGATCGAGCCGTCGGTGCGCGCTGACGAGCCGGGGTGCGACGGCCTGCACTGGCTGGACGGCACGATCTTCCGGTATTGCTGCGACACGCACGATCTCTGTTATGCGAAGTTCGGCTGCACGTCCTACTCGTGGTGGCAGTGGTGGAGCAGCTGGCAGTGCGATGGATGTAACCTCGGCGTGGTGTACTGCTTCGGCGGCGGCCACGGCATCTTCTCCCCGTACGCGGGGTAGGACGAACCATCCGAACGCCCGACATGCGACGCGCAACCGCTCTGGCCGCCCTCGGCGCGCTGACGTTCGTGGCGCTCCACGTCCTGCTGATGGCGACGTGGCAGACCTGGTTCCACGGCGGAGATACCCTGCCGCCGTGGTTCATGAACTCGGCGCGGGGTTTGGCGGTCGGCGCGGTCGTGTTCGCCGCCGTCGGCCTGTGTGTGTCGGCGCGGGATCGCAATCCCGCCGTCGACACACGATTCGTCTCGGCCGCATGGCTCGCGCTCGGCGCCCTGGTTCCGATGGCGGCGGTGCTCTTCACGATGCGCGGCGGGCCGGGCACGCTGTTTCCGATTGCGATCGCGATCGGATCGGGGATCGTGTTCGTCTCGGCCGCCGCCGGCGGGTGTCTGGGCTGGGCGTTCGGCCGTTTGCTCCGCCGCGATTCTTGACCGCGCGCGAAAGCGCATAGTACCGTTACCTGTTCCGCTTCGCCGGCACGCCGCTCACATGGAACAGGTCACCGACGCTCCACTCAAGAAGACGCCGCTCAACGCCCGTCATCGCGCATCGGGCGCCAGGATGGTGCCATTCGCCGGCTGGGACATGCCGGTCGAATACGCCGGCGGCGGTGTCGTCGCCGAGCACATGGCGGTCCGCACGGCGGCCGGGATGTTCGACGTCAGCCACATGGGCGAGATCGAAATCGCGGGCAAGGACGCGCTCGCGGCCGTCCAGCGGATTTCGTCCAACGACGCGAGCAAGCTGCAGGTCGGCCAGGCGCAGTACTCCGGCCTGCTGACCCCCGACGCCACCTTCGTCGACGACCTGCTCGTCTACCGCCTCGCCCCCGCGCACTTCCTGCTCGTCGTCAATGCCGGCAACATCGACAAGGACTACGGCTGGATGGTGGAGCACATCAAGCCGGCCGGCGATGCCGTCGCCGTCAACGCCAGCTCGCGCTACGCGCTGATCGCGATTCAGGGGCCGAAGGCGCTGGGCATCCTCCAGACGCTCACCGGCGTCGACCTCGCGTCGATGAAGTACTACTGGTTCGCGCACGGCGAGGTCGCGTCCGTCCGGGCGACGATCTCGCGCACCGGCTACACCGGCGAGGACGGTTTCGAGGTGTTCGTTCCGCCCCAGTCGGCCGACCGGGTGTGGAACGCGCTGCTCGACGCCGGCCGCGGCGACGGCCTGGTGCCATGCGGCCTCGGCGCCCGCGACACGCTGCGCCTCGAGGCGGGCATGCGCCTGCACGGCAACGACATCGACGAGACGACGACGGCGCTCGAAGCGGATCTGGGCTGGATCGTGGGCTGGAAGAAGGACGATTTCATCGGCGCGGCGCGGCTGCGCGACCAGAAGGCGAACGGCGTCGCGCGAAAGCTCGTCGGGTTCGAGATGCTCGACCGCGGCATCGCGCGTCACGGCTACGCGGCGTACGTCGGCGGCGCCCAAGCCGGCGTCGTGACCAGCGGGACGCAGACGCCGTTTCTGAAGCGCGCGATCGGCATGGCCTACCTGCCGGTCGAGCACACCGCGCCCGACACCGAATTCGACGTCGACATCCGCGGCCGGCGCACGCGCGCCCGCGTGGTGCCGATGCCGTTCTACAAGAGGCAAAAATAATGGCTGCTGCGTATCCCGCGGGCTTCAAGTACACGAAAGACCACGAGTGGATCGAGCTCGCCGGCGACCGCGGCAAGGTCGGCATCACCGACTACGCGCAGGCGCAGCTCGGGGACGTCGTGTACGTCGAGCTGCCCGAAGTCGGCGCGAAGCTGAAACAGGGCCAGTCCTTCGGCACGATCGAATCGGTGAAGGCGGTCTCCGAGCTGTATTCACCGGTCACCGGGGAAGTCGTCGAGGTGAACGCGCCGCTCAAGGACAAGCCCGAGACGGTCAACTCCGATCCGCACGGCACCTGGATGGTCGTCGTCAAGCTCACCAACCCGAGCGAAGCCAGCGGCCTTCTCGACGCGGCACAGTACCAGGACCTGATTAAGTGATCGATCAGCGCTCAGCCGTCAGCGGTCAGTCCGTTACCAGCCCCGAGCCCTTTGGGTCGCGCCACATCGGCCCCGACGACACCGAACGCGACGAGATGCTCGCGGTCGTGCGCGCCGCATCGCTCGACGCGCTCGTCGACGAGGCGATTCCGGCGCGCATCCGGCTGACGAAGCCGCTCGATCTGCCCGCGGGCGAGAGCGAGTATCAGTTCCTGCGCAATCTGCGATCGATCGCCGCGAAGAACCAGGTCTTCCGCTCGTACATCGGCCTCGGCTACTACGACTGCATCACGCCGAGCGTCATCCTCCGGAACGTGCTCGAGAATCCCGGCTGGTACACGCCGTATACGCCGTATCAGGCCGAAATCGCCCAGGGCCGCCTGGAAGCGCTCCTCAATTTCCAGACGATGGTGATGGACCTCACCGGCATGCAGGTGGCGAACGCCTCGCTGCTGGACGAAGCCACCGCGGCGGCCGAGGCGATGACGATGCTCCACCGCGTCCAGTCGAAGCGGATCGACGGCGTCGTCGGGCCGCCGCAGTTCTTCGTCGCCGATTCCGTGTATCCGCAGACGCTCGATCTGTTGAAGAGCCGATCCGAACCGCTCGGCATCGAGCTCGTCGTCGGCGACTGGAAGACGGCGGCGTTCGGCGACCGCGTCTTCGGTGCGCTGGTGCAGACGCCGGACGAAGCCGGCTGCGTTCACGACCTGCGGGACTTCATCGCCCGCGCACGGCGCGCGGGCGTGGCGGTGGCCGTGGGCACCGACCTGCTCGCGTGCGTGCTGCTGACGCCGCCGGGCGAGCTCGGCGCCGACATCGTCTACGGCAACTCGCAGCGGTTCGGCGTGCCGCTCGGGTATGGCGGGCCGCACGCGGCGTTCTTCGCCACCCTCGGCAAGCACGTGCGCCAGGCGCCGGGCCGCATCATCGGCGTGTCGATCGACGCGCACGGCAACACCGCGTACCGCATGTCGCTGCAGACGCGCGAGCAGCACATCCGCCGCGAGAAAGCGACGTCGAACATCTGCACCGCGCAGGCGCTGCTCGCGAACATCGCGGGCCTGTACGCGGTCTACCACGGCCCGAAAGGGCTGACGCGCATCGCGAGCCGCGTGCACGCATACGCCCGGCAGCTCGAATCGCAGCTCGCGGCGCTCGGCATCCGGCAGGTCAACGAACACTACTTCGACACGCCGCGCTTCGCGCTGCCCGGCGGCGCGCAGACGACGGGCGAGATCGTCAAGGCGGCGCTGGCGGCCCGGATCAATCTCGGCTACCGCCGGGACGGCACCGTTCAGATCGCCCTCGACGAAACGGTGGACGAGGGGGACATCCGCGACCTCGTGGCGGTGTTCGCGAGGGCGCTCGGCAAACCAGCTCCCGCCGCCGAGCCGCCGGCACCGGCGGCGTTCGCCCCGGCGATCGCGCGCACGACGTCGTTTCTGACGCATCCCATCTTCAACCGCCATCACTCGGAAACCGAGATGATGCGGTACATCCGCGGCCTCGAGCGCAAGGACATCGGGCTCGACACGTCGATGATCCCGCTGGGCTCGTGCACGATGAAGCTGAATGCCGCGTCGGAAATGCTGCCGATCACGTGGCCCGAATTCAGCAGGCTGCACCCGTTCGCGCCGGTGGACCAGGCGCAGGGCTACCAGCAGGTGTTCCGCGAGCTCGAGTCGATGCTGGCGACGATCACCGGCTTCGCGGCGGTGTCGCTGCAGCCGAACTCCGGCGCGCAGGGCGAGTACGCCGGCCTGCTCGTCATCCGCGCCTATCATCGCGACCGCGGCGACACCGCGCGCGACGTGGTGCTGATCCCGGCATCCGCGCACGGCACGAACCCGGCGAGCGCCGTCATGGCCGGCATGCGCGTCGTGGTCGTCGCGAGCACGAGCGAGGGGAACATCGACGTCGACGATCTGCGCCGGAAGGCGGAGGAGCACAAGGATCGCCTCGCGGCGCTGATGGTCACCTATCCGTCGACGCACGGCGTGTTCGAGGAGGCGATCCAGGACATCTGCAGCGTCGTCCACCAGTACGGCGGGCAGGTGTACATGGACGGCGCGAACATGAACGCGCAGGTCGGCCTCACCAGTCCGGCCGCGATCGGCGCCGACGTCTGTCACATCAACCTGCACAAGACCTTCAGCATCCCGCACGGCGGCGGCGGTCCGGGCATGGGCCCGATCGGCGTCGCGGCGCACCTGGCGCCGTATCTGCCGGGGCATCCGATCGTGGCGACCGGCGGCGCGCACGCCATCCACGCGCTCTCGGCGGCGCCGTGGGGGAGCGCGAGCATCCTGCTGATTTCGTACGCGTACATGAAGATGCTGGGCCGCGACGGCATGACCGACGCGACGCGCTTCGCGATCCTGAACGCGAACTACATCAAATCGCGGCTCGAGCAGCACTATCCGGTGCTCTACACGCGCGAGAACGGGCGCGTGGCCCACGAGATGATCTTCGACCTCCGGCCGCTCAAGCAGGCGAGCGGCATCGAGGAAGGCGACGTCGCGAAGCGCCTGATGGACTACGGCTTCCACGCGCCGACCGTGTCGTTCCCCGTGCCGGGCACGCTGATGGTCGAGCCGACCGAGAGCGAGCCGAAAGGGGAGCTCGATCGCTTCTGCGATGCGATGATCCAGATCCGCCGGGAGATCCAGGCGATCATCGACGGCACCGCCGACCGCCGCGACAACGTGCTGAAGAACGCGCCGCACACGGCGTCCGCCGTGGCGGCCGACGAGTGGACGCACCCGTACTCGCGCGAAGAGGCGGCCTTTCCGCTGCCGTTCGTGCGCGCGCACAAACACTGGCCCGCCGTCGGACGGATCGACAACCCGTACGGCGACCGGAACCTGATCTGCGCCTGCCCGCCGATCGAAGAGTACGCCTGAGGCCGCGCCTGGCCGCTAGCGCGATCCGAGAAACGCCAGCAGCCGCGCCTTGTCCGTCGCGCCGACCGCCCGGGACGCCTGCGTCACCGGCGTCGCCTGGCCGCCGTGCCGCGGGACGATGCGCGAGTCGATGGCGCGGCCGTTGATCAGCGAGCCGCCGGGTGATCGGTGAAGACGCCGTGAGGCACGTGCGGCGCGCAGCTCGGCGACCTGGCTGATGCCGACGGTCACCGGGGTCTGCTCGAATGTGGGCCGGGGGTGGCGCGACCGTACCGCAGGCGCGTCCGATCGATCAACGACGAATGCTGTCGCGCTGCCACACGGATCCGAACGCGGCGAGGATCGCGTCCGCGGCGAGGCGGTTCGACTGCGCGTTGGGATGCGCGTCGAACGGACTCACCCACAGCGTACGTGGATCACCGATCTTGGAATAGACCGGCAGCAGATCGAGGAACGGGACGTGCGCCTCCGCACATAGCTGTGCGGTCCCTTCGTGCAGATACCGAAACGGGTAGTCGCGGCCGAACGGCCCGAGCGCGTCGGGCGCCGGAAACAGCACGGCGCCGACGCCGACGCGGGCCGCGTGCGCGCGCGCGAAGAATTCGGCGAGCTGTCCGTACGCCAGCTTCGCGTTCGGCGACTGGCGATCCCGGAGGTTGCGTGCCATGTACGTCGGATAGCTGTCGGTGATTCCGACCTTCTCCTGCAGCGTGTCCCACTGATTGCGCAGCAGGTCGTAGACGATCGACCGCGATTCGAGCGCACGGCTCCAGGCATCGGGCAGCAGCGGCCTGGGCCGCGGCCGCTCCATCGCCGCGGTCTCCCAGTCGTTGATGTACAGCTGCAGCAGGACGAAGTCCGGCTGCACCGCGAGCGCCTGCGTGAGGACGTCGAGGTGCTCGGGCATGTTGTCGCCGGGCCGCCCGAAGTTGAACACCTCGTACCCGGGGCCGAGCGCCTGCTCGATCAGATTCGAGAAGCGCTCGCGCTCGTCGATGCCCTGGCCCCACGTGAACGAATCGCCGACGATCGCGATCCGATACGCGCCCGATTTCGGCGGAACGTCGCGGTCGCGGAACCCGACGTTGTTGACGCGCAGGGCGGGGCCGGCGCCGCGCCGCCCGACGAAATCGTGCGCGTTGCCGCTGGTCGCCGCGTGCCGGAACACGTAGCGCATCGCGAACTCGGCACCCACGAGCGCGAGCGCGGTGACGCATGCGACGAAGAGCAGGCGCAGGACGGCCCGCGTCACTTCGCGTGGACGGCGGTGCGCGTCAGGCGGTCGGCCGCGTCTCGGAAATGGCGGAGCAGCGACTGCGTGATCGGTCCCGGCGCGCCGCTTCCGATCGTCCGGTCGTCGACGTGAACGATCGGCACCAGCTCGCGCGTCGTGCTGGTCAGGAACGCCTCGTCCGCGCCGAGGAGGTCGCCGTCGCGGAGCACCGCTTCGCGCACGGCGATGCCGTGCTCCGCGCCGAGCTCGAACAGGAACTCGCGCGTGATGCCCGGCAGCAGCCCCGCGTCGACCGGCGGCGTCAGCGCCGCGCCGCCCTTGACGATGAACAGGTTGGACTGGGTGAGCTCGGCGAGCTCGCCGCGGTGGTTGCGCATCACCCCTTCGAACCCGCCGTGGCGCAGCGCATGCTGCATCGCGAGCGCGTTGTTCAGGAGGTTGTTCGACTTGATCAGCGGGTTCAACGAGCTCGGATGGTTGCGCAGCACCGGCACCAGCGACACCGTGACGCCCTTGGCAAAGACCTCGGCCGGCGGGTTCACGTGCGGCTTGACGATGACCACGATCGTCGGGTTCGGGCAGGCGGCCGGGTCGTACGTCAGCTCGCCGACGCCGCGCGTGACGAGGATGCGGATGTACGCATCTCCGGGGAGCGCGGCCGCCGCCAGCGTCTCGCGGAAGCGCGCGTCGATCTGCGCGTCGGTGAGCGGGAGGTTCAGCGCCAGCATGTCGGCCGACTTGCGGAGCCGCCGCATGTGGCGCTCGAAGAGGAACGGCTGCCCGTTGTAGGTGCGCAGCGTCTCGTACACCCCTTCGCCGTAGAGGAAGCCGTGGTCGAACACCGGTACGACCGCGTGCTCCTGATCCGAAATCCGTCCGTTGACGTTGATCGTGGCCGCCATCGGTCTGAAGCGTACTAAAGTAAGATCCGTTGTGTCCACCGCATGCGCGTCCTGAACGCCAGACAGATGCGGGAAGCCGACCGTCGCACGATCGACGACATCGGCATTCCGTCCCTCGTCCTCATGGAGAACGCCGGACGACAGGCGGTCGCGGCCATGGAGGCGATGTACGCCGACCTGAGCGACCGGCAGGTGGGGATCCTCTGCGGCCGCGGCAACAACGGCGGCGACGGCTTCGTCGTCGCGCGCACCCTCGCGCAGCGCGGCGTCGACGTGTCGGTGTTCCTGCTCGGACGCGTCGCGGAGGTCAAAGGCGACGCGCGCACGAACCTCGAGATCCTCGGCCGCCTCGGGATCACGGTCGTCGAGGTGGCGGACAGCCAGGCGTGGGAGCTCCATTTCTCCGAGGTCAGCGACTGCAGTCTGATCGTCGACGCGATCTTCGGCACGGGCCTGAACGCACCGGTCACCGGTCTGATCGAATCGGTGATCGCCGACATCAACACGTCGGCCATTCCGGTCGTCGCGATCGACCTCCCCTCGGGGCTGTCCGCCGATTCGCACGAGCCGATCGGGCCGGCGATCGAGGCGAACCTCACCGTGACGCTCGGTGCGCCCAAGCTGCCGCTGGTGCTGCCGCCGGCCGAAACCAAGGCCGGCGACATCGTGATCGCCGACATCGGCATTCCGAGCGACGTGCTCGACCACGTGGACGGCCCGCGCATCGAGCTGCTGACGCGCGGCTCGATGCGCGAGCTGATCACGCCGCGCGCGGCCGACAGCCACAAGGGCGATTACGGCCGCGTGCTGATCGTGTCGGGGTCGCGCGGCAAGACCGGCGCGGCCCACCTCGCGGCCGTCGGCGCGCTGCGCTCGGGCGCCGGCCTGGTCACCATCGCGACGCCCGCCTCGTGCCTGCCGATCGTCGCCGCGATGGGCGCCGAGTACATGACCGAGCCGCTCGACGAATCGAGCGACGGGATCGCGATCGCCGAGGTCGAGCGCATCCTCGAGATGGCGCGCGACGTCATCGCCATCGGCCCCGGCCTCGGCCAGGCGGCGAGCACGCAGGACCTGGTGCGGCAGCTCGTCGATCGCGCGACGGCGCCGCTCGTGATCGACGCCGACGGGTTGAACGCGTTCGCCGCCGACCCCGATCGGCTCGCCGGCCGCGAAGGCCGCGACGTGATCATCACGCCGCATCCGGGCGAGATGGCGCGGCTCGTCGGCATGTCGACCGACGAGGTGCAGGCCAGCCGGCTCGAGATCGCGCGCAACTTCGCCGCCGCCCACCACGTTTACGTCGTGCTGAAGGGGCACCGGACGCTCGTCGCGACCCCCGACGCCAAGGTATTCATCAACCCGACCGGCAATCCGGGCATGGCGACCGGGGGCACCGGCGACGTCCTGACCGGCATGGTGGCGGCGTGGGTCGCGCAGCTCCTCGACGCGGAGGCCGCGTGCAAGCTGGCCGTTTACCTTCACGGCATGGCGGGGGATCTCGCCGAAGCCGACGAAGGGGAGGTCGCGATGACGTCGGGCGACGTCGCCGCGCACATCGGCGACGCGATCCTCGAGCTGACCGCCCGCCGCCGCGTCGTCGACAAGCAGACGTAGGACGCGCGTGTCCGGCCTCGCGGCCGGTGCGGACCGTTACGCGCCGGCGGCGATCGCTTCCAGCTGCTGCAGGTGATTGAGATCGTGCCCGGCCATCGTCTCGACGATGGTCTGAAACGTCATCTCGCCGCGCTCGGGGTGGACGGTCTTCTTCTGAAGCTGCGCCGGCGTGACGGTCTTCAGCAGCGCGACGTTCCAGTTGCGCAGCGCCTCGAAGAGCTGCAGCGCCGCGTCGGCGTCCATCGACCCGTACGGCGCGGCCCACTTGTCCTGATCGAACGGCTGGATGACGTGACGGTCTTCGGCCAGGACCTGCCGGAGACGGTAGCCGAACGCGATCTCGCAGTCGGCGAGATGCGACACGATGTCGCGCGCGCTCCACTTGCCGGGCGCGCGCGGCGACGTCATGCGGCGCGCGCCGATGCGGCCGGCGAGGCGGTGCAGCTCGAGCGGCGTCGTCTCGACGACTTCGCGCGGCTCGCGCGTGCCGACGAACGAGGCGTAGGGGTTGGTGGGCATAGGGATTGACGATACCATGACCGCATGTTCGGCCGTATCGGCCTGCCGCCGCTGATCATGATCTTCCCGTTCGTGATGATCGCGTGGGCCCGCTTTCAGCACCGCGACGAGTGACCGCCCCACACATCACCCAGAGCGAAGCCGAAACGGCCGCCGTCGGTCGCGAACTCGCGAGCTCGCTTGGCGCCGGCGATGTCGTGCTGCTGTACGGCGATCTCGGCGCCGGGAAGACGGCGTTCACCAAAGGCCTCGCCGAAGGGCTCGGCGTCTCGCGCGACGAGGTCAGCAGTCCGACGTTCACGCTGATGCAGGAGTATCGCGGCGGGCGGCTGCCGCTCTTCCACGTCGACTTGTATCGCCTGAACGATCCGCGGGAAATCGACGACCTCGGCCTCGAGGAGATCGCGGCCGACGGCGTGCTGGCGATCGAGTGGGCCGACAAGCTGCCGGCGCGGCTCGCGCCGCCGCGCGCGATCGCCGTCCGCTTCGCGCACCTCGACGGCGATCGCCGGTCTGTCACGATCGGCTGACAATTTTCGGTGCACGACGCGCCGATCGATCGTTGACAACCCCCAGCGCCTGATCGAAGCTCTCCGCCACATGACCAAGAGGATCATCGTCGCGGCGCTCGTCGGCGCGTGCGGCGCCGTCGTCTCCGCCGAGACGCATCGTTTCACCGCGACGCAGTACTACGTCACCTATTCCGCGGCGCATCCGCCCGCGCTGCACGTCAAGCCCGGCGATCGCGTCGTGACGCAGACGATCGACGCCGAGGGCCGCGACGCGTCCGACGCCAAGGTGGCGGACACGCCGAACCCGCAGATCGGGCCGTTCTACGTCGATGGCGCCGAGCCGGGCGATACGCTCGTCGTCACGCTGATCCGCGTCGAGCCGAACCGGTCGACGGCGCGGATGGGCGGACAGCTCGCGCCCTATGCCGTCGATCCGCAGTTTCTCCGGTCGCGCGCCGAGCGCCAGTCGGCGCGCGAAACCTGGACGATCGACAAGGCGCACGGCGTCGCGCGGACGACCACGCCCGGCGTCAAGCCCGGCGTCATCGAGCTGCCGATCGCGCCGATGCTCGGCTGCATCGCAACGGCGCCCCGCAACAGCGAGGCGTTCACGGCGACGACGCCCGGACGCTTCGGCGGCAACATGGACTACGTCGGCGTCACCACCGGCGCGAGGCTGATGCTGCCGGTCAGCGTCCCCGGCGCGCTGCTGTTCATGGGCGACGGCCACGCGCGCATGGGCGAAGGCGAAGTGGTCGGCACCGGCCTCGAGACGTCGATGGACGTCGAGTTCTCCGTCGATTTGATCAAGAAGAAGGCGATCGGCTGGCCGCGCCTCGAGAACGCGGACTACATCATGGTGCTCGGCAGCGCGCGGCCGCTGCTCGAGGCGCTGCAGCACGCCGACACGGAAATGCTCTCCTGGCTGATGGACGACTACGGCTTCGACGAGCGCAGCGCGTCGCTGCTGATGGGCGAAGCGCTCGAGATCGACGTCGCCAACATCGTCGACCCGAACTTCACCGTCGTGACGAAGATCCGCAAGCAGTTCCTGCCGCGCCATTGACGGACACGACAGGAGGGCTCTCCATGAGGCGAGGGTCTTCACGACGCTGAGATGAGCACGATCCTGTCCCGGACCGACCACGCGGGCCCGAGTCGAGCGGGGAAGTGCGCAACGCGCTGCAGGACACGTCGCTGCAGTCGCGGATCACCACCGTCTACGGCAACGCAAACTTCGGATTGCAGTCGTGGGCGCCAGGTATCGTCGGAGGCGCCGACCTCGCAGTGGCGGTCGCGAAACATGTCAGCGTGGTGCCGCAGGTTCGGCTGACGTGGGTGCGTCGCAGCGACGACCCATCGCAGCCGATGTGGCTGCTTGGGTTGGACTCGTTCGTCTGGCGCGGCGCCGTCGGCCTCCGTGCGAGTTTCTAGCCGCTACTCGCTGCGGTAGTTCGGCGCTTCCTTGGTGATCGCGACGTCGTGCACGTGCGACTCGCGCGCCCCAGCGGGGGTGATGCGAATCAGGCGCGCGTCGCGCTGCAGCGCGGCGATGTTCTTCGCGCCGCAGTAGCCCATGCCGGCCCGCAGGCCGCCGACCAGCTGGTGCACCATCGCGGCGACGCTGCCCTTGTGTGCGACGCGTCCTTCGATCCCTTCGGGGACGAGCTTGTCGGACGCGCCGGGCGCGTTGAGGTCGAATTCGTCCTGGAAGTACCGGTCGCGGCTGCCCTTGCGCATCGCGCCGATCGATCCCATGCCGCGGTATTCCTTGAAGCTCCGCCCCTGATACAGGATGATCTCGCCGGGGCTCTCGTCGGTGCCCGCGAACAGGTTGCCGATCATCGTCGCGCTCGCGCCGACGGCAATCGCTTTCGTGATGTCGCCGGAGAACCGGATGCCGCCGTCCGCGATCACCGGCACGTCGTGCATCGCCGCGGCGCGCGCGCACTCCATCACCGCGCTGATCATCGGCACGCCGATGCCGGCGATGATCCGGGTCGTGCAGATCGATCCGGCGCCGATGCCGACCTTCACCGCGTCCACGCCGAGCGAGATCAGCGCGTCGGTCGCCTCGGCGGTCGCCACGTTGCCCGCCACCAGATCGACGTGCGGGAAGCGGCGCCGCAGCGTCCGCACCATGTCGAGGACGTTCTGCGAATGGCCGTGGGCCGTGTCGACCACGAGCACGTCGACGTTGGCGGCGACCAGCGCGTCGGCGCGGTCGACCGTGTCGCGCGCGATGCCGACCGCCGCGCCGCAGCGCAGCCGGCCGATCGAATCCTTCGACGCGTTCGGGTACTTCACCGCCTTCTGGATGTCCTTGACGGTGATGAGGCCCTTCAGCCGGTAGTCGCGATCGACGACGAGCAGCTTTTCGACCTTGTGCTGGTGCAGGATCGCGCGCGCGGCGTCGAGCGTGGTGCCGACCGGCACGGTGTAGAGCGGCTCGCGCGTCATCACGTCGGCGATCGGCCGGTCGGTGTTCGTCTCGAAGCGCAGGTCGCGGTTGGTCAGGATGCCGACCAGCCGCCCTTCCTTGCTGCCGTCCTCGGTGATCGGCACGCCCGAGATCCGGTACTTCTTCATCAACTCGAGCGCTTCGAAGATCCGGTGGGTGGGCGAGAGGGTGATCGGGTTGACGATCATCCCGCTCTCCGACCGCTTCACGCGATCGACTTCCGAGGCCTGCTCGTCGATCGACAGGTTCTTGTGGATGACGCCGATGCCGCCCTGCTGCGCCATCGCGATCGCCAGCCGCGATTCGGTGACGGTGTCCATCGCGGCGCTGACGAGCGGCACCGACAGCCGGATGTGGCGCGTCAGCCGCGTCGACACGTCGACCTGGCTCGGCGTCACGTCCGAGTGTCGCGGAACCAGGAGCACGTCGTCGAAGGTCAGCGCGGTGGCGAGGCCGGATTCGGTGGAGAGGAGCGTGGGGATCTCGGTTTTCACGTCCATTTATGCCGCGGCTCCATGGCACTTCTTGTATTTCTTCCCGCTGCCGCAGGGGCACGGATCGTTGCGGCCGACCTTCGGCTGATCGTGCCGCACCGTCTTGACCACATCGTCGCCGCCGACGCGGGCGGGAACCGGCGCCGCGCCCGTGCCGCTCGGGCGCGGCGGCGCCGCCGTGGCGGCGGCCGATCGCGGCGCGCCGAACACCGACGCCGCTGCCGACTCGGCGCTCGGGTCGTTCATGATGAGCGGCTGACGCCGCGGCGCCGCGCGCCGCACCGGCATCGGCATCGGCATCGGCGCTTCCTCGTTCAGCACCGGCCGCAGCCACCACAGATAGCGGACGATCTCCTCGTCGATCCGCACCTTCATCGCCTGGAAGAGGTCGTAGCTCTCTTTCTTGTACTCGACGAGCGGATCGCGCTGGCCGTAGCCGCGCAGGCCGATGCCTTCCTTGAGGTGGTCGAGGCTGTAGAGGTGGTCCTTCCACTGCTGGTCGACGATCTGCAGCATGATGTCGCGCTCGACGCGCTGCAGGATGTCCCGGCCGACGAGCGCTTCCTTCTCCTCGTACGACTTGGTGGCGACCGCCCAGACGGCTTCGCGGATCTCGTCCGACGTCCGATCGTCGAAGTCGAACGAGGCCGGATCGATCGCGAAGACCCGCGACACCTCGCGCTTCAGCGCCTCGAGGTCCCACTGCTCGAAGTCGGCCTCCCGCGGCGCGTAGGTCTCGACGAGGTTGTCGACGATGTCCTCGGCGAGGTCCATCAGGTATTCGCGCGTGTTGAGGAGCGCTTCCTCGCCCTCTTCGTCCTGCAGCTTGATCTGGCCGTCGAGAATCTGGCGGCGCAGCGCGTAGACGTTCTCGCGCTGCTTGTTCATCACGTCGTCGTACTCGAGGAGGTGCTTGCGGACGCTGAAGTTCTGCGTCTCCACCTGCTTCTGCGCGCGCTCGATCGCGCGCGTCACCATCCCGTGCTCGATCGGCACCCCTTCTTCCATCCCGAGCCGCTGCATCAGGCCCGAGATGCGGTCCGACCCGAAGATGCGCATCAGATCGTCTTCGAGCGAGAGGTAGAAGCGCGAGGAGCCGGGGTCGCCCTGGCGGCCCGCGCGGCCGCGCAGCTGGTTGTCGATGCGCCGCGCCTCGTGGCGCTCGGTGCCGAGGATGTGCAGGCCGCCGAGCGCGATCACCTCGTCGTGCTCCGCGTCGCACTGCGCCTTGAAGTGCTCGTAGATGCGCGTGTAGCCGTCCTTCGGCACGCGGTAGAAGCCGTCGAGGTGATAGAAGTAGACGAACTGTTCGTCTTCGGTGAAGCGCTCTTCGCCCTTCGGCAGCCGTTCGGCGATCTCTTCGGCCAGCGCCTGCTGACGCGCCATGAACTCGGGGTTGCCGCCGAGCAGGATGTCGGTGCCGCGGCCGGCCATGTTCGTCGCGATCGTCACCGCGCCCTGGCGGCCCGCCTGCGCGACGAACTCCGCTTCCTGCGCGTGATACTTCGCGTTGAGCACCACGTGCTTGTCGGCGCCGCCGCCCGTCGTCGTGCCGCGCTTCAGGCCGCGCCGATCGAGCATCGACGACAGCCGCTCCGATTTTTCGATCGACACCGTGCCGACGAGCACGGGGCGCCCCTTCTTGTGCTCGTCGATGATCTCGGTGACGATGGCGTCCCACTTCTCCTGCTCGGTCCGGTAGACGAGATCCGGATGCTCGATCCGGCGCAGCGGACGGTTGGGCGGCACCACGACGACGTCGAGCTTGTAGATGCGGCCGAACTCTTCCGCCTCGGTGTCGGCGGTGCCGGTCATGCCGGCGAGCTTCGTGTACTTGCGGAAGTAATTCTGGAAGGTGACCGTCGCGAGCGTCTGGTTCTCGCGCTCGATCTTCACCTTCTCCTTCGCCTCGACCGCCTGGTGCAGGCCGTCGCTCCAGCGCCGTCCCGGCATCAACCGCCCGGTGAACTCGTCGACGATGACGACCTCGCCGTCGCGGACCATGTAGTCGACGTCGCGGTGGAAGATCACGTGCGCGCGCAGCGCCTGGTTGATGTGGTGGAGAACCTGCATGTTCTCCGGGTCGTAGAGCCCCGCCGGCACGTCCTTGTACTGCGTCAGCCCCTTGACCATCCGCTCGCACTTCGCCATGCCGCTCTCGGTCAGCGTCACGGTCTTGTGCTTCTCGTCGACGATGTAGTCGCCGGTCTGCTCGAGCGCTTCGCGCTCTTCGGCCTTCGTGTCGCCGACGACGACGGCGCCCTTCTTCAGCTGCGGGATGATGCGGTCGACCTGGTAGTAGAGCTCGGTCGATTCCTCCGCCGGACCCGAGATGATCAGCGGCGTCCGCGCCTCGTCGATGAGGATGCTGTCCACCTCGTCGACGATCGCGAAGTGGTGCCCGCGCTGCACGTAGTGCGCGAGCTCGAACTTCATGTTGTCGCGCAGGTAGTCGAAGCCGAACTCGTTGTTCGTGCCGTAGGTGATGTCGGCGTTGTAGGCGACCTGCCGCTCGGCGTCGTTCAGCTCGTGCTGGATGACGCCCACCGACATCCCGAGGAAGCGGTAGATCTTGCCCATCCACTCGGAGTCGCGGCGCGCCAGGTAATCGTTGACCGTGACGATGTGGACGCCCCTGCCGGCGATCGCGTTCAGATACGCCGGCAGCGTCGCGACGAGCGTCTTGCCCTCGCCCGTCTTCATCTCGGCGATCTTGCCGGCGAACTTCGACTGCGCGCCGCCGTAGTTGTGGAGGATGGCGCCGCCCCGGATCTGGACGTCGAAGTGCCGCATGTTCAGCACGCGGCGGCCGGCTTCGCGGACGACGGCAAAGGCCTCGGGCAGCAGATCGTCGAGCGTCTGCTGGAGGTCGGCCTGCGCGTCGCGGATCCGGTCGTCGGTGCGGTGGGCGGCGGTTTCCTCGGCCTGAAGGCGGTCGGTGACCGGCTTGACCCGCTGCCGGAACTCGAGCGTCTTCTCGCGCAGCTGCTCGTCCGTGAGCGCGCGCACCGACGGCTCGAGCGCGTTCACCTGGGCCACGACCGGCTCCAGCCGCTTCAGCTCGCGTTTATTGTGAGCGACAATCTTTTCGAGAAAGGCTTCGAACATCTACAGCTTGGGATGACCCTGGAGAGGGTATCCACAAATTGTAGCCTAATGTGTTGCCGGTTGGGTGAGGAGCTGCAGCGGGTTGAGCAGTTTGCCGTTGGCCAGAATCTCGTAGTGCACGTGCGCGCCGGTCGCGCGGCCCGTCGCGCCGACGTAGCCGATGATGTCGCCCCGGCTCACCTTCTGCCCGGGCTTGACGTTGAACGCGCTCAGGTGCCCGTACCGCGTCGTCAGGCCGAACCCGTGCTTGATCTGAATGAGGTTGCCGTAGTCGCCGGTATACGAGGCCACTTCGACCTCGCCGTCGGCGGTCGCATAGACCGGCTGGCCTTTGTCGGTCGAGATGTCCAGACCCGAGTGGAACGCCGGCTCGCTGGTGAACGGATCCGAGCGGCCGCCAAACGTGCCCGTCAGCCAGCCGTGAGCCGGCCAGATGGACGGCGTCGCCGCGGCGAGCGCCTGCCGCCGTTCGACTACTCGGCGGACGCTGCTCAGGCGGCTTTCGAGCCCCTGCAGCACGTCGCGCAGCACGCCGAACGTGTCCTCCGGGGAATTGAGCGCGATCTTCGACAGCTCGGACGCCGCCGATTCGCGGACCTGCGTGCCGCCGGTGGCGTGCGACTTGACGACGGCCGGAAGCTTTTGCATCGCCCGCGCCTGCTGCGGATCGAGATTGGCGCGCGCGCCCAGGTCGTCGATGACGTTCTCGAGCGATTGAATCTGCGTGGTCAGCTCGCCGGTGGCAGCGCGGTAGCTGCCGTTCTCGACGAGCAGGGCAGAGTTGGCGACCGCGAGCTGCGCGACTTCGGCGCGGGCGCTCCATTTCGCGCCGAGGCCGATCAGGATCGGGACCGCCGCCGCCAGCATCAGCGCCGTCAGGAACGGGCGGAGGCTGATCGTGACGCGGCGGACGACTCCGCTCGATCGGTCGGCGATGATGATCGTGTAACGACGCGCCTGCATGCTCCCCACGAGGACGTCTTGAAGACCGCCCTAACAAGTTGACTTGGAAAGGGTTGGATGCGGCTGCCACCTGCATCCGAGCCCGAGCACTGTATCACAGGCGAAACGGCAGGACCAAGCCATTTCGGTTACTATGCGCAGCCATGGCTACGACCCTTCGCCGCCTGTTCGGCACGCTCGGCGTGCTCGCCACGCTCACCGTATCGGCCTCGGGCCAGGACATCACCAGCAAGGATCTGAATGACGGGCTCAAGAACCCGGCGCGCTGGCTGACGTACTCGGGCGACTACACCGGGCAGCGCTTCAGTCCGCTCGCGCAGATCACGGCGGCCAATGCCGAGCAGCTCGCGGCGCAGTGGACGTTCCAGACGGGCGTCAACACCAAGTTCGAGGCGACGCCCATCGTCATCGATGGCGTGCTGTACGTGACGGGCAGCGCCGCGCCGGCGGTGGGCGGGGTGATCACGCAACACGCGTGGGCGATCGACGGGCGGACGGCCAAACAACTGTGGCACTACCAGCGTCCGCTGCCGGAGGGGCTGAAGGTCTGCTGTGGCCTGGTCAACCGCGGCTTCGCCGTGCACCACGACCGCCTGTTCATGGTGACGCTCGACGCGCACTTCGTCGCCCTCGAGATGAAGACCGGCAAGGTGATCTACGACGTCGAGATGGCGAAAATCCAGGACGGCTTCGCCGGCACCGGCGCGCCGCTCGTCGTCAACGACAAGGTGATCGTCGGCGTCGCGGGCGGGGAGTACGCGAACCGCGGGTTCATCGACGCCTACGATCCGGCCACCGGCGCGCGCCTGTGGCGCACCTACACGATTCCAGGACAAGGCGAACCGGGCAGCGAGACGTGGAGCGGCGACATCTGGCAGCGCGGCGGCGCGCCGACCTGGCTGAGCGGCACGTACGATCCCGCGCTCAACCTCGTCTACTGGGGCACCGGCAATCCCAACCCCGACTGGGACGGCGAAATCCGGCCGGGCGACAACCTTTTCGCCGATTCGCTGCTCGCGCTCGATCCCGACACGGGCCGGATCAAGTGGCACTTCCAGTTCACGCCGCACGACACGCACGACTGGGATGCGAACGAGATCCCGGTGCTCGCCGACGTGACGATCGCGGGCCGCCCGCGCAAGGTCGTCATGATGGCGAACCGCAACGGCTTCTTTTACGTGCTCGATCGCGAGACCGGCAGGTTCGTTCTCGGCCGACCGTTCGTCAATACGACGTGGGCGCGGGAGCTGAACGCCGACGGCAAGCCGAACGTGATCCCGGGACACGATCCGACACCGGAAGGGACGGTGACCTGTCCCGACTGGTACGGCGGCACGAACTTCATGTCTCCGGCGTACGATCCGACGAGCCACCTGTTCTTCGTCACCGCGCGCGAGACGTGCGCCCGGTTCGTCCGGCGCCCGGGGGCGACCTCCAACGTCGGCGATCGAACGATGGGCGGCACGGTGGCGCCGCACAACGATCCGCCGCGCGGCGGCGCGCTCCGCGCCATCGACGTCACGACCGGCGAGCGGAAGTGGCAGATTCCGTACGCCGACGCGGGCTGGGCGGGGGTCCTCGCGACGGCGGGCGGCATCGTGTTCAGCGGCGATCACGACGGCAACTTCTTCGCGGCCGACGCGAAGACCGGGCAGAAGCTGTTTCAGTTCCAGACGGGCGCGCCGCTCTTCGGCCCGCCGACCACCTACACGATCGACAACCGCCAGTACGTCGTCGTCCCCTCGGGGGCGACGTTGACGGGCTTTGCGCTGCCGAAGAAACCGACGACGTAGTCCGTGACGGGTCCCCGCGACCCGAGGAGTCTGCATGCGCGTGCGCGCGTTGATCGTCGCCCTTGTCATCGCAGGCGCCGCGGGCCACTGGTCGGCGCGCCCGCGCGCCGTGACGCGGCCGGGTATCAACCCGGTGCCGTGTCCGCAGCAGGACTGGCAGTTCGGCGATCCGTCGTTCGACGCCATCGCCGGCGCGAAGGCATTCTCGGGCCGCTACGACGGCGGGTTGTACGAAATCGAAATCCCCGATCGCTGGAACGGCGAGCTCGTGCTGTACGCGCACGGCTACGTGCCGAACGCCGGCCAGAACGGTTCGAACCTTCGCGTCGGCAAACATCCGATCCGCGAGCATCTCATCGAGCACGGGTTCGCGTGGGCCGCGTCGAGCTACCGCTGCAACGGCTACGTGCCGGGGCAGGGGCTGGTCGATACGATGTCGCTCGTCGACCTGTTCACCAAATCGAACGGCGGGCGCGCGCCGCAGCGCACGTACCTGACCGGCACGTCGATGGGCGGCCACGTGACGATCCTCGGCCTGCACCAGTTTCCAGCCGCGTTTGCCGGCGGCCTCGCGATGTGCCCGGCGGGTCCCGAACTGTTCGACTTCTACGCCGGCGTCGGCGCCGCCGCCGAGGTGATCACCGGCGTGCCGTTCCAGCCGGGCGAGCTGCAGCAGGAGGCGGCGAAGATGGCGGAGATCCTCGGCAAGCCGCCGGAGCTGACCGACAAAGGCCGCCAGCTCGCACACGTCGAAATCGAAATCAGCGGCGGTCCCCGTCCGTTCGCGGTCGAAGGCCTCGCGGCGGGCGGCCGCTTCCTCTCGAACATCAGCGGCGGCGCGCTGGCCGGCGTCGACACGCCGCAGAACCGCGCGGTCTCGACCGCGCAGATCACGTACGACGGCGCGTTGAACGCGCGGGTCCGCCGCAAGAGCGGAGATCCGGCGTATCGCAGCGCCCGCGCGCCGTACGACGAGGTGGCGCCCTTCGACGGCCAGATCGCGCGTCCACTGCTGACGATGCACGGCACGGGCGATCTGTTCGTCCCGATCTTCCTCGAGCGGCGGCTGAAGGCCGAAGTGGACGCCGCCGGGCACGACAGCCTGCTGGCGCAGCGCATCTATCGCATCGCGGGCCACTGCGGCTTCGACCAGGCCGAGATGATCGCGTCGTTCGACGATCTCGTGGCGTGGGTGCGAAACGGCACCCGGCCGGCGGGCGACGACGTCGAGGCCGATCTGCGCGACGCCGGGCGTAGATTCACGGACCCGCTGCGCGAGGGCGATCCGGGCAGCCTCGATGTTGCGCCCGCGACGGAACGCTGACGTGCGCCGCCTGCTGCTCGCCCTCGTCGTAGCGGCCGCGGCGACGGCTGCGGCGTTTTCCGCTCAAGCCGACCGAGTCGACTTCGCGCGGGACGTGCAGCCGATCTTCCGGCAGCACTGCTACAGCTGTCACGGCGCGACCATCCACCAGAACGGGTTCCGGCTCGATCGGCGCGGCGATGCGATGCGCGGCGGCACCGTCTCGGTCATCGGACGGGACAGCGCGACGAGCCGGCTCTACATGCGCATCGCAGGCATCGGCGGTTACGGTGCGCCGATGCCGCCGACCGGTCCGCTCAACCCGGCGCAAGTCGACATCATCAAGCGCTGGATCGATCAAGGAGCCGACTGGCCGGACGCGCTCGCCGGAGAGGCGCCCCCGCGGCCGACGCCGCCGCTGATGCACGCCGTCCTCAATCGCGATCGGGCCGGCATCCAGCGGCTGCTCGATCAACACGCCGACGTGAACGCGGTGAACGAGGCCGGCGCCACCGCGCTGATGTGGGCGTCCATGAACCTCGATGCACCGACGGTGACGGCTCTCATCGACCATGGCGCCAACGTCAACGCGCGCTCCGACGACGGGCGGACGGCGCTGCTGATCGCGTCGCGTCTTCACGGCGCGCTGCCGATCGTCACAACCCTGCTCGATCACGGCGCGAACCCGTCCGAAAAGGCCGTCGGCTTTGGCGGCGACACGAATCCGCTGACCGAGGCGGCGTGGGCGGGCGAGATTGAGACGATGCGCGCGCTCGTCGCGAAGGGCGCCGACCGGACCGCGGCTGGGTTCGTGGCGCTGGCGTTCTCGCTGCACGCCAACTGCCGCGCCTGCTTCGACCTGCTGCTGCCGGCGCTGGACCGGCGCGCCATCACGTTCGCACCGCTCGTCCTCATCGCGCCGGAAGACGACGGCCGGATGATCCGACCGCTGATCGATCGCGGCGCCGATGTCGGCTTCGTCGACGGCGCCGGCCGATCCGTCCTGATGCGTCTCGTCGCGTCCGACACCGTGCCGCCCGATCTGGTGCAAGCCGTGATTGCCCGCGGCGCCGACGTCAACTATACGAACCCGAAGGACGGCGCGAGCGCGCTCACCTTCGCGCGACTGCGCGGGGACACGCCTGTCGTGCGTCTGCTGCTGAAGGCGGGCGCGCACGACGCAAACGGACCGGCGGCAGCCCCGCCTCCGAATCAGCCGCTCGCGTCGTTCGTGTCGCCGCGTCAGGCGGCCGAACGCAGCGTGCCGCTCCTGCAGGCGAGCGACGTCACGTTCATGGAGAAGACCGGCTGCGTGTCGTGCCACGACAACTCGCTGACGGCGATGGCGGTATCGCTCGCGCGGAGCCGCGGCGTCCGCGTCGACGAGGAGATCGCGCACAGCCAGGTCGACGCGATCGCCGCGTACCTCGACGGGTGGCGCGAGCGCGCGTTGCAGGACAACGGCATCCCCGGCGACCACGACACGATGAGCAGCATTCTTGTCGGTCTGTCGGCCGAGGGATTTGCGCGCAACGCGACGACCGACGCCGTCGCCTTGTTCCTGCTGCGCCAACAGATGCCCGACGGCCATTGGATCATCGCGGCGCATCGGCCGCCTATCGAATCGAACGACATCCAGGTGACAGCCACGTGCATCCGCGCGCTGCAGGTCTACGCCCCGCCCGCGCGCCGCGCCGAGTACGACGCCGCCGTGCGCCGCGCCGCCGAATGGGTGCAGCGCGCGACCCCGCACGTCACCGAGGAGCGGGCCTACCAGCTGTTCGCCTACGGCTGGACGCATGCGCCGACGTCGAGAATTCAGGCAGCCGCGAAGGCGCTCGTCGCCGAGCAGCGCGTCGACGGCGGCTGGTCGCAGTTGCCGACGCTGGCGAGCGACGCGTACGCGACCGGCGAAGCACTGGTCGCGCTCGAGGAGAGCGGCGCCATGACGCCTGCCGACCCGGCGTACCGGAAGGGCGTCGCATTTCTGCTGAAGACGCAGCTCGCCGACGGCTCCTGGTACGTGCGGAGCCGCGCGATTGCGATCCAGCCGTACTTCGAGAGCGGGTTTCCGCACGGACGCGATCAGTTCATCTCGACCGCCGCCACCGGCTGGGCGACGATGGCGCTGGCGGCGGCGATCAAACCGGGGTCCTGAACCCTCGGCGACGCCGATCGCGCGCTCGGTTCCTGATGTCGCCGCGATGGCGACTAAAAGCTACATTCCAGGCGCCCGAAACGGCTTCGTCCGCCGGGCGCAAGGAGTTGCAGCCGCTGCGCCTGGCAGGTTCCTTGCGGAGGCGGCTCGGTTTCCGCAGTCCGACAACCGCAACACCTCGCGAAAGGGATGCCGATGCGCCCGCGCTTCCTCGCCATGTGCCGCTTCGCCGCCGCCATCGCCTGCATGCTGACCGTCACGGCGTCGCTCGCACGCGCGCAGGCCCCGCCCGTCTGCGGCAACGGCGTCATCGAGACGGGTGAGATGTGCGACGACGGCAACACGCTCGGCGGCGACGGGTGCAGCGCGACGTGCCAGATCGAAAACCAGTGCTACGACCCGGGCAACACGTTTTCGTTCTTCCTGTGGTCCGACAGCTACACGAGCGCGGGCGACTCCGGCGTCCAGCGCGTGATGGCCGACGCCGTCGACCGCAGCCGCTATCCGAACCGCACCATCCCGCGGTTCTGGATCGCCACGGGCGACATCCCGTTCATGACGGTCAGCAGCACGTACCTCGACGATCTGAACGGCACGATCAGCAACACGCCCGACGGCGCGAACTACCCGTTCATGTGCACGGCGAGCAACGGCCAGTTCCCGTACTTCGTCGCGATCGGCAATCACGACATCGACGGCTACCTGACGACGACGCCGGCGGCGCAGTACGACTACTGGCGAACCGTCGTCGGGCCGAAGGTCAACTCGACGCTGGTCGGCCTGACGAACTTCCGCGTCGGCCCGAACAACGGGTACGACGCGCTGACCAGCTATTCCTTCGACTACAAGAACGCCCACTTCGTCGTCGTGAACCAGTACTACGCCGACCCGACGTACCCGACCGACGATCCGATCGCGTGCGTCCGGCCCGGGCTCTACCAGTGGATCGATCAGGACCTCGCGCAGAGCACGAAGCCGGTGAAGTTCGTGTTCGGACACGAGCCGGCGTGGTCGTATTGCTCGGACCTGCCGGGATACGGCGGCGATTTCTGTCCGGTGACGAACATCGACAACCAGACGCCGGCGTCACGCGTACGCCCGTACTCGACGACCGGCCCGTGGCTCGAACCGTTCGGCGAGCACTGGGGCGATTCGCTCGAGGACGCCAGGTGCACCGACGGCAGCCGCGACGCCTTCTGGAGCATGCTGGCGAGCCACAACGTCGTCGCGCACTTCGTCGGGCATACCCACACCTATTCCGGTCGTCTGGTGCAGGGCGACGGCACGCGCCGCAACGACGTCGCCGCGTACAGCAAGAGCGGCGAGACCTACGGCCTCGGAGAAGGCGTGTGGGAGGTGAACACCGGCCAGGCGCACAACTCCGCGGGCACGGCGTACGTGCTCGTCACGGTGCACGACGACGCGGTGAGCTTCGAGGGGTACGATCAGATTACGGCGGACGTCCCCGAGCCGTTCCAGCTGATCGAATCGTGGAACGTGTCGCTGTCGGGCACTTTCAACCACGCGCCGTCGCTGGCCGCGATCCCCAACCAGTCGGTCTTCGCGCAGCAGACGTTGACGTTCTCCGCATCGGCGACGGATCCCGACGCGGGGCAGACGCTCGGCTTCAGCCTCGTCGGCGCCCCGTCCGGCGCGGCGATCGATTCCGCCAGCGGCGTGTTCACGTGGACGCCGACGCTCGCGCAGGTCGGCTCGTCGACGTTCTGGGTGAAGGTGACCGACACCGGCACTCCTGCGGCGTCGGCGTCGCAGCCGGTCACCGTGTCGGTCCAGGCGCCGCCGCCTGATGTCGTCGAGACGGCCGTCGGCGTCAACGCGACCGCCGCCGCGCCCGGCGGGACGCTCGTCGTCACCGACAGCGTCACGAACCAGGGCACCAGCATCAGCAGGAGCTTTACGGTCGGCTTCCACCTGTCGACGGACCCCGCGTACGGCGGCACCGACGACGTCGCGTTCTCGTCGACGCGCACGATCCGGTCGCTCGCATCCTCCGCGTCCAGCACCGCGTCGACGACGGTGACCGTGCCGAAGACACTGGCCCTGGGAACGTATTACGTCTGCGCGTCGGCGGACGCGTCGAACGCGATCGCCGAAGCGAACGAATCGAACAACTCGCTGTGCGGCGCGACGCCGCTGCGCGTCACGCGTCCCGACCTGGCGCTGACGAGCCTGCAGACGAACGTCACGGCGGTGCGCGCGAAAGGCACGGCGACGCTCCCGGTGACCGATACGGTCCAGAACCTCGAGGCCATTGCTGCCGGCGCGTTCAAGGTCGAGTACCACCTGTCGGCGAACCAGACCTACGGCGACGGCGACGACGTCGTCTTGAACGCGACGCGATCGATCGGATCGCTGGCGGGCGGCGCGTCGAGCACCGCGACGACAAACCTCGGGATACCCGACAGGACGCCGCCCGGCACGTACTACGTGTGCGCCAAGGCCGATTCGACGAACGCGATCGTCGAGTCGAACGAGAACAACAACGCGAAGTGCAGTGCGACGCCGGTGCGGATCGATCCCTAGCCCCGGCGTGCGTGGCGCCCGAACAGATCCGGGCCGGCTCTAACCGACGCGCCGGAAGGCCAGCGGCGTGCGGTACGTGGAGAAGTAGCTCTCGTCGGGCAGCAGGTTGGAGTCGCCGCCGAAATAGTGACCCAACACGACGCGAAACGTGTTGACCGGACTGATCCCTGCGTACAGCTTCGCGCGGATCGCCGGCGGGACGTAGAACGCGTTGAGGATTGCCGTCCGCTCCGCCAGACCCGGCTCCGACGGATGTCCCCAGTCCAGCAGCATGTCCGACCCGTGATCGCTCTGAAGGATGATGATCGGCGCCGTGCCGCCGCGCGCGAGGATCGTCGCAATCGCGTCGCGGACGCGCGCCGTCACGAACTGGACCTGATCGCGGTACGCGCGCACCACGATGTCCCGGTCGGCTTCGGCGGTGCCGCCGACATCGTCCTGCAGCATGACACGACGCGCCGCGGGCGGCATCGCCGGCGGCCCGCCGGTTGCATCGAAGATGAACGGCGGGTGCGGACTCAGGATGTGCGCGAACACGAAATTCGGACCGCTCCCCGGGAGCGGATCGGACAGGTGATCGAGCGCGTACAGCACGCGGCGCCGGTGCAGCTCCAGTCGATCGCCGAAGCGATTCAGTTCGGCGAGCGGCGTGGTGTCGATCAGCGATTCATCGAAGTCGCTGAACGTACCGGCACGGATCGCGACGTCGGCATTCGGCAGTTGGACCCCGCCGAAGCCCGACGTGATCGCGACGAAGCGATAGCCGTGCTCCCGCAGAATGCGGGCTGCGCGGTTGTATTGAATGAGGTGGACGAGCGGCTGCGACGACGGCGTCAGAAATCGAGCCGTCGCGACGTTCAGCGCCACGCGCCACCGTCCGCGCGTCGGCCCGCCGGCGGTCAGCTCGGCGGGATCGAGATAGGCCGAATTGAGCGACGAGGCGAGCGACAGCATCGTCTGCACGTAGTTCGCGCGGCTCCGATCGGCGACGTAGAAGCCGGTGGACCGCAGCCATGACAGAAACGCGCTGTTGTCGTACCCGTACACCTCCTTCAGCACGTCGCCGCGCGCATAGTCGTCGAGGATGATGTAGTAGATGTCCGGCAGACGCCGGCCGGCGGCTGCGCCGCGGACTGCGACGCCCGACACGGGCCGGCGCACGGCGCCGTCCGGCCTGCCCGCGCTTGCGACGGCCGCAACCGTGGCGATCCCAAGCACGACGAGCGCGAGGCCGGCGCGCCAGCAGCCGCGGGTCACCGTCGCGATGGCGGCCGGCGGCGCGCGCCGCACCCACCGCCACAGCACGATCCCCGTCGTGGCCCAGAACACCGTGAGGAGCTTTTCGGGTCCGACGCCGACGCCGAGCACCGACGCCTGATCGAGCGGATCGGCCAGCCAATTGCGCGCGTGTCCGTACGAGAAGAACATCACCGCGAACGCGGACGTCAGGACGGCGCCCTTCGCCGCGTCGCGCATCAGACGGCCGGCCGCCCACGAGAGCGCCGCGGCTCCCGCCCCGTAGACGACGAGCCAGAGCAGCACCGTGCGGATTGGCGGCGCGAAGTCGATGTCGCTCGCGTAGACGAACAGAACCGGATAGGCGACGAACAACAGGGGATGCCGGGTCGACCGCGAGATCGTCACGCGGTCACGCGGCACGCCCGCGCATCAGGTACAAGACGCGCAGCGTCCCCGGAATCGGCACGCGCTGGCAGATGTCGAACCGGCGACGGAACGCGCGCTCGAACGCCGCTTCCGAATAGTCGTCGAAACCATCGGTGCGGTTGACGAGGAGCTGCTGCACCCGCACGTCGTCCTTCGGGACGTACTCGACGACGGCATGGGCGCCGAGATCGCGGAGCACATCGGCAATCCGATCGAACGGCACGTTGTTGCCGATCGCGAGGTGATGCAGCAGCGCGAGCGCGAGCACCGCGTCCGCGGGCCCCCGCGATGCGAGCGACGACCGCTCCTGATGCGCCCATCCGATGCCAGGGCTCGGGTTGACGAGATCGACGACGAGCGGGAGCACACGGCGCTGTGCCGCGGCCCGGCACGCGCGGTAGTGCAGTTCGGTTGCGTCGTGGTCCGCGTCGAACGCCAGCGTCAGCGCGCCCATCTCGGCCGCCACGCGGCTGAACCGTCCGGTATTGGCGCCGAGATCCCACACCACGCGCGGGCGCATCTGCTGCAGAAATTCGCGCACGACCCGCTCCTTGGCGTCGCGCGCGTCGGCGCTGTAGGTCGCGATCTCTTCGTAGCGCGCCCAGCCGGTATCGTGCGACCGGGGGGTCAGGCGGTCGATGGCCGCGCCCAGGTTGTCGATCAGCCCGCGCATCGCGGTCGCGCTCATACGACGCCGCGTCTCGGCGACCGGACGATTGCCGAACCGTCGACCGGCCCGGGCGTGGAGGTGGATGTGGGTCGCGAGCGAAAAGCGTCCCATCGTGCGGAGCGGCAGCAGACGGCTGGCGAGATCGAGCGGGACGCCGTCGAGGAAGACCCGCGAGAGCTGCCCGAGGCGCACGTCGACGGCGCTCATCAGCGCCAGCGGCGCAAGAAACTGCTGGCAGAACTGGCGGTAGGCCACCCACGGCGTTCCCGGCTCGTAGCGCTCGAACGACAGGGTGTCGACGAGCACGGCGCGGCCGGCGAGGAACTGGATGTTGTATGCGGTGGCGTCTTTCAGCGACATGCCGTGCGCGAGCGCGATCTGCTGAACGGCCAGCGTCGTCCGCGCCGCGTCCGCGAGCTGGCTGAAGCACCATTCGTACGGGTACGACACGAACGGCACCTGGCGGGGCCGCAGCACGCGGCACGCGCGCGCGTCGGCTTGCGCGGTGGTCGGCACCTCGTCGTGCTCAATCAGCAGGCCGCGCTCGGCGAGCGCATCGTACAAGCCGGATCGCACGAGCGTGTCGTAGTCGCCGCGGTACACCTCGTTGACCTGTCGATAGACGACGCCGTCCCGAACGAACACGAAGCCGGCGGGATCGCGGAACGAGGCGGCGTGCGGCGTCGCCGGGCGCGCGGCGGATGCGGCGAGCGCGTTATCGTTTGTCGCCACGTGCCGGTCTCCGCAGAAACCCGACCAGGCGCACGACCAGCGACTTCATCACGAACATGAGCGCGAACACGCCTGACGCGAGGAGTTGAAAGAGGTAGCTGCCGCTTCCCGGGTCGATGTACGCGTCGACGCGGATAGAGAAGTTGACAACGAACACTAAAGCAACGAGAAAGACGACGGCCGTGCGAGGAATCGGCATGCGCACGGGGCCGGAAGTCGAGCAAGGGAATTGCCGGCGGCAGTAGCCCGGAACGTTGGACGATCGTCCGAAAGTCGCCCGCAGCGCAAACGAATGTCTGCTGTTTTCCAACCGCGGTGTGCGGCGCGTGAAAAACTTCTAATGAATTCGCGGCTTACACAATCGCAACGAATCGTTCGCGCGACTCGTGCCAACTCGCCGCCGGCGATGGGCGAGCCGTCACGCCATTCGGAATTGGAGCGCCTCGCCGACGTGATCGGCGCCGATCCGATCGTCGCCGGCCAGATCGGCGATCGTGCGCGCGACCTTGCGCACGCGGTCGTATGCGCGCGCGCTGAGCGACATCCGGTCGGCCGCCGTCTTCAGCAGCCGCGCCGCGGGGGGATCGAGGACGCAGTGGATCCGCATCGCCGCCGGCGTCAGCGCGGCGTTGACGACCGGCGCGCCGGCGTAGCGGTCGCGCTGGCGTCCGCGCGCGGCGACGACCCGTTCGCGCACCCCGGCCGACGCTTCTCCGACCGCCGTCGATTCGAGCGCAGACGCGTCGACGGCAGGCACGTCGACGGTGAGGTCGAGGCGATCGCGCAGCGGACCGGACAGCCGGCTGCGGTACTTGATCGTCTGCTGCGGCGTGCAGCGGCACGCGCGCCTCGGATCGGTGGCGTACCCGCAGGGACACGGGTTCATCGCGCCGACGAGGATGAAGCGCGCGGGGAACACCGCGGTCCGGGCGGCGCGCGCGACGGTGACGGTGCCTTCCTCGAGCGGCTGTCGGAGGACCTCGAGCACGTGCCGGTTGAATTCGAGCATCTCGTCGAGGAACAGCACGCCGTGGTGCGCGAGGCTGACCTCGCCCGGGCGCGGCTGCGTTCCACCCCCGACCAGCGCCGCGTCGGAGATCGTGTGATGCGGCGCGCGAAACGGCCGCTCGACGACCAGGCCCACGTTCGGGCGAAGCAGTCCCGCCACCGACTGCACGGCCGTCACCTCGAGAGCCTCGTCGAAGGTGAGCGGCGGGAGGATGCCGGCCATCCGCCGCGCCATCATGGTCTTGCCCGCGCCGGGAGGACCCACGAACAGCAGGTTGTGGCCGCCGGCGGCCGCGATTTCGAGCGCGCGCCGCGCGAGCAGCTGGCCGCGGACGTCCGCGAGGTCGGGCAGGTCCGGTGAATGGACCCGATCGGTTGGATTCCGCAGGTCGGCCGGGGCAGAGCAGACCGCGGGAGGGCACAGCGCGGTCGCGGTGGGATTGTTCAGCACGCTGACCGCGTGCGCGAGCGAGCCGACGCCGTAGACGTCGAGTCCGCTGACGATCGACGCCTCGCTCGCGTTCGGCGCCGGGACGAGCAGGCCGGCGACGCCCTCGCGGCGTGCGGCGACGGCGATCGGCAGGACGCCGCGAGTCGGCTGGATCGATCCGTCGAGCGACAGCTCGCCGAGCAGCACGAGATTGGCGATCTCGCGGCGCTCGACGACGCCGGTGGCGGCGAGGATGCCGAGGGCGATGGGCAGGTCGAAGGAGGCGCCCGCCTTCCGCACGTCCGCCGGCGCGAGGTTGACCGTGATGCGGTGCGGCGGAAATTCGTACCCGGAGTTGCGGATCGCCGAACGAACGCGGTCGCGGCTTTCGCGCACGCTCGCGTCGGGCAACCCCACCATCGTGAACGCCGGCAGCCCGAACGACACGTCGACCTCGACGTGCACGGGGCAGGCGTCGAGCCCGAACAGCGCGGCGGTCCGAAGACTCGCAAGCATGCGCCCGCTCCGTGCAAAGGCCGTCGCCACGGCGGCCTCCGTGTGTTTTCAACACGTTACCCGGTGTCTGACACCAAAAGCGGGCAGGCAGTGCCGCGCCGGCCCGTGTAGCGGCGTGCAACCACTGCACGGCAGAGCCGCCGACGCCGATACCCTGAGCTGGATCCACCACTCAGCCCCCGGAGCACAACGCACATGCTGGACGCCTTCAAGAACCTCGCGAGCGGCAAAGGCAAAATCGTCCGAGAACAGACCGAAGAACTCGAGCAGCTCATCGCCACCGCCCGCGAGGAGCGCAGCGCGATCAGCGCGATGCTGACCGCGCTGACGACGCGCAGCGCGAAGCTGACGCCGCTCAGCAAGTCGCTCGAACAGGTGACCGACAAGGCCGCCAGCGTCACGACGCAGCTCGACGAAATCGCGCGGCGCCTGTCCGCGCTCGACGATCGCTCGAAGGAGCTCGCCGAGGTCGACAAGCGCATCGAAGCGCTGAAGGACGCCGCGCGCCAGGCGGAGCAGACGACGCAGAAAGCCATCGGGCCCGACGGCGAGCTGCAGAAGCACCGCGAGGCGGTGCAGCACCTCTCGTCCCAGGCGCTGCAGACGCAGGCGACGCTCGACACGCTGAAGAAAGAGCGCGCCGCGCTCGACGCGCTCCGCGGCCAGCTGCAGAAAGCCGAGGCCGACGTCAAGCAGTCGGTCGGGCACACCGCATCGCTCAAGGGCGAACTCGATCAGATCCGCGCGATCGCGGCGACGCTGACGCAGGACTACGCGAAGATCCGCGACACCTCGCGCGAGGCGCGCGAGCACACGAACACGGCGATGAGCTCCGTGAAGGAGCTCGAGGCGAAGCTCGGTCCGCTCGCGCGGCTCCACGAGCTGTCGCAGAGCACCGAGGAGCGCCTGACCGCGCTCAACGCGCTGTCCGAGCACGTGTCGCACAAGGCCAAGGCGCTCGAGAGCCAGCAGCAGGCCGTCGAGCACGCGGTCGTCCAGTCGAACCGCGTCAACGAGATGGTCTGGTCGATGGACGCGCAGATCGCCAGGCTGAACGAAGGGATGAAACAGATCGCGAAGACCGAGGAAACCATCGCGCGCGTCGAACGGCTGTCGGACGAGACGTCGACGCGGCTCGAGTCGGCGGTCAAGTTGAACCAGGAGTTCCAGCGCGAGACGGCGCGCCTCGAAAAAGACGGCAAGACGATGCTCGACGCGGTCCGCAGCGAGGTGAACGCGCTGACGATCCGCCGCAAGGAATTCGAGGCGTTCGACGAACGGCTGCGCGCGTTGAACACGACGGTCGGCGACGCCGAGGTGCGCATGTCGGCGCTGGCCGCGAAGGACAAGAGCCTGATCGAGCTGACGCAGAAGGTCGACGCGCTCTCCAAGCGGTTCGAGTCGCTCTTCGCGCAGGCCGACGACCTCACCAAGAAGCAGCTGTCGCTCGAGGCGCTGCGCGAGCAGCTCGCGCAGGTCGACGATCTCTCCAAGCGCACGTCGTGGCAGATGGACGCGCTCCGCCAGAGCCGCCAGGATCTCGACGTGCTGCGCAAGGACATCCAGGAGTTCTACAAGTCGCACGCCGAGGCGGCGAAGCTCGCCGACAAGCTGGGCGCCGATCGCGTCGCCCTCGAAGCGTTCGGCGCGCGCATGACCGCGTTCGCGGCGCAGGCGCCCGAGCTCGAAGCGAAAATGGACGCGATCGTCGGCAAGCTGAAGCTGGTCGACGAGGGGACGCACAAGGCGACGCGGCTGCACGAGGCGGTCGCCGAACTCGACGCGCAGTTGTCGCGCGTCAGCGCCCGCGTGCCGTTCGTCGAAAAACTCGAGACGCGACTGAACGGCCTGAACGCGTTGAGCGGCGAGGTCGACGAGAAGCTGAAGGAACAGCTCGCGCGGCGGAACGAGCTCGACACGCTGAAGACCTCGCTCGACGGCGTGGCCGAACAGGTGGTCGACACGCAGCACAAGCTGGACGCCGTGAAAAAGCTCGAGACGACGCTGGTGCCGCTCGTCGCCGAGCTCAATCGCCTGCGGGCCGAGATCGCGTCCGCCGAGGAGCGCCTCGGGACCGTCAAGTTCACCGAAAGCGCGGCGATCGATCAGGAGAAGCGCTACACCGATCTCGCCGGCGCCAGCCGCTCGATCGCCGAGCAGGTGGCGGAGCACTCGCGCCAGATGCAGTCGCTGGCCGAGGAGCTTGCGCGCTCCACCAAGATGAAAGAGGAGATGATCGCCGAGCTGGATCGGGTGCAGGCGCGGCACCGCGACACGGTGAGCCAGATCCACGCGTCGGAGGATCAGCTCGTCCGCGCCGAGGCGATGTTCAAGCAACTCGAGGCGCGGCGCTCGCAGGTCGCCTTCGGCGAAAAGAAGCTGGCCGCCGTCGAAGCCCGCCTCGGCGAAATCAGGCAGCTCGCGACGGAGCTCGACAAGAGCCTCGCCGCGATCGGCGCGCGCGAGCAGCTCATCAACGCGGTCAAGGCCGAGGTCGAAAACGTCCACCAGATCAGCGCGCGCAGCAAGGCCGACCTGGCGCACGTCGCCGAGCACCGCAGCGAGGTGGCGGCGCTGAAGACGCAGGTCGATCTGCTGCTGTCACGCATCGCGGAGACCGACGAGCGCATCGCCGCGATCGACGCACGTCGCAAGCTCGTCGACGAAGTCCAGACCAAAGCCAACGCCATCGTCCACGTGCTCGACGACGTGCGGGTCAACCTCGAGACGCTCGGGGAACAGAAGGCGGTCATCGATCACGTGGCCGAGAAGGTGGCGCAGCTCGATTTCATGCTGCAGGAAGCGCGCAACACCCTGCGCACGCTGCAGCACGAGCGCGAGCTCGCGGAGCGGATCGAGCAGGGCATCAAACAGCTGCGGACACGGACGGGAGGCGGTGTCGCCGAGGAGAAGAAGCCGGCGGCGACGGCGTAGGGCGCCAGGACAGCGGCCAGCCGAAATTCAGCAGACGGAGGGCGGGCCTTCGGGGGACCCGCCCTTTTTTTGTTTGCGCTAGTTCGCGAGCCGGTAGACCGTGAGGCGCTGGCCCGGCGTGATCGTGTTGCCTGGCAGCCGCGGATTCCACGTCTTCAGCGATGCCACGGTCGTCCTGAACGCCTGCGCGATGGAGGCGAGCGTGTCGCCCCGCTTCACCTGGTAGATGGCCTTGACGCGGTTGCTTAGCGTCGGGTCGGCCAGCTGGCCGGCGGTGGCGACCGTGCGCCGCGACTCCGCCGCGGGCACCGGCCGCTCGGTTTGCGCCGCCATCAGGATGGTCGCCTCGTGCGGCACCATCAGCTTCTGGCCGGCGGTCAGGCGCGCCGTCACCGGCAGGTAGTTCGCTTCGGCCAGATCCTGCTTGCCGACGTGGAGCTTCTTGGCGACCAGCGGCAGCGTGTCGCCGCGCTTGACGACGTAGTACTTCAGGGAGGCGAGGTCGGCGGATGCCGACTCGTCGAGCCGCGCCAGGACCACGTCCGCCTTGCCGGCCGGCACCTTCAACTCGTACTGCACGTCGCGCAGCGGCGTCGTCCAGCGCCGCAGCTCAGGGTTCAGCGACTGGATTTCGTCGATCGTGGTGCCGGTCCACTCGGCGACGCGCCGCAGGTCGACCGGGCGCGGCAGCGTCACCTTGTCGAAGGCGGCGGGCGCTTCGGGATCGAAGTCGAAGCCGTACTGCGCCGGGTTTCGGGCGATGACGATGGCCGCCAGGATCATCGGAACGTATTCGCGCGTCTCGCGCGGCAGCAGCCGCGGATTGCCGGAGAGCTGCCAGAAATCGGAGATGTGCGACTGTTTGATCGCGCGCTGCACGCGGCCGGGTCCGCCGTTGTAGGAGGCGAGGGCGAGGTGCCAGTCGCCGCCGAACAGGTTGGCGAGCGTGCGGAGGTACTTGGCCGCGGCCTGCGTCGCCTTTTCGGGATCCGAGCGCTCGTCGATGTACCAGTCGCGGCGGAGTCCGTTTTCCACGGCCGTGCCGGCCATGAACTGCCAGACGCCCTTCGCCTTCGCGCGCGACAGCGCGTTCGGCTTGAAGGCGCTCTCGACCAGCGGGACGTAGGCGAGATCGAGGGGCAGCCCCTCGGCGCGGAACACGTTCTGGATCATCGGCAGGTACTTGCTGCCGCGCCGCATCCCTTCTTCGATGAAGTCGTGGAGGCGGCCCTGGAACAGTTCCACGTACGAGAGAACGCGCTGGTTGAGCGGGATCGGGACGTCGTGGATGCCGGCGTCGGCCTGCACGGCGTCCGTGACCTCGGGGGTCGGCGCCGGCGTCCCGAAGGTCGTCGAGACGGCGAGCAGTTCGTCAATCGAAGCGGGCTCGTACTTCTTTTCGGTAAAGCCGTCGCCGGCGGCGAGCGCGCGGACTTCGTAGGCGCTGATGCGGTCCACGAGCCGATCGAAGTGGGCGCGGATGCGCGGTTCGGTCCGGGCGCCGTAGGGCGATTCGAGCAGCACGTCGATCGCGCGGTTGAATTCCTGTTTCGCGGCGTCGAAGTGCCCCTGATCGAGGGCCGCCTGGCCGGCCTCGAAGTGCCGCTCGGAGCTGGCAATCAGGGTGACGACCGGGTCTTCGACGGGCGCGATCCGTGCAATCGGGCCGGCTGGGGGCGGCGCGGGCTCGGAGGCCGGCGGACGTGTCGACGCGGCGGGCGTCGGCTTGACCGCTCGCACCTGCGACTGGACGCTGGCACCACAGGCCGTGATCCCCGCCACCAGGGGGAGCAACGCGACGCGAACGACGCGCTGCGAGGGAATACCTAGCATTCGGGCGCTCCGCGACGGCGGTCGATCGCGATGGTCGGCGATCGTCCGCGCCGTAAGTCGCCCCCACTGCCACTTGCGGGGGCTTCCGTGTTCATCACGCGGGAGGGCTGCCGGCGCCCCCGCACCATGGTCGAGTCAGTCTAGCAAGGGTCGATCGCCCTGGTCAACAATAAGTCCAAGCGGCTCAGCAATTACGTAATTCGCCGCGTCCGGGCGGGTCCGGTTACCCGTGCCAGGGCGCGACGGTGAAGATCCGGTGCTGCTCGCCGAGGTCGCGGGCCGCCGGCGTGACAATGGCGCGCTCGGAGACCACCAGCTTGCGTCCGGCCTGAATCGCGAGCCGGACGTCGTCTTCACAGACGAAATCGAGTGGCTTCTGGTCTGGGGACGGAGTAGGGACGGAGTGGGGACGGAGTGGGGACGGAGTCGACTCCGTCCCCAAACCTTCCCCGGAACGAAATCCGCGGGACGCCAGGAACTGGTCGATCTTCCGCGTCAACGTCTCGGCGCTGATGCCCGCCGGCCCCGCCGGCCGCGCCGGCGCCGACGGCAGCTGCGGCGCGACGCCCGGCCGATCCCACCGCGACACCACCGGCGTGACCTCGTAGGCCAGCCGCTTGATGTTCAACAGGTGCCGGGGCGAGATGTTGTCGGACGTGATGTTGCCGCCGTACCCGCCGCAACCGAGCGTCATCGCCGGATCGAGCCCGGTCGACAGGCCAACCGACCCATGGGTCGTCGGCGAGTTGACGATGATCCGGAACGCCGGCTTCTTCAGGCCGAATTCGAGGATGACCTGCTCGTTCTGCGAGTGAATCGACATGGTGTGCCCCATGCCGCCATACCGCAGGATCTGCTTGCACCGCTCGCACCCTTCCCGCCAGTCCCTGACGACGTAGTAGGAGAGGACCGGACAGAGTTTCTCAATCGACAACGGGTAGTCGCGCCCCACGCCCGCGAGCGGCGCCAGCAGGACCCGCGTCGTCTCCGGCACCTTGATCCCGCACTTGTCGGCGATGTAGACGGCGGATTTGCCGACCAGCGCCGGGTTGGGCAGCCGCTGCGGCGAGACGAGCTGGCGCGCGACCGCGTCCATTTCCGCCGCGTTCAGGAAGTAGCCGCCCTGCGCGAGGAACTCCCGCTTCACGTCCTCGGCAATCGGCTCGTCGACGACGACAGAGTTTTCCGACGAGCAGAGGACGCCGTTGTCGAACGTCTTGCCGGTGACGACGTCGTGGACCGCTTTCCTGACGACCGCCGTGCGCTCGATGAACGCCGGCGCGTTTCCCGGCCCCACCCCGTACGCGGGCTTCCCGGCGCTGTACGCGGCGCGGACCAGGCCCATGCCGCCGGTCGCGAGGATGACGGCCACGTCGCGCTGCTTCATCAGCTCCTGCGTCCCCTCCAGCGTAACGGTGGTCATCCAGTTGATCGCGCCCGCGGGCGCGCCGGCGCGCCGCGCCGCCTCGTCCATCACCTCCGCCACGCGCGTGATGCACTTGACCGCCGCCGGGTGGGGGCTCAGCACGATCGTGCAGCGCGCCTTCAGCGCGATCAGGATCTTGTAGATGGCGGTCGACGTCGGGTTGGTCGACGGGACGACGGCGGCGACGACGCCAAACGGCTCCGCGATTTCGACCACCCGCCGATCGTCGTGGCGCGCGACGACGCCGACCGTCTTCATCGGCCGGATGAACTGGTACACCTTCTGCGCGCTGAAGAGGTTCTTCTGGATCTTGTCTTCGACCACCCCGTAGCCGGTCTCGTCGACGGCCAGTCGCGCGAAGGCTTCGGCCTGCGCCGCGGCGGCGGCGGCCATCGCGTCGACGATGGCGTCGATGCGGGGTTGATCGAACTCCGCCACCTCGAGCCACGCCTGCTTGGCGCGGCGGGCGAGCGCGCGCGCTTCGGCGATCGACGCGAGATCGCGATCCGTCTGGGGGGCAGATCCGGCGTCGGCCACTACGCGCCCTTGGGAAGGATGCGCTCGACTTCGGAATGCGGCCGCGGGATCACATGGACCGACACGAGCTCGCCGACACGCCGCGCGGCCGCGGCGCCGGCGTCGGTCGCCGCCTTCACGGCGCCGACGTCGCCGCGCACCATCACGGTGACGTAGCCCGCGCCGATGTACTCCTTGCCGACCAGCGTGACGTTGGCGGCCTTGACCATCGCGTCCGCCGCTTCGATCGCTCCAATGAGGCCGCGCGTTTCCACGAGTCCGAGCGCTTCAGCTGCCATAGGGTAAGTTGCTGGAGTATAATCCTTTCTCCGTCAACATTTCACTCATGAATACACCTCGTCTGCGTCACTCCTTTGTGCTGCTGCTCGCCGCTGGTGCGCTCGCCGCGACGCTCGGCTGCCGCAAGAAAGAACCGGTCACGGCGCCTGTCGCCACCCCGGCCGTCGCGCTCAGCCACGACCGGGCGCCGCTCGGCAGTCCGATCGACGTCACCTACAAGTTCGTCGTCGCCAACGACGCCAAGTTCGATCAGAACCTGCGCGTGATGGTGCACGTCGTCGACTCGGACGAGGAGATGATCTTCAACTTCGATCACAACCCGCCGGTGCCGACGACCGAGTGGAAGCCGGGCCAGACGATCGAGTACACGCGCACCGAGTTCATCCCGGTGTATCCGTACGTCGGCGAGGCGTCGATCCAGGTGGGCCTCTATTCGACGGCGACACAGAGGCGGGTGACGCTGGCCGGCGAGGACGCCGGGCAGAAGGCGTACAAAGTGGCGCGGTTCCAGCTGCAGCCGCAGACCGAGAACGTCTACACCGTGTTCAAGGAAGGGTGGCACCCGGCGGAGCAGGCGGAACACAACGCGACCGTCGAGTGGCAGTGGACGAAGAAGGACGCGACGCTCGTCTTCAAGAACCCGAAGAAAGACGTCCTGTTCTATTTCGACGTCGACAACCCCGGCAGCGTCTTCAAGGATTCGCAGCACGTGCAGCTGACGATTGGCGGCCAGCCGGTGGACGACTTCGTGCTGCCGCCGGCGCAGCCGATGCTCCGCAAGGTGCCCATCAAGGCGGCGCAGCTCGGGACCGACGACATGGTCGAGCTGCACATCGCCGTCGACAAGACGTTCGTCCCCTCGCTGCTCCCGGCGTCCAACAGCCACGATCCGAGGGAATTGGGCATCCGGGTCTTCCACGCGTATATTGATCCGAGGTAACGCCGTGGGCCACGACACCGACCATCGACACTACGCCCGACGCACCGCGTGCGGCGTGGTGTCGTGCGTCTCGGTGGCGTCGATCCTGTGCGTGGCCCGGCCCGCGCGCGCGGAACTCGCGTATTTCACGACGGGGCGGGCGCTCTCGATCAAATCGCACCGCGTCGACGGAGAAACCTACGTGCTCGCGCTGCGTACCGGCGGCGAGATCGTCACCGACAAGGCGGTCATCGATCGGTTCGCGCCCGACGAAGTCCCGTACCCCGAGGACGAGCCGGTCCGGCCTGCGGAAAACGGTCAGGCCGACGAGAGCAGCCGCCGCCTGCAGGCCGACCCGCGCTACAACGCGATCATCGACAAGGTGGCCGCGGCCGAGGGTGTATCGCCCCAGCTCGTGAAGGCCGTGATCAAAGTCGAGTCGGCGTACCAGGAACGGGCGCGATCGCGCAAAGGCGCGATGGGCCTCATGCAGCTGATGCCGAGCACGGCGCGCCAGTACGCCGTCCAGGATCCGTACGAGCCGACGTCGAACATCGAAGCGGGCATCAAGTACCTGAAGTCGCTGCTCGATCGATACGAGTTGAAGCTGGCGCTCGCGGCGTACAACGCGGGCGAGGGTGCGGTCAAACGCTTCGGCGGCATCCCGCCGTACCCCGAGACGCAGAAGTACGTCGCGGACATCCTGAAGCTCGTCGGCCGGTAACGCCGCGCGAAATCCTGCGCAACCACGCCAGCCAAATCCGCCGCGCGCCCGGTCTTAACACCAAGAGCGCCGTGGCTATTGTTGATACAATTCGGGTTAGGACCTGTGGAGTTCCGCTGCCGACTTGCGTCGCCTAACGGCGAAATCGTCGAAGGCGTGTACGTCGCCGACAACGAGACCCGTCTGCGCCACGAGTTCGAGGAGAAGGGCCTCTTCGTCCTCTCGGTCCAGCCGAAGGGCGCGATTGCCGGCCTCTCGCTGCGCCTGCCCCAGCGGCGCAGCCTCAACACGCGGGAGTTCCTGGTCTTCAACCAGGAGCTCGCCACGCTGCTGAAGGCCGGCATGCCGCTGGTCCAGTCGCTGGATCTGCTGAAGGGGCGCGTCACCTCGCCGCTGTTCCGGTCGGTGCTCGAGGACGTCCACGAACGCGTGCGATCGGGCAGCGCCCTGTCGGACGCCTTTGCCGCCCACGGCGACCTGTTTCCGAGCGTCTACACCGCCTCGCTGCTCGCCGGCGA
This sequence comes from Vicinamibacterales bacterium, assembly GCA_035650895.1. Taxonomy (GTDB): domain Bacteria; phylum Acidobacteriota; class Vicinamibacteria; order Vicinamibacterales; family CAVVIG01; genus Gp6-AA45. The sequence continues at coordinate 101,806 of DASRGT010000022.1, forward strand.
GCGCAGCGGCAACCTCGACAGCGTGCTGCGCCGCTACGTCGAATACACCAAGATCATCACGACGGTGAAGCGCAAGACGGTGTCGGCGCTGGTGTACCCGGCGATCCTGATCGCGCTGGCGCTCGGGCTCGTCTCGCTCATCGTCCTGAAGGTGGTCCCCGCGTTTTCCGATTTCTACGGATCGTTCGGGGCCGACCTGCCGCTGGTCACGAAGATCATCGTCCGGGTGTCCGAGTTCATCCGCGGCCAGTTCCTCTTCATCGTCATCGCGGCGGCGGCGGCGGTGGTGGCCGTCCTCGGGTGGGTGCGCCAGCCGGGGCAGAAGGCGCGGTTCGATCACGTGCTGCTCACCGTGCCGATGCTCGGCGACGTGGCGCGCAAGTTTTCGACGTCGCAGATGGCGCGCACGCTCGCGACGCTGCTCGGCGGCGGCCTGCCGCTGGTCAACGCGCTCGACATCGCGTCGAAATCGATCGGCAACCAGTTCATGGCCTCGCAGCTGACGATCGTCGGCGGCCGCGTCCGCGAAGGGGAGTCGTTCGCGCGCGCGCTCGAAGCGCGCCGCGTCTTTCCGGACGTCGCCGTGAAGATGGCGGAGGTCGGCGAGTCGACCGGCGCCCTGCAGGACATGCTCAACACCGTCGCCGACTTCTACGACGAGGAAATCGCGACCAACATGGAACGCTTCGTCACCCTGGTCGAACCGGTTCTGCTCGTGGTGATGGGGATCGTGATCGCCGGGCTGCTGTTGGCGCTGTACATGCCGCTCTTCCAGCTGAGCTCGGTCCTGAGTTAGACAATGGCCACCACACAGAACGCCGACTTCCACGCCGAGCTCGGCGTCGACGACCAGCGCGCCGAGATCGACCACGCGCGCCGGCTCGCCGAACGCTACCGGCTCGAGTTCATCGACATGGACACGTTCCGGATCGATCAGGAGCTGTTCCGATCGATTCCGGCCGACCTGATGCTGCGCTACGGCTTCGTGCCGCATCGCCGCATCGGCAAGACCCTCGAGATCGTCGTCTCCGACCCGACCGACCTGCCGATGATCGACGAGCTCGGCGTGCTGCTCGGCACCAACATCAAGGTCGCCGTCGGGCCGAAATCGGCCATCGAGTCGATCCTGAAGAAGAGCGAGAGCAGCCAGCGCGTCCTCGAGGAGGCGACCGAGTCGTTCCAGCTGCAGATCCTCAAGGAAGACGACAGCGGCGAAGAGGCGCTCACCGTCGAGAAGCTGACGAGCGACGCCAGCCCGATCATCCGCCTCGTCGACTCGACGATCTACACGGCGATCCAGCGGCGCGCGTCCGACATCCACATCGAGACGCAGGACGATGCGGTGTACGTCAAGTACCGCATCGACGGCGTGCTGCAGCAGGCGATGCGGCCGATCGCCAAGCAGTTCCACAGCTCGATCATCTCGCGCATCAAGGTGATGGCGGAGCTCGACATCGCCGAGAAGCGCGTCCCGCAGGACGGCCGCTTCAAGATGAAGATGCCGGGCAAGACGATCGACTTCCGCGTGTCGGTGATGCCCAGCGTCCACGGCGAGGACGCCGTCATCCGTATTCTCGACAAGGAGTCGATCAGCGAGCAGTTCACCGAGCTGCGCCTCGACATCCTCGGTTTCCCCGAAGACGAGCTGCGCCGGTTCCGCAAGTACATCCGCGAGCCGTACGGCATGGTGCTCGTCACCGGCCCGACCGGTTCGGGCAAGACGACGACGCTCTACGCCGCGCTGTCGGAGATCAAGACCGTCGAGGACAAGATCGTCACCATCGAGGACCCGGTCGAGTACCAGCTGCGCGGCATCACGCAGATTCCGATCAACGAGAAGAAGGGGCTGACGTTCGCGCGCGGGCTCCGATCGATCCTGCGCCACGACCCCGACAAGATCATGGTGGGCGAGATCCGCGACACCGAGACGGCGCAGATCGCGATCAACTCGGCGCTGACCGGACACCTGGTGTTCACCACCGTGCACGCGAACAACGTGCTCGACGTCCTCGGCCGCTTCCTGAACATGGGCGTCGAGGCGTATCAGTTCGTCTCGGCCCTCAACTGCGTCCTCGCCCAGCGGCTCGTGCGCACGATCTGCTCGCACTGCAAGCGTCCCGCGAAAGTGACGCGCGAGGCGATCGAGGAGTCGGGGCTCGATCCGGCGCTCGAGCGCACGCACACGTTCTACGAGGGGCTCGGCTGCATCGAGTGCGGCGGCACGGGGTACAAGGGGCGGATGGCCATCTGCGAGCTGCTCGACCTGACCGACCGCATCCGCGAGATGATCCTCGCCCGCAAGCCGACCACCGAGATCAAGAAGGCGGCGCGCGAGGAAGGCATGCGCTTCCTGCGCGAGTCGGCGGTGGAGCGCGTGATGAGCGGCCACACCACGCTGCGCGAAATCAACAAGGTGACGTTCGTCGAATGAGCCTGCTCGGTTCCATCCACGACGCGGCCGCACCGGCGACGGCCGTCGAGATCGCGGCCAACCGCGTCTCGGCGGCGACCATCGAGCAGCGGGGCGGCCAGCCGGTCGTCAGCGCCTACGCGATCGAGCCGCTGCCCGACGGCGCGCTCGTCCCGTCGTTGACGACGATCAACACGCACAACCGGACGCAGGTCGCCACGGCGCTCGCGCGCGTGCTGGACAAGGTGGGCCGTCCGCGCCGCATCGGCCTGTTGATCCCCGACCAGGTCGCGCGCGTCTCGATCGTCCGCTTCGAGAAGGTGCCGGGCCGCGCGCACGACCTGGAGCAGCTGATTCGCTGGCAGGTGAAGAAGGCCGCGCCGTTTCCGATCGAAGAGGCGCAGGTCTCGCACGTGCCGGGCATCGTGGCGCCCGACGGTCACGACTTCGTCGTCTCGGTCGCGCGGCGCGCGGTCGTCGAAGAGTACGAGGCGCTCGTCGCCGAACACGGCGCGCATCCGGGCATCGTCGATCTCTCGAGCTTCAACGTGGTCAACGCCGTGCTCGGCGCGGCGAACCCGCCGGCCGCGGACTGGCTGCTCGTGGACGTGGCGGCCGATTCGGCGTCGATCCTGATCGTGCGCGGCGGCCACGTCATCTTCTTTCGCAATCGCGCCGCCGACGCCGACGGATCGCTGGCCGACCTCGTGCACCAGTCGGCGATGTACTACGAAGATCGCCTGCAGGGCGCGGGCTTCACGCGGGTGATGCTCGCCGGCGCCGGCACGATCGACGCCGACCAGGCGCGTCGCAGCCTCGAAGAGCGGCTGACGACCCGGGTGGAGGCGGTCGATCCGCGGCAGGCGGCGTCGCTCGCGGACCGCATCGCGGCCGCGCCGCAACTGCTCGACGCGCTGTCGCCCCTCGTCGGCCTCCTGCTGCGCGATCGGTCGGCCGTGCACGATCCGCAGCTGGCGGGAGACCGGGCGTGACGCGGCCGCCGGTGTCGATCGTCCATCGCCAGACGTGGACCTCGCCACGGGGTGCCGCGTAATGCTGCGCGGCAACCTCGCCACCAGGCCGTTCTACAACGAGCGTGCGGTCCACCTGTGGCTGCTCGCCGCGGCGATCGTCATCGCCGCCGCCACGGTGTTCAACGTCTCGCGTGTGCTGCGGTACTCGCGCAGCGACACGCGGCTCGCCACGCAGGCGTCGAACAACGAGGCGCGCGCGGCGGACCTGCGCCGCCAGGCGGCGCGCCTTCGCACGGCCGTCGACCCGAAGGCGCTGGAGTTCAAGGCCGGCGAGGCGCGCCTCGCGAACGAGCTGATCGATCGCCGCACCTTCTCCTGGACCGAGCTGTTCAACCGCTTCGAGACCACGCTGCCCGACGACGTGCGGATCGCCGCGGTGCGGCCGCAGGTCGACAAGGACCGCAACATCTCGCTCCGCATCCACGTCTTCGCGCGCGGCGTCGAGGACGTCAACGCGTTCATCGAGAACCTCGAGAACACCGGCGCCTTCGCGCGCATCCTGTCGCGCGACGAGAAGCTGAACGACAAAGGCGAGTTCGAGGCCGATCTGGACGCCCTCTACGTGCCGGGCCGCGCCGCCGCGGCCGCACGCGCGCCGGAGCCCCGATGACGCTCTGGCGCCGCATCGCCGCCGAGAAGCGCCCGCTGATCGTGCCGCTCGCCGCGGCGCTGCTGATCAACATCGGCGTGTACGCCTTCGTCGTCTATCCGCTCGGCGTGCGGTCGGCCGGCGCCGCCACCCGCGCGGAAAATGCGGCGACGAGCCTGCGCGCGGCGGAGAGCGACTACGCGTCGGCCCGCGCGCTCGTCGCCGGCACGACGCGCGCCGACCAGGAGCTGCAGACCTTCTACGGCAAGGTGCTGCCGACCGACTTCCCGTCGGCGCGGCGTCTCACCTACACGACGCTGCCGGAACTGGCGAAGAAGGCGGGCATCCGGATCGTCGATCGCAAGACCGACGTCGATCCGGCGAGCGTCAAGAGCACGCGCCTCGGCCGCCTGGTGATTCGCGTCGCGCTCCAGGGGGAGTACGAGAGCTTCCGGCAGTTTCTCTACAATCTCGAGAGCGCGCCCGAATTCGTGATCGTCGACGACGTGGCGATGGAGCAGACCGAGCCCGGCAAGCCGCTCTCCTTCGTCGTCGGGCTCTCGACGTACTACCGTCCGGGGACCAATGGAGACTGAGCGCCGCAAGCAGCTCGTGCTCGGCGCCGCGCTCGTGATCCTCGCTGTCGTCGGTTACCGTGCGTGGATCCAGACGTCTGCCGTACCGCTTCCGGCGTCTAATCCAAGAGCGGCGACGGCGGCGCCCAGCGCCGCGCGCGGGCCGGCGGGGGCCGCCGACGCGCCGGACGTCCATCTGGAGGCGCTGCAGCAGGAGCGGCCGAAACCGGGCGGGACGGAACGCAATCTCTTCCGATTCAAGCCGAAGGCGCCGCCGCCTCCGCCGCCGGGCTCCGCGAGGCCCACCGCGCCCACCGTGACGCCGGCGCCGCCGCCGGCGCCGGCCGGACCGCCGCCTCCGCCGCCGATCGCGCTGAAATTCATCGGCGTCATCGATCGCGGCGCCGGGCAGCCGAAGATCGCAGTACTCTCGGACGGCATCGGCCCGCCGCTCCAGGGGGTCGAAGGCGGGACCGTCGCCGGTAAGTACCGGATCTTGCGCATCGGCACGGAATCGATTGAGATGGCGTACCTGGACGGCCGCGGCCGCCAGACGATTCGCCTGTCAGGATCATGATGACGCTGAAGTCGCAGAGTGCAGGGTTCAGGCTGCCGGTGATCGCGCTCGCCGCGTGCGCGCTCCTCGCGGCCGGCTGCGCGGCCGGGAAAGCGTTCCGTCAGGGCAACTCGCAGATGGCGAGCGGCAACCTCGACGAGGCGGTCGCCGCGTACCGCCGCGCGGTCGACGCGGATCCCGACAACCCGAACTACAAGATCGCGCTGCAGCGCGCGATGATGGCGGCATCGCGTTCGCACCTCGACAAGGCGCGCGACTTCGAGTCGAAGGATCAACTCGAGGCGGCGCTCGGCGAGTACCGCCAGGCGAGCGAACTCGATCCCTCCAACCGTTCGGCGGCGGCAAAGGTGGCGGAGCTCGACCGCACGATCCGCCAGCGGATCGAGGCGTCGCGCCCGCGGCCGCCGATCGAGCAGATGCGCGAGCGGGCGCGCGCGGCGACGCTGCCGCCCGCGCTGCTGAACTTCACGACGCCGATGCCGCGCATCCAGTTCAACAACACGAGCATGAAGGACGTGCTCGCCTTCATCGCCAACGCGACCGGCATCAACATCACCTACGACCGCGAGGTCACCGACCGCGCGATGACGATCCAGCTCGAACAGGCCACGCTCGAGCAGGCGCTGAACCAGATCATGACGATGAACGGCCTGTCGTACAAGGTCGTCAACGACCGGTCGATCTTCGTCTTCCCCGACACCGCGCCGAAGCACGCGATCTACGACGAGCAGGTCGTGCGCACGTTCTACATCTCCCACGCCGACGCGACCGAGCTGACGCAGATCCTCAGCACGATCGTCCGCCTGCCCGGCATCGCCGTCCAGCCGGGCATCGTCGCGAACAAGACGGCGAACACGATCACCGTCCGCGCGACGGCGCCCGTCGTGCAGATCATCGAGAAGATCATCCAGCAGAACGACAAGCCGCGTGCCGAGATCGTCCTCGACATCGAAATCCTCGAAGTGGATCGCAGCCGCACGAAGGACTACGGCCTGAACCTGTCGGAGTACGCGGCCGGCGCCGTCTTCTCGCCCGAAGTGTCGCCGAGCGGCACGACCACGGCGACCACCACGACGCCGACGACACCGACGACCGGCACGACGCCCGGGGTGACGACCCCGGCGACCGGCACGACGTCGACGGCGAACGGCCGCTCGACGTCGCCGTCGCAGGTGGTCTCGCCGCCGCCCTTCAACCTGAACACGATTTCGCGCGGCATCACGACGGCGGACTTCTACCTGGCGGTGCCGACGGCGATCGTGCACTTCCTCGAATCGGATTCGCACACGCGCGTCATCGCCAAGCCGCAGCTGCGCATCGCCGAAGGGACGAAGCAGTCGCTGAAGCTGGGGCAGCGCATTCCGGTCATCTCCACCAGCTACACGCCGATCGCGACCGGCGGCGCGGGGGTGAACCCGCTCAGCTCGTACCAGTATCAGGACGTCGGCGTGAACATCGACGTGACGCCCACGGTGACGCTCGAAGGCGACATCCGGATGGACATCACGCTCGACGACAGCCAGGTGGGCCAGGACCGGAACGTCGCCGGCGTGACGGTGCCGACCTTCGTGCAGCGCACCGTGACCACGCGGCTGCGTCTGCGCGACGGCGAATCGAACCTGCTCGCCGGCCTCTACCAGGACAGCGAACAGAAGGGCATCTCGGGGCCGATCGGCACCACACGCATCCCGTTCCTCAACTCGCTGATCTCGCACAACACGCTGCAGGACGACCAGATCGACATCGTCATGCTGCTGACGCCGCACATCGTCCGCACGCACGAACTGACGGAGGACGATCTCAAGCCGATCTACATCGGGTCGCAGCAGAACCTCGGGGTGGGCGGGCCGCCGCCGCTGATCGCGCAGCCGCCGGCCGAGCAGCCGCCGGCCGCCGCGCAGCCGGGGATCGCCGCCGGCACCAACGCGCCGCCGGCAACGCTGTCGGGGCCGGGAGGGACGCAGCTCGCCGTGCCGCCGGGATCGACGCCGGTGCCCGGGACCGTGCTGGCGCCGCCCGCGCAGCAGCCGCCGGCGATTCCGAACATCGTCGTGCCGCCCGAACCGCCGGCGCCCACCGCGCCGGCCGCGGCCACGCCGACGCCGCCCGCCGGCGGCGCGCCGACGCCCGAACCGACAGCGGTGCCGACGCAGTCGCCGGGCGTAGGGCTGGCGCAGGTGATCCTCTCGCCGCCGGGTCCGACGTTCCGCGTCGGCGGCGGCCCCTACACGGTGCCGATCTCGATCACCGACGCCGCGCGGATCTCGACGATCACGCTGACGTTGACGTTCGACCCGACGAAGCTCCGGGTGCGCAGCGTCAACGAGGGGAGCTTCATGCGCAGCGGCGGCGTCAACGCGACGTTCACGCAGCAGGTGAACGGCAACCGGATCGACATCACCATCGCCCGGGCGACCGATGCGACCGGCGCGTCCGGCACCGGTCTGCTCGCGGCCGTGATGTTCGACGCGGTCGCGCCGGGCAGCGTGACGCTGTCGATCAGCGGGTCGGCGACGGGTCCCGGCGGCACGGCGATGGGGTTGCGTTTTTCGCCGGTGACGGTGAACGTGCAGCAATGACCATGACGCAGGGCGGTCTCGGGTTCTCTCGGTTCTTGGGGTTCTCTCGGTTCTCGGGGTTCTCTCGGTTCTTGGGGTTCTCTCGGTTCTTGGGGTTCTCAGGGTTCTCGGGGTTCTCCAGGTTCTCGGGGTTCTCAGGGTTCTCGGGGTTCTCTCGGTTCTGCAGGTTCTCTCGGTTCTCCAGGTTCTCTCGATTCTCGGGCGGGAGCAGCGGCGGGTATACGTTCGTCGAGCTGCTCGTCGTGTCCTCGATCCTGATGATTCTCGCGTCGGCGATCATGCCGCTCGCGAAGGTGACGGCGCAGCGCACGCGCGAAACCGAGCTGCGCCGCTCGCTGCGCGAGATCCGCACGGCGATCGACAAATACAAGGATGCCGCCGACCTCGGGCAGATCGGGTCGCTCGACCTCAAGGTGGGCAGCGAGAACTATCCGCCCGACCTGCAGGCGCTGGTCGACGGCGTCACGGCGGCGAACGATGCGACCGGACGCAAGCTGAAATTCCTGCGCCGCATCCCGGTCGATCCGATGACGCGCGGCACCGAGTGGGGGCTGCGGTCGTACCAGGACAAGCCGGACACGACGCACTGGGGCGGCCAGAACGTGTTCGACGTCTACACGACGTTCGACGGCACGGCGCTCGATGGCACGAAGTACCGCGACTGGTGATGGCTGCGGCGCTCGACTCGGGAATCGAAATGAGGGATTGAGGAATCCGATGATGCGGCGCGCGCGCAATGTCCCCATCCCGAGGGGCTTCACCCTCATCGAGCTCCTCGTCGTCCTGTCGCTGATCGTCATCCTCGCGTCGATGGGGCTGGCGCAGTACCGGAACAGCATCACCCACTCGAGGGAAGCGGTGCTGCGCGAAGATCTCTTCCGGCT
>DASRGT010000023.1:0-25836 GCA_035650895.1 Vicinamibacterales bacterium
GTTCTTAGGGTGCTTGGTGCTTGGGTGCTGGGTGCTGGGTGCTGGGTGCTGGGGTGCTGGGTGCTTGGGTGCTTGGTGATTGGTGCTTCGTGCTCGGTGCTCGGTGCTCGGTGCTACTGGTTCTGCGGTTCTCGCGTTCCGGCGGCGGTCACCGGTATCCTGCGGGCCGACCATGTGATCAGCTTAGTTCCGAGCATTGGGGACCGGAGAACCCGAGAACCTCTCGAGAACTCGCAGAACTACGAGAACCGAGAGAACCCCCAGAACCGAGAGAACCCCCAGAACCGAGAGAACGCCCAGAACCGAGAGAACCCCCAGAACCGAGAGAACCTCCAGAACCGAGAGAACCTCCAGAACCGAGAGAACCCTCAAGAACCTGAAGAACCTGAAGAACCTGAAGAACCTGAAGAACCTGAAGAACCTGAAGAACCTGAAGAACCTGAAGAACCTGAAGAACCTGAAGAACGAGAGAACCCCCAGAACCGTGCTGAAACAGCACCTCGACCGCCTGTATCACGACTTCAACGTCCCCGATTCGGCGACCGATCCGATCCAGATCGTGCGGCGCTTCGCCGCCCGCGACGACCGGGAAATCGCCGGATTCGTCGCCGCCTCGCTCGCCTTCGGCCGCGTCGCCGGCGTGATGCGTTCGGTCGACCGGACGCTGGCGGTGATGGGACCGTCGCCGGCCGACTACGTGCGCCGCTTCGAGCCCACACGGGATGCGCGCGCCTTCGCGCCGATCGTGCACCGCTGGATCCGCGGCGCCGATATCGCCGCGCTCGTGGGCGTCATGCGCCGCATGGTCGACACCTCGGGATCGATCGAGGGTTTTTTCGCCGACGGCATCGCCGCGGATGCGGAGGACGTCGGCGCCGCGCTCGAACGCTTCTCGACGCGCGCGCTCGGCTTCGGCGTGCGTTCGCCGGGCATCGGCTACTTCTTTCCGCGGCCGTCGGCGGGATCCGCGTGCAAGCGGCTGAATCTCTTCCTGCGATGGATGGTGCGCCGCGACGCCCTCGACCTCGGCGTGTGGACGCGTGTGCCGGCGGCGAAGCTGATCATTCCGCTCGACACCCACGTGATCCGCGTCGGCCGTCACCTCGCGCTGACGCGGTACGCGAGCCCGGGATGGGCCATGGCCAGCGACATCACCGCCTCGCTGCGCCAGCTCGATCCCGACGACCCGGTCAAATACGACTACTCGCTCTGCCACCTCGGGATGAATTACCCGAAGGACGCCGCGCTCAAGTCGCTGCTGTCAACGTTTGGTAGACCGCGGCGGTCTCGGCGACCATCCGCTCGACGGTGAATCGCTCGCGCACCCGCGCGTAGCCGGCGGCCGCGAAGCGCCCACGCAGATCGGGATCGTTCAGGGCGCGGACGATCGCGTCCGCCAGCGCATGATGGTCCCGCGGCGGCACGAGCAGTCCGGTGACGCCGTCGTCGACGATCTCCGGGATGCCGCCGGCGCGCGTCGCGACGATCGGTCGCCCGCACGCCATCGCGTCGAGCAGCGACGTCCCGAGCCCTTCGGTCACCGAGCTCATGACGAACAGGTCGAACCCCTTGATGCAGCCGAGGACGTCGGTCCGGAACCCGGGCAGCAGCACGTGCTTCTCGAGCGCATGCTCCTTGACCAGGTGCTCGAGATGCTCGCGCAGCTCGCCTTCGCCCAGGATGATGAACCGCGCGTCGGGAATCCGCTTGACGACGAGGTGGGCCGCTTCGATGAGATAGCGCTGCCCCTTGTGGGCGACGAGCGCGGCGACGTTGCCGACGACCGGTGCGTGATGCGGCAGCCAGAACGCTTCGTGGACGTTCACCGGCGGCGCCGCCGCGACGTGCTCGACGTCGATCCCCTCGTGCACGGTGACGACGCGCTCGGCGGGCACGCCGTCGGCGAGCAGGATGTGCCGAATCGCGTCGGACGCGGCGATGTAGCAGTCGACCTGACGGTACTTCCAGCGCGAAAACGAATTGCCCTTCAGGTGGAAGTCGACGCGCCGCGACGCGACGAGCGCCGGCCCGCCGCCCTCGCCGAACCCGCCGAGCGAGAGCGCCAGCGACGCCATCGCGACGCCGTGCGGATCGTGCGCGTGGATCACGTCCGGGCGGAGCCGCTTCAGGACGCGGCCGAACCGCCAGCCGGCCGTGAAGTCCACCTCGGTGCGCGGCGCGAGCGGAATCAGCTCGAGGCCCTCCGACGCGCGCCGCCGCAGTTCGCCGTCCGGGTGCGCGACGAGCGCCGCCCGGTGGCCGAGCGCTCGCAGGCCGTTGACCGTCAGCAGCACCTGGTTCTGCCCGCCGCGCCACGTCCGCGCGGTGTCCACGTGGAGCGAGAACATGCGGCGGTCAGCCTAGCCGGTGGCGTGCTCGAAATCCATCGAGAACACGAGCCGGTATCCGAACGGATCCTCGACCGCCATCTCGTAGCACCGGTACACGCGCATGCTCGGCTTCTCGACGACGTTCGCGCCGTTGGCGACCAGTTCGGCGTGCAGCCCGTCGAGATCGGTCGTCCAGATGTACGCGTCGCTCGAGATCTTGCGGCGGCCGCCGTTGGGCGAGGGACCGGCGCCCGGGTCGGCCTTGCCGAAGTGGATCTCGGCGCGATCGCGCGCGACCATCGCGAACACCGGCGGGTCGAGGAAGTAGCCCAGAATCCTGAAGCCGAGCACGTCGCGGTAGTACTCCGCCGCGACACGCACGTCGTCGACGACGAACTGCGGCGCGATTGCGGTCAGTGTCGGCATTGGCGGCGCCCCCAGAGTTTCGCGAACTTCAGGAACACGTAGTAGCTGTTCATCACCGACACGATCAGGCCCGCGGAGCCGTCGCGGAACCCGCCGCGGAGCACGTAATTGCGCAGGAAGGCCAGCGGCGGGTGACCGACCATCTCGAGCCATCCCGACCGGCGGCCCGCCTCGTCCATCTGGCGCGCGGCCAGCGTGGTGTAGCGGTCGATCGTTTCGAGGTGATCGGCGATGTCGCGGTACGCGTAGTGCTGCAGCTCTCCGGCGAGCCGGCCGATCGATCCGTCGACGGTCACCGCTTCGTGCACGTACGCGCCGGTCCATCGCGCGCGCCGCCGATCGTAGAGGCGTGTCTGGAAATCGGGATACCAGTCGGTGCTGCGGATCCAGCGTCCGAGATGGAACGTCACGCGCGGAATCCGGTATGCCGCGTCGCGCGGGTCGCCGGCCAGCAGCCGCTGGATTTCCGCCGCGAGCTCCGGCGTGACGCGCTCGTCGGCGTCGAGCGACAGGATCCAGTCGTGCCGCGCCAGCGACGCGGCGTAGTTCTTCTGGTCGATGTACCCCGGCCACTCGCGCACGACGATGCGGTCGGTGTGCTGCCGCGCGATGGCCACCGTGTCGTCGGTGCTCATCGCGTCGACGAGCACGATTTCGTCGGCGAACCGCACCGATGCCAGCGCCGCGTCGATGTCCGCCGCTTCGTTCCTGGTGATGACGGTGACCGAGAGCTTCGGCACGGTGCGCAGCATATCAAAGCGCGCCTCGCGTGCCGGCGCCGGCGGCGTGACGGCCGGGCCAGGCCGGCTGTCGCGCAGGGAGGGCGACGCGGTCGCGTCGCCGTGCCCTGCGCGCCTGACGCCGTTACTGCGCGCGGATGATCGCCGAATTGCCGGTGACGATCGCGCCCGAGCCCGGCGTCGTAATGCCGGGGAATCCGCCGTTGAGCGGGACGCTCTGCACGGCGTCGAAGTCGACGAGCGACTTGTTGTAGTCGGAGATCGCCTGGATCTCGGCGACCCGCGCGACCGCGAGGTCGCGCTGCGCCTGGAACACGAAAAAGCTCTGCGACATGCCGGCGGCGAGCTTCTTCTCCTCGGCGTCGAGTTTCTTCTCCTGCAGCTCGCGCGACGCGCGCGCCGACTCCACGCGCTTGATGTTCGTGGTGACGTTGCGGGCGGCGAGGCGGACCTGCGTCGTGATTTGCAGCTCGAGGTTCTTCACCTGCGCCTCGGCCTGCTGCGCCTGCAGCCGGGCGCGCGCCAGGTTCGCCTGCACCGTGCTCGAGCCGAGCGGATACCCGATCTGCACGCCGACGGTCCACTGCGGGTAGGCGTTCGAGAAGACGTCGCCGAGCACCGACCCGTACGTCCGCTGCGAGATGATCGATCGAGCCGGCACGACGCCGAGCCCCAGATTCGACAGATCGGCGGCGGAGACGCCGGTCAGCTGCGTCCCGCCGTACGAGATCGCGCCGTAGTTGGCCTGCAGGTTGACGTCGGGAAGGATCTGGTTCTTGAGGAACTTCATGTTGACGTCGCCGATGGCGAGCGTGTTCTTCGCCGCCAGCAGGTCGGTCCGCTTGTCGAGCGCGTTGCGCACCGCGGCGTCGACGTCGACCGACTGCGCGGCGAACGACGCCGCGTCGGTCGGATCGAAGTTGACGTTCCAGAAATCGGCCTGGGCCGGGTCGAGGATCAGCGCGCGCAGGTTGTCCTGCGCCGTTTTGATCGCCGCCTCGGCGACGATGACGCCCTGCTCGTTGCTGGCGACCTCGGCCTGCGCCTGAACGATGTCGATCGGCGCGAGCGTCCCGATCTCGACGCGTTTCTGGTTGTCCCTGAGGAACTGCTGCGACAATTCGAGCGACAACTGCTGGACCTTCTGGTTGCTGATCGCGTAGACGAGGTCCCAGTACGCATCGCGCACCGCGCGCATCGTCGAGGTGATGACCGCCTGCAGCTGGATGTCCGAGAGCTCGCGGAACTTTTGGCTTTGCTTCACCTGCTGCCGGATCTGGTCGATGCTGAAGTTGCGCATCAGCGGCTGGGTGTAGTTGAACTGCACGTTGGAGTAGAGCTGCGGGCTGTAGTTCGACAGCGGGTTGTCCGTGATGACGCGCTGGTTGATCCAGCCGGCGGTGTAGCTGCCGCCCCAGGGCAGCGCCTGGGCCAGCGAGACGTTGGCGTTGGTCGTGCCGTTGCCGTACGCGGGCTGGAAGATGCTGATCGCCGGGTAGTTGTTGCCGACACGGCTGAACGACGTGCCGAGATTGGGCGACCAGAAGGACCGCGACTGCGCGACGGTGGTGTCCTGAATCTGCGGGTCGATCCGCTGGATCCGAATGCCCAGGTTCTGCTCGAGCGCAAGCTTGACCGCTTCGTCCATGCTCAGAGGCCGTGCCGTGCCGCCGGCCGCCTGGCTCGCCGCCGAGGGGGCCGAGATCTGGGTGGCGGCCGCCAGCGTGGCGGCGTCGAAGCGAAGGTGTCCGGTTTGCGCGAAAGCGGTCACCGGCGCCAGCGCGAGCGCGCACGCGGCGGCGAACGTCCGGAGGCGGAGAGTCGACTGATGCATTGCCACGGCTCCTACAGGAAACAAACGGGTATTGGTCTAAGCAATAGACGTCGGGCGGGATGCGTTGGTTCATCGAATTGTATAATGGGCGCCCTTTCTCTGAGGTTTTCATGCACAGATCTTCCCGCCTGACGCTGGGCGTCGTGGCGCTCGCGTTCAGCCTCTCGCCGACAGCTCAACTGCAGACGCGCGCGTTTCCGCTCACCGTCGACAGCATCATGCGCGGACCCGCGCTGGTCGGTTATCCGCCGACCGGACTGCGCTGGTCGGGCGATTCGTCGACGCTCTATTTCGAATGGCGTCATCCGGGCGAAGACGAGGCGTCGACGTGGGCGGTCGCGCGCACCGGCGGCCAGCCGCGGAAGCTCGGCGACGCCGAGCGGAAAACCGCGCCGCCCGTCAACGGCGTGTGGGACCGCGCGCACCGCCGCGTGCTGTTCGCCGACGCCGGCGACGTGGCGATCGTCGACACGACCACCGGCGTCCGCCGCCAGATCACGCACACGACGGGCACCGAATCGAACCCGCGGTGGGCGCGGCACGAGACGGCCGTCACCTTCGTGCGCGACAACAACCTGTTCCTCGTGCCGCTCGACAGCGGCACCATCGAACAGCTGACCGACATCGCGCCGAAGAAGCGCGACGCGCGCGAGACCGACAGCCAGAAGTTCGTCAAGGCCGAAGAGGAGACGCTGATCGAGCACACGCGAACGGAGGCCGAGAAGAGGAAGCGCAAGGAGGAGAAGGACAAGGCGTCGGCGCTGCCGAAATACGAGCTCGCCGAACATCAGACCGCGCCGGACCTGCAGCTGGCGCCCGACGGCACGCACGTCTTCGTCGTCGTCGCCGAGCGGAGCGAGGCGGCCAGGCGGCCGAACGTGCCCACCTACGTCACCGAGTCCAGCTACACCGAGGACATCCCGGCGCGCACCTTCGTCGGCGACGCGCAGGAGAAGCGTTCGCTCGTCGTGATGAACCTCGAGACCGGCAAGAGCGCCGCGGCCGATGCCGGATTTGCCGGCAAGCGCTCGGTCCGCTGGAGCATGGCGCAGTTGAACGACGACGGCTCGCTCGCCGTCGCGCACGTCCGCGCCGACGACAACAAGGACCGGTGGCTCGTGGTCGTCGATCCGGAGAGCGGCAAGGCACGCGTGCTCGACACGCTGCACGACGATGCGTGGGTGCGCGAGGTGGGCGGCTTCGGCCCGAACGAGACGTCGTTCGGCTTTCTCGACGCGAAGCGCGTCTGGTTCCTGTCCGAGCGCGACGGCTGGATGCACCTCTACAGCGTCGACGCGACGGCGACGCAGCCGGCGGCGAAGCCGTTGACCCAGGGCAAATGGGAAATCGATTCGGCGGTGCTCTCGCGCGACAGGACACGCTTCTACATCACGAGCACCGAGGAACACCCGGGCGAGCGCCATCTGTATTCGATGAGCGTGGACGGCGGCGCCCGAACGAAGGTGACGTCGATGACCGGCTCGAACGTCGGCGAGGTGTCGCCGGACGACTCGACCGTCGGCATGGTCTACTCCTACAGCAACAAGCCGCCGGAGGTGTACGTGATGCCGAACAGGGCGGGCGCGGCGGCGACGCAGGTGACGACCTCGACGAGCGACGAGTGGCGCGGGTTCAAGTGGATCGATCCGAAGCTCGTCACCTACAAGACGCGCGACGGCGTCGATGTCTACGCGCGCCTCTACACGCCGGAGATGATCGGCGCGAAGCGCGATCCGTCCGCTCCCGCCGTCGTGTTCGTGCACGGCGCCGGATACCTGCAGAACGCGCACAAGTACTGGGCGACCGGCTACTACCGCGAGTACATGTTCAACAACCTGCTCGCGTCGAAGGGCTACGTCGTCCTCGATCCCGACTACCGGGCGAGCGCCGGCTACGGACGCGACTGGCGCACGGCGATCTACCGTCACATGGGCGGCAAGGATCTCGAGGACGTGGTGGACGGCGCGAAGTACCTCGTCGACCGCGAGCACGTGAACGCGCGGCACATCGGCGTGTACGGCGGCAGCTACGGCGGCTTCATCACGTTGATGGCGATGTTCACCTCGCCCGACACGTTCGCGGCCGGCGCCGCGAACCGGCCGGTCACCGACTGGTCGCACTACAACCACGGCTACACGTCGAACATCCTCAACGAGCCGCAGAACGATCCCGAAGCGTACCGGCAGTCGTCGCCGATCTACTTCGCCGACGGCCTGAAGGGCGCGCTGCTGATCAACCACGGCATGGTCGACACGAACGTGCTCTTCCAGGACACCGTGCGCCTGGCGCAGCGGCTGATCGAGCTGCGCAAGGAGAACTGGTCGGTGTCGATGTATCCGGTCGAGAACCACGGGTTCGAGGAAGAGACGAGCTGGGCCGACGAATACAAACGCATCCTGCAGCTGTTCGAACAGCACCTGAAGGTCCATGACGCGCGACGAGCTTCTTGATCTGTTCCGCAAGTCGGGCGCGCTGCTCGAGGGCCACTTCCGCCTGACATCCGGCCTGCACAGCCCCGGCTACCTGCAGTGCGCGCTCGTGCTGCAGCACCCCGACGCGGCGGGGCGTCTCGGCCGCGCGATCGCGGATCGCGCGCGCGACTGGCGTCCCACGGTCGTCCTGTCGCCGGCGCTCGGCGGCATCGTCATCGGCCAGGAGGTCGGGCGCGCGCTCGGCGTCCGCGCGATCTTCGCCGAGCGGCAGGACGGCGCGCTGACGCTGCGGCGCGGGTTCATGATCGCGGAGACCGATCGCGTGCTCGTCGTCGAGGACGTGCTGACGACCGGCGGATCCACCCGCGAGACGATGCAGGTGGCGACGGCGGCGGGCGGACGCGTCGTCGGCGCGGCGTCGATCGTGGACAGGAGCGGCGGCGTCACGTTCGACGTGCCGTACGTCGGGCTGCTCGAGATGAACCTGGCGACGTACGAGCCGGAGCAGTGCCCGCTGTGCGCGAAGGGGATGCCGGTGGTGAAGCCCGGTTCCCGGCCGGTGGCCACGTGATCGCGTGGCCGTCTTCAAGATCACCGTCGCCTACGACGGCACCGATTTCAACGGCTGGCAGCGGCAGCCCGACGGCACGTCGATCCAGGGCGTGCTCGAAGAGGCGCTGAAGGCGCTCGACGGACGGGACGTGGTCGTCACCGCGGCCGGCCGCACCGACGCGGGCGTCCACGCGCTCGCGCAGGTGGCCGCGGTCGCGCTCGAGCGGACGATCGCGCCGGACGCGCTCGTACGGGCGGTCAACGCGCGCCTGCCGGAGAGCGTCCGCGTGCTCTCGGCCGAGGCGGTCGACGCGCAGTTTCATCCGCGCTTCGACGCGAAGATCAAAACGTATCGCTACCGCATCTGGAACGCGGACGTCCTCTCGCCGTTCGAGCGGCGGTACGCGTGGCACATCATCGACCGGCTCGACCTCCAGGCGATCGAGGACGGCGCGGGGCGCCTGGTCGGAACGCACGACTTCGCCGCGTTCCAGGGCACGGGGTCCGATGCGGCGACCACGGTTCGGACGGTGACGCAGGCGGGGCTTCGCACGTCGCGCGACGCGCGTGGCGCGGCGCGGTCCGCCCTGCTCGAGTTCGAGATCTCGGGCGACGGGTTCCTGCGCCACATGGTCCGCAACGTCGTCGGCTCGCTGGTCGACGTCGGCCGCGGGCGTGTGCCGCCGGCGTGGATCGCCGACGTGCTGGCATCGCGCGATCGCACGAAAGCGGGGCGGACCGCGCCGGCTCGAGGGCTGTTTCTGGTCGGCGTAAAGTACGAGTAGAATCGAGGTTTACGGGACAGGGATGGCTGATGTCGCTTGAGCAGCTGCTGGCGTGGATTCCGCCGGGTTCGCCCGACGAAGCGCTCGCGCGCCAGGTGAACTTCGAGCAGCTGCCCGCGCACATCGCCATCATCATGGACGGCAACGGCCGCTGGGCGGCCCAGCGCCATCTGCCGCGCGTCGAAGGCCACCGCGCCGGCATCGATTCGGTGCGCGACGTCGTCGAGTCGTCGGCGCGGCTCGGCATCGACGTGCTGACGCTGTACGCCTTCTCGGTCGAGAACTGGAAGCGGCCGCGTACCGAGATCAACACGCTGATGACGCTGTTGAAGCGGTACCTGCGCCTCGAGTTGAACACGCTGCTCAAGAACGACATCCGCTTTCAGGTGATCGGACGCAAGGACGAGCTCTCCGCCGACGTGCAGGAGGAGCTGGATCTCGCGATCCACCGCACCGAGCGGAATGGCGGCATGCTGTTCAACATCGCGCTGAACTACGGCGGACGCGCGGAGATCGTCGACGCCGCGAAGCGCCTGATCGCGTCGGGCGCGAATGCGGACGACCTCGACGAGCGCAAGTTCGGCGAGTTCCTGTACACGGCGGGGCAGCCGGATCCCGATCTCCTGATCCGTACGAGCGGCGAGATGCGCGTCAGCAACTTCCTGCTGTGGCAGATCGCCTACTCGGAGATCTGGGTCACCGAGACGCTGTGGCCCGACTTCCGCCGCCGGCACCTTCTCGAGGCGGTGGTCGCGTACCAGAAGCGCGAGCGCCGCTACGGCGGCATCAAGGCGTCGCCGGTGGCCGTGTCCGCCAAGTGAAACCCGCTTCAGGCCCCACACCCGAGCCCCCAGCCGACAGCCGCGTATGACCCGGGTGCTGAGCGGTGCCGTGCTCGTGGTCGTCACCATCGCCATCGTCTGGTTCGCGCCGCCGATCGTGTTCGAGGCGTTCGCCCTGCTCGTCGTCGTCCTCGGAACGATCGAATTGCAGCGGCTGGTCGGGATGGCGGCGTGGCCGATGGCGCTGCTCTACGTGCTGATGCCGCTGGCGGCGCTGGTGCAGATTCGGTTGATCGCGGGTCCGCAGGCGGTGTTCCTCGTGATGCTGACGATCATGGTGAGCGACACGGCGCAGTACTACAGCGGCCGGGCGTTCGGCCGGCGGCCGCTCGCGCCGCGCATCAGCCCGAAAAAGACGATCGAAGGCGCCGTCGGCGGGTTCGTCGTCGCGACGGCGATGTTCGTGATCGTCGGCGCCTGGTGGGCGCCGACCATGGGCGTCGCCGCGCGCGTGGCGCTCGGGTTGACGCTCGTCGCGCTCGGCATCGCCGGCGACCTGTTCGAATCGTTCCTCAAGCGGCGCGCCGGCGTGAAGGACAGCTCGCACCTGATCCCCGGCCACGGCGGCGTCCTCGACCGGATCGACGCGCTGCTGTTCGCGGCGCCCGCGTACTATGCGGCGCTGAAGCTGCTGTGAAGCGCATCGCGATTCTCGGGTCCACCGGGTCGATCGGCCAGAGCGCGCTGGCCGTCGTCGACGCGCACGCCGACCGCTTGCGCGTCGTCGGCCTCGCGGCGGGAGAGAACGCCGAGCGCCTGGCGTCGCAGATCGACCGCTATCAGCCGGCGATCGCATCGCTCGCGACGGCCGACGCGGTCGATCGCGTGCGCGGGATCGTGCGGCGCCAGCCGGCGCGGTACGAAACGGGCCGCGATGGCCTGATCGCGGTGGCGTCGCATCCGGATGCGGATCTCGTGCTGTGCGCGTCGAGCGGCACCGAATCCCTCGAGGCGGTGCTCGCCGCGATCGAGCTCGGGAAGACGATCGCGCTCGCGAACAAGGAAGTGCTCGTGATGGCCGGCGGGCTCGTCACCGAGGCCGCCGCGCGCCGCGGCGTGCCGATCCTGCCGGTCGACAGCGAGCACAACGCGGTCCATCAGTGCCTGCACGGCCATCCGCTGCGCGACGTCAGGCGGCTCGTGCTGACCGCATCGGGCGGACCGTTCCGCGGCCGGACGGCCGCCGAGCTCGCGGACGTGTCCGCGGCCGACGCGCTGAAGCACCCGACGTGGCGCATGGGACGGAAGATCACGATCGACTCCGCGACGCTCATGAACAAGGGGCTCGAGGTGATCGAGGCGCACTGGCTGTTCGGCGTGCGCGGCGATCGGATCGACGTCGTGATCCACCCGCAGTCGGTCGTCCACTCGATGGTGGAGTTCGTCGACGGATCGATCCTTGCGCAGCTCGGCGTCACCGACATGCGGCTGCCGATTCAGTACGCGTTCTCGTATCCGGATCGATGGGCCGCGCCGCTGCCGCCGCTCGATCTGGCGCGCGCCGGCCGGCTCGACTTCGACGTGCCGGATACAGATTCGTTTCCCTGCTTACGACTTGCGTATCGCGCGCTCGACGCCGAACGCAGCCTGCCGGTCGTGTTGAACGCGGCCAACGAGGTGGCGGTCGCGCGATTCCTCGACGGGCGGCTCGCCTTCAATGCGATTGCGCGCGTCATCGAATCGACGATGGACGCGCACGTTCCGGCCGAGGTGTCGACTCTTGCAGCCGTGCGCAAAGTCGACGAGTGGGCCCGCGCGCATGCGCAGGACGTCGCGGCCACGGTAGAATTGAAGTCGTGACGACGCTTCTGGCGTTTGCCTTCGTGCTGGGCGTGCTCGTGTTCGTGCACGAGCTCGGACATTTTCTCGCGGCGAAGCGGGTCGGCATCCGCGTGCTGAAATTTCAACTCGGCTTCAACCCGACGGTGATCAGCTTCCGCCGCGGCGACACCGAGTACGGCATCGGCGCGCTGCCGCTCGGCGGCTACGTGAAGATGGCCGGCGACACCGAGGACGAAGTGCGGCGCGACGAGAGCGGACGCGTCGTGCGCCAGCCCGACGAGTTCCTGTCGAAGTCGAAGTGGGAGCGATTCCAGGTCCTCATCATGGGGCCCGCGATGAACGTGCTGCTCGCGTTCGTCCTCACCTCCATCGTCCTCTACCAGGGCGCCGAGGTGCCGGCCTACGAAGATCAGCCGGTCGTCGTCGGCGCGACGATGCCCGATTCGCCGGCGGCGAAGGCCGGCATCGTGCCGGGCGATCGCATCATGTCCGTGGCGGACCATCGCGTCGACACGTGGGAGCAGTTCCTGCTCGCCATCGGCACGCGGCCGAATCGCGAGCTGAACATCGAGCTGCTGCACAACGGACAACTGATCACGCGCAAGGTGACGCCGACCGTTCCGCCGGGACAGGGCCGCTACGAAATCGGCGACATCGGCGTGCTGCCGAACGTCCATCCGCGCATCGCGCGCGTCAACCCGGGCGAGCCGGCGGACAAGGCGGGAATCAAAGCGGGCGATGTCATCCTCGCCGTCGACAAGGAGACGGTGACGTTCCGCGGGGAGCTGATCAAGGCGATTGCCTCCCATCCCGAGCAGCGGATCACCATCACGGTGTCGCGCAGCGACCGGAAGATCGACATCCCCGTCGTCCCGGCTCGCGGCGGATGCACCGGCGTGGGCGGCACGGTGGGCTGCATCGGCGTCTCGATGCAGGAAGCGACCAAGAGCTTCAAGCCGGGGGCGGTCGAAGCGATCGAGTTGAGCCTGAAGAAGAACGTCGAGTACGCCGGCCTGATCGGTCAGACGGTGTGGGGACTCATCACGCGCGAGACGTCGCCGAAGCAGCTGATGGGGCCCGTCGCCATCGCGCAGATGTCGGGCGAATCGGCGGCGCTCGGCTGGGTGGCGCTCTTCAGCTTCATGTCGATGATCAGCCTCAACCTCGGCCTCGTGAACCTGCTGCCGATCCCGGTTCTCGACGGCGGACACATCTTCATCATGGCGCTCGAAGGGCTGGCGCGCCGCGACTTCAGCGTTCGGGTCAAGGAGAAGATGCTGCTGGCCGGGTTCGTGGTCATCCTGATGCTGATGGTCACGGTCATCTACAACGACCTCACGCGAATCAGCTGGATCGAACGGCTGATGCCGTGGCGGTAGGCCACTCACTCACCAGTCGCCAGCGGCGCGTTCCTTGCAGCCCTCCCGTCGGAGGGATCTCCATGTTGATGAGATTGGCCGGGCCGCTCGCCGCGCTCGCGCTCGTGCTCGCGGCGCCACGGCCGGCGCGCGCGCAGGCGAACGTGACGCCGTCCGACGTCCAGCGGCTCCAGGACAGCATCTACGATGCGTCGCGCGACGTCGCGCAGATGCGATCGCGCGACGGCGCGCTGGCGTCGCAGCTGCAGTCGGAATTGGACGACGCCCGCGAGGAAGCGACCTATTTGAAGGTCAAGCTCCGCAAGAACGAGCCGATCGCCCGCAGCGAGTACGCGGAGCTGCGCGACCGCATCGAGAACATCCGCTCGCGCGCCCGCGGCGACGCCGGCGGCGGATACACCGCTCCCGCGAACAACGGCGGCGGCACGTACAACCCCGACGCGCCGCCCACGCCTCCATCGCCGCGCGGTCGAATGGAGAATCCGAACGAGATCCCGGTCGGCACCGAATTCGACGTGCGGCTGCAGAACTCGCTCAGCTCCGCCGACGCCCAGCCCGAAGATCACTTCGACGCAACGACGATGGTGGATCTGCGCGACGAGCGCGGGCGCGTGCTGGTTCCCGCGGGCTCGGTGATGCGCGGCGTCGTCAGCTCGGTCCACAAGGCAACGCGAACGGAGCGCAAGGGCAGCCTGACGGTCGCGTTCGATCGGGTGACGATCGACGGCCGCAGCCATCCGATCCGCGCCACCGTGACGCAGGCGCTCGAAAGCGAAGGCATCTCCGGCGAGAAGGAGAAGATCGGCATCGGCGCCGGTGCGGGTGCGATTCTCGGCGCGATCCTAGGCGGCGCGAAGGGCGCCCTGGCGGGCATTCTCATCGGCGGCGGCGGAACGATCGCGGCGACCGAGGGGAAGGACGTCGAGCTGCCCTCGGGGACGGTGCTGCGCGTTCGGCTCGACAGCGCGCTGAACCTGCAGCGCTGACGCTAACTTTTCGCGACGGCTTTCATCGCGGCCCGCGCCGCCTTCACGGTCCTGTCGATGTCCTTTTCGGTGTGCGCGGCCGAGATGAACCACGCCTCGAACTGCGAGGGCGGCGGGTAGACGCCGCGCGTGATCATCCCGCGGAAGAACTCGGCGTACTTCGCGGTGTCGGCAGTCATCGCGGAGGCGAAGTCGCGGACGGGACGCTTCGTGAAGAACGGCGTCACGAGCGAGCCGAACGCGTTCACCTGCAGCGCGACGCCGTGCGCCCTCGCCGCCTGCGCGAGTCCTGCGGCGAGCCGGCTCCCGAGCGCGGCCAGACGCGTATAGATCTTCGGCGTCAGGTTCTCGAGGCACCACAGCCCCGCGGTCATCGCGAGCGGATTCCCCGACAGCGTGCCCGCCTGATACACCGGCCCCTCGGGCGACACGAAGGCCATCAGGTTCGTGCGGCCGCCGTACGCGCCCACCGGCAGTCCGCCGCCGATGATCTTGCCGAGGCACGTCAGATCGGGCATCACGCGGAACACTTCCTGCGCCCCGCCGGCGGCAGCGCGGAACCCGGAGATCACCTCGTCGAAAATCAACAGCGTCCGGTCGGCGGTGCAGATCTGCCGCAGCGCCTGCAGGAACCCATCGGCGGGCGGCACGAGCCCCATGTTGCCGGCGATCGGCTCGACGATGACGGCGGCAATCTGGCCGCGGTTCGCGTCGAAGAGGCGGACGACCGATTCGAGATCGTTGTAGCTCGCGATGAGCGTGTCGGCGGCCGCGCCCGGCGTGACGCCGGGGCTCGTCGGCGTGCCGAGCGTCAGCATGCCGGAGCCGCCCTTGACGAGGAACGAGTCGGCGTGGCCGTGGTAGCACCCTTCGAACTTCACGATCTTGTCGCGCTTGGTGGCCGCGCGCGCGACGCGAATCGCGCTCATCGCCGCCTCGGTGCCGGAGCTGACGAAGCGGACGCGCTCGAGCGACGGCATCAGCGCGCGCACGCGCTCGCCGAGCTCCACTTCGAGCGGGCTCGGCGCGCCGAAGCTCGTGCCGCGCGCGGCGGCGGCGTCCAGCGCCTTGATCAGCCCTTTCGGCGCGTGGCCGTGGATGAGCGGTCCCCACGACATGACGTAGTCGACGAAGCGGTTGCCGTCGACGTCTTCGATGTACGCGCCCGACGCGCGCCGGATGAACAGCGGCGCGGCGCCGACGGCGTTGAACGCGCGAACGGGGCTGTCGACGCCGCCGGGCAGCACCTGTTGCGCGCGGGTGAACCAGCGGGAGGACCGTGTCGTCTTCATTTCACCATTATCGTGGCGAGGTCGCTCAGCGCGACGGTGATGAACTTGATTTCGTCCTTGTCGTGGGTGCGGCTGCGCGCGGCGTCGAACACTCTCGACGCGCTGTCGAAATCGCGCGCCAGCATGAACGTCGTCGCGATGCCGAGCGCGGCGCGATAGCTGCCGGGATCGCGCTCGAGCGCCTTCTGGAAGAGCGCGCGCGCCATGCCGGTGTCGCGGTTCTGCAGCGCGAGGCGCGCCGCGCCTGCGAGATCGTCGGCGCTCGCGTCCTCGGGGACCGCGCCGGTCATGATCAGCTTCGCGCGCGTCTCGTCGGCCATCGGGAACGGCTTCAGCACCAGCTGCCACGTCAGCGCCATCCCGGTCTGCCCGGAGCTCGACGAGGCGAGAATCTGGATCGGCAGCGCGACCGATTCGGGATAGTAGCCGGGCGCCCGCACTTCGAACAGCCACACGCCCGCCCGGATGCCCATCACGTTCCACGCGCCTTTTTTGTCGCTCGTCGCGGCGAACGTCCGCTGGCCGCTCACCGCGCCCGCGGCTTTGCCGTAGAACGCTTCGACGGCGACCTCCGCGTTCGCGATCGGCTCGCCCTTGTCGGTGACGACGCGTCCGAGCAGGCGATAGGTGTTCTGCGCGGACGCCGCCGCGGGAAGCAGGAGGCACAGGAGAACGACGACGGCCTTCATGATGCGCGGTAGCCTTTCCCTCGGATGACCACACCGGGCCGTGCGCCCGTGTGGCGGCCGTTGTCGAGGACCACGCGGCCGTTCACGATGACGGTGGGGATGCCGACCGGATACTGGAACGGATCGGTGAAGGTCGCGCGATCGGCGACGGTGGCCGGATCGAAGAGCACGAGATCGGCCGCGAGTCCCTCCTTGATGAGACCGCGGTCGGCGATGTGGAGCTGCTTCGCCGTGAGGCCGCTCATCTTCCAGACCGCCTGCTCGAGCGTGAGCGTGTGCTCCTCGCGGACGTACCGGCCGAGCACGCGCGGGAAGGTGCCGAAGTTGCGCGGGTGCGGCACGCCGGTGCGCAGCGGTCCGCTCGTGGCGAGCGCGGACCCGTCGGATCCGATCGACACCCACGGCTGCTGCATCGCGAGCTTGAGGTCGCTCTCGTCGATGATGAACCACACGCAGCTGACGCTGCCGCCGTTCGCGATCAGCATCTCGAAGACGAAGTCGTACGGATCCTTCCCCATCTCCTTCGCCGCGTCGTCGACGCGCCAGCCTTCGAAGCGTTTGTAGCCGGTGTCCATCCCGGTGCGCGCCGGCAGCGACGCGATCTGCACGTTGTGCCAGGCGCCGGCCGACTGCAGGCGGTTCTCCCACGCCGGGTTCGAGTCGTCCATCTCCCTGCGGATGCGTGCGCGCGTCTCCGGGTTCCTGAGCCGCTCGACGAGCTTCGCGTTGCCGCCCTCGTGCGCCCACGGCGGAATCGTCTGGATCAGGCCGGTGCTGCTGGCGACGTACGGGTACTGGTTCGCGGAGATCTCGACGCCGCGCTTCTGGGCCGCCTCGATCAGCGCGATGGCGTCCTTCATCTTCCCGAAATTCTTCGCGCCGGTGATCTTGAGGTGGAGGATCTGGACCGGCAGGTGCGCGCCTTCGCCGATGTCGATCGCCTCCTGGATGCCGTCGCGCCACTTGTCGCCGTCGTAGCGCAGGTGCGAGACGTAGAGTCCGCCGGCGGCGGCCGCCGGCTTCGACAGCGCGATCAGCTCCGGCGTCTTCGCGTACGCGTTCGGCGTGTAGATGAGGCCGGTGGCGGTGCCGTACGCGCCCTGCGTCATCGCGTCGGCGACGAGGGCGGTCATCTTCGCCAGTTCGTCGGCGGTCGGCACGCGGTCGTCGTTGTTCATGACCATCTCGCGGACCGAGCCGAGGCCGACGTACGAGAGCAGGTTGACGGAGATCTTCGACTTGTCGATCGCGGCGAAGTAGCCGGCGAAGTCGGACCAGGGGCGGTTCGTCGACGATTTCTGTGGCGCGACCGACCCGCTCTCGCCGATCACCTCGGTCGTCACGCCCTGGCGGATCTTGCTCTCGGCGTTGCCGTCGGTCAGCAGGGCGTAGTCGGAGTGCGAATGGGGGTCGATGAACCCGGGCGCGACGACGAGGCCGTGCGCGTCGATGGTCCGCGCGGCCGCGCCGCTGACGCGTCCGACGGCGGCGATCCGGCCGTCGCGGACGGCGATCGAGCCGGCGATCGAGGGTCCGCCGGTGCCGTCGACGATCCGCGCGTTGGTGATGAGGAGATCGAAGGGGCGCGGCTGCTGCGCGGCGAGCGTGGCGAGCGCGGCGGCTGTCGCGGCGATCGCGACGAGTGCGTTTTTCACGACGGGATTATATGTAACGGTGGGGAACTGGGGACGGAGTGGGGACGGAGTCGACTCCGTCCCCACTCCGTCCCCGGCGATGTCAGGTCAGCTCCTGATCTCTGATGTCCGTTCGAGCGCTCTGGTCCAGGCCCGAACGGGGACGGACCCGGGACCGACCCGGGACGGACCTGAGGGGCGGCGCTATTCGACCGTGAAGCGGTACACCATCCCAAGATCGAAGTGCCGCCCCTCCTGCTCGAGCTCGCCGCACAGCAGCACGTACCGCCCCGGCGGCAGATCGACGCGGAACCACGCCTCCCCGTTGATCGGCACCTCCAGGACGCCGCCCCGCGGATCGCCGGGCGCCGGGCCATGCGCGCCGTTCGTCATCCAGTTGCGCGCGGCGTACTCCGTCATGCCGTCGGTCAGCCGGAACAACACCGCCTGGTGCGGCTCGGTCCCCGTGTTCCGCAAGTGCCACAGCGGCTTCGGACCTTCGACCGGCGCGCTGAACTGGAACCCATGGTCGTGGAGGCGGACCTCGATGTCCGCGGCCTCCACCGGCGTCGCCGCCGCTCCACCAGCGACCATCGTCAACGGCGCGAACCGGTCGCCGTCGAGGACCACGTACCGTCCCGCCGGCAGCACGGTCGAGTACTCCTCGGCGACGTTCGGCGCCACCGCCGCCACGCCGCCCACCGTACGCACCCACGCCGGCGGCGCGCCGCCGGACTTCAGGAACGCGGCGAAATCGTCGGTCGTGTGCCGGTCGCGGATCTCGACGATGCGGATCGCGTGCGGCTCGGACGCCGTGTTCTGGAACGTGATCGTCGTGAAGCCGGCCGGCGCCTGCGGCGGCACCGTCAGCGCGTCGCCGCTCGCGACGATCGTGATGGCGGCGAGCGCCGCGAACCCGATCACGCGAGCAGCCGCGCCGCCTCGCGCGCGTAGTAGGTGACGATGATGTCGGCGCCGGCGCGCGCGATCGACGTCAGCGTCTCGAGCATCGCGCGCGGCTCGTCGATCCAGCCGTTGCGCCCCGCGGCCTTCAGCATCGAATATTCACCGCTCACGTGATACGCGGCAGTCGGCATGCCGAAGCGATCCTTGACGCGCGCGATCACGTCGAGGTACAGCAGCGCCGGCTTGACCATCACGATGTCCGCGCCTTCGTGGATGTCCTCTTCCACCTCGCGCAGGGCCTCGCGCGCGTTCGCCGGATCCATCTGGTGCGATCGGCGGTCGCCGAACTTCGGCGCGGAGTCGGCGGCGTCGCGGAAGGGACCGTAGAACGCGGACCAGTACTTCGCCGCGTACGACATGATCGCGACCTTCTCGAAGCCGCGCTCGTCGAGCGCCGCACGGATGGCGGCGACCCGTCCGTCCATCATGTCCGACGGCGCCACGATGTCGGCGCCGGCGGCCGCGTGCGACACCGCCGTCCGGACCAGTTGACCCACGGTCGGATCGTTCGCGATCTCGTCGTCGATGACCACGCCGCAGTGGCCGTGGTCGGTGTATTCGCAGAGGCAGACGTCGGTCAGCACCAGCGTCCCCGGCGACTCGCGCTTGATCGCGCGGACGGCGCACTGCACCGGCGCCTCCGGGTCGTACGCCGACGACCCGATGTCGTCCTTGTGGTCGGGCAAGCCGAACAGGATCACGCTGTTGATCCCGTCGCCGTGCGCGGCCCGAGCCTCCTTAACCGCTTCGTCGACCGACAGGTTGAACACGCCCGGCATCGATCCGATTTCGCGCCGCACCCCCTCGCCTTCGCAGACGAACAGCGGCAGCACGAACATGTCCGGCGACAACCGCGTTTCGCGAACCAGCGCGCGCATCGGTTCCGATTGGCGCAATCGCCGCAACCGGTGCGTGAGCTTCAGCGACGAGTGGGTATGGATCTGCGACATGGGCGTTACCGTTGAAAGTATTCCACGATCGCCTGGACGAGCGCGGGCACCGTGTAGCTCGACGGCATGACGTGGGTCCGCACCTGGCACTGCGTCGCCGCGTCGGCCGTGGCCGGGCCGATGCACGCGACGGTCGTCTTCTGGAGCAGATCGGCCGCCGGCTCGTCGCCCAGCAGCCGCACGAAATTGCGCACGGCCGACGGGCTCGCGAACGTGACGACGTCGATCTGATGGTCGAGCAGCATCCGGTACACGTCCAGGCCGCTGTCCTGCGCTTCGGCCGCGAGCGTACGGTACGCCACCACTTCGTCGACGAGCGCGCCGTGCCTGCGCAAGTCTTCGGCGATCACCTCTCGACCGATATCGGCGCGCGGCAGGAGGATCCGCAGCCCCTCGACGCGCCCGAGCTCGGCGATCGCGGGCGCGACCGCTTCGGCGCGGAATTCGGCGGGCACCAGATCGGCCTTGAGCCCGTACTTCATCAGCCGCTCGGCCGTCGCCTGGCCCACGACGCAGATCTTCGCGGTGCTGAGCGCGCGCAGGTCGCGCGAGCCGGCGAGCAGGCGATCCAGGAGCGCTTCCACCGCGTTCGCGCTCGCAAACACGATCCAGTCGTACTCGGCGATCTGCGCGCACGCATCGTCGAGCGGCCCGTAGTCGTCGGGCGGCACGATGTGGATCATCGGCGCGAGGATCGGTTCGGCGCCGGCCGCTTCGAGCAGTTCCACGAGCTCGTACGCCTGATCGCGCTGGCGCGTCACGAGCACGCGCTTGCCGAACAGCGGCCGCGCATCGAACCATCGCAGGTGCTCGCGCAGCGCGGCGACGCGGCCGACGACCAGGACGGCGGGGCGTCGATCGCCGCGCTCCCTGACCTGCTGTTCGATCTCGCCGAGGCGCCCGGAGAGCGTCGTCTGCGTCGGCAGCGTGCCGTCGTAGACGACCGCGGCCGGTTCGTCGGCGGGCCGGCCGTGCGTCAACAGCGCGTGCAGCATCTGCGGCAGCTGATTGGGGCCGGCATAGCACACGATCGTGCCGTCCAGGCGCGCGAGGCTGGTCCAGTCGATCGACGCCTTCGTCTTGCCTTCGTCTTCGTGGCCGCGAACGAAGGTGAGGGTGTCGCCGGCGCCGGGATAGGTGATGGGCACGCCCGCGTAGCCGGGCACCGCGAGCCCGACGGGAATGCCCGGAATCACTTCGAACCGCACGCCCTGTTCGTGGAGAAACAGCGCTTCGTTGCCGCCTCGGTCGAAGACGAACGGATCGCCCCACTTCAACCGCGCAACCGTCTTGCCTTCGCGCGCCTTTTCCACCAGCAGGTAACAGATCGCTTCCTGCTCCAGCGGCTGCGGCGCGGCCGTGCCGACGTCGATCGTCTCCGCGTCGGCGCGCGCGTGCCGCAGCAGACGCGGCGGGACGAGGTGATCGTAGAGGACCACGTCGGCCGACGCGAGGCACTGCAGGCCTCGGACGGTGATCAGTCCGGGATCGCCGGGTCCGGCGCCGATCAGATAAACGGTGGACATCGTCAGTCGCTGGCCGTCGGATGGTCGTCGATCCGGCCGGCGCGTCGTCTGTCGCCGCGCCCGCGGTCCTTCCCGAGGCACGACGGGCGACGTTCGACCAGGGGCGACGACGTCATGGTTGAATCCCCTCCACGGCGCCTTGCGCGCGCTGCGCCTCGGCGAGGATTTCGCCGGCGCCCTGCGCGAGCAGCTGCTCGCCGACGCTCGTGCCCAGCGCGACGGCATCTTCGCACGGGCCGCGCGCGTGGGCGCGGACGGCGCGGCTGCCGTCGAGCGACACGACGGCGCCGACCAGCTCGAGCTGGCCGTCGTCGGCGGTGGTCGCGAGCGCGCCGATCGGTGTCTGACACCCGCCGCCGAGACGTTCGACGACCGCGCGTTCGGCTCTCAGCGCGGCGGCCGCCGCGCGATCTTCGATCCGCGTGACCGCCCGGCGCGTCGCGTCGTCGCCCTCGCGGACCTCGATCGCGACGATTCCCTGACCGGGCGCCGGAACGCACGCATCGGCCGGAATCGTCATCGAGATGCGCGACGCGAACCCGAGGCGGCGCAGGCCCGCGGCCGCGAGCACGATCGCGTCGTGCTGGCCTTCGTCGAGCTTTCGCAGACGCGTGTCGAGATTGCCGCGGATCGGCGCGAAGCGGGCGCCGGGAAACAGGCGCGTCAACTGGGCGATGCGCCGGACGCTGCTCGTTCCGATCGACGGCGTCTCGCCGAGCGTGGTCACGAGCTCGCTGATCGTGGCCGGGGGCCGGGGCGCAGAGGCCGGCAGCACCATCGCGTCCAGCGGATCTTCGCGCGGCAGCACGCCCGCGATGGCCAGGCCGTCGGGCAGCACCGCCGGCATGTCCTTGCTGCTGTGCACCGCGAAATCGACGTCGTGGCGCAGCAGCGCATCCTCGATTTCCTTGACGAACAGCCGCTTGCCGCCCACTTCCGACAACGGCGCCTCCTGCAGGCGGTCGCCGGAGGTCCTGATGACGACGATTTCGCACCGCGGCCCGCCCGCCTCCTCGATGCGGCGCTTGACGGTGTTCGCCTGCCACAACGCGAGCTGGCTGCCGCGGGTTCCGAGTCGGAGGGTGCTCACGGTGATCAGCGCGGCTGCCGGCGCCGATCGCGATGGAACGGCTCGACGTTCGACGCGGCGTCGTCGTCCGAGAGCGCGAACAGACGCGTCAAGGCCTCGGCATACGCGCCGACCGATTCGGCGTCGCCCGATTTGAGCTGTTCGGTCGGCGTCAGCAGCAGCTTCTCCACGATGAGATGGGTGATCTCGTCGACCCGCGCGCGCGCGTCGGGCGGCAGCGCCGACAGCTTGAAGTCGAGGCGCTCGAGCTCGGAGCGGCGGATCGCCTCGAAGCGCTGGCGCAGCGCGACGAGGGTCGGGATGGCGCCGCGCGAGCGGAACCAGGCGGCGAACTTCGCGAGCTCCTCGTCGACGATCGACTCGGCGCGCGTCACCTCGCTGGCGCGGCGCGCGAGGTTCTCGCGGACCGTCGCCTGCAGATCGTCGATGTTGTAGAGGAACACCTGCTCGATCTCGCCGGCCGCCGCTTCGACGTCGCGCGGCAGCGCGATGTCGATGATGAACAGCGGGCGGTTGCGGCGCGGGCGCATGATCTGTTCGAGGTGCGCCTTGGTGAGAATCGGCTGCGCCGCGCCGGTCGCGCTGATCACGATGTCGCTGCCGCCGAGGACCGTGTCGAGCTCCGCCCACGGCGCCGCGCTCGCGCCGCCGATCGCCTGCGCCGTTCGCGCCGCATGCGCCATCGTCCGGCTGACGATGGTCATGCGGTGGACGCCCTGGGTCTTCATGTGGAGCGCGGTCAGCTTGCCCATCTCGCCGGCGCCGATGACGGCGACGTTGCGGCCGCTGAGGTCCCCGAAAATCTTCTTCGCGAGCGCGACGGCGGCATAGCTGACCGAGACCGCGCCCGATCCGAGGCTCGTCTCGGTGCGCACGCGCTTGCCGACGGCGAACGACGAGTGGAACAGCCGGTTCAGCACCGGCCCGGTGGTGCGCGTCTCGGCGGCGGCGGTGTGCGCTTCCTTCACCTGGCCGAGGATCTGCGGCTCGCCCACGACGAGCGAGTCGAGGCCCGCCGCGACGCGGAAGAGATGCTTGGCGGCATCGAGGTCGACGAATTCCTGCAGGTGCGGCTCGACGTGGCCCTGCGGCACCTCGGTGAATTCGGTGATGAACCGCGACACGTCGGCGCGCGCGGCGCCCGCGTCGTCGCACGCGACGTAGACCTCGGCGCGGTTGCACGTCGAGACGATCACCGCTTCCTTCGCCGAGCCGCGCGACGCGAGCGACGTCAGCGCCTCGGGCAGGCCGCGGACGTTGAAGTCGACGCGCTCGCGGATCTCGACCGGCGCGGTGCGGTGGCTGATTCCGACGAGCAGCAGCTTCATCAGAAGTTGTGGCTCTTGGTCAGGAAGTAGCTGATCGCGACGAAGTTGAACATCACGACGGAGAAGCCGATGAGCGACAGGTACGCCGTCTTGCGGCCGCCCCAGCCGATCAGCCGCGCCGCGAACAGTTCGAACGAGTAGATCACCCAGCACACGACCGCCACGAGGATCTTCGGGTCGCCGATCGACATCGCCTGCACCTGCGGCGATCCGGCGGCGTAGCTCTTCGCCTGCGCCGCCCAGACGAACCCGACGACCAGTCCGACGCTCAGGAATATCCAGCCGATGACGATCGCGACGTGGTTCATGCGATCGAGGACCTGCAGCGACGGCAGCCGCTGGTAGAAGAACCCCAGGTGCTTCGCCTTGATCTCCTTGAACTGCAGCATGTAGGTGATGCCGATCATGCAGGCCAGCGCGAAGCTCGCGTACGCGAAGAGCAGCGACGACACGTGCACGCCGAACAGCGGCCCCTTCAGCACGTCGGAGCCGGCCTCGGCGCCCGGCCGCAGCGCCGGAATCGTCTGCAGCGCGACGATCAGCGGCAGGATGAACACGCCCATCGCGCGCTCGTCGGTCGTCAGCTCGGTGTAGAGATACGAGAGCGCCAGGAGCCAGACGAAGGTCGAGATCGCGGAGGTCGCGCCCGCGACCGGCACATGGCCGAACTCCATCGTCTGCATGCCGATGACGAACGTGTGCGCGAGCGCGCCGAAGATCAGCAGCGTCGTCGCGGTGCGGCCGGCGATGGGGTGCCGGCGCGCGAAGTGAACGCCGTAGGCCAGCATCGCGCCGACGTAGAAGAGGAGCGGGATTGCATTCATCAGTGGGTCGCCGTCGGCGCGAAGTAGCCGAGCTTCGTGCGCGCCGCCATGTTCGGCCGGTTCACCCGGACGACGATCCGGCGCCACGCGCCGTCGCGCTTCGGGTTGCGTGACGTGTAGCCGACGATGTACTGGCTGGAGAGCTCCTCGGAGATCTGGCCGTAGACGCCGTTGAGGTCCGACAGCTGGTTCGGGAAGAACGAGCGACCGCCGGTCTCCTGCGAGAACTGCCGCAGCACGAATTCGGCCTCCTTGAAGCCGCGCGTGGTCGTGCCGGGACCCTCGCCCGCCCGCAATCCGATGCTGTAGATCGCGGTCTCGGACCGCTTCGCGAGATCGAGGACCTCCTCGAACGGCAGGAGGCTCGACGTGTCCTCGCCGTCGGAGAGCACGACGATCGCCTGGCGCCGGATTTCGTCGGGGCTCTTCGCCATCACCTTCTTGAGATCTTTCAACGCGATGTAAATCGCGTTGTACAGCGACGTCGAGCCGCCGGCCGACGTCTTGCGGATCGCCGTTTCGAGCTCGGACGCGTTGTTCGTGAAGTTCTGGAGGACGACGACGCGGCTGTCGAAGTCGATGACCTCGGCGAGGTCCTGCGTCCGGAGCCTCTTGGCGAAGCCGATGGCGGCCTCCTGCGCCGTCTGCAGCTTCGACTCCATGCTCGCGCTCGTATCGAGCAGCAGCGCCAGCGCGATCGGCAGGTTGCTCTTGTTGAAGAAGCTGATCTCCTGCTTGACGCCGTCCTCGTAGACCGAGAAGTCCTCCTGGTTGAGATCGGTGATGTATTTCGATCCCTCGGTCACGGTCACGTTGAGCGAGACGACGTCGACGCCGCCGCGGAACGACGGCGCGGGAGGCTGCTGCGCCGACAGGACGGCGAGCGACGCGACGAGGGCGCCGAGCGAACAGACGAGCGGCTTCACGGCTTCTTCTGCGCGCTGACGTCTTTGGCCGGCGTGCCCCGCGCCACGAGGTCGGACCGCGTCGCGCTGACGGTGATCTTCTCGGGCGGGATCAGCGACTGCGGCCGCGCGTAGACGACGCGGTACTGGTGCGTCAGCTGATCGGCGAGCTGCTTCAGCCGCCCCTCGAGCGCCATGCTCGTCAGCAGCTGATCGCGGCGTCCGCCGCTCTCGGCGGTGCCGCGGTCGAGGACGATCTGGCGGCTGCGCCCCTCGTCCGACATGTCGCTGCTCGGCGTTCCGATCATCAGGGCGTAGAGCGGCACGTCGGCGTCCTTCAGCCGCGGCAGCACCTGATCGTAGTGGCGGTAGCTCAGCTCGCGGCCTTCCATCGCAATCGCGACGATGACCGGGCGCGCCGCCTCGCGCTTCTTGAATCCCGTGAGCACTTCGTCGATCGCGTCGAGCAGGTAGGGTCCCGATCCCGGCGTCGCGAAGATGCGGCCCAGGCCCTTGTCGAGCGCCGCCGTGTCGGACGTGTAGT
>DASRGT010000024.1:0-64193 GCA_035650895.1 Vicinamibacterales bacterium
CGACACCGCAGACCCGACGTGGTCACATCGGCGTAACGTGCTGCGCGAGCAGATGCGCGTCGACACGTTCGTGCGTCGCTACAACACGAACGCCTGCACCAATCGCTCGACATGGCCACACCCGACACGCGTTGCACGGCCTCCGCGCGGCCCAGGGCTTCGCGGAACTCGACTAGCTGGGTGACATCTGGCTGATCAGCATTCATGGAATGCGACCGGGCGTACTTGGCGAGCGCGAGTTCGCTTCCCTCCGACGACACGTGGAGGCTCGAGCGGATCGCGGTGCGTTCGGCTCGAGACTGTCACCCGAGTCTTCGGAATGAGTGTTACCTATGTCTCCGGAATGGACCGAAGTGAAATGGTCGGGGCGACTGGATTCGAACCAGCGACCCCCTGCGCCCAAGGCAGGTGCGCTACCAGGCTGCGCTACGCCCCGACCGACCCTCCCATCATACCGGACCTCTTCGACCCAGCCTCGCGCCGCGCGGCTGACTCCATCGCCGCCGCGTCCACCGCGCGCCACCGCGCCCGGACGACACGACGGGAAAGCGTGGTCGGACACCGGCCGTTGTGAGCGAGCCGGCTGACCACCGATCGACTCGCGCGCGATGCAGCGCCGTTCGTGTCCGATCGAACGCCTCCGCGCGCGCTGCGAACGCCATCGATGATGTTCGGCGGACGCGCGCCGCGCGCCGCCTCGCGATTGTGTGCAAGCCGCGCGCATTTCACGTTGATTCCGCCGCGCCGCGGCGCTTAAATCGGCCTCCCCTCAGCGCAGCTCCTAAAGGAGGCAGTGATGCGACGTCCCCGCTCCGTCACGATCGCGCTCTCCGGCGCCACCGCCGCGCTCGTTCTCGCGTGCTCCTTCGCCGTCCACGGCCAGAGCAGCCCCGCCACCGAAGCCCCCGCCGGCTTCGACGGCCAGACCAACGGCCTGATCACGCAGGCCGAGTTCGATGCGGCGCGCCTCACCTTCGAGGAGCGCGACGACATCGCGAAAGGCCTCGGCCCCGTCTACAACGCCCAGTCGTGCGCCGAGTGCCACCAGAACCCGCTCACCGGCGGCGGCAGCCAGGTCGCCGAGCTGCGCGCCGGCCACCGCGACGCGTCGGGCAACTTCGTCGACGCCCCCGGCGGATCGCTGATCAACGATCGCGCGATCGACGCGCGCATCCAGGAGCGCGTGCCCGGCACCGAAACCGTGCGCACGCTCCGCCTCTCGACCAACACGCTCGGCCTCGGCTTCGTCGAAGCGATCAACTCGAACACGCTCGTCGCGATCGCCAACGGCCAGCCGTCGCAGAGCAGCGGCCGCATCGCCGGGCAGGTCATCCAGGTCCCGATCCTCGAATCGGCGGGCGCCGTGCGCGTCGGCCGCTTCGGCTGGAAGAACCAGCACGCCAGCCTGCTGTCGTTCGCCGCCGACGCCTATCTGAACGAGATGGGCATCACCAACCGGCTCGTGTCGACCGAGAACACGTCGCTCGGCCTTTCGGTGGCGGCGTTCGACGCCGTGCCCGATCCCGAGGACGTCGACAACGACATCGACCAGTTCGCGCAGTTCATCCGCGCGACGAAGGTGCCGCCGCGCGACGCGGCGCTCGCCGCAACCTCCGATGCCGTCGCCGGCGCGAGCCTGTTCAACCGGATCGGCTGCAACATCTGCCACGTCACGAGCATCACGACCGCCGCACCGGGCACGAGCATCAACGGCGGTGCCGTGATCGTCGCCGCCGCGCTGGGCAACAAGATCATCCACCCCTACAGCGACTTCCTCCTGCACGACATCGGCACGGGCGACGGCGTCGTGCAGAACGGAGGGCAGTCGACCGCCAACAAGCTGCGGACCGTGCCGCTCTGGGGTGTGCGGACGCACGACCGACACATGCACGACGGCGCGACGCTGACGTTCAACGAAGCGATCCTCCGTCACGCCGGAGAAGCCGCCGGCGTCACCAGCAACTACCGCTCGCTGACCGCCGCCCAGCAGAACCAGATCGTCGCGTTTCTGAAGTCGCTGTAGCGCGCGTGCGCCGTGCGCGGCCGGCGGGGGCGATCCCGCCGGCCGTTGCGCGTAACCGATCAGCTCGCGCGCAACGCCGTCTGTACGTAGACTGGGTCGGGTGACCCGCTCCAGCGTCATCCTCACGACGCTTGTGATAGCGTCGCTGCTAGCGCATCCCTTCGCGGCCGCCCGCCGGCCAACTCGCCTTCCGCAGGAAGTCATCGTCAAGCTGAAGCGTCCGCTGGGCGCTGACGAGCTCGCGCTGCTGGCGCACAACCTCGACGCGGACCGCCTCGACCAGATCGCCGACTCGCTGCACCGCGTCCATTCGCGATCGCTCGACGTCCTCGCGCTCCTCGAACTGCTGCGCTTCCACGACGCCGTGGACTACGTCGAGCCCAACTACCGCGTGACCGCCGCCGTGACGCCGAGCGATCCGAGCTTTGCGAACTTGTGGGGCATGCCGGCCGTCCACGCGCCCGCCGCCTGGGACTCCGTCTCCGGCTCGCGCGCGAACGTCGTCGGCATCGTCGACACCGGCATCGACTACACGCACCCCGATCTCAAGGCGAACGTGTGGAGCGCGCCGACCGCGTTCAGCGTGACCGTCGGCGGCGCCACGATCAGGTGCGCGGCGGGGACGCACGGGTTCAACGCGATCGCCCGGACGTGCGACCCGGCGGACGATGCGGGCCACGGAACGCACGTGGCGGGGACCATCGGCGCGGTCGGCAACAACGCGGCGGGCATCGCGGGCGTCAACTGGTCGGCGAGCGTGATGGCGTTGAAGGCGCTCGACGCGACCGGCACGGGCAGCGTCGCCGACGCGATCACCGCCATCGAATTCGCGATCCAGGCGAAGCGCGCCTTCGCGTCGACGGCCGCGGCGAACGTGCGCGTGCTGTCGAACAGCTGGACCGGCGGCGGATTCTCGCAGGCGCTGCTCGACGAGATCAACCGCGCGGCGTCGAGCGACATGCTCTTCGTCGCGGCCGCGGGGAACGACGGCACGAACAACGACAGCGCGCCGACCTACCCGGCGACCTACCGCGCGCCGAACGTCATCTCGGTGGCGGCGAGCGATCGAACCGATCACCTCGCCGCGTTCTCGAACTACGGATCGAGCGTCGACCTCGCCGCGCCGGGCGTCGGCATCTACTCGACCGAGCCGGGCGGGACGTACGGCTACATGAGCGGCACGTCGATGGCGACGCCGCACGTGTCGGGCGCCGCCGCGCTCGTCCTGTCGAAGTGCGCGGTGTCGACGACGAAGCTGCGATCGGAGATCCTGTCGCACGTGGACGTGCTCGGATCGCTCACCAACGACGTGCAGACCAACGGCCGCCTCAACGTGTACGCGGCCGTGCACGCGTGCAACGCGGTTCCGCCGGCGCCCGCCATCCTGCACGCGTCAATCGGCTCGGGCGCCGGACAGATCGCGCTCACGTGGTCGGCCGTCGCCGGCGCGACCACCTACAAGCTCAAACGCAGCATGCGCAGCACGGGCCCGTTCTCGACCATCGAGCGGCTGTCGGGCAAGACGTCGTTTACGAACGCCTCGCTCACGAGCGGGAAAACCTACTACTATCTGGTAACCGCCACGAACGGAAGCGGGGAGAGCGCGGCATCCAACGTGGCGTCAGCGGCCGCGCGGTAGGTACGAAACACGCATAACGCATCGACGACTATGGACTCCGGCGCCGCACCATCGCTGATGGACGTCCGGGAATTCCTCGAGGAGCTGGAACACCTCGACCCGCCGGCGGACGACCCGACCCCGGTGCACGAGTTCGCGTTCGAAGAACTGGACGCCAACATGCCGGCCATCCCGTCGTCGCCGCCGCGCGCGGAGCCGGCGTGGGTGATGGACGCGCCGCCGGCGCAGGGCCTGTCGGGCGTCGAGCCGCGAGAGCGGATCGTCTGGATGGCGTGCGGGTTCGTGCTCGGCGCCGCCACGGCGGTGGTGGTCTTCCACCACCGCGTGGCCGAAATCCTGCGGCTCCTGCGCTAGCCTACTTCTGCGGCTGCGCGCCCGGCGTTTTCTTCGCGAGCGAGCGGTAATACTCTTCGATCGCCTGACGGAATCCTTCCGGCACCTGGTCGGCGCCCGACAACCCGAGCGCCTCGTTGCCGGCGCCGTCCACCTTGCGCCGCAGGCTGAACTCGAACTTCTTCATCTTGTCCATCACCTGCGCCTGGAGCTGCGCCAGCCCGTTCGGGTCGGCGTAGAGGCGATCGTTGTCGAACCGCGTCAGGTCCTTGATGATGTCGTCGAGGTCGCGCGGGTTGACGCCCGCCTGCTGCAGCTGGCGGCGCAGCGCTTCGGCGTCGTTCGCCCACTCGCGGAAGTCGCGCCGGAACTGACGGACGTCGTTCGGATCCCACCGCCCGCCGTAGTAGCCGCCCCAGTTGCGCGCATCGCCGCGCCACGCGCCGCCGCCGTACGCGCCGTCCTGCGCGTTGTCGCCGCGCGCGCCGCCGTTCAGGCCGCCCTGCGCGTTCTGCTGGCCGGACTGCGACGACTGACCCGACGGCTGGCTGCCCGACTGCTGGCCGGACTGATTGCCCGCCTGCTGATTGCCGTTCTGTGGACTGCCGTTCTGTGGACTGCCGTTCTGCTGACGGCCGTTCTGCTGATTGCCGTTCGGCTGGCCGTTGGCGCCGTTCTGGCCGCGCTGCTTCGCCTGATCGCGCATCCGCTGATCGAGCGACTCGAGCCCGCGTGCGATGTCGCGCGCCTTGTCGGCCGCGCGCGACAGCGAATCCTGCTTCGCCTGCTTGCCCATCGCGCCGGCCGCTTCGCCGATCTTCTTCGAGAGCGCGTCGAGGTTGCTGCCGATGCTCTCTTCCATGGCGCGCGCGTACTGGTTCGGCGATCCGTTCAGCGCGGCGCGCGAGTAGCGGATCATCTCGCGGATGCGCTTGTCGCGGATGCTGCCCGAGGCCTCGTCCAGCTTGCGCGCGGCATCCTTTTCGTCGCGCCGCATGTCGTTGGCGAGCTTCTCGAGCTGGTTCTGGAGGTCGGCGACCTTCGCGTCCATCGCCTCCTTCCGCTGCGCGAGCTCCTGCGCTTTCTGGTCGCGCGCGGCGCCTGACGCGCCGTCCAGCGCGTTGACGTCCTTGGCGATGTCCTTCTGCTCGTTCGCGAGCGCATCGGCGTCGCGCTGCGCGCGCTGCAGGTCGCGCTCGCCGCGCCCGCCCTGATTGCGTTCGAGCTTCTGCTGGGCGTCGCGCAGACGGTTCAGCGCCTCGGTCGCCTGCGCGCCGCCGTCGCGCGATCCGTTGGCCGCGGCGCGGCGCGCGGCGTCGGCCGCGTCCTGCAGCTGCTTCATCGCATCGCGGACTTCGGGACGCTGCTGATCGCGCGTCAGCTGCTGGAGCTGCCGCGCCGCCTTCTCCAGCTCCTCGGCGAGCTGCCGCTGCGCGCTGCCGCCGCCGCTGCCGCTCTGCTGCTGACCCGCCTGCAGCGCGCGGCGCTGACGTTCGAGCTCCTGCTGCTGGCGCCTCGCCAGCTCCTTCAGCTTCTCGACGAGCTGATCGACCTGCTGGTCGCCCTGCTGCTGCTCCGCGCGCTGCTGCATTTCGTACTGGTTCGCCAGCTTGTCGAGCTCGAGCTCGAAGAGATCGGCAAGGTCCTCGGCCATCTGGTTCTGGCCGCCGCCACCGCCGCCGCCCTGCTGCATCGCCACCTGGACTTCGTATTCCTGCTCGGCGTCCTGCAGCAGCTTCAGCGCGCGCTGTTCCGGCTGCAGCGCTTCTTCGGCCTTCAGCGACTTGAGGTCGGCTTCGGCCGACTTCATCTCGTCGACCGCCTTCGGCAGCGCTTCCGCAATCTTGTTGAACGTCGGATCGACGGCGCCGAGGCGCGCCTTCAGCTTCTGCACGAGCTCTTCGACCTGCTCGCGCAGCTTCGCCTGCGCCAGATTCATGAAGACGACGTTCTCGCGGTACTTGTCGGCCTTCGTCTTCGCCTTGTCCCTGACGATGTTGAAGGTGGCGGCGACGATCTCGCGCTGCTGCTGCGAGAGCTGACCGACCTGCTGTCCGCCCTGCATCCCGCCGCCACCGGCCATCGCCTGCGACTGCGCCTGCCGGTAGTCCTTCTTGAACGGCCGGATCTGCACGAAGTAGATGTCGCTCGTCGCGGTCTTCGGGCCGGCCACGGTATCGGTGTCGGTCGCCTTCGCGTAGTAGCTCACGAAGTCGCCCGGCTGCAGCCCGAGCTCCTCGAGGTAGATCGTGTGGCTGCCGCTCACTTCCGCCAGCGGGCGGCCGCTGAACAGGTTGACCGACTTCTCCTTGGCGCCGTTCACCGAGTAGAACAGCTGCATCGACTTGACGCCGTAGTCGTCGTCGGCGCGCGCTTCGAGGAACAGTTCCTCCACCGGCGTCGCCTGCGAATCGCGGCCCGGTTTCGTGAAGCGCACGCTCGGCAGCTGATCGTCGATGACGTCGATCGTGTACTGCGGCGACGCGTCCACGTGTTCGCCGTGCGGTCCGGTGAGCTCGATCTTGTAGAAGCCCTGAGCCTTGATCGCGAAGCTGCCGGTCAGCGTGCCGTCCGCTTCGGCCGTCAGCGGCGCCGACGTGCCGTCGTTGAGCAGGATGCGGCCGCCCGGCGTCTTCATCGTCGGCGTGACGTGCAGGAACACGCCGGTGCCGCGGATTGCGGCGACGTCGCCCGCGTTGTCCACCTTGCGCGGCGGCAGCGCGGTGTAGGCGGGGAAGCGGTACTCGAGATCCATCTGCGACACGGTCGGGAGATCGACGACGCTCAGCAGGAAGTGCGGCGAGCGGACGCCGTTGGCCTCGACCAGGTACTCGGTCTGTCTGTCGAGGTGGAAGAGCATCCCCTCGAACGCGTTCGGATCGCCGGCGGCGCCGACGAGGGGCAGCCGCTGGAACTGCGCGTCGGCCGGCGTCTTCATCAGAATCGCCGCGTCTTTCGCGGAGAAGCCCACGAGCTTCGCGCGGATCGCCTGATCCGCGCCGCGCGGCACCTTCGTCGTGCCGGGCGTCACCTCGATGCGATAGGGGCTCGCCGCTTCCGCGCTGCGCGAGATGACGAGCAGCGCCGACAGGCCGTGCCGCAGGTACGCCGGACCGAGCGCGACGATCAGCGCCGTCGCCGCCGCGATTGCCGCGAGCGACAGCGCATGCCGCCGCACCGACTCGCGCTCGACCATCGCGCCGTGCTCGAGCGCGCGGCAGCGTTCGGTCGCCTGCTCGACGAGCTTGTCGACGAGATGCGGCGAATGATCCTTCGAGGGGCCGTTGGCCGTCGCTTCGACGGC
This sequence comes from Vicinamibacterales bacterium, assembly GCA_035650895.1. Taxonomy (GTDB): domain Bacteria; phylum Acidobacteriota; class Vicinamibacteria; order Vicinamibacterales; family CAVVIG01; genus Gp6-AA45. The sequence goes on from DASRGT010000024.1 coordinate 7,300, forward strand.
GGTCATGATTGCCGCCTCGAGCGTCGGATCCTTTTCTTCGAGGTAGAGCGCTACCTGATGATCGCTGACGCGCCGCCGCAGCGGCCAGACCAGGCCGTAGAGGAGCAGCGCGACGAACACCGCCACCGACACGATGCGGAACGCGATGATCGCGGGCGCGCTGAAGCGCAGCGATTCGAGCGTCGATGCCGACAGCAGCAACGCGAGCACGGTGCCGGCGGCGACGACCACCGCGCCGCGCAGCGCAAGCCGCAGGCGCCAGCGATTGCGCACGCGCCTGATGACGTCGACGAGCTCCGAGCGATGGTCCATGGCGCGCCCTCCCGCGTGCCCTCAGATTAGCAGACGCGCAGCCGCCGCAGTGCGGCCGTTTCGGGCCGCCGCCTGCGCTCGGCAGGCCCGGCCTGCACTACAGGAACCGTTCCCCGCGCGACAACCGGTTCGCGATCAGCGTCTCGACCGCCAGCAGCCCGACGCCGCCGAGCAGCAGATACCACCAGAGCCCCTGCCGCTTCTCGATCTCTTCGCGCGTCAGCTGCTCGGCCATCGCCGGCTCGGCCGACTCGGGATTCGCGTGGCCGGTCACCGCGGCCACCAGCTCGCGCGTGTCGAGCGGCGCCAGGTCGGATTCGACCGGATCGATGTTGACGGCGATCGATTCCGGCCGTGCCGTCGCGCCGCCGGACACCGACCGCAATTCGTACACGCCCTGCTCGCTGAGCTCGACGAGCCCCTTGCCGCCCTGCGCCACACGCGCGCCCGAGGGGGTCACGACGATGCGGTCGGTGCGACCCTTCGCGCGCTGCGCGACGTCGAGGACCTGTCCGACCGTGTACCACGACGCCGGCTGCTCGTACCGCGCAAGATAGCGGACCATCTGGTGAACGAGCGGCAGGAACACCGGCTTGACGCCGATGTCGGTGAACGAATCGTCGAGCGTCGACGTCCACACGACGACGCGGCCCTGCCCGACCTTGCGCTCGGCCGCCGCCACCGCGCCGTCGTCGTAGCGCGCGAGCACGCGATCGCCCTCGGTGACGTCGACCGTGCGATAGCGGAAGACATGCGCCGCCGAGAAGTCGCCGCTGCGCGGCGCCTTGAACAGCTCGAACACCTGGTGGCTGTAGTCGAGATATCCGAGCGATCCCGGCAGGCCGTCGGTCCGATCCACGGCCGGCCCGAGGCGCCCCGGCAGCAGATCCATTTCCTGCGTCGGCCACGTCGTGTGATCGCCCGTCACGACCAGCAGGCCGCCGCCGCGCTCGACGTACCGCTTCAGCACGCCGCCCGCCGCGGCCGGCGGAAACATCGTGTCGTTCAGCACGACGACCGCGCGCTTGTCGAACGATCCCGATGCGACCCGCGCCGCGGGCATCACGTCCACCTGGAAGGTCGGCGCCGTGCCGATCGACAGTGCCTTCGACAGATAGAGGCTCGAGTCGGGATTCCCGTTGTCGACGACGAGTATCGACACGGGCTCGCTCGGCGTCAGGACGAAGTGGAACGTGTTGTCCGCCGGCATCGGATCGCTGCCGGCCGTCACGAAGCCCTGGACGTTCGGTCCGGCCAGCGTGAAGGCCTGGAAGCTCACCGATGTCGACGTGCGCGGCGGCACGGTGGCCTTGACGGTTTCGAGTTCGTGGCCGTCGACGGTCAGCGACACCGGGACGTCCTTCATCGGCGCGTCGCCTTTGTTGGTCAGCCCGGCGGTGACGACCACGCGTTCCTGGCTGGCGAAATGCGTGCGGCCGAAGGTCAGCGACGGCACCGCGAGGTTCGCGGTGTCGGGCGAGGCGACCGACACGGTGGCGAGCGACATGCCCTCGGGGAACTTCGCGTCCTCCGAGCCGCTCCAGCCGCTCTTCTGGAAATCGCTGACCAGCACCGCTTCGCGCCGCTTCATCGGCGAGCGGCTCAGGATGCTGTCGGCCAGCTTCAGCGCCGGCCCGTAGCGCGTCGCGCCGGACGTGACCTTCGCCGCGTCGATCGCGCCCTCGAGCCGCGCGCGATCCGAGGTCGCGCGCATGTTCTCCTCGGCGTTCTTGGCGAACAGCACGAGCGTCGCCCGATCGTCGGCGGCCATGCCGCGCACGATCTTGCGGGCGGCGTCCTTCGCTTTCTCGAAATGGTCGCCGTAGCCCATGCTCGCCGACTGATCGAGCAGGATGACGATGTCGCGCGCGCCCTGCGCGGCGACGGCGGTGGCCGCGCTGCGGTTGACGAACGGCCGCGCGAAGGCCAGCACGATCAGCGCGATCGCCGCGGTGCGCAGCAGCAGCAGGAACCAGTGCCGGATCCGGCGCCGCCTGACCGACTGGTACGGAATCCGCCGCACGAACATCAGCGACGGGAACTGGACCACGCGCTTCTTCTCGCGCTGGATCAGGTGCACGAGCACCGGAATGGCGATGGCGCCGAGGCCCACCAGGAACAGCGGCGTGAGGAAGGTCATCGCACCCTCATCAGCCGCTCACGGCTCGAGAGGTACGAGAACAGCGCGCGGTCGAGCGGCTCGCCGGTGTTGAGCAGCGTGTAGTCGATGCGGTGCTCCGAGAACTTCGTCTGCAGCGCGTCGATGTGCGCGCGGACCAGCTCGCGGTACTCCTTCGCGAGCGACTGCGGCACCACCGGGATCTGCTCGCCGCTCTCGAGGTCCTCGAAGCTCGACGCATCGTCGTAGCCGAAATCGATCTCGGCCGGGTCGAGCACGTGGAACACGATCAGATCGTTGCCCAGGAACTTGAGCGGCTTGATGGCGTCGAGCACGGCGTCGGGCTCCTCGTAGAAATCGGAGATCAGCACGACGATGCCGCGGCGCTTGAAGTGCTCGGCCATCTTGTTCAGCGGGATCGGCAGATTGCCGGCCCGCTCGGGTTTCGCGCGGTCGAGCGTGTGCAGCACGACGTTGAAGTGCTTCGCCGACGGCGGCACGTGGGTGACGATGTCCTGATCGAACGTGATGATGCCGACGCGATCGCGCTGCCGCTGGGCGAGGTACCCCAGGCACGCGGCGACGAACGATCCGTATTCGAGCTTCGGGATGCCGCGGCTCGCGAACGCCATCGACTTCGACACGTCCATCAGGATCGTCAGGTTGGTGTTCGTGTCGGCTTCGTACTGCTTGACGTAGAAGCGGTCGGTCCGCGCGAACAGCCGCCAGTCGACGCGGCGGATGTCGTCGCCGGCGACGTAGCCGCGGTGCTCCGCGAAGTCGATCGACGCGCCGAAGAAGGGCGCGCGATGGAGGCCGTTGATGAACCCCTCCACGACGGTTCGCGCCATCAGCTCGAGGTTGCCGATCCGCGACAGGATCTTCGGATCGACGAAGCGCGCGCCGGGAATGGACTGCGACGACATTTACATCCCGGACTTCGGTACCGCCACGGTCGAGAGCAGTTCGTCGATGATCGAGTCGGTCGTGACCCCCTCCGATTCGGCGCGGAAGTTGGTCAGCACGCGGTGCCGCAGCACCGGATGCGCCATCGCGCGCACGTCGTCGAAGCTGACGTGGTAGCGGCCGCTGGTCAGCGCGCGCGCCTTCGCGCCGAGCACGAGGAACTGCGCCGCGCGGACGCTCGCGCCGAACGCCACGTACTTCTTCACGCTGTCGGGCGCCTGCTTCGACTTGGGCCGGCTGGTGCGCACCAGGCTCAGCGCGTAGCGCAGCACCGGGTCGGCCACGGGCACGCGCCGCACGAGGCGCTGGAACGCCATCAGATCGTCGCCGTTCACCGTCCGCTCGAAATGCGGATCGATGATCGCCGTCGTCGCGCGCACGACCCCCAGCTCCTCGTCCTCGGGCGGGTGCTCGATGACGATGTGGAACATGAACCGATCGAGCTGCGCTTCGGGCAGGGGATAGGTGCCCTCCAGCTCGATCGGGTTCTGCGTCGCGAAGACGTAGAACGGCTCGGCCAGGTCGTAGGTGCGCCCCTGGATCGTCACGCGATGCTCCTGCATCGCCTCGAGCAGCGCCGCCTGCGTCTTCGGCGGCGTGCGGTTGATCTCGTCGGCGAGGACGATGTTCGCGAACACCGGCCCCGGCGAGAACACCATCTGGCGCCGGCCGGTCGTCACGTCCTCCTGGATGATGTCGGTGCCGGTGATGTCGGACGGCATCAGGTCCGGCGTGAACTGGATGCGGTTGAACTTCAGGTCGAGGACGCGCGCGAGCGTCGCGATGAGGAGCGTCTTCGCCAGCCCGGGGACGCCGACGATCAGGCTGTTGCCGCCGACGAACAGCGTCAGCAGCACGAGCTCGATGACGTCGGACTGGCCGATGATGCGCTTGCTCAGCTCGGCGATGATGGCCTGGCGTCCCGCCTTCATGCGATCCGCGAGCGCGATGTCGTCGGCCGATTCGAATTCCACAGTATCGAGAGCCATCAGTGAGTCATCCCGTAGATGATGTAGTTGACGCCGATTTTGTACGCTTCGTTGGACTCGTCGATCGGTTTCAGGCCCGTGTCGGACCACTCCCAGTATTCCGAGATGTCGGTGTTGAAGTTTGCCAGCGCGACGATGCGCTTCGTCGGATCGTTGTCCTCGTAGATGGCGCGGAACGACGCGGCCCCCCGATCGTAATACTGCGGCACGTCGAGCGTCTTGATCTCGAAGAACACGTGGTAGACGGGGTTCGAGAGCTCCAGATCCAGCCACTGCCCCTCGGGCAGCACGCGCCGCATCTGCAGCTCGAAGTTGTTCCAGTCGTACGGCCCGCGGTAGTCGTCGAAGAACACGAAGCCGCCCTTGAGCAGGTACGCCCGGAATTTGGCGGCCTCGTCGTCGGTCATCTGCCAGCGGCCCGGCTCGCACATGTACGCGACGGGGTAGCGGGAGAGCTCCGGGTCGTCGAGCGCCATGACGTTCGATTGCTCGACGCGCGCGCCGAGATAGGACAGCTCGTTGAGGATCTTCGTGAAGTGCTGCTCGCCCTCGGGGTAGTCGTGCGACCATCCGACGCGCTGCGTCTGGTACGGAATCGGCGGACCGTACCGGAGCCGGATGAACGTGAAGCGCCCGTCGTAGGGGAGGTTCGGCGCAATCGGCGCGCCGCTGCCGCCGCCGAACCGCATGCCGCCGCCGTAGCCGCCCCGGCGCTGCGCGAGCGCGGTGCCGGCGCCGAGGCCGACGACGAGCAGCGTGGCGACGACGGCGCGGGTCATTTTTTCGCCTGCCGATCGCGAATGGCTTTCGTCTTCAGCGCGAGATCGGTCAGCAGCCGCTCCATCGCCGTATCGTACTTCGCCGGGTCCATCGACGCCTTCTGCAGCTGGAGCGCTTCGATCTGCCGCTGGATCGCGTCGCGCTCGTCGACCAGCGCCTTGACCGCGGGGTCGGCGAGGTCGGCATTCAACGCGGCGTCGGCGCGTCCGATCCCGAGATAGGCGCTCGACGCCAGCCGCCCCTCGGCGCCGTCGTCCAGCACGGCGTGCTCGGTCAGGATGAGCCCTTTCTGCTTGAAGGCCTCGGTCACTTTCGTCCGGGCGTAATCGAACGCTTCCTGCATCGAGACGTGGCCGTTGCGGTCGCGGTCGGCGGCTTCGTCGCCGAAGGCGGCGGTGAAATACTGTCCGAACTCGGTCTCGTTGCGTTCGCCGCCCGTCTTCGTCGCGGTGATCACGATCCGGCCGGGCGCGGCGACCGCCGGCAGGAAGGCGCCGCTCGAGCTCGCGGTGTTGACGAACACCACCTTCTGCGACGCGAAGCGGCCGAGCAATTTCCCGTAGTCGGCGGCGGTGAGGTCGGGGCCCATCAGGTTAAAGGCGGCGGTGCTGCCGTCGAAGCTGCCGTGCCCGATCAGCAGAACGACCACGGTGTCGTTCGGTTTCGATGCCGACGCGAACTCCGCCAGCGTTTTCTCGACGGCCGCCTTCGTCGCCTGCTTGTCGGCCAGGTAGACGATGTTCGCGTCGGGGACGGCGTCCTTCTTCTTCGCGGCGTCGATGAACGTCTTCGCCCACGCGTCGAATTTCTGCGCGTGCTCGGCGTCGCCCGGCACGCCCGCGACGACGAGGATGCGCGTCGTCTGCGCGGACGCGGAGCGCAGCGGCGCGACGCCCGCGATCGCCACCAGGACGGCGAAGACGCGAAGCGCGCGAACCGCGTTCATGCGAGCCCGCGCGCCCTTCTGTATCCCCATTCAGCCGAGACGAGGGCGATGAGCAGCACGAAGAGCGCCGGCATGTCCCAGAGCTCGCGCTCCTCGACGACCGTCACGCCGCGGCCGCTGTAGCTGATCGCTTCGGGCAGCGAGGCGACGTTCGACGGGGTGAAGAAGCGCCCGCCGGTCTCGTCCGCGATCCGCTTGAGCAGCGGCGCGCGCATCGCGGCGTCGTAGTATTCCGCGTCGCCCGCCGACACCCGCACGTGCATCGAGCCGGTGCCCAGCGTCTTCTGGTCGCGCTCGGCGGTCACCTTGATGTCGTAGATGCCGGTCTCGTCGGGCACCACGTTGGCGCGGTAGTCGCCGTCGCGCGTCACCGTCCAGTCCACCGGCACGTCGGTGGTCTTCCCCGAGGGGGCGGTGACGTGCGCGACGACGCGGCCGTCGTTGACCTCGGCGTACGCGGTGTCGAGCACCTCGGCGGCGATCCTGATCGGCTCGCCCGGTTCCACGCGGTCGCTCGTGGTCGTGACGTTCACCTGATCCGGCACGCCGTCGACGAGCCACCGGATCATGCGGCGCCAGAACATCGCGTGCGTCGTGTCGGTGACGCCCATCTTCGCGGACATGCGCCACAGCCACACGTCCTGCACCGGCATCGCGACCGCCTTCCCGCGGCCGTAGCGCTGGTAGGCGAGGATGACGTGATCCTGGCGCGACTTGTCGGTGCCGGTCAGCAGCACGGTGGCGCCCGGCTTCACCTCGCGAATCTGGTTCGTCGCCGACAGCTCCGGCATCTCGTCCCACTTCTTCGCCGAGGCGTCCTCGGTGTCGGCGAGCTGCGTGACGGGGAACGTCGCGCCGGCGCGCGTGGGCCGGATGCTGATATCGGGCGCGAAGTACTTCGCGTTGGCCGCGCCCATGACGACGGGCAGCACGTCGCCGACCGGCGTGCCGCCCCAGCCGCCTTCGGCGAACGCGCGCCGGCCGCCGAGCATCATCAGGCTGCCGCCGCGCTTGCTGACGAAGTCGGCGATCATCCGCAGCTGCTCGGGCGTGAACGACGCCGCTTCGACGCTGCCGAGTATCAGCGCGCGGTACTGGAACAGCTCTTCGCGCGTCTTCGGGAAGCCGGCGATCACCTCGTCGGGGTTCGACACGCTCTGGCGGTAGTACTTGTTCTCCGCGGTGCGCACGAGCGAGACGACCTGCAGGTTCTTGTCGGCCGCGAGCTTCAGCACCGAATCGTCGCCGACCGCGCGCCGGATGAACTTGTACTCGAAGCGCGGCTCGCCCTCGTAGTACAGCACCTTCTCGACGCGGTCGTTCACCTGGATCAGGGCGTCGCGCACGTTGTTCTGCGTCACCTGCTCGCCGTCCTGCGGCGCCACCTTGAAGCTGAAGAGCCGCGCGCCCGCTTCCGCGGCCGTGAAGCGCACGCGGACCGTCGCCGACTCGCCGTCGGCGGGCAGCTTCACCGTCTGCGAGCTGACGATGCGGCCGGCGTCCTCGACCGTGAGCGGCACCGATTGGCCGCCGTAGCCGGTCTGCGACAGCACGACGTCGACGACGAGCGACGTGCCCTTCAGCACGCTGCGCGGCGTCTCGACGCGCGTCACCTGGACGTCGCGCGCGAAGCGCTCCTGGCCGACGCCGACGGTGAAGACCGGAATCGATCGCGCCTTGAGGCTCGCCAGCGATTCGTCGATCGCGGCGTCGGACGTGTCGGCGCCGTCGGTGACCATCACGATCCCGGCGAGCGGCAGGCCCGACAGCTCGTCGCGCGCGCGATCGAGCGCGGCGCCGACCCGCGTCGCCGTCCCGTCGTACTTCAGGTCGGCCGCCGACGCGGCGCGATCGGCGGTCGAGGCGAAGCGGAAGAAGCGGACGACGAACCGCCGCGACAGCGCGTCGAGCAGCTTCGCGCGCGGCGCGGCGAGCTGCTGCTGCACGAACGCGCTGCGCGGCTGGCCGTCGGTGTCGGCAATCGCCATGCTGCGCGAGTCGTCGACGAGCACGGCGAGGAAATTCTGCTGCGGCACCGCCGCCTTGAGGACCAGCGTCGGCCGGAAGAGGCACACGAGCAGCACCGCGAGCGCGCCGAGGCGCAGCGTCACGAGCACGATCCGGTCGCGCGGGCGGGACGCGGCGGCGAGGCCGCGATAGGTCACGAGCGCGAGCGCGCCGACCAGCGCGGCGGCCACGCACGCCGCCACCATCGATCGCGAGACGCTCCACGCGACGTCCCCCTGATGGAACATCAGCGGCGGATACTTGAACAAAAAACGGAAAACGTTTTCCACCGATCGCATTCTACTCACGGCAGCCGGAGTCGGGATCCCCCGCGCACTTTTTTCATATTCGTCGCGGCGCCCGACAGCGGGCCGGTCGAAACGGGCCGATTCGCCCGCCGCGTTTCGGCATCGACTTCGCTCCATCGCCGCGCGTATGCGCTACGCCGTCTTCGTCACGCTGATTGTCACGTGTTTTCTCCGGCCGCGCGCCGCCGGCGCCATGGACCAGCTGTGCGACCCCTCGTTCGAGAACTGCCGGACCAAATTGTTGAGCCTGATCGACGCGGAGACGCAGGAGATCGACGTCGGCTTCTGGTTCATGGAGGACAACCGGTACGTCCAGCACATCGTCGCGCGCCACAACGCGGGCGTGCGCGTGCGGCTGCTGGTCGACCCGCGCGGCGACGAGTCGTCGGCGTTCAACCAGGGGATCCTCGACGCGTTCGCGAACGCGGGCATCCCGATGCGCAAGCGCGTCGCGTCGGCCATCCTGCACTGGAAGACCATGGTGTTCGCGGGGCAGCACGTCGTCGAATTCAGCGGCGCGAACTACAGCGACAACGCGTGGGTGCCGGTGGCGCCCTACCAGAACTACGTCGACGAGTCGATCTACTACACCGACGACCCCGCGATCGTCGACAGCTTCATGCGGAAGTTCGACGACTCGTGGATCGACACGAGCAGCTTCGCGGACTACGCGAACGTCGTCAACCCGCTCGTGCGCAGCTACCCGCAGTACGCGATCGACGCCGATCTGAATTTCCCGCCGGGCCAGAGCTACGCGGCGCGCGCGATCGACCGGTACGACGCGGAGACGTCCGCGATCGACGCGATCATGTTCCGCATCACGCAGCAGACGCACGCGGACGCGATGATCGCGGCGGTGAAGCGCGGCGTGCCGGTGCGCCTCATCACCGAGCCGACCGAATACCGCAACCCCGCGCGGCTGTGGGACGCGTGGAACGTGGATCGGATGTGGGCCGCCGGCGTGAAGGTGCGCATCCGCGCGCACGCGGGCCTCAACCACCAGAAGAGCGTCGTCCTGCACGCGCAGCACACGGTGATCTTCGGGTCGTCGAACTGGACGTCGCCGTCCGACGACGCGCAGCAGGAGCACAACTACTTCGTCGCGGACAAGCCGGCGATGTTCACGTGGTTCGTCGATCAGTTCACGCGCAAGTGGACCAACGCGACGGGCAACGCGGAGACGAAGGCGTTCGCGCCGCTGCCGCCCGACACGCCGAAGCCGGCGCATCCGAAGAACGGCGGCAGCGGATACGCACGGCCGATCACCCTGCAGTGGTACGCGGGGCCGTGGGCGCACTATTACGACGTCTATCTCGGCACGTCGTCGTCGCCCACGACGAAGATCGCCGCCGACGTGCATCTCGGGCCGAGCGAGTCGACGTCGGATCTGAAGCAGTTCAGCGTGTCGGGGCTGGCCGCGCACACGACCTACTACTGGAAGGTCGTGTCGCGGACCGCCGCAGGGAAGACGGCGACGAGCGCGGTATGGAGCTTTACGACCGGCAGTTGACGGCGGCCGCGCGCGGCATCACGCGCTGATTCGCTTGAAGCGAGACCGCAGCTTGAACCACGCGAGCGTCGCGGCCTGGCCGAGAATGACGCCGCTCAGGATCCAGTCGCTCGCGCGCGGCGGGGGCGGCGCAGCCGGCACCGCCGGCGGCAGCTCGTCGTCGACGTCGCAGTTCGCCGCGGCGATCGCGGGCTTCAGCGTGCCCGCGGCCTTCTGTTTTTCGTATTCGCGCTCGGCCACGACGCCGAGCTTCGCCTTTTCGCCGGGCACTTTCTCGCCCGGATCCTTTCCGTAGGGCGACGCGTGCTCGATTTCCGAATTGAGCTCGGCGCCGACCAGCAGCGCGAGGCTCGACACGTAGAACCACAGCATCAGCACGATGACGCCGCCGATGGCACCGTAGGTGGCGTTGTACGACGTGAAGTTCTGGACGTAGAACTTGAAGCCGAGCGAAATCAACAGCCACAGCGCCGTCGCGAACACCGAACCCGGCGTGATCCAGACGAACTCCTGCACGGCGTCCGGCGCATAGTAGTAGACGATCGCGACCGCGATGCTGACCAGCCCGAACACGATCGGCCACTGCACGATCTTCCACGTCCACTCGAAGGCGCCGCCGAGATGGAACCACGCGGCGACCTTCTCCGCCAGCGTCGGCCCGACGAGCACGAGCGCCGTGGCGACGACGATGAAGATGGTCAAGGCGATCGTGAGGCCGATCGCGAGCAGCCGGACCTTCCACCAGGGCCGGCTTTCCTGGATGTCGTACGCGTCGTTGAACGCCGACACGATCGCCGTGATCGCCGAGGAGCTGCTCCAGATCGCGCCGAGCACGCCGACGGTCAGCAGCCCGCCCTTGTTGCCGTTCGCGATCTTCGTGATCTGATCGCGCACGATGTCGAGCACCTCGCCGGGCGCGATGCGCCCGAGCGTGGCGACGATCGTGTTCATCAGATCGTGCACCGGGAAGAAGCTGATGATCGCGATCAGGACCAGCAGCGCCGGAAACAGCGCCAGGAAGAAGTAGTAGGCCAGCTGCGCGGCGAGGTTCAGGCAGTTGTCCGCCATCACCTCGTTCGCCGTGCGTTTGAGCAGCTCCTTCCAGCTGATCGGGATGCGAAAGGCGCGCAGCATGGTCAGCGGCTCCGCGCTCCGTGCCGCACGCCCGTGCCGGTCGTCGGCGTCCACGACGGCGCGTCGCTGGCCGGGAAGGAGTCCTCCGAGGCGTCGTGCACGAGATCGGCTCGGCGCCAGCCGACGCGCTCGAGCGCCGACGCGAACCAGCGGCGCGCGTCCGACAGGTCGCCCTCGCCCGTCATCGCCCACCAGGCGAGCGAGCCGCCGATGCCGGCCAGCATCGATCCCGCCGTACTGCGCTGCCGCAGCCCCTGGATTGCGAGGGCGGCGCCGCCGACGCCGACCAGCCATCGGGTCAACGCGAGCTCGCGCGATCCGTCCCACCCGCGACGTTCCCACACGCTCCCCGCGGCGCGATGCACTGTCAGATTGAGTCCGCTGTTGTTCGTGGTCATGCCGGTGCCGATGCAAATTCGGGTGCACCCGCGTGGACGGTTCCTGAAATGAATTCCTACACGCGATGTCGAGGCGCAAACACCCGCGCTTCGATGCGTGATCGCGCCGCCCCGATGGAGGATTCGGATTTCGGAGGAAAAGCGCGCGAGTGGAATCGCGCTACGTACTGTACGGACGAGGCGTGCCGTGGCACATCCGTTGCTCCTTTTATTCCCCGGTAATTCCCAGGCAGTAAGAGTCGTTCTACGGAGGGTCGATGCCGCCAGAGCCGCTACGCGCAACGGACGAAGTGCTGCGGCGAGTCCAGGGCGAGTTCTTGGAGATGCCCGGGCTGAGGGTCACCGAAGCGCAGGCGCGACGCCTGTGGGGGTTGGACGCCGCTTCGTGTGACGCGTTGCTCGGGACCCTGGTCGAGGCCAAGTTTCTGTTCAGGACGCGAGACGGGGCGTTCATGCGCGTCGAGAGCGCCACGCCGGTCAAAGCGTCGATTCGGTCGCGGACGATCGCGGCCGCGTAACACTTTCCTCGATTTCGAGGAACCCCGCCGTCCGGCTGGCCCGTAAGTCATGCCTTGTGAGCCGTCAGCCAGCCGGCCGAACTCCTTCCCATACTTCCCCGGGCGGTCGACCTTCGGGTCGCCGCCCGCGGCCACTTCCTCCCGACCTCGGTAAACTGGTCGACCGTGAACCGTCGACTGGTGCTTGCCACCACCAACCGGAACAAGGTGCGTGAGATCCGCGCGATTCTCGGCGACGTGCCGTACGAGCTCGTCGGCCTCGACCGCTTTCCGCCGATCGAGCCGCCGGAAGAACACGGGCGAACGTTTGCCGAAAACGCCCGCCTCAAAGCGCTGGCGTACGCGAAGGCCACCGGCGAGCTGGTGGTCGCCGAGGACTCGGGCCTGGAAATCGATGCGCTCGAGGGCGCGCCCGGCGTGGAGTCGGCGCGATACGGCGGCCGCGACGCGAGCTACCCCGAAAAGTTCGATTTGATTTACGACGCGCTCCGGACGCGCGGCTGCGACGGGAGCGCCGCGCGGTTCGTGTGCGCGCTGGCGCTCGCGCGCGACGGCGAGATCCTGTTCGAAACGCGCGGCACCGTGGAGGGACGGATCGCCGCCGCGCCGAAAGGCAGTGGGGGCTTCGGCTACGATCCGATCTTCTTTTATCCGCCGTACGGCCGCACGCTGGCGGAGGTGAGCGCGGAGGAGAAATCGGCCGTCAGCCACCGCGGAAAGGCCTTCGCCGCTCTCCGGGCACGTCTCGACCGACCGGCGGGTTGAATCGACGTCGCGGCGAGTCAGCGCCCTGGATCATGATGTGCGCGGTCGACGTGCCGGCGTTCATGATCCAGACACCGTTGTCGCGCCGCTTATGGGGCAAGCCGAGCGACGCGCGGGTCGCCGCGGGCACCGCAATCGTGACTTCGTGCGCCGAGACGTGATCGCGATCGGCACCCGACATGTGGTACGAGACGGAACCGAATTCGGGGTTGGCGCGCGTGCCGTTCTGTGCCATGTCGCGAGGCCTGGTGTCAGACACCGCCGACCTCGGTGTCAGACACCGGTGCCTTGGTGTCTGACACCTGTGGATCGTGACACCCGCACCGCACCGCCGGCAGCCGCGGATACCGCGCAAGCTCGCATCGGTGTCTGACACCCCCGAGGACAGGGCTCTTACTGATCCACCGTGCAGTCGTCCGACGACTGCTCCCACCGTCCCGAACAGTGGCTGACGACGCCGTGCACGGGCTGCAGTCCGAAGTGATTGGCCGCCGGCTTCCCGAATGACAGCGTCACGTTCGAGTACTTGACGACGGTTCCTCCCAACACGCAGACGGTCAACGGCGAGGGATTGCCGAAGGGCGCGCCGCCGCCGTTGCCGGTGATGAAGGCCGAGCCGGTGACCACGAACCCATCGGTCACGGCGGGGCTGAACTTCGGGCAGCTCGCGGCCCAGTCGGCGGTGACCACCGCGCCGGTCATGCTGATGTGATGCGTGTGCGCGCTCCGCGTCGTCGGGTCGTCCTTGTTGACCGTGCCCTGCACGATGCCGTAGTCGGACGTTTCCATGTTCATCACCGCCGAGAACGCGGCAGTGCCGACGCGTTCGTCCACGTCCAGCGACCACTTGCCCCGCATTTCGTACGGCCCACCGCCGACCACCGCGGCCGACGGCGTGTAGTCGTTGATCAACCCGCGGAAATGCCGCAGCGCGGGAGAGCGCCGCCCCTGATCGTCGCTGCGATCCCGCGTCAGTCCGCGCACACCCGCGGCCGATGCCACGACCGCCATCGCGCATGCGGCCCACGTCAATGTCATGCTTCTCATTGCAACCTCCATGTATCGGTTTCGGTGAAGTGCTGACGCGCTCTTTGTCGAATCAACGCGGCCTCTTCATCGGTGAAGCGGGGCGCCGCACCGATGCGCGCCTGCACCTGCGGCCGCATGACGCCTTTGTTCGAGTGGCCGTACCCGGACGGCAGCAGCAGGTGACCGACTTCGTGCGCCATCACGTCGCCGAGCAGCCAGGCGACCGGGTAGCGTCCGACGGACGCCTTCGCGGCGACACGGTCGGCGAGCACATACGCCACGAGCGCGTGGGATCCGGCGTCCGCCGTCGCGAATCCAAGCACGTCGTCTCTGTCGCCGCGCCGTTCGATCCGCCCTGGCGGCGCGCCTCCGAGCAGCCGCACGCGGATGTGCATGTCGCCGATGCGTGGCATCTCGGCCGGCGGTTCGGCATCGTGCGCCCATTCGATGGCGACGGCAGCGTCCTGGAGCGTCCGGCCGACGATCCGCTCGGCGCCCTCGACGTCGGACATGGGCAGGCGCGCCAGGTTCTCGACGTGCGCGACGACAGTGCCGGCGGTCCGCAACCGGGCCGACGTGCCGGCCGCCGCGACGGTTCCGACGGTTCCGGCCGCGACCAATCCCGTTGCCACGATGGCCGGCGTCCAGCTCCAGCGCATTCCCTTGATCACGGCCTCCACGTCGAAATGCGGGAATGGCGACCAAAAGGATGAAGAGGGGACGGCGCGAACCGGAATGCGTAGAATGGCCGCGTACGCGACAGGAGGACGGTTGCCCACCGGCGAAGCACGCGCAGTCACGCGGTTGTTGCGGGCGTGGACGAACGGCGACGACGGTGCGCTCGACGAGCTGCTGCCGCTCGTCGAGGCGGAGCTGCGCCGCCTGGCTCGCGCCTATATGGCGCGCGAGCGCAAGGACCATACGCTGCAGGCGACGGCGCTGGTCAACGAGGCGTTCGTGCGGCTCGTCGACGCCCGGTCCGTCGCGTGGCAGGATCGCGCCCACTTCCTGGGCATCGCGGCCCGGTTGATGCGCCGGGTCCTGGTCGATCATGCGCGATCGCGCGGATACCAGAAACGCGGCGGCGACGCCTGCCGCGTGCCCTGGACCGACGCCGTGGCGGTCGCCCCGGAGCTCGACTTCAACCTGCTGGCGCTCGATCGCGCATTGGAGAGATTGGCGTCCGCTGACGCACGCAAGGCGCGCGTCGTCGAGATGCGGTTCTTCGGCGGTCTGACGATCGAGGAGACGGCTGCGGCGCTGCAGGTGTCGTCCGACACCGTGAAACGCGACTGGCGGCTCGCGAAGCTGTGGCTGCTGCGCGATCTGCAGGGCGACGCCGATGCCGTTCGCTGACCGGCGCGCGCGAATCGAGGCGATCTGCGAGGCCGCGTTGGGCCGGGAGCTCCGCGAGCGCGCGGCCTTCGTCGCCGTCGCCTGCGGGAGCGATCGAGACCTCCGGCACGACGTCGAGGCGCTGCTGGCGAACGCGCAGGCGGCGGAAGGGTTTCTGTCCACGCCGCTGGCGGCGCTCGCGGCCGACGTGTTTGCGGGCGCCGCCGACGCCCGCCCGTCCGGCGCGCCGGGCCGCGATCTGACCGGCCTTCGCCTGGACGTGTACGACGTTGGCTCGCTGCTTGGCGCCGGCGGGATGGGCGAGGTGTACCGGGCGCGTGATACGACGCTCGATCGCGACGTGGCGATCAAGATTCTGCCGCCGCATTTCACGTCGAACGCGGACCGGCTCGCGCGGTTCGAGCGCGAGGCGCGGCTGCTCGCCACGCTGAATCACCCGCACATCGGCGCCATCTACGGCACGCTCGACGTCGACAACGTGCGCGGGTTGATTCTCGAGCTCGTCGACGGCCCCACCCTGGCGGACCGTCTCGCCGCGGGGCCGCTGCCGCTCGACCAGGCGCTTGCGGCGGCGCGCCAGATTGCCCAGGCGCTCGAAGCGGCGCACGAAAAAGGGATCGTCCATCGCGATCTGAAGCCGTCGAACATCAAGCTCTCTCCGGACGGCCGGATCAAGGTGATCGATTTCGGACTCGCCAAGGCGAGCGGCAGCGACGCGTCCGACGCCGCGCCGACGCCGGCGCCGGGGCCGCACGTGACGCAGCCGGGCGTGATCCTCGGGTCGGCCGCGTACATGAGCCCGGAACAGGCGCGCGGTCGACGAGTCGACAAGCGCACGGACGTCTGGGCGTTCGGCTGCGTCCTGTTCGAGATGCTGACCGGGACCGTGCTGTTCCACGCCGACACGGCGCCGGGTTCGCTTGCGAAGGTCATCGAGCGCGAGCCGGACTGGAGCGCACTGCCTGCGGACGTGCCGCCGTCGATCGTCAGGCTGTTGAAGCGGTGTCTCACGAAGAACGCCGACGACCGGCTGCACGACATCGCGGACGCGCGGCTGGAGATCGCCGACGCGCTGTCGCACGTCGAGGAGGGCGCCTCTCGAGCGCGCACGACGTGGTCCGACCGCCGAACGTGGATGGCCGCGGCGTGCGTCCTGCTCGCCGCCGCGGGTGGATTCTGGACGGCGGGCAGCCGCCAGTCTCCACGCCGGATCGACGACCGCGTCCAGCGGCTCTCGGTGCTCCCGCCGCCCGAGGCGAGCGTCGCGAGCGAGTACCTCTCGCTTTCGCCAGACGGCCGGTTCCTCGCGTTCACGGCCACGTCCGCCGACGGCCGCAGCCGCTTGTGGGTTCGGCCGCTCGATGGCCTCGCGGCGGCGCCGCTGGCCGGCACCGACGATGCGCGGTACCCGTTCTGGTCGCCCGACAGCCGGTTCATCGCCTTCTTCGCGCAGCATCAGCTGAAGAGGGTTCCTCCCGACGGCGGCCCCGCACAGGTGATCTGCGACGCGCCCTATGGATTCGGCGGCACCTGGAGCCGCGACGGCGTCGTCGTGTTCGCGCCCGACACGTCGACGTTTCTCTATCGCGTCGCGGCGAACGGCGGCGAGCCCACGCCGGTGACGAGGCTCGATCGATCGAACAACGAGGTGGCGCACTGGTCGCCGGCGTTCCTGCCCGACGGCAAGCGATTTCTGTACACCGCGCATCGATCGTCGGGCGGCAACACGATCCACGTCGGCAGCCTCGAATCGCAGCCGGGCCGGCGTGTCGTCGACGCCGATTCGGCGGCGCTGTTCGCGCCGACGGAGGATGGCGCGAACTCCGGCCATCTGGTGTTCGTCCGCCACGGCACGCTCCTGGCGCAGCGTTTCGATGTCGGCACGCTGGAGGCGAGCGGCGACGCGATCGTTCTGGCCGATGCGACGATCCCGGTGATGGCCGTCGGCGCCGCGGCGCCGTTTTCGGTGAGCCGCCTCGGCGTGCTGGCGTATCGAAGCATCGACGTCCAGAACCACCTCACCTGGTTCGACCGATCGGGAACGCGGTTGGGCGCGCTTGGATCGCCGGAGCGCTACAACACGGTGGAGATTGCGCCCGATGGCAGGCACGTGGCCGTCGAGCGCATCGAGCCGCGCGACGGCGCCACGAACGTGTGGCTGATCGACTCGGGCACCGGACTTCAGACGCAGTTCACCTTCTCGGGCGGCGTGCTTCCGAAGTGGTCGCCCGACGGCCGGCTTCTGGTCTTCAACCACGAGCGGACGATTTTCCAGAAGCGCGTCGACGGCGGCGGCGTCGAGGAACCGCTCTACCGCGAGTCGGACGGCGGCCGCTTCGGTGGGTTCAACGACTGGTTGCCCGACGCGTCGGCGTTCGTCATGCGGAGCGTCCCCAGGGACGGGGGCTCCGCGAAGGGCACGCTGTTCCTCGTCAGGCCGGGTCCGCCGGCGGCGTTGACCGCCATCGAAGGCACCGAGTTCAACGGCCGCTTTTCACCGGACGGCAAGTGGCTCGCCTACAGCTCCGACGCGAACGGCGTCCAGGAGATCTTCGTGCAGCCGTTTCCGTTCACCGGCGCGAAGTGGCTCGTCTCGCACGGGGGCGGCATCCGTCCGCGCTGGCGGAGCGACGGCCAGGAACTGTTCTTCGTCGCCTCGAGCAACGTCAACGGCTCCGGGCCGCTGATGGCCGTGCCGGTCGAGCCGCGGTTGCCGTTTCGCGTGGGCACGCCGAAACGGCTGCTCGACGCGCCGTTCACGCCGTCGAGCGCGAACCAGTACTCCTACAGCGTCGGCCCGGAGGGCCAGCGCATTCTCGTGATCGAACCGGGAGCGGACGCGATGCACGCGCCCTTCACGGTGGTGCTCAATTGGGGCGCCGTGCTCGAGAAGCGCTGACTGGCGGATCGCGTCAGAACAGCTGATCGCGGCGCCAGCGGCGCTCGTGATCCAGCAGCCACGTCTTGCGGTCGAGGCCGCCGCCGTAGCCGGTGAGCGATCCGTTCGATCCGATCACTCGATGGCAGGGCACGATGATGGCGATCGGGTTGGCGCCGTTGGCGAGGCCGACGGCGCGGGCGGCGCCGGGGCTGCCGAGCGCGTGCGCGAGGGCGCCGTAGCTGCGCGTCTCGCCCGGCGGAATGGTCAGGAGCGCCTGCCACACGCGGCGCTCGAAGTCGGCGCCGTGCATGTCGAGCGGGAGGTCGTCGACGGCGGCGGCGGCGCCGTGGAAGTAGCGTTCGAGCCACTGCCGCGCGCGTGCGATGGCGTCGGACTCGCGGTCGATGATCTGGTGCGGCGGGAAGTGGCGTTTGAGGCGCGCGTCGAGTTTCGGGAGCCGCTGCTGAGTCGGGTGTCTGACACCCGGCTCGGCCGTTGGTGTCAGACACCGCGTGAACTCCAGCGCGCACAGCCCCCGTTCCGACGCGAGCGCCAGCATCGGACCGAGCGGCGTCTCGACCGTCGCGCGCGACAGGATCATTTCACCAGGTGACCGACGATCGCGCGCTGCTTCTCCACCAGCTGCTTGATCCCGTGGTCGGCCAGATCGAGCAGCGTGTCGAGCGCGTCCCGGTCGAACGGCATCGCCTCGGCGGTGCCCTGCACCTCGATGAACCGCCCCTTGCCCGTCTTGACCACGTTCATGTCGACTTCGGCGCGGCTGTCGTCCTCGTACGCCAGATCGAGCAGCGGCTCGGTGTCGACGATGCCGACGCTGATCGCGGCGACGTAGTCGGTGAGCGGAATCTGCGCGAGGATGCCGCGGCTCCGCATCACCTCGCACGCCAGCGCGAGCGCCACGAACGCACCCGTGATCGACGCCGTGCGCGTGCCGCCGTCCGCCTGGATGACGTCGCAGTCGAGCCAGATCGTCCGCTCGCCCAGCGCCTGCAGGTTGGTGACGGCACGCAGCGACCGCCCGATCAGCCGCTGGATTTCCTGCGTGCGGCCGCCGACCTTGCCCGCCGACGCTTCCCGCTGCGTGCGGGTGCTCGTGGCGCGCGGCAGCATGCCGTACTCGGCGGTCACCCATCCCTTGCCCGTGTTGCGCAGGAACGGCGGCACGCGATCTTCGACGCTGGCGGCGCAGATCACTTTGGTGTCGCCGGCCTGGATGAGGACCGATCCCTCGGCGTGCACCAGGTAATGCGGCAGGATCGTCGTTTCGCGAAGCTGATTGGGCGCTCTCGTATCGGTTCTCATGGAAGTTGACAGTCTGCAGTTGACCCCGTCGACAGACGATCGACGGCCGTGCGCGTCGACGGTCCAGCGGTGAACTGCCTATTGTACGACGTCGAGATTCTTCTCGAGCGGCCGCCGCAGGTCGACGTGCCCGGCCAGCGTCTCCTGCTCCTTGCCGTCCACCAGGATCTGCACCGCGCGCACCGCCGGCAGGTTGACCGTCAGCGCGTCGACGATCGAGTAGACCGTCAGCAGCTCCGTCGTCGTGCCGCCCGGATGGGCCGACACCGTTTCGCGCGACAGGTCGACGTAGGCGTCGCCGGCATCGGTGATGAACAGCGCGCGGACGCTGGCCCCCGCGGGAATCGCCGAGACCAGCGGATCGGCCACCGGCGCGAGCTGCGCCGCGACGATCTCCCGCGCCTGCGCGACCGCCCCTTCGCCGTACGCCACTTCGCGCTCGACGCCGGTCAGGTGCTGCCCGTCCTCGGCGACGTAGAACAGCCGCGCCTTGATCTTGCGTCCGCTCGGCGCCGGCGCGGCGGCGGGCGCCGCGCTCACCGCGTTGGTCGCGACGGTGCCGCCGTAGCGCCGCGGCAGCGTCACGAACAGCAGCCACCCGAGCGCGACCGCGATGGCGGCAACGGCGCCGACGACGATCAGCCGCGAGCGGTTCACCGCGTGCCTCCCGGCGGCGCGAGCGAATCGCGGAAGCGGACGACGGCGTCGTACAGCGATTGCACGAACGTGCCCTGGAACGCGTCGCTGGTCAGCTGCTTTTCCTGATCGGCGTTCGTGACGAAGCCCAGCTCGACGAGCACGGCCGGCATGTTGGCCGATTCGAGGACGCGCAGCGGCGCACTGTCGACGGGATGGGCCGTCAGCGGAATCTTCTGCGTCAGCTGCTCCTGCAGCATCGCGGCGAACGAGGCGGAGCGGTCGACGTGGCGCGTCTGCGCGAGATCCCACGGCACGAGCTCGATGTCGCGCAGGCCGCCGCCGAACGTCGACACGCGCTCGCCGCCCTCGGGCAGCGCGCGGGCCGCGGCGTCCTTGTCGAAGTGGGCGACGTAGATCGTCGCGCCCGACGTCGTCCGTCGAAGAGACGCGTTGACGTGCAGGCTGACGAACAGATCCGCCTTGTTGTTGTTCGCGAGCGCCGTGCGATCGTTGAGGGCGACCGTCTTGTCGTCCTCGCGCGTGAGGAGGACGCGGACGCCGAGGCGCGCCTCGACGACCGCTTTGACGCGGCGCGCCACCGCCAGCGTGATGTCCTTTTCCTTCGTCCCGCTCGCGCTGCGCGCGCCGTCGTCGTCTCCGCCGTGGCCGGGATCGACGGCGATGGTGCGTATCGGCGACACCGGCGTGCCGAGCGCCGGCGGCAGCTCGGTGGGCGGAGGCATCGGCGTCGGCGGAGGCGGCTGGGCGTTCGGCGGCGCCTGCGCGGCCGTCTCCGTCGGCGCGATCAGATCGATCACCTGCCGCGCGGTGTTGTCGACGGGCTGCGCCGTCGCTTTGAAGCCCGCGAACCGGGCGCCCACGTCGGCGGCGATCGTCGTCTGATCGGCGAGGTGGACGCTCGTGACGAGCGCCTGTGCGCCGGGGACGGGCAGCGGCGCGGCGATGTCGAGCGCATCGGCGTCGAACTTGACGAGAATGCGCTGGTTGTCCTGCGACACGGTGCTGTCCGCGCGCGGCGTCGCGTCGATCGTCAGGCGCGCGGCCGAGCCCAGCACTTCGTACCGCGCGACGACGCGCGGCACCCGAAGGTCGCCGACGACGAGCAGGTGCGAAGACTTCCGGAGATCGAGCCGCGTGTCGAAGATCGGCGCCAGCGCGCGGCTGATGAACTCCACCGGGACCAGCCAGCGTCGCCCCGACCGGATGGGCGGCGCGGGCAGCGAGATCAACCTGCCGGACACGGAGGCGAGCGACTGGTCGGGCGTCAGCACGATCGTCCGCCCTTTGTACGAAACGGTGATGGCGCCGAGCGAGTCCTGCACCTGGAGCTGGAACGTGGCGGCGAGGTCGTCGAGCGCAACCAGATCCTGATCGTTGGCGATGGTGAGCGGCAGCGTGCGCCGCCCTTCTTTCGACAGCAGCGTCAGCGCGGGAGAGGATGCAGGCTGGCTCGACAGGACGGCCGCCAGACCCACGAGCAGGACCGAAAGCAGGGGCAGGGAACGAGAGTTCAATGGAGAGCCCGGCTCGAGCCGAGGCTCTCCATTCTACGTCAGTCGACGATGCGTCTCGCGGCCGAGAGCCCGATGATCAGGAACACCAGGAACAGGATCAGGAACAGGCCCGCGAGGAATTTCGCGATCGCGAACGACGCTCCGGCGATCGTCGTGAACCCGAGCAGGGCCGCGATGATGCCGATCACGAGAAAGACGAGCGCCATGTGGAGCATGTTTTCACCCTCCGACGCAGGTCACTGCTAAACGCGTACCATGGCGATATGGCTGACTCGTTCCTCGATGCGGCGGTGGCGGAGGCTGAGCAGGGGCGGCGCGAGGGCGGCATCCCGATCGGCGCGGTGATCGTGCACGGCGGACGGATCATCGGGCGCGGCCACAACCGCCGCATCCAGCAGGGGAGCGCGATCCTCCACGGCGAGATGGACGCGCTCGAACGCGCCGGGCGCCAGCCGGCGTCGGTCTACCGCGAGGCCACCCTGTTCACGACGCTCTCGCCCTGCGCGATGTGCTCGGGCGCCATCCTGCTGTACGGCATCCGCCGCGTGGTGGTCGGCGAGAACCAGACGTTCATGGGGGAGGAGGCGCTGCTCCGGTCGAGAGGGGTCGCGGTGGAGGTCGTGCAGGACGAACGGTGCGTGCGGATGATGCGCGAGTTCATCGAGGCGCGCCCCGACGTCTGGCACGAGGACATCGGAAGGTGAGAATCGCGAATTGGTGAAACTGATGAATTGGTGAGTTGGTGAGTTGGTGAGTTGGTGAGTTGGTGACTGCAATCACCAACCCGCCAACTCCCCAATTTGCCCGTTCCGCTAGGGGACGCGCAGGGTGACGGTCTGGTTCGGCGGCACGTTGACGTCGAAACCCACCGGCTGCTGGCCGTTGACACGAATTTCGACCTGGTGCGGACCGGCGGTCAGATTCAGGTGCTTGTTGTCGCCGTCGAAGTCGTCGGCGATGCCCGCGTAGTAGCCGTCGACGTAGATCTGCGCGTCGTGCGGCGCGCCCTGTATCCGCACGCCGCCGTAGCTCGCCGGCGCCTGCTGCGCCGTCACCGATCCCTGCTGATACGGCTGCTGTTGCTGCTGATAGGGCTGCTGCTGATACGGCTGCTGCGGATATTGCTGCTGCGGATACGGCTGCTGAGCCGGATACGAGTACGCGGGATACGAGTACGCCGGATACGAGTACGGATACGGATAAGCGTACGGGTAGTAGTAGGGATACGGGTACCCGTAGCCGTAGTAATACGGGTAGCCCCACCCGGCGTAGAAGCCGATCGAGATGCCCGGCCGATAGTAGTAATACGGCCGGTACGCGCCGTAGCCGATGATGCGCGGCGAGATGATCCGCGGCGCGACGATGCCGACGCGTCCGCCGATCCCGACGCGCCCGCCAACGACACCCCCGCCGACGTGACCGCGCGAGACAGCCGCGCCGCCACCGCCGTGTCCGCCGCCTCCGCGACGCTGCGCATACGCTGGCGTGGAGGCAAGACCGATCGCTGCGACGAACCCGAGTACGAGAAACGATTTCGAACAGGTCATGACCGACCCATGTCAGGCATGGCAGGCTGGCTCTCTGATTCTAGCGCGGGTCGGGCGCCGGGGAAAGGGCCGAAGACCGAGGGATGTCGCGGTAGTACCTCACGATCCATTCGGCCACGAGCGCCGGCTTTTGGCCCCCCTCGCGCTCGACGGTTATCCGCCACATCGTCTGGACGCCGTCGTCGTCGACGTCTTCGACCGTCCCGACGGTGAAGCGGCCGCGCAGCCGCGACCCGGTCGGCACCGGCGACACGAACCGGACGCGATTCAGCCCGTAGTTGAGCGACATCCGCAGTCCGCTGACGCGGATCGCGTCGCGCAGCAGCGAGGAGACGAGCGACAGCGTCAGGAAGCCGTGCGCGACCGTCGTCTTGAACGGCGATTCTGCCTCGGCGCGGGCGGTGTCGACGTGGATCCATTGATGATCGTCGGTGACGTCGGCGAACTGGTCGACGCGGGCCTGGGAGATCGCGACCCAGTCGCCGACCGCGACTTCCTGGCCGACGCGATCGCGAAGCGTGCCGACGTCGATGTCGGAGCGGCTCACACGCGCACCGCCGCGTCGGAATAGAACCCGCGCCCCTCGGCGACGAGCTTCTCGAGCAGCGGCGCGGCCTCCCAGTAATCGCCGAAGCGCGCACGGTACTCGTTGACGCGCGCGAGCACCGTCGGCAGCCCGACGGTGTCGGCGTAGAACATCGGGCCGCCGCGGTGGCGCGGGAATCCGAATCCGTACACGTAGACGACGTCGATGTCGCCGGCGCGCGTCGCGAACCCGTCCTCGAGCACGCGCGCGCCCTCGTTGGCCAGCGCCGTCGTGATGCGCGCGACGATCTCCTCGTCGGCGACCGGCCGCCGCTGGATCCCGCGCTTCTTCGCTTCTTCCTCGGCGAGCTGCTCGATCAGCGGATCGGGCGTGCGGTTGCGACTGCCGGGCGCGTCGTAGGTGTACCACCCGGCGCCGGTCTTCTGGCCGTAGCGGCCCATCTCGTAGAGGCGATCCGGGATCGCGGACTGCGGCCCTTCCGCGCGGGTCTTTCCGATCGACGCGAGGTACTGCCGGATGCGCGCGCCGACGTCGATCCCGGCGATGTCCTGCATCCCGAACGGTCCGACCGGCAGCCCGAAGTCGGTCAGCACGCGATCGATCTGCGGCACGCTCGCTCCCTCCTCGAGCAGGAGGTAGGCCTCGCGCATGTAGTAGGCGAGCATCCGGTTGGCGACGAACCCGAAGCAGTTGCCGACGACGACGCCGACCTTGCCGAGCTTCTTCGCGAGCTTCAGCGAGCTCGCGATCACGGCTGTGCCGGTGTCGCGCCCGCGCACGATCTCGAGCAGCTTCATCACGTTCGCGGGCGAGAAATAGTGGTGTCCGAGCACCTGCGCCGGCCGGCCGCTCGCGTGCGCGAACTGATCGATGTCGAGCGTCGACGAATTGCTCGCGAGGATGCAGTCTGGCCGCGTCGCCTTGCCGAGCTCCGCGAACGTAGCCTTCTTCAGGTCCATGTTCTCGAACACCGCCTCGGTGACGATGTCCACCCGGTCGAAGCCGTCGTAGGTGGTCGTCGGCGTGATCAGCGCGAGCGTTTTCTCGAGCTGCTCGGCCGTGATCTTGCCCTTCGACATCGTGATCTCGTAGTTCCGGCGGATCGTGGCGAGGCCGCGATCGAGCGCCGCCTGATCGACGTCCTTCAGCAGCACCGGAATGCCGGCGTTCGCGTAGGTCATCGCGATCCCGCCGCCCATCGTGCCCGCGCCGACCACGGCGGCCCGCTTCACCTCGATCGTCGGCGTGTCTTTCGGGACATCGGGCACCCTCGCGACCTCGCGCTCGGCGAAGAACAGGTGCCGCAGCGCCTTCGATTCGGTCGACACCACGCAGTCGGCGAAGATCTCGCGCTCGCGGATCGACCCGGCGTCGAAGTCCATCCGCAGCCCCGCCTCGATCGCGTCGACGGCGGCGTAGGGCGCGCGCATCCCCTTCGCGGTCGTCTTCAGCGCGTCGCGGACGGCGTTGCACGCGTTGAGGCCCGCGGCGATCTGGTCGATGCCGTGCGGCAGATCGCGCGTCTTTCGGCGGTCGCCCGCGGTCGCGCGCGCCTTCGCGTACGCGATGGCGCCCGACAGGAGATCGTCGGGGACGATGTGGTCGATGATGCCGGCGGCCATCGCCTTCGTCGCCGGCACCGGCTTGCCGTCGGTGCACATCGTCAGCGCCAGCTGCGCGCCGCAGAGCCGCGGCAGCCGCTGCGTGCCGCCGGCTCCGGGGATGATGCCGAGCATCACCTCCGGCTGGCCGACCTTCGCGTCCTTCGTCGCGACGCGGAAGTGGCACGCCTGCGCCACCTCCAGCCCGCCGCCGAGCGCGTTGCCGTGGATCGCCGCGACGAGCGGCTTGGCCGAATCCTCGATGCGCTTCAGCAGCGCGTGCGTGCCGGCGGATCGCGCCAGCGAATCGTCGCGCGTCTTCAGCGTGTCGAACACCTTGATGTCGGCGCCGGCGACGAAGGTCGTGCCGGCGCCGATGACGACGATCGCCTGCGCCGCCGGATCGGCGTTCGCCCGCGCGACCGCCGCGTCGAGCCCGTCCCACACCGCGGGCCCCAGCGCGTTGACCGGCGGGTTGTCGATGGTGACGACGGCCACGCCGTCGCGAATCTCGTAGCGGACCAGTTCTGCGGTCATGTGGACACTCGTCGCGTGAATGCGCGCGTTCGCTCGACCCGGCCGCGCCGCACTCACCAACTTACCAATTCACCAACTCACCAACTCACCAACTCACCAACTCACCAACTCACCAACTCACCAACTCACCAATTCACCAATTCACCAACTTACCAACTCACCAACTTCCTTCACCCATTTGGCGTGCCCTCGCCCATCTCGATCGCGATGCACGTCGTCGAGCCGTGCGCGTACAGCCTGCCGTTGCGATCGACGATGCGCGCTTCGGCGGTCGCGGTCTGCTTGCCGACGTGCACCGCGACCCCCTCGCAGCGGACCTCGCCGGCGGCCGTCGTCAGCGGCCGCGTGAGGTTCACCTTCAATTCCAGCGTCGTGAAGCGCTTGCCCGGCGGCGTCGTCGTGTTGATCGCGCACCCGAGCGCCGTGTCGAGGAGCGTCGCCGCGAAGCCGCCGTGCGCGACGCCCGTGCCGTTGTAGAAGCGTTCGTCCACCGTCGTCGCGAAGACGACGCGGCCGACCTCGGCTTCGAGCAGGCGGATGCCGAGCAGCTGCAGCATCGCCGGCGGCTGGTACTCGCCCGCGAGCATGCGCGTGAAGTACTCGATGCCGCTCAGCGAGCGGCGCGCGTCGACGAGAGTCATGATGGTTTGACGCCGGCGGCCGCGTGTTCGTCGCGCAGCACGCGGTACAGGATCTTGCCGACGGCGCTCATCGGCAGCGTGTCGCGGATTTCGACGAGCCGCGGCACTTTGTATTCGGCGAGGTTCGCGCGGCAGTAGACCGCGAGCTCGTCGGCGGTGGCGCTCGCCCCGGGCTTGAACGCGACGCACGCTTTCACCACTTCCCCGTGGTACGCGTCGGGTACGCCGATCACCGCGGCGAGCCGCACGGCCGGGTGCGAGTAGAGGACGCTCTCCACGTCCGACGGGTACACGTTGTAGCCGTCGACGATGATCATGTCCTTCTTGCGCTGGACGATCGTCGTGTAGCCGTCCGCGTCCATGCGCGCGATGTCGCCGGTGTGGAACCAGGTCCGCCCGTCGGCATGGGGGCGCAGCGCGAGCGCCGTCTCGTCGGGCCGGTTCCAGTAGCCGAGCATCACCTGCGGCCCGGCGATGCACAGTTCGCCGGTCTCGCCGACCGCCAGCTCGCGCCTGCCGGTCTCGACGTCGACGATCTTCACGTCGGTGTCGGGAAACGGCAGCCCGATCGTCCCGAGGCGGCGCTCGGCGAGCTGCGGCGTCGAGTGGGTCACGGGCGAGGTCTCCGACAGCCCGTACCCTTCGTTCAGCGGGCGGCCGAAGCGCCGCTCCCACGCCTCCATCACCTCCACCGGGCACGGCGCGCCCCCGCTGTTGAAGAGCCGCACGCGCTCCAGGCACGACTCGTCGGCGTTCGGGTGATTGAGCAGCGAGACGAACAGCGTCGGCACCGCCGGGAAGTACGTGGGGTGCAGCGTCCGGATCGACGTCAGCACGGCGTCGGGCTCGTACTTCGGATGGATGATCTGCAGCGCGCCGATCCGCAGCCCGATCATCATGCACACCGTGAACGCGTAGATGTGAAAGTACGGAATCACCACGAGGTACCGCTCGGCGCCGCCGTACACGTATGCCGGGTTCGTCCACGACTCGTTCTGCAGGATGTTCGCCCAGATGTTGCGATGGGTCAGCATCGCGCCTTTCGGCGTCCCCGTCGTGCCGCCGGTGTACTGCAGCACCGCGACGTCCGCGGGGTCGATCGTCACCTTCGGCAGCTCCGACGGCGGGACCGGCCGCAGCAGATCCGCGAGCGTGTCGGCGCCGTCGATGCGCGGCGCCGTCGCGCACGTCGCGGAGTACTCGGCCAGGGACGTGACGACGATCCGCTCGATCGCCGTCTGCGCCCGAATCGACGCGACGAGCGGCGCGAGCGCATCCAGCGTGACGACGAGGCGCGCGCCCGAATCGGCGGCGACGATCTGGGCCTCGCGCGCCGTGTACGCCGGGTTGATGTTGACGACGACCGCGCCCAGCCGGAGGATGCCGAACGCCGCGATGATGTACTGCGGGCAGTTCGGCAGCATGATGGCGACGCGGTCGCCCTTGACGATCCCGAGCCGCGCGAGCGACGCCGCGAGCGCGTCGGCGCGGCGCTTCAGGTCGAGAAACGTCAGCTCGGCGCCGAGAAAGTGCGTCGCGGGTTTGTCGGGCCGTTCGATCGCCGTGATGCTCAGCACGTCGGCGAGCGGGCGGCCCGGATAGGTCAGCTTCGTGCGCACCCAGTAGTCGTAGCGCGCCTCCCACGGACGAGCGGCGTAGGGCGAGGGCGCGCTCACGCGATCGTCCGACCGCCGTCGACGATGATCGTCTGGCCGGTGATGTAGTTCGACGCGTCCGCGGCGAGGAACACCGCGACCCCCTTCAGTTCGCCCGCCTCGCCGACCCGCGCGATCGGGCTCGTGGCCCTGATGTGCGGCTCCGTCATCTCAATCGCGCCGTCGGCGAGGCGCGAGTGGAAGAAGCCGGGCGCGATCGCATTCACACGGATGCCTTTGCGCCCCCACGTCGCGGCGAGCTCGCGCGTCAGTCCCATCAGCCCCGCCTTCGTCGCGGCGTACGGCGCGTAGTGCGGGCCGTTCACCGACGCGTGGAGTCCGGCGATCGACGCGACGTTGATGATGCGGCCGTACTGCCGCTTGAGCATCTCGCGCCCCGCGGCCTGCGCGAAGACAAACGCGCCGGTCAGGTTGACGTCGATCACTTTCTGCCACTTCTCGAGCGGCATCTCCTCGGGTTCCGCCGCCCACGTGACGCCCGCGTTGTTGACGAGGATATCCACCGTGCCGAACGCATTCACCGTCGCGTCGACGACCTTCCGGACGTCGTCGTGCTGCGCGACGTCGCACAGCCTGCCCTCGACGCGAAACCCGCGCGCGCGCAGCGCCTCCACCGCCGGGGTCAGC
This sequence comes from Vicinamibacterales bacterium, assembly GCA_035650895.1. Taxonomy (GTDB): domain Bacteria; phylum Acidobacteriota; class Vicinamibacteria; order Vicinamibacterales; family CAVVIG01; genus Gp6-AA45. The sequence goes on from DASRGT010000024.1 coordinate 35,991, forward strand.
CACTGCTCGCGCCGCGCGCACAGCATCAGCGCGGCGCCGGCTTCCGCCAGCCCTTCGGCCATCTCGTATCCGAGGCCCCGCGATCCGCCGGTGACGATGGCGACGCGGCCCGAGAGCGAGAACAAATCGTTGAGGGGCGGCACGATGTCAGGCTTATACTTCCCAGCCGCGAGAGTGTCAACACACATGAGTCCTGCACAAACCACGATGTCGGGCGCGCAGTTCCTCACGTCGACCGTCGACGCCGGCGCGATGTTCGTCCGCGAGGAGCTGTCCGAGGAACAGCGGCTCTTCGGACAGACGGCCGCCGAGTTCATGCAGAAGGAAGTGCTGCCGGTCGTCGACCGTCTCTATCAGCACGACTGGACGCTGACGCGCGCGCTGCTGCGCAAGGCGGCGGACCTCGACCTGCTGCGGCTCGAGATCCCGCCGGCCTACGGCGGCCTCGGCCTCGATCTGATCAGCGCCGCGTACGTCGGCGAGCAGATCGCGGTCAATCCGTCGTTCGGCGGATCGCTCGGCGCGCACACGTCGATCGGCACGCTGCCGCTCGTCTATTTCGGAACCGACGACCAGAAGCGGCGCTACCTGCCGCGCCTCGCGAGCGGGGAGCTGATCGGCGCCTACGCGCTCACCGAGCCGCAGTCGGGGTCCGACGCGCTCGCGGCGAAGACCACCGCCACGCTCAGCGCCGACGGGCGCGTGTACCTGCTGAACGGGCAGAAGATGTGGATCACGAACGGCCGGTTCGCCGACCTGTTCACGATCTTCGCGAAGGTCGACGGCGATCAGTTCACCGCGTTCCTCGTCGAGCGGGCGTTCGGCGTCGTGAGCGGACGGGACGAGGTCAAACTGGGTCTCGACGGCAACTCGACGACCGCGCTGATGCTCGACAACGTCGCGGTGCCCGTCGAGAACGTCCTCGGCACGATCGGGCAGGGGCACAAGGTCGCGTTCAACGTGCTGAACTTCGGGCGCGTGAAGCTCGGCGCGCGCAACATGGCGGGCGTCAAACTGGCGCTCGGCCACTCCGTGAAGTACGCGAAAGAGCGGCGCCAGTTCGGCCGCGCGATCGCCGAGTTCGGCCTGATCAAGGAAAAGCTCGCCGGCATGGCGGTGCGCGCCTTCGTCGGCGACGCGATGTCGTACCGGGCGCTCGGCGACGTCGATCGCGCGCTCGAGGCGGTCGACCGGTCCGACGGCGCGCGCGTGATGAAGACGATCGAGGGCTTCGCGGTCGAGTGCTCCATCAACAAGGTGTGGACGAGCGAAGCGCTCGCGTGGGCCGTCGACCAGGCGATCCAGGTGTTCGGCGGCAACGGCTACTCGCGCGAGTTCCCGGTCGAGCGGATGTACCGCGACGCGCGCATCACCCGGATCTACGAGGGCACCAACGAGATCAACCGCCTGCTGATTCCGGGACGGCTGCAGAAGCAGTCGCCGGCGCTGTTCTCCGCCGACGCGGCGCGCGACGCCCTGCGGGACCAGCCGTCGCCCTCGGCGCGCGGCCCGCTCGCCGCCGAGCGCGATTTCGTCGCGCGCGCGAAGCGCGTGGCCGTCGCGCTGCTCGGCCAGTCGGCGTCGAGCTTCGCCGACGGGTTCAAGGAGGCGCAGGAAGTCCAGGCGCAGATCGCCGACGTCGTCATCGAGGTCTACGCGATCGAGAGCGCGGTGGCGCGCGCCGAGAAGATGGCGCTGCGCGGCGACGCGCGCGCATCGCTCGCCGAAGATGCGGCGCGCGTGTACGCGGAAGACGCGTCGGGCCGGATCGCGCAGGCCGCCAAGCAGGTCGTCAACGCGCTCGCCGGCCGCGGCGTCGACAACGCCTTCGGCGTCAACGTGCAGCGGCTGACCGTGCACGCGGGCGTCGACGCCATCGCGCTGCGCCGCCGCCTCGCCGACGCCGTCATCGACGCGGGAAGGCATCCGTTCTAGCCGCCGGCTCGCCGGTCCGATGACCGACCACTGAGGAGGTGCCGTGTCGCCGTCCGCGCTGTACGCCCTCGTCGTCCTCTTCGCGATCAACCTGATGAACTTCTTCGATCGCCAGATCATCGGCGGCGTCGGCGAAGGCATCCGGCGCGAATGGGGCCTCAGCGACACGGCGCTCGGCCTGCTGGGCACCGTCTTCACGCTCCTGTATGCGGTGTTCGGCCTGCCGCTCGGCCGGCTGTCGGACAAGCACCAGCGGCGCCGGATCCTGTCGGGCGGCGTGCTGCTGTGGAGCGTCCTCACCGCCGCGTCCGGCCTCGCGCGCAGCTTCGGACAGCTGATCGTCGCGCGCCTCGGCGTCGGCGTCGGCGAGGCGACCTGCTCGCCGGCGTCGACCTCGCTCATCGGCGATCTGTTCGCGACGAGCTGGCGCGCCCGCGCCATGGCGATCTGGATGCTCGGCCTGCCGCTCGGTCTCGGCCTCGCGAACGGCGCCGGCGGCTGGATCGTGCAGAACTGGGGGTGGCGCAACGCCTTCTACATCGCCGCCGTTCCCGGCGTGCTCTGCGCGGTGGCGGCGCTGCTGATGCGCGAGCCGCCGCGCGGCACGAAAGAAGCGCACGCCGTCGGCGACCGGCGGCGCGACGGCAATCCGTTCCTGCTCGTCCTCTCGATTCCGACGATGTGGTGGGTGATCGTGTCGGGGGCGCTGCACAACTTCAACATGTACGCGCTGGGCGCGTTCGTCTCGCCGTTCCTCGTGCGCTATCACCACATGTCGTTCTTCGACGCGGGATGGGTCGCCGCAGGCGTGTACGGATTCTCCGGCATCGTCGGCCTCGTCGTCGGCGGCGCGCTCGCCGATCGCCTGTACCTGCGCCGCGTCGACGGACGCCTGATCGTCGGGTGCGCGGCCGTCGTCATCTGCGCGCCGCTCATGTGGCTCGGACTGATGCGCGCGGGCGGCGACGTGTGGGGCTTCGCGCTGCTGATGGGCACCGGCTGCGGCGTGATGTACGCGTACTATTCGACCGTGTACTCGACGATCCACGACGTGGTGGAGCCGTCGCTGCGCGGCACGGCGATGGCGTTGTATTTCTGCGCGATGTACCTGCTCGGCGCGTCGCTCGGTCCGGTCGGCACCGGCCTGGTCAGCGACTACTTCACGTTCGAGAAGGCCGCGGCCGCCGGCGCCGTGCAGCCGCTGCCGTTCGCCGCGATCGTCGCGGCGGAGTTCCGCAGCCTCGTCGGCGAGTCGAAAGGATTCGACCTGCGGGCGCTCGAGCCGTTCCGCGCCGCGGGGCTGCACACGGCGATGTTCGTCGTGCCCATCCTCGCCGGCATCCTGGCCGTGGTGCTGTTCGCCGCGTCGCGGACCGTCGCGGCGGATGTCGAGCGGCTGCGGGCCTGGACGAGCACGCTGAAATCCGAAGTCTGACGGACCCGTGGACATACGCGACAAGGTCGTCATCGTCACGGGCGGCGCGAACGGGATCGGGCGTGCGCTGTGCCGGCGGTTCGCGGCCGAACGGCCGAAGGCCGTCGTGGTCGCGGACATCGACTACGTCGGCGCCGAACGCGTCGCCGCGGACGTCGGCGGGCTCGCGCTGGAGATCGACGTGACGCGCGAGGCCGACGTGCAGCGGCTCGTCACGCGCGTCGTCGGCGAGCTCGGCGGCGTCGACCTGTTCTGCTCGAACGCCGGCATTGCCGTCGACGGAGACGAGCAGACGCCGGATGCGGAATGGGATCGCTGCTGGCGCGTCAACGTGATGGCGCACGTGCTCGCCGCGCGGGCGGTGCTGCCGTCGATGCTGGCGCGCGGCAGCGGCTACCTGCTGCAGACGGTGTCGGCGGCCGGACTGCTGACGCACATCACGTCGGCGACCTACGCGGTGACGAAGCACGCGTCGCTCGCGTTCGCCGAGTGGCTGGCGATCACCTACGGCGATCGCGGCATCAGGGTGTCGGCGCTGTGCCCGCAGGGCGTCCGCACCGACATGCTCGCGCGCGCCGGCGACCGCGCCGCGTTCCTCGCGGCCACGGCGCTCGAACCGGAGCAGGTCGCCGACGCCGTCGTCGAAGGGATCGGCGACGAGCGGTTCCTGATCTTGCCGCACCCCGAGGTGGCCGAGTACTTTCGCCGCAAGGCCGGAGACTACGATCGCTGGCTGCGCGGGATGAGGCGGTTGAAGTCGGACGTCTGACGTGACAGTGTCGAGTCGACATGCAGATTAGCGCAGCCGTTCTTCGGGAGCAGGGCCAGCCGCTCGGCGTCGAGTCGGTCGACATCGGCGCGCCCGGCCCGGGCGAAGTGCTCGTCGAGATGCGCGCCGCCGGGGTGTGCCACAGCGACCTGCACCCGGCGCGCGGCGACTGGCCGATGAAGACGCCGGTCGTGCTCGGGCACGAAGGCGCCGGCATCGTGCGCGCCGTCGGGGCCGACGTTGCGCGCGTCCGCGAAGGCGACCACGTCGTCTTGTGCTGGGCGCCGGCATGCGGCGTCTGCCCCTCGTGCCGCGAGGGCCGGCCGGTGCTGTGCGACCGTCTCGACAAAGTCACCTTCCGCAACCGCCTGCCGTCGGGCGCGTCCCATCTGCATGCCGGCGAGCAGGCGATCGCGCCGTTTCTCGGGACCGGGTGCTTCGCCGACTACGCCATCGTGCCGCAGGAAGGCGCGATCCCGGTCGCGCGCAACCTCGCGTTCGACGCGCTGGCGACGCTCGGGTGTGCCGTGCTGACCGGCGTCGGCGCCGCGCTGTCGGCGGCGCACGTCATGCCGCAATCGAGCGTGCTCGTCATCGGCGCCGGCGGCATCGGCCTGAACGCGATTCAGGGCGCGCGCATCGCCGGGAGCGAACAGATCATCGCCGTCGATCTCCACGAGCGGCCGCTGCAGCTCGCGTCGCTCTTCGGGGCGACGACGACGATCAACGCGCGCGAGAAGGTGCCGGGCGCGGTTCGCGAGCTGACCGGCGGCCGCGGCGCCGACTACGTCTTCGACACGGTCGGGGCGCCGGCGACGCTGACGACCGCGCTCGAATCGGCGCGGAAGGGGGGCACCGTCGTCCTGACCGGCCTGTCCCGCGCCGACGCGCAGGCGGCGTTCCCGATGTTTCCCTTCGTGATGCAGGAGAAGAAGCTGATCGGATCCGTGTACGGATCGGGCCGGCCGCTCGAGGACGTTCCGCGGCTCGTGTCGCTGTTCCAGGACGGCCGGCTGAAGCTGCGCGAGCTCGTCGCGCGCACGTACACCCTGTCGCAGATCAACGATGCGTTGACCGCCCTCGCGTCGAGCGACGGCGCTCGTGGAGTGATCACATGGTGAAGAATCTCGTGGCTGCCGGACTGATCGCGGTCGCGTTCGCGGCGCCGGATATCGTCCAGGTCGAGGGCGGCCGACTGTCCGGCACGAGCGAGAACGGCGTACGGGTCTTCAAGGGCATTCCGTTCGCGGCGCCGCCGGTCGGCGCGTTGCGCTGGAAAGCGCCCCAGGCGGTTGTACCGTGGACCGGCGTGCGGAGCGCGACCGACTTCGGCGCGGACTGCATGCAGGTGCCCTATCCGCCGGACTCGCCGTACGCACGCGAGTCGCGGCCGGTCAGCGAAGATTGCTTGTTCCTCAACGTGTGGACGACTGCGCCCGCCGGCGCGAAGCGGCCGGTGCTGTTCTGGATCCACGGCGGCGCGTGGACGCGCGGCGCCGCCGCGTCCCCGACCTTCGACGGCGCCGCGCTCGCGAAGCACGGCGTCGTGGTCGTGACGACGAACTATCGGCTGGGGGTGTTCGGCTTCTTCGCGCATCCCGAGCTGACCGCCGAGTCGCCGCGCCATGCGTCCGGAAATTACGCAATCCTCGACCACGTCGCCGCGCTCGAGTGGGTGCACAAGAACGTCGCGGCGTTCGGCGGCGATCCGGACCAGGTGACGATCTTCGGCGAGTCGGCCGGCGCGTGGAGCGTCAACGTCACCCAGGCGACGCCGCTCGCCAAAGGGCTGTTCCGCGCCGCCATCGGCGAGAGCGGCGGCCAGTTCGCGCGCACCGCGACGCTCGCGCAGGCCGAAACGGCGGGCGCGGCGCTCGCGGCGTCGCTCGGCGCCGATTCGCTCGCCGCGCTGCGCGCCCTGCCCGCTGAGAAGCTGAACGGCGCCCAGAACTTCCGCATCGGCGTGAACGTCGACGGGTACGTGCTGCCGCAGGACGTCCGATCGATCTTCGCCGCCAGGCAGCAGAGCGACGTCCCGGTGCTCGTCGGATCGAACGCCAACGAGTGGACGACGCTGAGCAACCGCTCCCAGTTCCCGAAAACCGTCGATGGGTATCGGAAATACCTCGAGGCGCAGTTCGGCGACGCCAGCGCGATCGAGGCCGCGTACCCGGTGAGGTCGGACGCGGACATCGCCGAGGCGGTGCTGGGGCTCGGGCGCGATCGCACCTTTACGCTCGAGATGCGCACGTGGGCGCGCCTCGTCACCGCCGCCGGACGCCAGGCGTTCCTGTACCAGTTCACGCACGTGCCGCCGAGCCCGCGCGCGGCCGAGTGGGGCGCCTATCACGCCGCGGAGCTGGGGTACGTGTTCGGCAACCTGCGCGGCCGCGGCTTCGCGTACACCGACGTGGATCGACGTCTCTCGAACGACATGATGCAGTACTGGGTCAACTTCGCCGCGCGCCGCGATCCCAACGGCACGGGCCTGCCGGCGTGGGCGCCGTACGACGAGGCGAACGAGCCGTACATGGATCTCGGAGACGCCCGGCAGATGAAGGCGCACCTGCTGAAGCCGCAGCTCGACGCGCTCGAGCGCGCGCAGCGGCAGCGCGCGACCTCTCAGCGGTAGGTGACCGATGACGACGACCATCAGCCACGGGATGACGACCACCGCCTTCGCGCTCGACGGCTACCGCGTCGACCGCACCTTCGGGATCGTCCGCGGCATCATCGTGCGGTCGCGGTCGGTATTCGGGACGATCGGCGCCGGCCTGCAGACGCTGGTCGGCGGCGACATCACGCTGTTCAGCGAGCTGTGCGAGCGGACGCGCAGCGACGCATTCGAGCAGATGCTCGCGCATGCGGCGGCGCTCGGCGCCAACGCGGTCGTCGGCGTCCGCTACGACGCGACCGAGATCATGAACGGCGTCACCGAGGTGCTGTGCTACGGGACGGCCGTGCAGGTGACGAAGATCACTGGATGAGGCGGCCGCTCGTCTCGAACCGGCGGTAGTTCGTGTAGAGCGCCGTTCCGGTGATCTGCTCGGTGATGCGCGACACGCGGCCGACCATCGCCCGTTGCGCGTACACCTCGCGCATCCGCGTCGGGACGTACAAGGCGAGCTTCGCGTCGCGCTGGTAGGCCGTGAAGATCGAAAACGACGAGGGCGCCGACGGCTCGAACATGTCGAGCCGCGTCTGCACCACGGTGCCGTCGTCCAGGATCCAGACGAAGCCGTGCGCGTACATGCTGGTGCCCGCTTCGTCCTGGATCATCGTCGGCTCGCGCATCTCGCGGTAGCCGATCTTCCAGGCCGGTTCTCCGTCGACCCGCTCGGCCATCGGCGCGTCGAAGCGGAAGCGCGGCTGGTTGACCGATTCGAGGACGCGCAGCGCCATCGTCGGGTAGTTCAGGTTGCGGAACGTGCGGCCGATGTTGAAGCGCGCGCTGTCGTCGCGGAGCTGCCGCAGGCGCGCGAGCGGATTGTCGGCCGAGGCCAGCGCATCGCTCAGGCGGCGTTCGCTGTCGGCGACCGGGCGGCCGTCGACGCGGAGGACGTTGCGCACCGTCAGCCAGTCGTGCTGCTGCGGCATCCAGAGGAACAGCATCTCGGCCCGGGTGTGGCGCTGCTGGGTGTGCGCGTAGCTCGCGCCGGTCACCTTCTGCTGGTAGTCCTCGTCGCCGATCAGGCGGCCGAACTCCTGCTCGAAGCGATCGACGTACGCGGCGGCGCGCGCGAGCCGGGCGTCGGGCGCCTGTGCCGCGATCGCGATCGCCGCGAGGAGCGCGACGGCGCGCGTACGCTACCTCGTCCCGGGGCTCGTCGCGGTGCGGGCCGGCGCCGGCGCCGCCGCGCACGAGAAGCTCGCCGCGTCGTCGATGCTGCCCGTGCCCTTGTAGTGCGCGATCTGCGGATACGGGCAGAGCGGCCGCGAGCGGTCGATCTTGCCGGCGGTCGCGTGCGTCGCGACGATCCTGTCGGGCGCGACGCCGTGCTCGACCCACTGCTCGAGCGCGCCGAGCGCGTCGAACGTGTTCGGTCCCGGGCCGCCGCCGCAGTGGCCCATGCCCGGCGCGGCGAAGAAGCGGAAGAAGTCCTTCGTCTTGTCGGCCCCGCCCATGGTCTTGAGGACGCCTTCGTAGTACGCGACCGTGTCCTGCGGCGGGACGACGGGGTCCATCCAGCCGGTGTACATCAGCAGCTTGCCGCCGCGCTTCTTCAGGCCGCTCAGATCCCTGTCCACCGGCGCGAAGAACCCGAGCTTCTGCTCGGCATACGCGAGATCCCGGTCCCAGTCGATCGAGCGGTAGTCCCAGTTCGGATCGTGGAACAGGAAGTACTTGAAGAAGCCGAGTCGCATCGGCTCTTTCGGGTCCGTCACGTAGGTGCCCCAGCTCTGGATGGCCGTGTCGCCGAAGGCTTCGCTGCCGCGGGGCCAGCCGGTGTAGATCTGCTCGCCGGTGCGCGGGCTCTTCAGGCCGTCGTACATCTTCTTCGCGGCTTCGACCTGCGGCGCCGTCAGGCACGACGCCTCGTCTTTCGCCGATGCGCCGGCGCCAGAGGCGCACAGCAGCCTGGCCGGATCGAAATGGCACTTGCGCGGGTCGTCGATCAGGCCGTCCTTCAACCCGTCACTTGCGTCGCACGTCTCGACGGCCGACTTCGTCAGCAGCTGCAGCTTGGACGGCGGGATGATCGGCGATCCGTCGGGATTGTGCGTCACCTCCCACGCGTACAGGAACCCGAACGACTGGCGGATGCGGTTGTTCGCGGGATCGCCCGCGACGATGCCGTCGTAGTCCTCGGGGAAGCGCTGCGCCTCGCTGAGGGCCTGCTGGCCGCCGGCCGAGCACCCGATGAAGTACGCGCGCTCGGCGAAGCGTCCCTGCGCGTCGCGGACGATGAGCTTGGCCGTGTCGGTCATCACGTGGACGGCGCGATAGGCGTAGTCGACGATCTTTTCGGGATGCGCCTGGCCGAAGCGCATGTCGTCGCCGGTGTGCCCCGTGTCGGTGCTCGCCGTGGCGTATCCCTTGCGCAGCTCGGTGGCCATCGCCGCGTAGCTGATCGATCCCATGTAGCCGCCGTTGCCGACGCCGGCGAGCTTTCCGTTCCACGCGTCGGCCGGCGGGATCCAGACCTCGAACCTGATCTCCGAGTCGCTCGTCGGCCGCGCGACCGCTTCGACGCGGCAGAACGCGGGCAGCGTCATCTCGGTCCGCGATCCGGGCGGCGAGAACGGGCCCGCGGGCATCAGCGTCGCCGATCGGATCGTCACGGTCGGAATCGTCAGCGCGGCGAGGTTTGCGCACGCGGTGCCGCTGGCGGGCGCGGCGAAGGTCGCGGCGTCGAACAGCGCGGGCAGCGTGGCGAGAGCGGCGGCGGTGAGCCACCGGCGCACGATCATGTGGGCCTCCTCAAGCCACGCGATTATACGGTGAGGACGACCTTCCCTTTCACCTTGCGCGCGGCCATCAGCGCCAGCGCGTCCGCGGCGCGCTCGAGCGGAAACGTCGCCGAGATGTGCGGCTTCAGCCTGCCGTCCGCGAACCAGCGGCCGAGCTGGCCGATCGATTCCGCGAACCGCGCCGGTTCCCGCCTCGCGAAGTCGCCCCAGTAGACGCCGACGATCGAACAGCCCTTGAGCAGCGCGAGGTTCAGCGGGATCTTCGGGATGTCGCCCGCCGCGAACCCGACCACGAGGTGCCGGCCGCGCCAGGCGATCGACCGGAGCGCCGGCTCGGTGTACGCACCGCCGACCGGGTCGTAGACGACGTCCGGACCCTTGCCGCCGGTCAGCGCCTTGATCCGATCGCGCAGATCTTCGGTGGCGTAGTTGATCGTCGCGTCGGCGCCGTGGTCGCGGCACACCACCAGCTTGTCGTCGGTGGACGCGCACGCGATCACGCGCGCGCCGATCGCCTTGCCGATGTCGATGGCGGCGATGCCGACGCCGCCGGCGGCGCCGAGCACCAGCAGCGTCTCGCCGGCCTTCAGCCCGCCGCGATCGCGCAGCGCGTGATCGGATGTCGCGTAGGCGAGGCCGAACGACGCGGCGGTGACGAAGTCCATGCCGTCGGGAATCGGCAGCAGCCGCGTCGCCTCGACGCCCACCTCTTCGGCGAACGCGCCGAAGCCGGTGATCGCCATGACGCGATCGCCCGGCTTGACGTTCGCCACGCCGTCGCCGGCCGCCTTGACGACGCCGGCGAGCTCGCTGCCGGGAGAGAACGGCAGCGGCGGCTTCACCTGATATTTGTTTTCGATGATGAGGACGTCGGGAAAGTTCACGCCGGCGGCACGCACCGAAACGACCGCTTCGCCCGGTTTCGGTTCGAGCGCCGGCACGTGCTCCACGACGAGCGTCTCGGGGGGACCGTAAGCCTTGCACAACACCGCGCGCATCCGCGGATCATATGCCGGCGCCGTGTACTTCGATACGGGCTGCGGAGCCGGCGTGAACCGTCCGCGTCGCGTGCGCACGTTCGAATTCACGCCGCGCCGGCGCTACAGAGAACGGAACGCATCCCCGAGCGCCTTCCAGAGGCGCCGGTTCGTCTCGCGGTCCTTGCTGAATCGCGCCGCGATCACGCCGGCGGTGATGCCGAAGGCGGCGCCGAGGCTCACCGTGTCGGGCCACCACGGCATCGTTCGCGGCGACAGCAGGTGGAGCAGCAGCGGGACGATCACGCCGGCGATCAGCACGCTCATATCACCAGCGCGCGTCCTTCGATGGGCAAGGGTCCGCGCCCCGGCCCTCCCCGGCGAGGGGCCCGATCAGCGCCAACGGCGTCGGCGGGCCAGATATCGACACGGGGACGAGCAGGCGCCACATCGCGCCCCATTGTGCCACCAACCGCATATCATCTCTGCCCATGTCCGACACCGTCCGCGAGACCGGGAAGCGCCTGCGCAACTGGGGCAGGTGGGGGCCGGACGACGAGCGCGGCACGCTCAACTACATCACGCCCGAGGCGATTCTCCGCGCGGCGGGGCTCGTCAAACGCGGCGCCGTCTTCTCGCTCGCCATCCCGTTCAACGCGAAGGGGCCGCAGATCAACCAGCCGCGCCGCTTCAACCCGATCCACCGGATGATGATCACCGGCCCGGACTGCACGACCGGCGCGATTCCGTTCCCCGGCGGCGTCGGCTTCAGCGACGACATGGTGATCATGCCGCTGCAGTGCGCGACGCAGTGGGACGCGCTCAGCCACTGCTTCGAAGACGGCGTGATGTGGAACGGCTACAGCGCGAACGAGGTCTCGAGCCGCGGAGCCAGGCGCAACGGCATCGACAAGGTCGCGCGCGGCATCGTCGGGCGCGGGGTGCTGCTCGATGTCGCGCGCGCGAAGCAGGTGCGCTGGCTCGACCCGGGCTACGGCATCACGCCCGACGATCTCGACGCGGCCGCGGCGGCGCAGCGCGTCGACGTCCGGCCGGGCGACGTGCTCCTGGTCCGCACCGGCCACATGACCTTGTGCGCGGATCGCGGCGAGTGGGGCACCTACGCCGGCGGCGACGCGCCGGGGCTGTCGTTCTACACGGCCGACTGGGTGCAGCGGCGGCAGATCGCGGCGGTCGCGACCGACACGTGGGGGATGGAAGTGCGGCCGAACGAGTTTCCCGACACGTATCAGCCGCTGCACCAGGTGTTCATTCCGAACATGGGCCTCACGATCGGCGAGATTTTCGCGCTCGACGAGCTCGCGGACGATTGCGCCGCCGACGGCGTGTACGAGTTCTTCTTCGTCGCGGCGCCGCTGCCGATCACGGGAGCCGTGGGCTCGCCGATCAATCCGCTGGCGATCAAGTGAGACGGTGACGCGCGACGTGTCCGCTACCCGGGCTCTCCGGCCGTCACCGGCACGCACTGCCCGCTGATATTGCGCGCCTGACCGCTGCAGAGAAACACGGCGAGCGCCGCGATGTCGTCGGCGGTCGACATCCGCCGCAGCGGCGCGCGCTCGACGAACGACGCGCGCATCTTCTCGGGATCGATGCCGCGCACCTCCGCCTGGCCCGCGATCACCCGATCGATCCGGTCGCCGGCGACGGCGCCGGGCGCGATCGCGTTGACCGTGATGTTGTGGCGCCCGAGCTCGAGCGCGAGGCCGTAGGTCATGCCGATCTGGCCGGCTTTCGCCGAGCAGTAGCCGACGCGGTACATGAGGCCGCGCCGCCCCGCCATCGACGCGATGTTGACGATCGCGCCGCCGCCCGCCTCGATCATCTTCGGCACGGCGAAGCGGATGCACAGATACGAGCTCGTAAGGCACGAGTTGATCGTGTAGAACCAGTCGTCGATGGCGTAGTCCTGCACCGGCTTCGTGGGGCCGCCGTCGCCGGCGTTGTTGACGAGGGCGTCCACGCGTCCGTACGCGCGCATCGCCGCGTCGACGATCGCCCGCGCGCCCGCTTCGGTCGACGCATCGGCGGCGACCGCCGTCGCCGATCCGCCGGCGCCGACGACGGCCTGCGCCGTCGCGCCGACGAGCGCCGCCGTCCGCGCGGCGCAGACGACGCGTGCGCCCTCGCGCGCGAAGCGCTCGGCCATGACGCGCCCAATCCCTTTGCTGGCACCGGTGATGATCGCGACGCGTCCCTCGAGCTGTCCCACGTGTCCTCCCGCCGGACCTACAGGCCCGGACTGCAGCCGCCGACGATGCCCGCGGCGCGCAGACGCCCGATCGCGGCGTCGCTCATGCCGAGGCGCTCGCGCAGCACTTCTTCGGTGTGCTCGCCGACGCGCGGCGCGGGCCGGCGCACCGACCCCGGCGTGTCGCTCAACACGACCGGCGGCGCGACCATGCGGACGCGGCCGGCGACCGGATGCTCGCACTCGACGATCGCGCGCCGGGCGGCCACCTGCGGATGCTCGAGCACGTCGTCGATCGTGTTGATCGCGCCGATGGGAATGCCGGCTGGCAGGAGGATCGCCTCCCACTCCTCGTACGTCTTCCCGAGAAACGCCTCCTGCAGCGCGTCGATCAGCGTCGCGCGGTTCGCGTTGCGCGCCGCGTTCGTCACGTATCGCGGATCGTCCACGAGGTGCGCGAGCCCGACGAGCGGGCAGAAGCGCTTCCACAGCCTGTCGCTGCCGATGCCGATCGCGATGTCGCGCGTCCTCGTCCGAAACGTCTGGTACGGCAGCAGCATGCCGTACGCCGTGCCCATCGGGCCCGGCACGATGCCGTCCGCGACGTAGGCGCCGATCGCGCCGGTGAGAATCCCGAGCTGCCCCTGCAGCATCGACACGTCGACGAACTGGCCGCGGCCGGTCTTGCCGCGCGCATGCAGCGCCGTCAGGATGCCGAACGCGGCGTACATCCCCGCGGTGATGTCGGCGATCGACACGCCGGCACGGACGCCGCGTCCGCCGGCTTCCCCCGTGACGCTGATCATGCCGCTCTCCGCCTGCACGACGAGGTCGAGCGCCGCCCGGTCGCGGTACGGGCCCTCCTGCCCGAAGCCGGATACCGAGCAGAAGACGATTCGCGGGTTGCGCGTCCGGCAGCGCTCGTAGTCGATGCCGAGCCGGGCGACGGTCCCCACGCGCAGGTTCTCGAGGACGACGTCGGCGGTCTCGAGCAGCCGGAAGAAAATCGCACGCCCATCGGCGTGCTTCAGATCGATGGCGACGCTCTTCTTGTTGCGATTCAGGTTGACGAAGTAGGCCGATTCGTCGCCGTAGAACGGCGGTCCCCACGCGCGGGAGATCTCGCCGTCGGGCGGTTCGATCTTGATGATCTCGGCGCCGTAGTCGCCGAGCAGCGTCGACGCGAACGGCCCCGCGAGGGCGTGCGACAGGTCGAGGACGACGACGTCGTCCAGGGCCGTGGACATTGCGGCAGATTGTAGACTGTTCGGCGAAGGACACCGCCATGCCAGAGGCCGTCATCGTCTCCACCGCGCGCACGCCGCTCTGTAAGAGCTGGAAGGGCGCGTTCAACATGACCCACGGCGCCGATCTCGGCGGCCACGCCCTGCAGCACGCGATCGCACGCGCGGGCGTCGCCCCCGAGGAGATCGAGGACGTGCTCATGGGCTGCGCGAACCCGGAAGGCGCCACCGGGCGCAACATCGCCCGCCAGATCGCCATCCGCGCCGGATGCCCGGTGACGACGGCGGGCATGACCGTCAACCGCTTCTGCTCGTCGGGTCTGCAGACCATCGCGATCGCGTCGCAGCGCGTGATGGCGGGCGAAGGCGAGGTCTACGCGGCCGGCGGCGTCGAATCGATCTCGTGCGTCCAGAACGAGATGAACAAGCACATGATCAACGACGACTGGATCGTCGGGCACAAGCCGGAGTTGTACTGGCCGATGCTCCAGACGGCCGAGTACGTGTCGAAGAAGTACGGCATCGGCCGCGACCTGCAGGACGAGTACGGCGTCCGCAGCCAGCAGAAGGCGGCGGCCGCGTGCGCCGCGGGAACCTTCGACGTCGAGATCGTGCCGATGGCCACGCGCATGAAGATCGTCGACAAGACGACGGAGGCCGAGTCGGTGCGCGAAGTGACCGCCGCGCAGGACGAGGGCATCCGGGCGGATACCACGTTCGAGGGGGTCTCGAAGATCAAGCCGGCGATCGACGGCGGCGTGATCGCGGCGGGCAATGCGAGCCAGTTCTCCGACGGGGCGTCGGTCGCCATCGTCATGAGCGACCGCGCGGCAGCCAGGAAACATCTCCAGCCGCTCGGCGTGTTCCGCGGCTTTGCCGTGGCCGGCTGCGAGCCGAACGAGATGGGCATCGGACCCGTGTTCGCCGTGCCGAAGCTGCTCGCGCAGACGGGCACGCGGATCGAGGACATCGATCTGTGGGAGCTGAACGAGGCCTTCGCCGTCCAGGTGATCTACTGCCGCGATCGGCTCGGCATCCCCGACGAACGCCTCAACGTCAACGGCGGCGCGATCGCCGTCGGCCATCCGTACGGCATGTCGGGCGCTCGCCTCGTCGGCCACGCGCTGCTCGAAGGGCGCCGCCGCGGCGCGAAGCGCGTCGTCGTCACGATGTGCGTCGGCGGCGGCATGGGGGCGGCCGGCTTGTTCGAGGTCGTCGCGTAGCGCGTTCGAATCGCGCTAGGAGACCGTCACCGCAATCCTGGTGGACGTCGTCTTCTCGCCGTCGCTCGCCGACAGTTCGATCTCGTAGTCGCCCGGCGCGCTGAACGTGGCGCGCGTGGACGCGGCCGCGGGGCTCGAAAAGGTGACGTCGCCCGGGCCGCTGATCTTCTTCCACGCGATCGTCACGCGGCTGCCGCGCGGCAGGCCGTCGTCTTCCACCTGCCCGGTGATCGGCAGCGCCTGGCCGGCGCGCGCGGCCAGCGTTTCGAGCGGCTCGCCGAGCGGGCTGATCGCGTGCGCCATCGGCGCCCGGTTGACGCACACGTTGCGCGGCGCCCCGGAGACGTCGAGACCGGCCATCACGCGCTTCTGGCTGTTCAGCTCCAGTTCGTACAGCGGATCGAGCGCTTTCGCGGTGGTGGTCGTCGTGCGTCCGGCGAACGTCACGGTCCACTGCAGCGTGCCGTCGAATCCCGCGTCCACGACGAGCGCGCAGGAGAAGCGGTGGCGTCCCTTCGCGAACGTGACGGGCTGATTGCGATCGCCGGGCGCCGGCGCGAACCGGTTCGCGTCGCCGGGCTCGATGGTGACGTCGACGTTGTTCTGGTTGAAGTAACCGAACGCGAGGACGTAGCCGCCATTCGGCTGTTTGACGTAGCCGTCGTACTGCACGAACACCGGCGCGGTCGGCTGCGCCTGGACCGCGACGCCGGCCGCGGCGACGGCGAGGATCAGGATGCGGAGCGTGTGCTTCATCGTTTGGCCTTCAACGCCATCGCGAGGTTCTGTCGCGCGTCGGCGAAACCGGGTTGAATCTCGAGGGCGCGCCGGAACTCGGCGATCGCATCGTCGATGCGACCCGTGGATCCGAGCGCGATCCCGAGGTTGTTGTGCGCCTCGGCATAGCCTGGCGACAGGCGAATCGTCGCGCGGAATTCGTCAATCGCCTCGTCCAGCCGGCGCGCGTCGAGCAGCGTGCTGGCCAGATCATAGCGATTTGCGGCCTCGTCGGGCGCGAGGCCCGCGGCCGTGCGCAGCGCGGCGATCGCGTCGTCGGTGCGGCCGGCGGAGGCGAGCGCGTCGCCCAGATTTCGGTACGCGGTCGCGGAATGCGGGTCGGCCGCGGCGGCCGCCCGGAATTCGCGGATCGCGTCGTCGAGCTGTCCAGCCGACGCGAGCGCGATCCCGAGATTGTTGTGGACGTCGGCGGACGCCGGCTCTTCCCGCATCGCGCGCTCGAAGTGCGCCGCCGCTTCGCCCGCCCGGCCCTGGTCCAGCAGCAGGTTGGCGAGGTTGAAATGCGCCGCCGCGAAATCGGGCTGCAACTGCAGGGCGCGCTCGTATGTGGCGCGCGCTTCGTCGATCCGTCCCGCGGCGCGCAGCGCCGACGCGAGATTGCTGTACGCCGGCGCGTAGTCCGGCCGCTCGGCGATCGCGCGGCGATACTCCGCGATGGCCTCGTCGGTGCGGCCGTCGCTCTGCAGCGCCGCGCCGAGGTTCGTGGCGGTGACGGCGCGCATTTCCGCGGCCGACGCGACCGGCCAGTTGCAGAAGACGGCGACGACGGCGACCGCCGCCGCGAGCGCGCGGCGATGCGGCCACGGACTGACGCGGCGGAGCCCGACGATCGCGGGCGATGCGAGCAGAATCAACATCGGCGCGAGCGGATAGCGGTAGCGGGCAAACACATAGAACAGCAATACGCTCGCCGCGTAGGCGGCGATGAGCGCGTAGACGACGAGCAGGCGGCGGCGATCGCGCCAGGTGACGAACCCGCCGATCACCGCGAGCGGCACGAGGATGCCGAAGGTGCCGACGGGACCCAGCAGGCGAAGGGGCAGCGACCACTCCGCATGGGTCGACTGATCTTCGGTGTCGACCATTTCGGTGCGGTTCCACAGCAGCACGAACTTGCGTCCCATCAGCTTCAGCCAGGCGCCGGGCTGTCCCGCCATGAAGTCCACCGCGCGTTCGGTCCAGTAGCTCGACACCTCCGCCGGCGTCAGCGTGCGGCCGGCGGCGCGCTCGGCGAGATCCGTCGCGTCCTGACGCTCGTACTCGGGGGCGCCGCGGCCGTACTTCAGCGACTCGTAGCTGCCGTCTGCGCCGGGATGGTTGCCGATGAACAGGTTCGGTCCGAACTGCGACGTCGTGATGTAGACGCCGCCGCCGACGACGCTGTTGCGGATCGCCACGGGCGCGATCGCGACGGCGACGCCGAGGGCGAACGCGGCCAGCGCGCGCATCCGTGCGCGCACGAACGCCCAGACGGCGAGAACGGCCACGAAGACGAGCGCGTTTTCGCGCGTCAGCGCCAGCGCGCCGACGGCGAGGCCGAGGGAGATCCAGTCCATCGGCGCTCGACCGCCCGCGCCCGTGCGCACGATTCGGGCGACCAGAAACAAGGCGAGGCAGACGAAGAACACGTCGAGCACCGACTTCTGCAGGAGCCCGTCGAAAAAAATCGCGGGCGCGTAGAGGGCGAGCATCAGCCCGGCGGCGACGCCGGCCGCCGGCGCGAACAGACGGCGCGCCGCCGCGCCGAGCAGGACGCACGAGCACGATCCGACCACGGCCTGCACGATGCGAACGAGCATCAGGCTGCGGCCGGCGATCGCGTAGAGGGTGCCGAGGAAGTACGGGTACAGCGGCGCTTGATAGAAGACGTCGCGGCCGATCCATTCTCCGCCGGCGATCCGGCGCGCCCACTCGTCGTATCCGCGCGAGTCGCCCATCAACACGTCGAAGAACGGCGCCTTGCGAATCTGCCATACGTGCACGAGGCGCACGGCGAGCGCGACCAGAAAAATCGCGAGGGAGGACAACAGCGGTATGCTAGCTCACCATCGCCGAGGACGCAGGGGACGCAGAGCCAGATGGGTGTTCGTGTGCTGGGTGTTTTCGCCTGTTTCGTGGGCGCGTTGGCCTCGCCGCCCACGGCCTCGGCCGCCGCTCAACGCGCGCCCGTCACGTTCAACAGGGACGTCGCGCCGATCGTCGCGGCCCACTGCGCCGTGTGCCATCGCCCCGGCGCGATCGGCCCGTTCAGCCTGCTGACCTACGACGAGGTCAAGCGGCACGCGGCGCAGATCGCGGCCGTGACCGCGCGGCGCCTGATGCCGCCGTGGAAGCCGGTGCGCGGCGAATTCGAAGGCGACCGGCGGCTGGGCGATGCGGACATCGATCTCATCCGCCGCTGGGTCGCCGCCGGAGCGCCCGAAGGGCCCGCCGCGTCGACCAACAGCCCAAACGGCGGCAGCCTGCCGTCGGCGGCCGCCAGCGGTGACTGGCAACTGGGCGCGCCGGATCTCATCGTCCGCATGCCCGCGCCGTACGTCGTTCGCGCGGACGGTGGAGACGTGTTCCGGACGTTTGTCGTCGCGATCCCGACCGAGCGCGCGCGATTCGTGCGCGCGATCGAATTCCATCCGGGCAACGCGCGGGTGGTGCATCACGCCAACATCGGCATCGATCGCACGCAGTCGTCGCGTCTGCTCGCCGCGAGGGATCCCGAACCGGGCTACGTCGGCGGCATGGTGCCCGATGCGCGCTATCCCGAAGGGCAGCTGCTCGGCTGGACGCCGGGGCAGGTGCCGCATACGGCGCCTCCGGGTATGTCGTGGCGCCTCGACCCGCGCAGCGATCTCGTCCTGCAGCTCCACCTGCAGCCGACCGGCCGGCCCGAGTCGCTGCAGGTCACCGTCGGCTTCTACTTCACCGACGATCCGCCGACGCGGACGCCGCTCGGGCTGCGGCTCGGCAGCGAGACGATCGACATCCCCGCGGGCGACGGCGACTACGTCGTCAGCGACGAGTACACGCTGCCGGTCGACGTGCAGCTGCTCGCCGTGCAGCCGCACGCGCACAACCTCGCGCGGCGGATGGAAGCGACCGCGGCGTTTCCCGACGGCCGCGTCCGCGATCTGATTGCGATCGACGACTGGGACTTCCGGTGGCAGGACGTGTACCGCTACGTGGCGCCCGTGGCGCTGCCGAAGGGGACCCGCGTTCGGATGCGGTACACCTACGACAACAGCGTCGACAACCCGCGCAACCCGGTGCATCCGCCGCGGCGCGTGGTCTGGGGTCAGAACACGACCGACGAGATGGGCGACCTGTGGCTGCAGGTCGTGCCGTCGGCGCCGGGCGACGAATCGATTCTTCGCGACGACTTTCGTCGCAAGGCGCACACCGAGGACGTGGCCGCGTACACCAAGCTGCTTCGGGAGGAGCCGGACAACCCGCTGCGCCACGACGCCGTCGGCGATCTGTATCTCGAGGCGGCGCGCTACGACGACGCGATCGCCGAATACCGCGCGTCGCTCCGCCTCAACGAGGCGTCGCCGACCACGCACTACAACCTGGGGTTCGCATTGTCGGTCCGTGGCGCGCGCGACGCGGCGATCGCCGAGTTCGAACGCGCGCTGGCGCTGGACCCTGACTACGCGCAGGCGCACAACAACCTGGGGGCGATGCTGCAGCTCGCCGGGCGCCTCGACGATGCGACGGCCCACTACGAAAAAGCGATCGCGCTGCGGCCCGACTCGGTCGACGCGCGGCTGAACCTGGGGCAGCTGTGGTCGTCGCAGGAGCGCGCCGCCGACGCGGCCGCTCAATTCCGCGCCGTGCTGGCGCTCCAGCCCGACCAGCCGCAGGCGCTCGCCGGGCTGGCGTGGATTTTGGCCACCGCGGCCGATCCGTCGTTACGAAATGCTGACATGGCGGTCGAGTTCGCCACCCGCGCGCTCGCGGGAGGCGTCGTGCGAAACCTGCCGGCGCTCGATGCCCTGGCGGCCGCGTATGCGTCGGCCGGCCGGTTCGACGACGCGGTCGCGACGATCCAGCGTGGTATCAAAATCGCGACGGATGCCGGCCTGGCGACCGCCGTTGCGCAGTTGCGCGCGCGGATCGAGCTGTATCAGCGGCGGCAGGCGTACCGTCAATCCAAGTTTTTGTAATGTCCCGCGGCGACCGAAGTGGTCTGACGTTTTTGCGATTGACTGGCCTCATGGGCAGGCATAGCCTCCCCCGAGCGGATGTCTCCGACCTGTAACGTTCGAGGAGGGATACAGGCATGACGAGTAGCCGAATCGTAAGATCGGCATTGGTGCTGGCAGCGTTTCTGTTGGTGCCGGCGGCGGCCCACGCGCAGAGCGCGTTTGCCGGCGTAGTGAAAGACACGACCGGTGCGGTGCTGCCGGGCGTCACGGTCGAAGCGGCGAGCCCGGCGCTCATCGAGCAGGCGCGGTCGGTCGTGACCGACGCCAACGGCGCGTACCGCATCGAGAATCTTCGGCCGGGCAACTACACGTTGACATTCTCGCTGCCTGGCTTCGCGACGGTGAAACGCGAAGGCGTCGAGTTGCAGTCGAACTTCACCGCGACGGTCAACGCCGACATGAAGGTTGGCGCGGTCGAAGAGACGGTCACCGTGGCCGGCGAATCGCCGGTCGTCGACGTGCAGACGAACACCAAGGCGCAGGTACTGCCGCGCGAAGTGCTCGACGCCGTTCCGTCAGCCCACACGATCCAGTCGCTCGGCCAGCTCGTCACCGGCGTGACGCTGACCGCGCCCGACGTGGGCGGATCCCAGGCGATGCAGCAGACCTACTTCACGGTCCACGGCCTCGGCGCGGCGCAGACCTCGCTGCTCGTGGACGGCATGATCATCAACGGCCTGCAGGGCGACGGCGCCATCCAGACCTACTTCAACGAAGGCACGAACCAGGAAATGGTCTACCAGACCGGCGGCGGCAACGTCGATTCGCCGACCGGCGGCGTCAAGATCAACATGGTGCCCAAGGAAGGCGGCAACCGCTTCGCCGGCTCGCTCTTCGAGGGCTACGAGACGAGCAAGGCGCAGGCCAGCAACATGACCGACTTCCTGTCGAGCCACGGCGTCAGCTCGCTCGACAAGATCGGCACCTACAACGACCTCGACATCACGCAGGGCGGCCCGATCCAGAAGGACAAGATCTGGTTCTTCGGATCGCTGCGGCTGTTCACGGTGAACAAGCCGATCGCCAGCACCATCGTCTCCGATGGCACCATTGCGGGCGCGCTGTCGTGCTTCAAGAACGTCGGATCGTGCCCGCAGGGCGTCGACGAGCAGCATCAGTACAGCGGGCTCGGCCGCCTGACGTGGCAGGTCAGCTCGCGCAACAAGCTGTCGATGTACGTCGACCGGATCCACAAGGTGCGCGGCGCCGCGATGAACCCGGGCAACGACCAGACCACGGCCGGCGTCGTCTGGAACTCGCCGAACTACACGACGGGCGCGGTGAAGTGGACGTCCACGCTGACCAACAAGCTGCTCCTCGAGGGCGGCTACTCGCAGAACGTCGAGCGGTACAACAACCTGTACGAGCCGACCGTTCCGCTGCCCGCGTACCGCTCGCCGCAGTTCTACGCGCTGGCCACGCACATCGACGACACCGACGGCCTCACGTACTTCGGGTCGACGGGCGCCGAGAACGGTCAGTATCCGGACCGCTACAACCTGCAGGGCTCCGCGTCGTACATCACCGGATCCCACAGCTTCAAGTTCGGCTTCCAGGATTCGTGGGGGCTCTTCCGGCACTGGTACTACGCCAACGCCGACCTGTGGCAGCACTACACGGTCCAGAACGGCGTGCTCTCGCCGTTCTCGGTCCAGCTGCTCGACACGCCGCTCAATTCGGCCGAGCGCCTCAACGCAAACCTCGGCTTCTACGCGCAGGACATCTGGACGTTCAACCGCCTGACGCTCACGATCGGCGGCCGCATGGAGCACGTCAGCGAGGCGGTCGTCGGCCAGCCGCAGCAGACGGGAACCTACGCCAACGTGCCGGCGTTCGGCGACATCCAGATGCCGACGTGGAACACGTTCTCGCCGAGAACCGCCGTCGTCTATGACGTGTTCGGCAACGGCAAGACCGCGCTCCGCTTCGGATACAACCGGTTCGAATCGGCCGCGACGACGACGATGGCGAGCCTGTTCAACCCGTCCGCGTTCCTCTCCGTGACGGTCGCCTGGACCGACTTGAACAAAGACGACATCGCACAAGGGCCGTACGGGTGCACGTACCAGACGCCCGGGTGCGAGATCAACTGGCAGGCGGTCCCGGCCACGTTCGGCCAGGCGTCGCTCTCGTCGGTGGATCCGAACCTGAAGCGGCCGTACGTCGATCAGTTCAACGTCGGCGCGACCCACGAAGTGCTGAAGGGCGTGTCGGTGTCGGCGGAGTGGTTCCACAACGCCCAGAAACAGGTGATGGAGCAGATCAACACGCTGCGGCCGGGCACGTACGCGAACGGCACGGTCACCAACGCGAGCTATCGGCCCATCACCATCTTCAGCCCGATCGATGGCACACCGTTGACGGCGTACGACCCGATCAACGCCACCGTCTCGCGCGCGCAGTCGTTCGTGATCACGAACGATTCGAACCTGACGCAGGTCTACAACGCGCTCGAGTTCAACTTCAACGCGCGCCTGCCGCACGGCGCCCGACTCTTCGGAGGCACGGCCACCGACCGCGCGGTTGCGAATACCTGCGCCGCCTCGGCCACCAACCCGAACTTCCTCGTGACCATCGGCGGCACCAACTACTGCGATCAGTCGCAGAGCGGTATCCCGTGGCGCACGCAGGTGAAGCTCGCGGGCACGTATCCGCTGCCGTGGTGGGGCGTGATCGTCAGCGGGTCGTATCAGGGGCTGCCGGGCTACTTCCTCAGCGGCGGCGGCGCGACGCGCGCGTTGACCGCGGGCGGTTCCGGCACGCCGAACTTCACGCTGATCAGCGGCCGCGGGACCTACTGGTCGGTCAGCGGGACGACGCGCTACACGGTCTGCCCCGGGAACTCGGCGTCGCAAGGCTGCGTCGTCGGCGCGCTCGTGGCGCCCGGTTTGATCTCGTCGCCGGTGAACGTGCCGCTGGTGCCGCCAGACACGGAGTTGCTGCCGCGGCTGAACCAGATCGACTTCTCGATCGCCAAGCGCGTCAAGGTCGGGCGCATGACGTTCGATCCGAAGATCGATCTGTTCAACGCGTTCAACTCGTCGGCGTACTTCACGGATCGAAGCGAGCTCTTCACGCCGACCGCGACGGCCGGCGTGTCGTCGGGCGCGTATCTCTATCCGGGCAGCATCCTGCAGGGACGCCTGCTGCGGGTGGGCGCGGTCGTCAACTGGTAGTGTCCTGATCAGGAAGTCGGGGGTCGGCAGCCGAGACAGGCTGCCGCTCCCGACTCGGCCTCACTCTCTTCGTCCCGCCGCCCTCTTCACCAGTTCCAGATCCTGCCGCGCCTGCGCGAACGTCGGGTCGAGCGCGACCGCCCGCTCGAATTCCGCGAACGCTTCGCGAAGATTTCCCTTCGTCGCCAGCCCGCGGCCGAGCAGGTCGTGGGCCTGCGCATCGCCCGGGGCGACGCGCACGGCTTCTGACGCGAAGCGGATGCCGTTCGCGACGTCGTTCGCATTCAACGCCAGCGACGCGAGGTTCTTGGCCGGGCGGGGATCGCTCGGGTTGAGATCGCGAGCGCGCTCGAACGCCGCCGCCGCGTCGCGCGCGCGTCCGGCCTCGGCGAGCGCGGTGCCGAGGTTGAGCGTCGCGGCGGCATCGTCCGGGCGGAGCGCGACGTAGGCCCGGTACGCGTCAGCGGCGCGATCGAACTGGCGGGCGGCGAGCAGCGCATCGCACAGCACGGCGAGCGCGTCGACGTTCGACGGGTCCATCGATCGAGCCCGCTGCAGTTCGGCAACGGCCTTCGGCACGTCGCCCTTCGTGAGGAACGCGCGGCCGAGGAGCACGTGCGTCTGCACGGCGGCCTTGTCGAGCGGCGCCTCCTGCATGAAGCGCTCGAGCGCGGCAATGCCCTCGTCCACCCGGCCTGCGGTCAGCAGCATCCCGCCGAGCGTGTACCACGCCGTCGAATAACCGCCGTCGGCGCTGCGCCGCAGCCGGGCGAGCGCCTCGTCGCGGCGGCCCTGCTGCGACAGCTCGTAGCCGACGAGCGCGTCGGACACGGGCGTCGGCCAGCGCTCGTCGACGGTTGCCGCCAGTCGCGCCGTGGACACGTACTCGCGATTGCGATCGAGCGTGCCGGCCATCAGCGCGGCCGAGGACAGCGCGAGCAGCGCCGCCGTCAGCCCGAGCGGCATCTGCCACCGGCGCCGCAGCGCGTTGACGCCGACGACCGCGAGCGCCACGAGCGCCACGAGCGGGAGGTACATGCGCCGCTCCGCGCCGACCTCCGTGGCAATCGGCACGATGGACGTGGTGGGCGCGAGGATGAGGAAGAACCAGGCGCCGGCGAATGCGATCTTCGGATGCCGGCGCGCGGCGGCGATCGTGGCCGCGATCAGCGCGATCACGAGGAACGATTGCGGCAGGACGTCGGCCAGCGTCAGCGGCCGCGGCCAGCCGTAGTTGAGGACGAGATCGCGCGGCCAGATCGACAGGCGGAGGTACCGCACGATCATGACCGACTGGTTCAGCAGGTAGGTCCATGGCGATGCGCCGCTCGAGAAGCCGGCGGAATGGATGCGCGGACCGGACGAGAGCAGCGCCGCCAGCAGAATCCACGTCGCCGCGAGGCCGGCGTAGAGCCGCCATCGCCGCCGGAATGCCGAGGACCACGAGTCGAACCGGAACGCGCGGTCGTACAGCAGCACGACGAGCGGGGCGACCGCCATCGTTTCCTTGCAGCCCATCCCGACGGCGCACGCCGCAATGGCGCCGAGCGTCCAGCCGCCGACGGCGTTCGTCGCGCCGCTCGCCGCGCTGTCCTTTGGCGCGGCGTCGCGGCGGCTTCGGCCCGCCTCCGCGCCGCGCGCCGCCGCCTTGCCCCGGCCTCCGCCGCCGACGGCGCGCGCGACGGACTGCGCCTGGTCGGACGCCCGGATCGCGCAGTACAACGTCAGCAGGAAGCACGCCCCCATCAGCGATTCGGATCGCTCCGTGACGTAGTCCACCGCTTCGCTGTCGAGCGGATGCACGACCCACAGCAGTGCGATCGCGAAGGCGACGTTGTCCGACGCAAACGTCCGGCGCGCGACCGCGAACAGCAGCAGCCCGCACAGTACGTGGATCGCGACGTTCGTCGCGTGGTAGCCGAACGGGTTCTCGCCGCCGGCGGCGTAGTCGAGCGCGAACGAGAGATTGACGACCGGTCGCCCTGCGGTCGGGTTCTCGCGCGGCGAGAAGAGCGCGTCGGGAAACTGCAGGGTTCGGATGCTCGGGTTGTCGAGGATCGCCGCGGTGTCGTCGAAGATGAACGGCGTCCGCAGCGCGTTGGCGTACGCGAGCACGCCCGCGACGGCGACGATCACGATGCGCCACATGCGGGTCGTTATGTTATCGTTTTTGGAGCAATGCCCAAATTGATCGCGGCGGCGCTGCTGATCCTCGCCGCGACCGCGCCGGTCCGCGTCGTCGACCTCGACGGCCGCAGCGTCGATCCGTTTCAGGCGACCGCGGGCGCGAAGGCGGTGGTGTTCCTCTTCACCGCGACCGATTGCCCGATCTCGAACCGCTACGCGCCGGAGATTCAGCGGCTGTACCGCGCGTACGCCGACCGCGGCGTGAAGTTTGTGTTGATCTACCCGAATCCCGCCGACACGCCCCCGATGATCCGCGAGCACGCCCGCTCGTTCGGCTACCCGGCGGAGGCGTGGCGCGATCCTCGGCAGGCGCTCGCGAAAGCCGCGCAGGTGACGATTGCGCCGGAAGCGGCGGTGTTCGTGCAGGGCCGGCTCGTCTATCACGGCCGCATCGACGATCGCTTCGTCGACTTCGGCATCGACCGGCCGCAGCCGACGGTCCACGACCTCGACGACGCGATCGCCGCCGTGCTCGCGGGGAAACCGGTGCCGCATCCGGTGACGCAAGCCGTCGGCTGCTATCTCGCGGATTACGCTCGGTGAATACCACTCGCACAACGGACGCAACGGACACGACGGACACGACGGACACGACGGACGCAACGGGCACGACGGACATCGCGGGCACAACGGGGACGAGCGACGCGGCGAGTACAAGGGACCTGACGTTCGCCCGGCGTCGACGCGCCGCCCGTGTCTTCGGCCTGTGTGCCGTCCGTGTCCGTTGGATCCGTTGGGCCCTTTGTATCCGTGGTGTCCCTTGTGCCGTTTGTATCCGTGGTGTCCTTTGTGCCCTTGGTGTCCTGTGTATCGCGCGTGCGTCGTTCGCTGACGTCACCTACACCCACGACATCGCGCCGCTGGTCGAGGACCGCTGCGTCATGTGCCACCATGACGGCGGCTCCGCGCCGTTCACCCTCGAGACGTACGCCGACGTGAAGCGGCACGCGTCGCAGATCGTGCAGGTGACCCGGAAGCGGATCATGCCGCCGTGGAAAGCGGATCCGTCGGATGGTCCGTTCGTCGGCCAGCATCCGCTCAGCGATGCCGAGATTGCACGCATCGCGGCCTGGGTCGCCGGCGGCGCGGCGGAAGGCGACGCCGAATCGGCGACGCCGCGTCGCGCGCATGCCGCACCGCGCGGCGGAGACTGGCAACTCGGCAAACCCGATCTCGTCGTCACCCTGCCGGAACCGTACATGCTCCAGGCCGACGGGACCGACGTCTTCCGCATCTTTGTCATCCCGCTGCCGGTCGACGGAACGCGGTACGTCCGCGGCCTCGAATTCCACCCCGGCAACGCGAAGGTGGTGCATCACGCGAACATCCGCGTCGATCGCACACCCGCGTCGCGCGCGCTCGACGCCGCCGATCCCGGTCCGGGATACAGCGGCCTGATCCTGCGGTCCGCCGACTACCCCGAAGG
Source organism: Vicinamibacterales bacterium (assembly GCA_035650895.1). GTDB lineage: Bacteria > Acidobacteriota > Vicinamibacteria > Vicinamibacterales > CAVVIG01 > Gp6-AA45. Next base: position 62,987 of record DASRGT010000024.1, read on the forward strand.
GCACTTCCTCGGCTGGACGCCCGGACAGGTGGCGCCGCTGCTGCCGAAGGAGCTGACGTGGCGGCTGGACCGCGGCACCGATCTCGTCGTCGAAGTGCACATGCAGCCGAGCGGGCGCGCCGAGCCGGTGAAGCCGTCGATCGGCCTGTACTTCAGCGATCGGCCGCCGACGAAGACGCCGGCGATGCTTCGGCTCGGACGGCAGGACATCGACATCCCCGCCGGCGACAGCCACTACGTCGTCACCGACTCGTACGTGCTGCCGGTCGACGTGGAAGTCGAAGCGGTGCAGCCGCACGCGCACTACCGCGCGCGGGAGATCCGCGGCGACGCGACGCTGCCCGACGGAACGACGCGCGAACTGATTCACATCGCCGACTGGGATTTCCGGTGGCAGCACGTGTTCCGCTTCGAACATCCGTTCACGCTTCCGAAGGGGACGACGCTGTCGATGCGATGGGTGTACGACAACTCGGCCTCCAACGCGCGCAACCCCGAGCGTCCGGCGGTGCGCGCCCGCTGGGGCCAGCGGTCGTCGGACGAGATGGGCGATCTCTGGATCCAGGTGCTGACGAAGAACGAACCCGATCTCGTCACGCTGACGCGCCAGTTCCGCGCGAAGGTGGCGGCGGAAGACGTGCACGGCTACGAGGCCGAGATCGCGCGGCACCCGGACGACGCCGCGCTGCACGACGATGCGGCATTGCTGTACCTCGAGGTGCAGCGGCCGAACGACGCCGTCGAGCATTTCCGCAAGTCGATGGCGTTGAAGGGGCCGTCTGCCGCCGCGCACTACAACATCGCGACCGCGCTGACGCTGGCGCAGCGCCTGGACGAGGCCGCGTCGGAGTACGAGCAGGCGATCGGGATCGACCCGTCGTACGCGAAGGCGCACAACAATCTCGGCAGCGTGCGGCTCGCGCAGGGGCGGACGGCGGACGCGATCGCCGAGTTCAGCACCGTCGTGACGCTCGATCCGAGGTCCGCGGACGCGCTCGGCAACCTCGCACAGGCGTACGCGATGGCCGGCGACTTCGATCGCGCACAGGAGACGATCGATCGCGCCCTGCGGCTCTCGCCGCCAGAACCGGCCGCGTCGGAATTGACCCGCCGCCGAGAGCTGTATCGCGAGCACAGAAGACCGTGAACCAGGGGCCGCGAGCCGCCACTCAGGACCCAGCACTCAGCACCCAGCACCCAGCACCCA
>DASRGT010000025.1:0-66265 GCA_035650895.1 Vicinamibacterales bacterium
GATCTCGTAGGCGAACGCCGGGTCGTACGACACGCAGTTCGGGTAGGCCATCGCGTACAGCAGGCTGTTGCCGTCCTGGTGCTGCAGCCCTTCGCCGGCCAGCGTCGTGCGGCCCGAGGTGCCGCCGAGCAGGAAGCCGCGCGTGCGCGAGTCGGCCGCGGCCCAGATGAGATCCCCGATCCGCTGGAAGCCGAACATCGAGTAGTAGATGAAGAACGGGATCGTGTTGACGCCGTGCGTCGCGTACGCCGTGCCGGCGGCGATGAACGACGACATCGATCCGGCTTCGTTGATCCCTTCCTCGAGAATCTGGCCGTCGGACGCTTCCTTGTAGTACAGCAGCGTGTCCATGTCGACCGGCTCGTACACCTGCCCGGCGTGCGAGTAGATGCCGACCTGGCGGAACAGCGCTTCCATGCCGAAGGTCCGCGCCTCGTCCGGCACGATCGGCACGACCACCGGGCCGAGCTCCTTGTCGCGCAGCAGCTTCGACAACAGCCGCACGAACACCATCGTCGTCGACGCCTTGCGGCCGTCGGTGCCCTTGTAGAACTCCTCGAAGAGCTCGTTCGACACCTCTTTGAGCGGCGTGCTGCGCACCTTGCGGTGCGGCACGAAGCCGCCGAGCGCGTCGCGGCGCTCGCGCATGTATTTGATCTCGGGGCTGTCCTCGGCGGGCCGGTAGAAGGGGGTCTTCGCGATCTCCGAGTCGGCGATCGGGATGCCGAACCGGGTGCGGAATGCGCGCAGCTCCTCCTCGTTCATCTTCTTCTGCTGGTGGGTGATGTTCTTGCCTTCGCCCGCCTCCCCGAGGCCGTAGCCCTTGATCGTGCGGGCGAGGATCACGGTCGGCGCGCCCTTGAACTCCACCGCCGCCTTGTAGGCGTTCCAGACCTTGATCGGGTCGTGCCCGCCGAGCGTCATCTTCTTCAGCTGGTCGTCCGACAGGTGCTTGACCATGTCGAGCAGCCGCGGATCGGCGCCCCAGAAGTGCTCGCGCACGTACGCGCCGTCGCTGACGGCGTATTTCTGGTACTGGCCGTCGACGATCTCGCCCATCCGCTTGACGAGCAGGCCGTCGCGGTCCTTCGCGAGCAGCGGATCCCACTCGCGGCCCCAGAGCACCTTGACGACGTTCCAGCCGGCGCCGCGGAATGCCGCTTCGAGCTCCTGGATGATCTGGCCGTTGCCGCGCACCGGGCCGTCGAGCCGCTGCAGGTTGCAGTTGATGACGAAGATCAGGTTGTCGAGCTTCTCGCGCGCCGGCAGCGTGATCGCGCCGAGCGCCTCGGGTTCGTCGGTTTCGCCGTCGCCGAGGAACGCCCAGACTTTCGAGTTCGACTTCGGCTTCAGGCCGCGATCCTCGAGGTAGCGCATGAAGCGCGCCTGGTAGATCGCCATGATGGGGCCGAGCCCCATCGACACGGTCGGGTACTCCCAGAAGTCGGGCATCAGCCACGGATGCGGATACGACGACAGGCCGCCGCCGGGCTTCATCTCGCGCCGGAAATTCTCGAGGTGCGTCTCGTCGATGCGGCCTTCGAGGTACGCGCGCGCGTAGATGCCCGGCGCCGCGTGTCCCTGGAAGAAGATGACGTCGCCGTCGCCGTTCTCGTGGCCGCGGAAGAAATGGTTGAAGCCCACTTCGTAGAGCGTCGCGGCGGACGCGTAGGTCGAGATGTGCCCGCCGATCCCTTCCTCCGCCTTGTTCGCCCGCACGACCATCGCCGCGGCGTTCCAGCGGACGAGGCTCTTGATCCGGCGCTCGATGTCGGGGCTGCCGGGCATCAGCGCCTGCTCGTCGGCCGAGATCGTGTTGATGTACGGGGTGTTGGCGGTGAAGGGGAGCTTGACGCCGTTCTGGCGCGCGTGAATCGTCAGTTCCCGCAGCAGCCGCGCAACCTTTGCGGGGCCGCCGCTTTGGAGCACATAATCAAGCGACTCGAGCCACTCGCGGGTTTCGACGGCATCGAGCTCCGCCTGGTCTTTGGGAGCGATGTATCTCACGAAACGAATCCTTTCAGCTCGTCGGATATCTCGGCCGCGCAGCCCACGGGCTGTAGGCCAACCATCAATTGTACGCTACATCTCCGCCTCGGTCACGGCCCTGGCACTAGCGGTCGGGTTGTTACACGCGCAGACACGCGGCGTCGAAACCGCGTCGATCGACCGCGCGGCGGATCCGTGCGTCGACTTCTATCAGTTCGCGTGCGGCGGCTGGGTGGCCCGCAACCCGGTGCCCGCCGATCGCCGCAGCTGGGGCCGCTTCCAGGAAGTGCAGGATCGTAACCAGCAGATCCTCAAACGCATTCTGGAAACGCCGAGCGCCGATCGCGACCGTGAAAAAGCGAGCACCTACTACGCGGCGTGCAGCGACGAGCAGGCCATCGACGCGCGCGGCCTCGCGCCGATCCAGCCCGAGCTCTCGCGGATCGCGGCGCTGGCATCTCGCGCCGGGATCCCGGCGCTCGTCGCGCACCTGCACTCGATCGTCGGCGAGCCTCCGCAGGTCGGCGGCGCAGCGCGACGCGGTGGATCGTACGTGCTCTTCAACTTCGGCCCGCGCCCGCGCTTCGACAACGCGTCGATGCTGATGGCGAACGTCGGCGCCGACGGCCTCGCGCTGCCGAGCCGCGACTATTACCTCAACACCGACGATCGCGCGGTCAAGCTGCGCGGCGAGTACCGCGCGCACGTCGCCGAGATCCTGCGGCTCGGCGGTGCGCCGGAGGCCGACGCCGAGCGCGGGGCCGCCGGCGTGCTCGCCATCGAGACGAACCTCGCCGCGGCGATGCTCGACGTCGCGGCACGGCGCGACCCGAACGCGCAGAAACATCCGATGAGCGTCGCCGAGCTGCAGCAGCTGTCGCCCGCCTTCGACTGGAAGGCCTACTTCGCTGCGCGCGGTGCGCCCTCGTTCGGTGAGGTGAACGTCGCCGAGCCGGCGGCCGTCCGCGCCATGAACGAGATCGTCGGGTCGGCGCCGCTCGAGGATCTGAAGGCGTACTTCCGCTGGCACCTGCTCCACGGCTCGGCGCAGATGCTGCCGGCGCGCATCAACGACGCGACCTTCAACTTCTTCAGCCGCACGCTCGCGGGCCAGCAGCAGCAGGCGCCCCGCTGGCGCGAGTGCATCGTCGACGTCGACCAGGAGCTCGGCGAGGCGCTGGGCAAGGCGTTCGTCGAAGAGGCGTTCGGTCCGCGCGCGAAGGCGGACATGCTGAAGATGGTCCGCGATATCAAGGAAGCGATGCGGCGCGACATCGACGCGTCGCCGTGGATGAGCGCGGAGACCAAGCAGGCGGCGAAGGTGAAGCTGGACGCGGTCGTCGACCGGATCGGCTACCCCGATCGCTGGCGCGACTACTCCTCGGTGCGCGTGTCGCGAGACGACGCGCTCGGCAACCGCGAGCGGACCACGGCGTTCCTGAACGAGCGCCGCATCCGGCAGATCGGCCAGCCGGCCGACACGAACGACTGGAGCATGACGCCGCCGACGGTGAACGCGTACTACAGTCCGCCGAGCAACAACATCAACTTCCCGGCCGGCATCCTCCAGCCGCCGTTCTACGATCCCGATCGCGACGCGGCGGTCAACTACGGCGCCGTCGGCGCCGTGATCGGCCACGAACTGACGCACGGCTTCGACGATCAGGGGCGCAAGTACGACGGCCGGGGCAACCTGCGCGACTGGTGGACGCCCGCCGACGGCAAAGCGTTCGAGGAACGGGCCACGTGCGTCGCCGATCAGTATTCGAGCTATGTCGTCGCGGGCGATGCCCACATCAACGGCCGGCTGACGCTCGGCGAGAACACGGCGGACAACGGCGGCCTCCGCCTGGCGTTGATGGCGTACCTCGCCGGACCGGGCGCGACCGCGCCGAAAGAACTCGACGGTTTCAGTCCCGAACAGCGTGTGTTTCTGGGATGGGCGCAGGTCTGGTGCGAGGACGCGCGGCCCGAAGCCGAGCGCCTGAAGGCCGCGACGAACCCGCATTCGTCGAATCGCTACAGGGTGAACGGTCCGCTCTCCAATATGCCGGAGTTTCGGCAGGCGTTTTCGTGCAACGCCGACTCTCCGATGGTCCGGCAGAACGCCTGTCGGGTATGGTGACGATATGAAACGAGTGGCCTACGCGTTCGCGTTGGTGGTGTGTCCGCTGGCGGTGGCGCTGACCTACGCGCAGCAGAAGACGGCGGAGTCGACGCCGCGATCGCAGTCGGGGCTCGAGTTGAGCGGAATCGATCGCTCCGCCGATCCGTGCACCGACTTCTACCAGTTCGCCTGCGGCGGCTGGACGGCGAACAATCCGATCCCGCCGGATCGCTCGCGCTGGGGCCGCTTCGACGAGCTGCAGGAGCACAACAACGAGATCCTGCACCGCGTCCTCGAGAACGCCGCCACGAACGCCACGGGCGGCAATCAGAAGATCGGCGACTACTACGCGTCGTGCATGGACGAAGCGGGCATCAACGCCAAGGGCGTCGCGCCGCTCGAACCGCTGTTCGGCCGCATCGCCGCGATGAAGGGCGCCGCCGATCTCGCGCCCGTCGTCGCCGAGCTGCACACGTATCAGGTGAATGCCTTCTTCGGGTTCGGCAGCGAAGCCGACTTCAAGGACGCGTCGCTCGAGATGGCGATCGCCGACCAGGGCGGCATGGGTCTGCCCGAGCGCGACTACTACCTGCGCGACGACGAGAAATCGGTCGCGCTGCGGAAACAGTACGTCGAGCACGTCGGCAAGATGCTGGCGCTCGCGGGCGCGTCGCAGGACCAGGCGGCGGCGAACGCGCTCACGGTGATGGCGCTCGAGACGACGCTCGCGAAAGGCGCGCTCGACGTCACGACGCGCCGCGACCCGAACAAGATCTACCACAAGCTCACGCCGCAGGAGCTGCAGGCGCTGACGCCGCAGTTCCAGTGGCAGACATACTTCCAGGGGATCGGCGCGCCGCCGATCTACGCGCTGAACGTCACCGAGCCCGACTTCTTCAAGGCGCTCGGCCAGGTCTTCGCCTCGACGCCCATCGACGACATCAAGACGTATCTGCGGTGGCAGCTGCTCCACTCGTCGGCGACGGTGCTGCCGGCGGCCTTCGTCGACGAGAACTTCGCCTTCTACGGCAAGGCGCTGACCGGTGCGCAGGAGCTGCGTCCGCGGTGGAAGCGCTGCGTGCAGTACACCGACGGCGATCTCGGCGAGGCGCTCGGCCAGGCGTTCGTCAAGGAGGCGTTCGGTCCGGAGGCGAAGGCCGACACGCTGAAGATGGTCCACGAGATCGAGGCGTCGCTGTCGAAGGACATCGACTCGCTCTCGTGGATGACCGCCACGACGAAGCGCGAGGCGAAGACGAAGCTGCAGGCCGTCGCGGACAAGATTGGCTATCCCGACAAATGGCGCGACTACAGCGCGCTCGAGATCAAGCGCGGAGACGCGCTCGGCAACTCCCAGCGCGCGAACGCGTTCGAATTCCACCGCCAGCTCGGGAAGATCGGCAAGCCGACCGACAAGAACGAATGGGGCATGACGCCGCCGACCGTCAACGCGTACTACAACCCGCTGCAGAACAACATCAACTTCCCCGCCGGCATCCTGCAGCCGCCGTTCTACAACGTGAAGAACGATCCGGCCGTCAACTACGGCGGCGTCGGCGCCGTCGTCGGCCACGAACTGACGCACGGCTTCGACGACCAGGGCCGGCAGTTCGACGCGCGCGGCAACCTGAAGGACTGGTGGACCCCGCAGGATGGGCAGGCGTTCACCGAGCGCGCGCAGTGCTTCGTCGACGAGTACGGCGGCTTCACCGCGGTCGACGACGTGAAGTTGAACGGCAAGCTGACGCTCGGCGAGAACGTCGCCGACAACGGCGGCCTGCGCCTCGCGCTGATGTCCTACCTCGCCAGCGCCGCCAAGCCGCCGTCGCTCGACGGCTTCACCCCCGAGCAGCGCTTCTTCCTCGGCTTCGGCCAGATCTGGTGCGAGAGCCGCCGCCCGGAAGTGTCGCGCATGCTCGCGCAGGTGGATCCGCACTCGCCCGGCAAGTATCGCGTCAACGGCACCGTCTCGAACATGCCCGAGTTCGCGAAGGCGTTCGGCTGCAAGGCGGACGCGCCGATGGTCCGCCAGACGCAGTGCAAGGTGTGGTAGCGCGCTGGTGGCGCCCGCGTCGCCGCTCACCGTCGTCCGGGAGCAGATCGTCTCGTGCGAGCGCTGCCCGCGCCTCCGCGCGTACTGCCGGCAGATCGCGCGCGAGAAGCGGCGCGCGTACCGCGACGACGTCTACTGGGGCAAGCCGGTCCCCGGGTTCGGCGATCCGCGCGCGCGCCTGCTGATCGTCGGCCTCGCGCCCGCGGCCCACGGCGCCAATCGCACCGGGCGCGTGTTCACCGGCGACGGCATCGGCGGCTCGGGCGACTTCCTGATGGCGGCGCTGCACCGCGCCGGCTTCGCCAACCTGCCGACGTCACGGCATCCGGACGACGGGCTGCGGCTGCGCGACGCGTTCATCGCCGCGGCGGTCCGCTGCGCGCCGCCCGACAACAAGCCGACGCCGGAAGAGATCGTCAACTGCCTGCCGCACCTCGACGCCGAGATCGCGGCGCTGCCGCGCGTGCGCGTCGTCGTCGCGCTCGGCCGGATCGGGTTCGACGCGTACCTCGCATTGCTGAAGCAGCGCGGCATCGTCAAGAAGCCGAAGCCGGCGTTCGGCCATGCGCTCGCCCACGCGCTGCCGAACGGACAGGTCCTGATCGGCTGCTATCACCCGAGCCGGCAGAACACGAACACCGGGAAACTGACCGCGCCGATGATGCGCGCGGTCTTCAGGACGGCAAGAGCAATCGTGGGCAGGGAATAGGGAATGGCACGCCCTATCCCCTGCGGCGTCGACGCTACGGCACGAGGATCGATTCGATGTTGCCGCTGCTGATCGTCCCGGCCACCGTCGCGACGACCACGCCCGCCGCGTCGCGAATCGTGATCGCGAACTGATCGCGCCCGCGCCCCGGCTCGCCGGCGTCGAGCGCCTGCACGGTGAACGTGTACCCGGCGCGCCCGTTCCAGAGCCCGGCGCCGCTGAACGTCACCTGATCGATGGTCGGCTGCGGCGTGAAGCCGGGCCGCGTCCCTGGCGCGTCGAAGAAGGTCACCGCCGTCACCTGCGTCGACAGGAACGAATCGACCGTGGGCGGACGGCCGAAGTGCGCCGTCTCGCGGATGTATTCGACGCCGCCCGCCTCGCCGCCCGACGCGTTCTCGCCGGCGACGAACACGAAGCGGTGGCGGACCGCCTGGACGTCGACTTCGCCCACGCCGATCATCGCGCCGACGTTCGCCGGAGGCGACACGACGACCTGGAAGGAGCCGCTCGCCGCATGGCCCGCGGCGTCATGCGCGCTGCACGCCACCACGGTGGTGCCGATCGCGAAGACGCTTCCGCTCGCCGGCGTGCACGCCACCGGAACCGTCCCGTCCACGTCGTCGGTCGCGGAGGCGGTAAACGTCACCGTCGCGCCCGCGGGGCTGGTCGCCGTCACCGTCTGCGTCGGCGGCAACCACAGCACGGGCGCCGTGCCGTCCACGATGGTGATCGCGGCAGTCGCCATCGCGCCGAGGTAGTTCGTGCTCGCGGCCACCGCGCACGTCAGCGTGTAGGCGCCCGGCGCCGTCGGCGCGCTCGATCCCGGCGTGTAGCCCGCGGTCGCCGGCAGCGGTTCGCCGAACACGCCCGTTGCGCCGCACGTGCCGGCGTGCGCCAGCCCGTCGAACGTGAACGTGCCGCCGCTGACGACGATCGACGGCGTCGCCGGCGCAATCTGGATCGTCCGCGGGACGCTGGGCGCTGCGTTGTAGATGTCGCTGCCCGCCTGCGACGCGGTCACCGTGCACGAACCCGCCGAGGCGATCGTGATCGTCGCGCCGTTGAGTCCGCCGGAGGTGCAGGTTCCGGATGCGGTGAACGTCACCGCGTTGCCCGACGCGCCGCCGCTCGCGGTGACCGTGAACGGCGCGTCGCCGTACACCGCGTCGGCCGGCTGCGCGAAGGTGATGGTCTGGTTCCCCTTCACGAGCGGCGGGTTGTTGCCGTTCGTCCCCGCCTCGATGCACTGCTGGTACGGCTCGGGCAGGTTGGAGAAGAAATCGTAGCCGGTCAGCTGCTCGACCGCGTCGACGGTGGTGAGGTACTTCGTCCAGTCGTCGGCGATGATGCCCTGGATGTTCGGCATCACCACCGCGATCGTGCGCGTCGAACAGGTGACGCGCGACAGGTCGTCCTCGCCGATCGCGTTCTTCGGCAGCACCAGCGCGACCTTCCACGTCGACGCCGGCACCGCGACGTGCCCGCCGGCCACCGCGGTGGTCACGCCGCCGTTGCTCCCCGTGCCGCCGACCCCCGCCGGGCCGGCGACGATGTAGATCTCGTTGCCCTGGGTCACCAGCGTCCGGAGAAAGCTCTCGAAGGCGGCCCACGGACCCTGGTTGTTGTCTGGCGACTGCGCGACCATGTTCGACATCAGGAACGTCGCCTGGTTGATCGGCACCGACGTTTCCTTGTCGCGATCCGCATTCGGCGTCATGTGCCCGCGATCGAAGCCGCTGCCCGAGAAGTCGAACGACTGCACGCGGTACCAGTCCGGCGGCACCTGCGGGTCGGGCCGGAACGTGTCGACGCGCGCCAGCGTGCCGATCCACTCGTCGGAGAGATGCCAGCTCACCCAGTTCGGCCGGCCGAGATCGCGGTTGTACGACAGCGCGTACTCCGGCTTCTCCATCAGGTAGTTCGAGGGATCGGAGCCGGCGCTGCTCGGGTTGCCCATCGTCAGGTGCACGCTCGGCGGCTCGGGCGGCGCCGTTCCGGTCGACACGGTGAACGACCACGAGTAGTCGGCCGCGAGCGTGTCGGTATTGGGGGCGCTGTCGTCGAGGTCCACGTCGTGCACGCGATCCTTGAAGATCGTCACCGTGCACTGCTCGCCGGCCGCGAAGTTGTCGTTCGGCGTGATGTACTGATCCTGCCCGCCGCGGTTCGCCGCGAACGTCGCGCTCGCGTGCGTGCCGGTCGTGGCGCACGCCAGGGTGAACCAGTTGCTGTCGACGGTGACCGCTTCGGTGAACGTGACGAGGATCGTCGCGTCGCGCGGCGCGTTGACGCCGTTGGTCAGCGGATCGGTCGTGAGCACGGCCGGCCCGAGCTCGACGATCGCCGCCGTGCGGCGCGGATTCGGCGGCGCCGGCGCGGAGAAATCGGCGGCGTTGTTGTCGGTGTCCTGGCTGCCGCCGCTCTTCCGGAACAGCGCGGTCGTGTTGCTGAGGCCCGGCGCCGTCGTGGACCCTTCGCCGCAGTCGGCGCTGCCGTAGCCGACGAGGTCCTTGAGCGTCGGGTCGTAGATCGGACAGGCGCCCACGAGGCCGGCGTAGCTGCTGACGAGCGCCACGTTCCCGGAGGCCGCGGAGATGTTGATCTGGCTCGAGATGTTGGCCGCGGGCAGCGCGACGCCGTTCGCGCCGCCGGACGCGAGCGCGACGAGGTAGTACTCGCCGGGGCCGATCGATCCGCCGAGCGGCTGCCGGTTCAGGTCCCACGAGCTGCCGGTGGCCGACGAGTACTGCAGCGACCAGCCGGTCAGGTCGACGGCCGCCGAGCCGCGGTTGTACAGCTCGACGAAGTCGTTCTGGAAGACGGCGCCGCCGTTGCCGCCGCCGCCGTAGATCTGGCTGATCACGACGTCGCTCGGCGGGCGCGTCGCCGGGCAGGTGTTCGCGGCGCCTGGGGTCGGCGTGCCCGGGTAGTACGACGAGGTGTTGCGGAAGCCGCCCATGCCGTTCGGACAGCGCTGGCTCGATTGCGTCTGGCTGTTTCCCGTCGCGTCTTCGTTGACGATCTTCTGGCCGGCGTTGAGCAGCGGCAGCAGGCCCGACGCGTTGAAGTCGTCGGTGCCGTAGACGATCGCGTCGAGCAGGTTCGTCGTCGTCAACGTGGTGCCGATCGGGAAATCGCTCGCGCGGCCGATGTAGAGCGCGACGGCGTCCGGTCCGTTCTGCAGCAGGCCGAACGGGCCCGGGTCGAACGTGATCGACGCGTTGGGCACGCCCGGGTTGCCGAGCACGAAGTAGCCGTTCGAGTCGGTGCTGTATCCGGAGAGATCGAACGCGGCGTACGACTGGTTGCCCGCGCCGCTCGTCAGGCCGTCGTAGAGCACGACCGCGAGTCCGTCGAGCGGCGTGTTGCCGCTGCCGCCGTCGTACAGCTCGATGAACTCCGCCGTGTCGGAGCCCGGCGTGTCGGCGTCGATTTCGTTGATCCGGACCTTTCCCGCTCCGGGCGGCGGCGGCGCCGCCGTGGTGAACGAAAACGCCACGTCGGACGTCATCCCGTCCGGCGGATCGTTGGTGTCGGTGTCGGAGATCTGATTCGCGGCGATCGTGACGGTGCAATTCGTGCTGTTCGGCAGCGGCGCCGAGGGAGTCAGCGTGAAGCTCGTGGACGGCGAGCCGCTCTGGACGAACGCTTCCGGGACGCCCGTCGGACACTGGATCGAGAACGCGGTCGCGCTCGCCGTCACGCTCTCGCTGAAGGTGATCACGACCGACGAGTTGACCGGCACGTTCGACGCGCCGTTGGCCGGCGCCGCGCCGGTGACGAACGGCGCCGCGTCGACCGGGCTCGCCGTGGAGAAGGCGAACGTGAAGTCCGACGCCATGGTGTCGGGCGGATCGATCGTGTCGGTGTCGGAGATCTGGCTCGCCGCCACCTTGACGGTGCACGTCGTCGCGGCAGGCAGCGGCGAGGCGGGCGTCAGCGTGAACGTGGCGGCGGGCGACGCGCTCTGCGAAAACGCCTGCGCGGAGCCGCCGGGACATTCGAGGCTGAATGCCGACGCCGTCGCCGTCACGCTCTCGCTGAAGTTGACGACGATCGCCGACGTGGTGGGGACGTTGGCGGCATTGGCCGCCGGCGTGGTGCTGGTGACGCTCGGCGCCGCGTCGCCGCCGCCGCAGACGTTCGGCGCCGTCGCCGAATTGCGCGCGCTCGGCGTCAGCGCGGCGAAGTCCGCGGTGTTGTTGTCGGTCTCGGTGCAGCCGGCCCCGGCGCGCTGCGCCGACAGCGAGCTGCTGAGCGTGGGCGCCGGGCCCGTCCCCTCGAAGCACGCCGCGGTGCTGGTGCCGTACCCGACGACGTCGACGACCGATCCGCCCGTGGGGCAGGCGCCGCTGACGGCGGTCGTCGACGACACGAGCGCCACCTTGGCGTTCGTCTGGCTCATGTTGAAGTTCGTGCCGGTGACGTCCGCCGCCGGCAGCGCGGCGCCGTTCGCGCCTCCCGCTTCCTTGATCAGCAGGTAACCGCCCGCGGGAATCGTGGCGTTCACCGTCGCGATGACGGTCCACGCGCCGGTGTTCGCGTTCGACGAATACTGCAGCGTGTAGTTCGCCAGCGTCACCGCGCTGTTGCTGCGGTTGAACAATTCGATGAAGTCGTTCTGGTAGGTGGCGCCCGAGTTGCCGCCGCCGCCGTACACCTGGCTGATGACCACGTCAGCCGAAATGGCGCCGGCGGGCGTCGAGAACTGCACGAGCCCGGCGCCAATCGACAGAGCTACGGCAAGAAGGGACAGAATTTTGCGCATGAGTGCGCAAATCTTATCCGTACGAAATGACTTCCATGTGAATTTTTTGCCGCCCCAAGCGGATGCGAATGCTCGCTGGCGGTGTCCAACAAGACAGCGGCTCGCGACAGCCGTGAGGAGGCGCGATGCGCGCCAGATTTACGATTCTGTCGGTCGGCCTGCACGCGTGCATCGTCGCCGCGGCGGTCGCGGCGCAGCCCCGCGGCGGCCTGCCGCGCGCGCGATCGCTCGAACCGGCGATCACCCGTCTCGAATTTCCACGACTCAATCCGCCGTCTCCTGCGCCTGCCGCCGGGCACGAAGGCGACGCGCCGGTCGCTGTCGCCGGGACGCCGCCCGACCGCGCCGCACGCGCGACGTCCGACGCGCTGCCCGAGCGGCGCGAGGCGGCGAGCGGCGCCGTCCTCGGCGTGTCGGCCGGCCTCATCGGCGGCGTCCACGGCTGTGTCGAGGGTGCGGTCGTCGACGGGCTGTCGCCAGCCGTCTTCACCGGAACGTCGATTCCGCCGCTCGACGTCGCGCCCGCGCCGATGCGGCTGCACGCGGGGATGCAGCGGCCGCGCGCGATCGATCGCGTCGAGCCGATCTACCCGCGCATCGCGGAGGTCGCGCGCATCGAAGGCATCGTCGTCCTCGATGCGACGATCGGCGAGGACGGACGCGTCGTCGCCGTCGCGGTGCTGCGATCGCCGCCGACGCTCGCGCGCGCGGCGGAGCGCGCCGTCCGCTCGTGGCGGTTCACGCCGACGCTCGTCAACGGCGTGCCGGTCGCGATCGTGATGACCGTCACGGTCACCTTCTCGCTGCCGAACCATTGACCGTCGACCATTTCGCGCGTGACGGTGTCCAACGTGACGAGGACATCATGCCGAGACTCTTCACGATCGGCTCCATCGCGTCGCACGCGATCGTCGTCGGAGGCGTCCTGGCGGCGCAGGCGCTCGACACCGGTCCGTTGCCCTCGCCGCGCAGCGCGCTGACGTTCGCCGGATCGATCCCCGTCCGCATCGCTGATATCCCGGTGCCCCGGCCGCCGCGGCGCGCGACGAGCTCCAGCCACGAGTCGGGCGCGCCCGCCGCCACGACGTCGGCGCCGCCGTTCCTGCCGCCGCAGGGAATCCAGCCCGAGACCGCGTCCCCATCGATCGCCATCGATCCGCGCGGCGGCGGCGGCCTGGTCGACGTCGGATTCGGCGTCGACGGTGCCGTGCTTGGCGATCCGGTGTACACGCCGGGGCCGCCGCCCGCGCCGATTCCACGGCCCGTGCACACCGGCGGCGACGTCGCGCCGCCGCGCAAGATCGCGCACGTCGATCCGGTCTATCCGGCGCTGGCGCGCGCGTCGCACGTTTCGGGCGTCGTCATCCTGGACGCCACCATCGACACGCACGGCCGCGTCGTCGACGTACGCGTGCTGCGATCTATTCCTTTGTTGGATCAGGCCGCGATGGATGCGGTGCGGCGGTGGACGTTCACGCCGACCCGCCTGAACGGCGTGGCGGTGCCGGTGATCATGACCGTGACGGTGAATTTCACGCTCGGCCAATAGGCCGCCGGCGAGCTCTCGGGCCTGGCGAGGAGTCGCTTTCGACGCGCTACGATCCGGCGGACACGATCCGGGCGAGCGTCGCGCGATCGAGGTTGCCGCCGCTCATCACGCACACGATGCGCTTGCCGGCGAGCCGATCGCGCAGCTTCTTCGCCGCCGCGAGCGACGAGGCGCCGGCGCCTTCCGCGAGGTTGTGCGTCGTGCGCAGCGCGAGCCGCACGCCATCGGCGAGCTCCGCCTCGGTGAGCGTGATCACCTCGTCCAGCTCGCGCTTGAGGATCGCGAACGGCAGGTCGAAGGTGACGCGCGTCGCCATGCCTTCGGCGAACGTGTCGGCCGTGGCGTTGGTCACGCGCGCGTCGCCGGTCCACGATCGCGCAAACGCGTCGGCGCGCTCCGCCTGGACGCCGATCACCTTCGCGCGGCTGCCGGCGCCCGTTCGCGCGATCGCGCAGCCGCACGCGCCGCTGCCGCCGCCGATCGGCACGAGGATCGCCTCGACGTCCGGCGCCTCTTCGATGATCTCGAGGCCGTAGGTGCCGACGCCGGCGATGAGCATCGGCTCGTTCGCCGAGTGGACGTAGCGCCACGGGCGTTCGGCCAGCATCTGCTCGAGCCGCTCGCGCGCCTCGTCGAAGTCGCGGCCGAACTCGATCAGCGTCGCGCCGTACGCGCGCATCGCGGCGTTCTTCTCGGGATTGTTGCCGAGCGGCACCAGGATGGTGCATGCCACTCCCTCGCGGTGGCACGCGAGCGCGATCGACTGGCCGTGATTGCCGGTCGTCGCGGTGATGACGCCGTGGCGCTTCTCCTCGGCCGACAGGCTCGCGATCAGGTTCACGCCGCCGCGCACCTTGAACGCGCACGTCGGGTTGTGGTTCTCGTGCTTCACGCGGATGTCGAGGCCGAGCTCGGCGTCCAGGAGCGGGTGCTTCAGCAGCGGCGTCTTCTGCAGCACGCGGAACACTCGCGGCCGGGCGGCGTAGATGTCGGCGATGGTCGGTTCGATCATGACGCAGGTCTTCACGCGCAGCGGACCAGCGGCACGATGATATCAGGCCGATCCGTGATCAGCGCATCGACGCCCCAATCGAGCAGCCGCCGCGCGTCGTCGGCGGTATCGACCGTCCACACCTGGACCGCCAGGCCCGCGCGGTGCGCGCAGGCGACGAAGTTCGGCGAGACGACCCGCGTGCGTCCGGCGCGCTCGGGCACCTGGAATCCGCCGTAGGCCACGCGGCCGGGCGAACACCGCATCCACGACCGATACAGCGCCCAGCGCACCTCTTCCCGCGCCGCGCTCGTCGCGATCGCGCGCTCGAGCCCGCGCACCGTGCGGAGCACTCCGGCGCCGAATGCGCCGGCGCACACGCGATCGACCGCGTCCGCGGCGCGCACGACGTCGACGAACGCGCGCGCCAGCTCGCGGCTGTTGGCTTTCAGCTCGACGATCACCCGCGCGTCGCGGTGCGCGCGCAGCACGTCCTCGAGGCACGGCACGCCCGCGGCCGCGAGCTCAGCCGCGTCGCGCGCCGCCACCGGCCCGCGCAGCCGCGTCGTCCGCTCCAGCGTCCGATCGTGGTGGACGACGACGCGCCCGTCGCGCGACAGGTGAACGTCGAGCTCGATCCCGTCGGCGCCGAGCGCGAGGCCGTTGGCGAACGCGACCATCGTGTTCTCCGGCGCCAGCGCGCTGCCGCCTCGATGCGCGAACACCAACGGGCGCGTCGCGGCGAAGAAGACCTCAGGCATCTGCTATAGAATCGATTTTATGGCGGCCATTCATACCCTTGGCGAACTGCGGCAGTCGGGCCGTCGATCGCGCCCGGTCAAGCAGGAAATCCGCGACAACCTGGTGCAGAAGCTGCAAGCCGGCGAGCCGCTGTTCCCCGGAATCATCGGCTACGACGAGACGGTGATTCCACAGCTCGTCAACGCGATCCTGTCGAAGCACAACTTCATCCTGCTCGGCCTGCGCGGCCAGGCGAAGAGCCGCATCCTGCGCGGCCTCGTCGACCTCCTCGACGCGCAGATTCCGGTCGTGCCCGGCTGCGAGATCCACGACGATCCGCTCGCGCCGCTGTGCGCCTCGTGCCGCATGCGCGTGGCGACCGAGGGCGACGACATGGCGATCGGCTGGCTGCCGCGCGAGGCGCGCTACGTCGAGAAGCTCGCCACGCCCGACGTCACGATCGCGGACATGGTCGGCGACATCGATCCCATCAAGGCGGCGCAGGCGGGACTCAACCTCGCCGACGAGTTGACGATGCACTACGGCCTGCTGCCGCGGGCGAACCGCGGCATCTTCGCCGTCAACGAGCTGCCCGATCTCGCCGGCAAGATCCAGGTGGGGCTGTTCAACATCCTGCAGGAAGGCGACGTCCAGATTAAGGGCTATCCGATCCGCCTCAAGCTCGACGTCATGCTGGTCTTCACGGCGAACCCGGAGGACTACACCGCGCGCGGCAAGATCATCACGCCGCTGAAGGATCGCATCGGCTCCGAGATCCGCACGCACTATCCCGCCACGCGCACCAACGCGATGGCGATCACGCGCCAGGAAGCGTGGACCGAGCGGGCCGGCGCGTTGACGGTCCAGGTGCCCGAGTACGTGCGCGAGGTGGTGGAAGAGATCGCGTTCCAGGCGCGGGCCGACCGGAAGATCGACAAGCGCTCGGGCGTCAGCCAGCGGCTGCCGATCACGACGCTCGAGCTCGTCGTCTCCAACGCGGAGCGGCGCGCGCTCGCGAACAAGGAGCCGGTCGTCGTCCCGCGCGTCACCGACCTGTACGCCGCGCTGCCGTCGATCACCGGCAAGTTCGAGCTCGAGTACGAGGGCGAGCTGCGCGGCGCCGAGCAGATCGCGAAGGACCTGATCCGCTCCGCCGTCGGCAACGTCTTCAGCGGGATGTTCGAGGGGACCGACACGCGCGGCGTCGTCGAGTGGTTCGATCTCGGGGGATCGCTGCCGCTCAGCGACGCGACGCCGGCCGCCGACGTGATCGCGCAGACGCGCAACGTGCAGGGGCTGCGCGAGCTGGCCGACCACGCGGGCCTGCCGAAAGGCGCGGCGCCGCCGCACGTCGCATCGGCGATCGACTTCGTGCTCGAGGGCCTGACCGCGCAGAAGAAAATCAGCCGCAGCGAAGAGCGCGGCTATTCGGCCACCGAGGCCGCGCCGCGCCGCCAGCCGCGCCGCGACGAGCCGGCGATGGACGAAGAGATCCGCATCCCGGGCGGCAAGAAGAAGTACTACAACTAGTGAAGTACAGGTACACGAAGTTCACCGGCGACGAGCTCGACGACCTCGATCTCGAGGATCTGGTCGCGAAGCTCTCGGACCTGCTGCTCGCCAGCGGATTCGGGAACCCCTACGGCACCGACGAAGAGGAGCGGACGCTGCAGGCGCTGCACGACGCAATCCTCGATGCGCTGTTCAACGGCGGCGTGCTGCCGGAAGAAACCATCGAACAGCTGCTGGGCGACCCCGCCGACGGCGATCAGAGCGACGCGCGGTCGAAGCTCGAGCAGCTGATTCAGCAGATCATCGAGCGGATGGCGCAGGAGGGGTACATCTCCATGCCGCCCGATCTCGACGCCGAACGCGAACGCCGCCAGGGACGCGGCGGCGGCTACGGGCCCGATCAGCCGCCGGTCACCTTCGAGGTGACCGACAAGGCGCTCGACTTCCTCGGCTACCGCGCGCTGCGCGACCTGCTCGGGTCGCTCGGCAAGAGCAGCTTCGGCCGCCACGACACCCGCGAGCAGGCGACCGGCGTCGAGGCGATGGCGGCGCCCAAGCCGTACGAGTTCGGCGACACGCTGAACATCGCCCCGGCGGCGACGCTGCTGAACGCCGTGCAGCGGCAGCACGCGCGCGGCGAGCCCACGACGCGCATCAACGTCACCCACGAGGATCTCATGGTCGCGCAGGGCGAGTACCAGAGCTCGTGCGCGACGGTGCTGATGCTCGACTGCAGCCACTCGATGATCCTGTACGGCGAGGATCGCTTCACGCCCGCCAAGCGCGTCGCGCTCGCGCTCGCGCAGCTGATCAAGACGCAGTTCCCGGGCGATGCCCTCAAGGTGGTCCTCTTCCACGATTCGGCCGAGGAGATCCCGCTGGCCGAGCTCGGGCGCGTGCGCGTCGGGCCGTACTACACGAACACGCGCGAGGGGCTCCGCCTGTCGCGGCGGATTCTCGACCGGCAGCGCAAGGACATGCGGCAGATCATCATGATCACCGACGGCAAGCCGTCGGCGCTGACGCAGCCCGACGGCCGGATCTACAAGAACGCCTTCGGCCTCGATCCGTTCATCGTCGCCGAGACGTGTGCGGAGGTCGCCGCGTGCCGCAAGAGCGGGATCATGATCAACACGTTCATGCTCGCGCGCGACTACGACCTCGTCAGCTTCGTGCGCCGCGTCGCGGCGATCTGCAAGGGCAAGGCGTACTTCACCACGCCGTACACGCTCGGCCAGTACGTGCTGATGGACTACATGGACAAGAAGACGAAAACGATCCACTGATCCATGTCCGAGCTCCTCCCGCTCTTTCCGCTGCCGAACGTCGTCCTGTTCCCCAACGTCTTCCTGCCGCTGCACATCTTCGAGCCGCGCTATCGCGAGATGGTCGCCGACGCGATCAAGTCCGACCGCATGATCGGCATGGTGCTGCTGCGGCCGGGGTGGGAGCGCGACTACGAGGGGCGCCCGCCGGTCTATCCGGTGGGCTGCAGCGGCGTGATGACCCACGTCGAGCGTCTCGGCGACGGCCGCTACAACATCGTCCTGCGCGGCGTGGAGCGGTTCCGGATCGTCCGGGAGGATCAGACGAAGTCGTACCGGCGCGCGATCGTCGATCCGCTCCGCGAGCCGGCGCTCGCCGCGCCGGACCGCGACGTGCTGCGCACCTGCCGCGCGAAGCTCGAGTCGCTGCTGACGCCGGCCGACCGCGGCGGCGCCGATTCGAAGATGCCGGCGGCGATGACCGACGAGGATCTCGTCCACGCGCTCGCGCAGTACCTCGACCTCGAGCCGCTCGAGAAGCAGGCGCTCCTCGAACTCGGCACGCTGCGGTCGCGGGCGCAGTCGCTCGTCGAGCTGCTCGAGATGAAGATGATGGCGCTGAAGACCTCGGGCGGGTCGACGCTTGCCCACTGACGCCGCATGGCGGGCGGCGTGGCCGTGGGTCGCCGCCGTGGTGGCCGGTCTCGCGCTCGCGTGGCCGCCCGACCGCGGACGCAGCGTCGCGTTCACCGCGATCAACTGGATCGCCGATCCCGCGCGCGCGCTGCCGCGCCGGCCCTCTCCGCTCGCGATGGGCGTCGACGACGATGCGGATGTGGTGACGGCGCACGACGTCGAGGAGCAGGCCTACGAGTCGCTGTACCGGCGCTCGTGGTTCGGGCGGGTGCGGTTGCGGATGCGCGACGCGGAGGATCCGCTGGAGCCGGCGACCGAGCGGCCGCTGCTCGTCGCAGCGGCCGCGATTGTGGTGATGTGGGTTACTGCGCGGTCGAGGACTTCGCCGCCGCGCCCTTCACCATGACGTGCTGGACGCGCCAGTTCTGCGCTTCGCCCGTGTAGATCTCGTTCTCCGCCGGGCACGCCATCTGGTGGACCCAGTAGAAGTCGCCCGGCCGCTTGCCGACCTGACCGAAATAGCCGATCAGTTTTCCGTCGAGCTCGGCCTTGTAGATGTGGCCGGTGTTCGCGTCGGCGCTGTAGAGGTACTGGTGCGCGCCGGGCGTGACGCAGACGGCCCACGGCGACCGCACGGTCGTGATGATGCGGACGACGTTCAGATCCGGATCCAGCACCTGAATGCGGTTGTTGCCGCGGTCGGCGACGTAGATGTTGCCCTTCGCGTCGGACGCGATCGCGTGCGGCGTGGAGAACTGGTTCGGGCCGCTGCCGTGCGTTCCCATCGCCTTCACCCACTTGCCGTCCTTGTCGAACTTCGCGACGCGCGAATTGCCGTAGCCGTCGCTGACGAAGATGTTGCCGTCGGTGTCCCACGTGACGTCGGTCGGGCGGTTGAAGCTGTTCGGGTTGCCGACGGGGAAGCGCGCCTCGTTCTTCTCGCCGCGCTCGAGGTATTCCTCGAGGTAGTCGATCGATTCCGGCCGGCGGCCGAGGACCATCACGACGCGCGCCTGCGGGTTCATCTTGATGACCATGTTGGATCCTTCGTCGACGGCCCACACGTTCTGGTCCTTGTCGACGTGGACGGCATGCGCGAAGTTGAGGCCGTAGGAGTCGGGGGCCCACTGCTTCACGAAGTGGCCGAGGGCGTCGAACTCGAACAGCTCGGACGCGTTGCCGCCGCGGGCGGGTCCGGAGTTGCCGCTGCGCGTGTAGACGAACAGGTGCTTCTGCGCGTTGACGGCCACGCCTTCGGTCTCGCCGATCGTGTGGTTCGGCACGACGAGCGGGAGTTCCTTGGCGTCGTACTGCAGGACGGGCGTGTCTTTCTCGAGCGCCTCCTGCTTGGCGAGCGCCTCGCGCTGCTCGGGGGTCATGCCGCGTCCGCGGCCGCGGCCTTGTTCCTGCTGCGCGGGCTGTTGTCCCTGCTGCGGCTCCTGGCTCGGACGCTGCGCGAACGCGACGGCCCCGGCCAGGGCGACGATGCCGATCACATACCGTTTCATGTAGGCCCTCCGTCTTGCAGCGGAGAGTATATGGGAATTCGTCGCGCGCCGCTGCGTCCGATGAGGTGAGGTGGAGCGGCGCGGCGTGCTGGTGTCAGACACCGACCGGGGTGGTGTCAGACACCGACGGCGGTGGTGTCAGACACCGGACCGCCTGGTGTCAGACACCGGACCGCCGTGCCGACCGACGCCGATCCTCCATCCGCCCACGTCAGCGCCCCCACCGCGTTACGAGTACACTCCGCGCTCATGCATCTCGCGCCGATCGACGGGCTGCTGATCGCCGTCTATGCCGCGTTCGTGCTCGGCATCGGCGTCCTGCTGCGCCGGCAGGTCGTCAACAGCGCGGAGTTCTTCATGGCCGGCCGCTCGATGCCGGCGTGGGTGGCCGGCCTCGCGTTTCTGTCGGCCAACCTCGGCGCGCAGGAAATGATCGGCATGGCGGCGAGCGGCGCCAAGTACGGCATCATCACCAGCCACTTCTACTGGGTCGGCGCGATCCCGGCGATGGCGTTCGTCGGCGTCTTCATGATGCCCTTCTACTACGGGTCCCGCGCGCGCAGCGTCCCCGAGTACCTCAAGCTGCGCTTCGACGAGAAGACGCGCGCGCTGAACGCGCTGACCTTCGCGGTGATGACCGTGTTCTCGTCCGGCATCAGCATGTACGCGATGGGGACGCTGCTCGCGATGCTGCTCGGCTGGAACATCCACGCGAGCATCGCGGCGTCGGCGCTGATCGTGCTCGTCTACATCGCGCTCGGCGGCCTGACGAGCGCCATCTACAACGAGGTGCTCCAGTTCTTCCTGATCGTCTTCGGCTTCGCGCCGGTCGTATTTCTCGGCCTGCGCGACGTCGGCGGGTGGAGCGGCCTGGTCGCCCGCGTGCCGGACAGCTACGTCCACTCGTGGACGTCGCTCGGCTCGCCCGACGCCAACCCGATGGGCATCGAGTGGTTCGGCATGGTGATGGGCCTCGGCTTCGCGATGTCGTTCGGCTACTGGTGCACCGACTTCCTCGTCGTCCAGCGCGCGATGGCGGCCAATTCGCTGAACGCCGCGCGGCGGACGCCGCTCATCGCCGCCGTGCCGAAGATGCTGTTCCCGTTTCTCGTCATCATCCCGGGCATCGTCGCGCTCGGGATCACGCTGCATCCCGTCGGCGGCGCGGCGCCGCTCCTGCCGAAGCTCGCCGACGGCTCCTACGACTACAACATGGCGCTGCCGATGATGATGTCGCGCTACTACCCCGCAGGGCTGCTCGGCCTCGGCCTGACGGCGCTGATGGCGAGCTTCATGTCGGGGATGGCCGGCAACGTCACCGCGTTCAACACCGTCTGGACCTTCGACATCTACCAGAACTACATCCACCCGTCGGCGAGCGACGCGCACTACCTCTGGATGGGCCGCATGGCGACCGTGTTCGGCGTCGTCGTCAGCATCGCGACCGCGTACTCGGCGATGCGCTTCAACAACATCAACGACATGCTGCAGCTCGTGTTCTCCTTCGTCAACGCGCCGCTCTTCGCCACCTTCCTGCTCGGCATGTTCTGGAAGCGGACCACCGGCCACGGCGCGTTCTGGGGGCTGCTCGCGGGAACGGGCGCGACCGCGCTGCACTACCTGATGACCGGCGTGACCGGCGCGCCGTCGCTGCTGCCGAAGATCGCGTCGCTCCACGCGTATCGCTCGGAGATGGCGCAGAACTTCTGGGGCGCGTTCATCGCATGGACGACGTGCTTCGTCTTGACCATCCTCGTCAGCACGATCACGGCGCCCAAGGCGGACGCCGACCTGCATGGGCTGGTGTACGGCTTGACCCGCCACGACGCCGACACCGAATCGGCGTGGTTCAGGCGCCCCGGCGTGCTCGCGGTGATCGTCCTCGCCTGCACGCTCGTCCTCAACGTGATCTTCTGGTGACGCGATGCACCTCGACATCCGCTACCCCATCGGCCTGCTGCTGACCATCTACGGCGCGATTCTGTGCGCGCAGGGCGCGTTCACCGGCGCAACCGTGCTCGACGTCAACGTGGATCTCTACTGGGGCGCGTTCATGGCCGCCTGCGGCGGCGTGTCGTTGTGGCTCGCGCGCCGCGCGCGCTGACGCGCGCGATCTGTGACAGGAGTGTGAACGACGGTCCAGCTGGCCGCGGTCCCGGTTGCAATTGACCGCCGGTCAAATGCATCCTTGATCGATGGCGCGCGTGGCACCGACGCCGCGATGGCAGCGCCGCCCGGACGAGCGGCCGGACGCGCTGATGGCGTCGGCCTTCAGGCTGCTGCTCCGCGACGGCTACCGGCGCGTGCGCCTGGACGCGATCGCCGCCGATGCCGGCGTATCGAAGGCCACGGTCTACCACTACTTCGCCAACAAGGACGACCTGCTGACGCAGTCCGTGTCGGCCCGCATGGCCGAGAGACAGCGCGACATCGAGCGCCGCCTCGCGTCGGACAGCGGGCGCGCGTCGGATCGCCTCACCCATTACCTGCGGCAGTTCTGGACGATGTCGCTGACGCCGCAGGCGGGCGTGTGGCAGCGGCTGCTCGTCAACGAAATCGTCACCGAAGCGCCCGACGTGTTCGCCGCGTGGGCGCGCGGCCTCGTGCAACGCTGGCGCCTCGTCGAGCGTCTGATTCGCGAGGGTCAGGCGCGCCGCGAGTTTCGACGCGACGTCGACGCCGAGGTGGCCGCGCGCGCGATCGTGTCGGCGCTGTCGCACCAGGCGCTGCTCCACGTCCACTTCGGCGTCCACCGCTTCGCGCGGTGCGCGCCCGAACGCCTGTTCACGTCGACGGTCGAATGTTTCCTCGAGGGGCTCCGGCCGTCGCCCCGTCGCAGACCGGATCAATGACGATGCGTCTTCGCCGTCTCGTTCGTATCGCCGCCCTCCCGACGCTCGTCGCCGCGGCCGCAGGCTGCGGCCAGACGAAGGCCGCCCAGCCGCAAGCGCCGCCGCCGACGCCGCAGGTGAGCGTGATCACGGTCCAGCCGGAACGCGTCGGCCTGACCACGGAATGGATCGCGACGCTCGACGGCTACGTCAACGCGCAAATCCGCCCGCAGGTGTCGGGCTATCTCGTCAAGCGCGACTACGACGAGGGCGCCGTCGTCCGCAAGGGACAGGTGCTCTTCGAGATCGACGCCCGCCCATTCCAGGCGGCGCTCGAGCAGACGCGCGCGCAGCTCGCACAGGCGCAGGCGCAGCTCGGCAAAGCGCAGCGCGATCTGGAGCGCGACCGCCCGCTCGCCGAGCAGCGCGCGATTGCGCAGAGTCAGCTCGACAACGACGTGCAGGCCAGCCTCGCGGCGCAGGCGGCGGTCAAATCGGCGCAGGCCGCGGTGGAGACGGCGCAGCTCAACGTCGGCTTCACCAAGGTGGTCTCGCTCGTCGACGGCGTCGCGGCGATCGCAACGGCGCAGATCGGCGACCTGGTCGGGCCGACGACGCTCCTGACGACGGTGTCGCAGGTCGATCCGATCAAGGCGTACTTCCCGATGAGCGAGCAGGAGTACCTGCAGGTCGCGCCGGCGATCAACAGCCGGCGCACGCACGGCCCGTGGGCCGCGGGCGCGGGGCTCACGCTCGTCCTCGCCGACGGGACCGTCTACGGCCGCACCGGATCGTTCCTCGCGGCCGACCGCGAGATCGATCCGAAGACCGGCACGATCCGCATCAGCGCCGTCTTCCCGAATCCCGACCGCGTGCTGCGGCCGGGCGAGTACGGCCGCGTGCGCGCCGAAACGAAAATCGTGTCGGACGCGCTGCTCGTGCCGCAGCGCGCCGTCACCGAGCTCCAGGGGTCGTACCTCGTGCGCGTGGTCGGACCGGACAACAAGGTGGCGACGCGCACCGTCACGCCCGGCGATCGCCTCGGCAGCCGCTGGATCATCGCCCGCGGCCTCTCCGCCGGCGCGCGCGTCGTCGTCGAAGGTCCGTCGACGCGCGACGGCACCGAGGTGACGCCCGTGCCCTGGACCGCGGCGGCGGACGCCGACAGCCACTGAGCCCGCGCCATGTCCCGATTCTTCATCGGCCGTCCGATCGTCGCCATCGTCATCGCCATCGTCACCGTCCTCGCGGGCCTGGTGGCGATGCAGGCGCTGCCGATCGCGCAGTTCCCCGAAATCATCCCGCCGCAAATCTCGGTCGGCGCCACCTACACGGGCGCCGACGCGCTGACGATCGAACAGTCCGTCGCGACGCCGCTCGAGCAGCAGATGAACGGCGTCGACAACATGCTGTACATGCAGTCGACCAACAGCAACGACGGGACGATGAACCTGACGGTCACCTTCGACATCGCGACCGATCCGAACATCGACCAGGTGAACGTGCAGAACCGGGTGGCGCAGGCGCAGCCGAACCTGCCGCCCGACGTCAACACGTTCGGGCTGACCATGCGGAAGTCGACCGGCTTCCCGATGCTGATCATCTCGCTCACCTCGCCGCACGACACCTACGACGCGCTCTTCCTCGCCAACTACGCGAACATCAACATCATCGACGCGTTGTATCGCGTGCCCGGGGTCGGCGAGGTGCGCATCTTCGGCGCGGGCGACTACGCGATGCGGATCTGGGTCAAGCCCGACCTGCTGGCGAAGCTCGGACTGACCGTGCCGGATCTCGTGCGCGCCGTGCAGCAGCAGAGCACCGTCAACCCGTCGGGCCAGATCGGCGCGCTGCCGGTCCCGCCCGGCCAGGAAATGACCTACACGGTCCGCGCGCAGGGCCGGCTGCAGTCGCCGGAGGAGTTCGGCGCGATCGCGGTCCGCGCGAACCCGGACGGATCGGTCGTCCGGTTGCGCGACGTGGCGCGCGTGGAACTGGGCGCTCTCAACTACCAGCAGATCGGCCGCGTCAACGGGCGTCAGGGCTGCGCCGTCGCCGTGTTCCAGATGCCGGGCTCGAACGCGCTCGCGGTCGCCGACGGCGTGAAGGCGGTGATGAACGACATCAGCCGGCGCTTCCCGCAGGATCTGGCGTATCGCTATTCGATCGACACGACGCTGCCGGTGTCCGAAGGGATTCGCGAGATCCTGATCACGCTGGCCGAGGCGCTCGTCCTCGTCATATTCGTCGTGTACCTGTTCCTCCAGAACTGGCGCGCGACGCTGATTCCGATGGTGGCGGTGCCGGTCTCGCTCATCGGCACCTTCGCGATCTTTCCGATGCTCGGCTTCTCCATCAACACGCTGTCGCTGTTCGGCCTCGTCCTCGCCATCGGTCTCGTCGTCGACGACGCGATCGTGGTGGTCGAGGCGGTGGAGCACCACATCGAGGAAGGGCTGTCGCCGCGCGACGCGACGCTGAAGGCGATGCGCGAGGTCTCCGGACCGGTCGTCAGCATCGCGCTGATTCTGGCGTCGGTGTTCGTGCCGGTCGGGTTCCTGAGCGGCATCCAGGGCCGCTTGAACAAGCAGTTCGCGATCACGATCGCGATCTCGGTGATGATCTCGGCGTTCAACGCCCTGACGCTCTCGCCCGCGCTGTCGGCGATGCTGCTCAGGCCGAGGCGGCACGCGCGCGGGCTGCTCGCGCGGTTCTTCGATCGGTTCAATCGATCGTTCGACGCGGCGACGCGCGGCTACGTGCGCGTCAGCCACGGCCTGATCAGGAAGGCGCTGCTCGGCGTGGCGCTGCTCGTCGCGTTCACCGTCGTCGCGGCGCTGATCGGCCGGCGCCTGCCGACGAGTTTCGTCCCCGAAGAGGACTACGGCTACTTCCTGCTGAACGTGCAGCTGCCGCCCGCCGCGTCCCTCGAGCGGACCGACGCGGTGTGCCGCAAGATCGATCAGCTGCTGGCGAAGACGCCGGGCATCGCCAACTTCAACACGATCGCCGGCTTCAGCCTGCTGTCGCGCGTGACGGCGAGCAACTACGGGTTCTACTTCGTCGGCCTGAAGCCGTGGGACGAGCGCGGCGCCGATCTCGAGGCGCGGGCGATCGTCGATCGCCTGAACCGCGAGCTGCGCCGAACGGCTCCCGAAGCGGCGGCGTTCGCGGTGATGCCGCCCTCCATTCCCGGGCTCGGCACGCAGGGCGGCTTCTCGTTGTGGCTGCAGGATCGGAGCGGCGGCACGCTCGAGTTCCTCAACGACAACCTGCAGAAGTTCCTGGCCGCGGCGCGGCAGCGCCCCGAGATCGCGGGCGTCACCTCGCAGTTCACCGCGGCGGTGCCGCAGGTGTACGCCAACGTCGATCGCGACAAGGTGCTGAAGCAGGGCATCGCGCTCGGCGACGTGTACCAGACGATGCAGGCGTTTCTCGGGGGCCTGTACATCAACCAGTTCAACCGGTTCGGGCGGCAGTGGCGCGTGTTCATGCAGGCCGAGGGGAACGAGCGGACCACGCCGGCCGACATCGGACAGTTCTACGTGCGCAACAACGACAACGCGATGGTGCCGCTGTCGGCGCTCGAGTCGACGCAGCCGACCTCCGGTCCGCAGTACACGAACCGGTTCAACGTGTACCGCGCCGTGCAGGTCACCGGCGCGCCGGCGCCCGGCTACAGCTCGGGCCAGGCCCTCGCGGCGCTCGAGGAGGTGGCGGCGCAGACGATGCCGCGCGACATCGGCTACGACTGGTCCGACCTCGCGTACCAGGAGGTGCACGCCGGCAGTTCGGGACCGCTGTTCGCGCTCTCGATCACGTTCGTGTTCCTCATCCTCGCCGCGCTGTACGAGAGCTGGTCGCTGCCGTTCTCGGTGCTGCTGTCGGTGCCGATCGCCGTCTTCGGCGCGTTCCTCGGGCTGCTGATGCGTCGATACGACTTCGACGTGTACGCGCAGATCGGCGTCATCATGCTGATCGGGCTCGCCGCGAAGAACGCGATCCTCATCGTCGAGTTCGCGAAGGCGCGGCTCGAGGAGGGCAAGCCGCTGGTGGACGCCGCGCTCGAGGGCGCGCGGCTGCGCCTGCGCCCGATCCTGATGACGTCGTTCGCGTTCATCCTCGGCACCGTTCCGCTGTGGTTCGCCAGCGGGTCTGGCGCCGCGTCGCGCCGCATCCTCGGCACCGTCGTCGTCACCGGAATGCTCGCGGCGACGCTGATCGCGATCTTCATCATCCCGCTGCTGTTCGTGCTGATCGAGCGTCTCGCGACGCGCCGATCGCGGGCGCACGGCGACGCGCCCACTCTGGTGCCGGGCGAGAGCCTGCCGTAGGTGATGTCCGTGCGCGTGTGTGGTGGTGCAATTCGTGTCGGCGCGCTGCTGGCGGCGATCGCGTCGGCCACGGCGGCGTGCCTCGTCGGACCGAACTACAAGCGGCCGCCGATCGACGCGCCCGACACGTTCCGCGATCAGACGGAGACGCCGGCGGCCGCGTCCCTCGGCGACGAGTCGTGGGCGCAGGTGTTCCCCGACGGCGTGCTGCAGACGCTCGTGCGGACCGCCCTGCAGCAGAACTTCGACGTCCGGCTGGCGGCCGCGCGCATCCTGGAAGCGCAGGCGCAGCTCGGCATCACGCGCGCCGATCAGTTCCCGCAGGTCAGCGCCGGCGTCGACGTCCTCGGCGAACGGCCCGCCGCCGCGCTCGGGTTTCCGTCGCGGAACATCGTCGCCGGCACCGTGCAGGGATCGATCGCGTGGGAGCTCGATTTCTGGGGACGGTACCGCCGCGCGACCGAATCGGCGCGCGCGACGCTGCTCGCGAGCGAGTGGGGGCGCCGCGCGGTCGTGACGACGCTCGTCAGCCAGATGGCGGACGCGTACTTCTCGCTGCGCGCGCTCGACGCCGAGCTCGAGATTTCGCGGCGGACGCTCGCGTCGCGCCAGGAGTCGCTGCGCCTGACGCAGGTGCGCGAGCAGGGCGGCGCGACGTCGCTCGTCGACGTGCGCCAGGCCGAACAGCTCGTGTACGGCGCGACCGCCGAGATCGCGACGCTCGAGCGCGAGATCGCGCAGCAGGAAAACTTCATCACCTTTCTCGCCGGCGGCAATCCGGCGCCGGTCGCGCGCGGCCTCGCGCTGGTCGACCAGCCGCACGCGCCGGAAGTGCCGGCGGGGCTGCCCTCCGCGCTGATCGAACGGCGTCCCGACATCCAGCAGGCCGAGCAGCAGCTCGTCGCGGCCAACGCGCAGATCGGCGTCGCGCGGTCGGCGTACTTCCCGAGCATCGCGCTGACCGGCTCCGGCGGCTTCGAGAGCACGGCGCTCGCCGCGCTCTTCACCGGCACGAGCGCGATCTGGTCGACCACGCTCGGCGCCACCGAGCCGCTGTTCACCGCCGGTCGCACCCGGTCGCAGGTGGCGCTGGCCGAGGCGCGGCGCGAGGAAGCGCTCGTCGGCTACCAGCGGACGATCCGCCAGTCGTTCCGCGAGGTGGCCGATGCGCTGGTCGGATACCGCAAGCTGCGCGAGTTCCGCGAGCAGCAGGCGCTGCTGTTCGCGTCGGCGCAGGACGCGCGGCGGCTGGCCGAGATCCGCTATCAGGGCGGCGCCACGAGCTACCTCGAGGTACTCGATGCCGACACGCGCCTGTTCGACGCGGAGCTCGGGCTGGCGCAGGCGCAGCTCGGCGAGCTGACCGGCCTCGTCGAAGTCTACCGTGCGCTCGGCGGCGGCTGGACCGCATAGCGTCCGCCACTAACTTTGCATCGCAAAGTTGCTTGTGTATGATGGTCCGAGGGGGACCATGCATCGCTGCGGACACGTCGCGCTCGCCGTCGCGCTGCTGATGGCGGGCGCGTGCGGCAGATCGCCCGTCGACTCGCCGTTGATCCAGGCGGCGCGCACCGGGTCGCTCGAGACGATCGCGCGGCTGCTCGACGCCGGCGCCGACGTGAACCGTCCCGGACCGACGGGAGACGACTGGGAGGCGACGCCGCTGCAGCACGCCATCCTCGCCCGCCAGCCCGGAGCGGTCCGCCTGCTGTTGGATCGCGGCGCCGATCCGAACGGCGTCGGCAGCCCGAACGCGCCGGCGCCGCTGCTGCTGGCAGCCGGCGATCCCAATCCCATTTTCGTGAACCTGCTGCTCGCGTACGGAGCCGATGCGCAGCTTGAAGGCGACGACGGCGCCACGCCCCTGTCGGTGGCGGTCTCGGCCGGCCCCATCCACGGGCCCGACCGGCCGATGTTCGGCGGCTGCCGCGTCGAAACGGTGCGCGCGCTGCTCGCGCACGATCCCGCCCTGCGCCTGAAACGGAACGCGGCCGCAAAGAACGCGACGTGGTGGGCGCGCGTCCAGCGGTGCCGCGACGTGCTTCGGTTGATCGGCGAGTAGCCGGCTACGCGCCGCGCGCGGGCGCCATGCGCGACGCGACCACCTCGATGATCTTCTGTCCGTGAAAGCGGCCGTTCTCGATGAACACGGTGCCGGTGTCCTTGCCGGCGACCGTCCCGCCCGCGACGAAGATGTTCGGCACGTTCGTCTCGAACGTCTCGCGATCGTAAATCGGCGCCTCGCGGTCGTTCAGCCGCACGCCGGCGCGGCACAGCAGGTCCGCGTCGGCGCGGTAGCCGGTCAGCAGGTACACCGCGTCGGCGGGGATCTCCTCGACGCCGTCCGCCCCGGCCGCCGGCGCCGCCGCCAGCACCGACGCCGGCTCGTGCGACGCGTCGGCATCGGCGAACAGTTCGCGCTGCCGCGCGGCCTCGTCGTCGGGCGACGTGTCGCCGGCCGTGCGGATCACGACCGACGTCGGCCGGATCTCGGCGAGCGACGCGTTGAACCGCGCCCTGATCGATCCTTCCTTGATGCGGTTCTCGATATCGGGACGCACCCAGTACTTGATCGTGCGCTTCAGCGTCGCGTGGCGATGCACCACCGTGACGTCCGCGCCCGATCGGTACAGCAGCAGCGCCGCTTCGGCGGCCGAATTGCCGCCGCCGACGATCACCACGCGCTGCCGGAAGTGCGCGTGGGGATCGCGGAAGTAGTGGCTGACGTGCGGCAGATCCTCGCCCGGAATGCCGAGCCGCGCGGGATGATCGTAATAGCCGATCGCGAAGACGACGACGCGCGCCAGCCGGACGCGGCGGACGCCTCGCGAGGTCACGGTGTCGAGCTCGAACGCGTGCTCGTCCTCGTCACGCCTGACGTTGACGACCTTCTCGTCGAACCCGATCTGCAGATCGAACGCATCGACCACCTTGCGGTAGTACGTCAGCGCCTCGCCGCGCGTCGGCTTGTCGTACGGCGACACGAACGGCAGGCCGCCGATCTCGAGCAGCTCCGGCGTCGTGAAGAACACCATGTGCGGCGGAAAGTGGTAGATGGAGTTGACCAGCACGCCCTTCTCGAGCACCTGGTAGTCGAGCCCGTGCTGCTTGGCCGCGATCGCGGCGGCCAGGCCGGACGGTCCCGCGCCGATGATGATGACGTCGCGCACGGACATATCCAGCGATTCTACCGGGCGCACCTGCGCTTTGATCCAGCTCGACGGCCGAGCGCGCCTCGGCGCGATCGCGCATGCGGACCAGAGCGCGACGCGGGCGCCCTGCGCCGGCTCTCCCCCATCGGTTTCCCGCTCGGCCGCCGCGGCGGACGATAATACCGGCATTCGAGGTTCCGACTGGGAGCCGAAGGAGACCGTATGGCGCGCCGTCTGTCGCTCGTCGTTGCCGCGATGCTCGTCGTCTGGGCCGTCCCGCCGCACGCGGCCGGCCGACGGGCCATCACCGACACCGACCTCTTCAAGTTCACGTGGATCGGCGATCCGCAGATTTCGCCCGACGGCGCGTCGGTCGTCTTCGTCAAGGTGACGGTCAACGAAAAGGAGAACCGCTACGAGACGTCGCTGGCGATGGTCCCGGCCGACGGCTCGCAGCCGCCGCGCAAGCTGACGTCCGGCATCCGCGACACGACGCCGCGCTGGTCGCCCGACGGCAAGCGGCTCGCGTTCGTGCGCACCGTCGAGAAAGACGGCAAACCGCAGCCGGCGCAGATCTACCTGCTCGACATGGACGGCGGCGAAGCGCGCCCGATCACCGACCTGCCGCGCAGCGCGGCGGCGCCCGCGTGGGCGCCCGACGGCCGCTCGATCGCGTTCACGGCCTCGACCGGACCGGCCGAGCCCACCGGCGACGCGCATCACTCCGACGTGAAGGTCGTCACGAAGGCGACGTATCGCGCGAACGGCAACCCCACCTACATCGACGACGCGCATCACTCGCACGTGTTCGTCGTGCGCACGCCCGAGAGCGGCACGGACAAGCCGACGCCGACGCAGATCACCGACGGCGAGTTCGACGAGGGCGGTCTGGCGTGGGCGCGCGACGGATCCAGCCTCTACTTCACGTCTACGCGCGTGGCAGAGCCCTATTACACCGACGCCGGCCAGGAGATCTACTCGGTGGGCAGGGACGGCGGCGCGATCACGAAGATCGCGGCGATCGACGGAAACATCGGCGCCTTCGCCGTCTCGCCCGACGGCCGGAAGATCGCGTTCGTCGGCGAAGAGCGCGGCAAGCCGATCCGTTCGTACAGCCAGCCGGATCTCTGGGTGACCGACGCGGCGCCGAACAGCACGCCGAAGAATCTGACCGTCGACTACGACTTCGAGATCGGCGGCGGCATCGGCGGCGATCAGGCCCCGCCGCGCGGCGGCGGCCGCAAGCCGATCGTGTGGTCCAAGGATTCGAGCGCGGTGCTCGTCGCGTCGGCGGAAAAAGGCAGCTCGAACCTGAAGCGGATCGCGATCGCGACCGGCAAGGTGGAGGCGGTCACCGACGGGCTCCACGACGTCGTGGCGTTCACCGCGACGCCCGACGCGTCGAAGATCGTCGTCGACTACTCGACGCAGACCACCATCGGCGACTTGTTCCTCCTCGATCGCACGCCGCGCCAGATCACGCACGTCAACGACGATCTGTTCAACGACCTCCAGCAGAGCGAGCCCGAGGACATCGCCTACAAGAGCTTCGACGGGAAGACCATTCAGGGCTGGATCCTGAAGCCGCCGAACTTCGACGCGTCGCAGAAG
Source organism: Vicinamibacterales bacterium (assembly GCA_035650895.1). GTDB lineage: Bacteria > Acidobacteriota > Vicinamibacteria > Vicinamibacterales > CAVVIG01 > Gp6-AA45. Next base: position 31,760 of record DASRGT010000025.1, read on the forward strand.
TACCCGATGATCCTCGAGATCCACGGCGGCCCGCACAGCGCGTACGGCAACGTCTACACGCACGAGTTCCAGTGGTTCGCCGCGAAGGGCTACGTCGTGCTCTTCGTCAACCCGCGCGGCAGCACCAGCTACGGCCAGGAGTTCGGGAACATCATCCAGTACCACTACCCCGGCGACGACTACAAAGACCTGATGGCGGGCGTGGACGAGGTGATCAAGAAGGGCTACGTCGATCCGAACCGTCTCGGCGTCACCGGCGGCAGCGGCGGCGGGCTGCTGACCGACTGGACCGTCACGCAGACGCAGCGCTTCAAGGCCGCCGTCGCGCAGCGCGACATCGCCGACTGGTACGGCTTCTGGTTCACCGCCGACTTCACGCTGTTCCAGCCGACGTGGTTCCGCAAGGCGCCGTGGGAGGATCCGCAGGACTTCGCCGCCCGCTCGCCGATCACGCACGTCGCGAACGTGACGACGCCCGAGATGTTCATCCTCGGCGATCAGGACTACCGCACGCCGCCGGCCGACGGCGGCGAGATGATGTTCCGCGCGCTGAAGTACCGCCACATCCCGACGGTGATGGTGCGCTTCCCGCGCGAGAACCACGAGCTCTCACGGTCCGGCGAGCCGTGGCACCGCGTCGAACGCCTCCAGCACATCGTCGGCTGGATGGACGAGTGGCTGATGGGGAAGAAGAACAGCGCGTACGCGACGCAGTAGGCGACGGGGGGCGGGAGAGATCCCGCCCCCTCGCGTCCGTCAGTGCGCCGCCGTTCCCGCCGGCGCCTTCGGCAGTGCGATCAGGTTCTCCATCAGCTGATACGCGCCGACCGTGCCGGCCGGCAGCTGGCGCCACAGCCCGAGTCCGACATAAATCCAGCGCCCGCGTCCGACGCGCGCTTCGACGAGCGCGCCGAGTTTGACGCCGGGGTTGTCCTGGAACGAATCGGTCATCGACACGAGATCGACGTACTTCGGATCCTTCTCGCCGAGGAAGTACAGGCCGCGCTCCTGCACCCAGTTCGCCCAGGTCTGCGGGCCGATCCGGTTCGGGAAGTTGAAGACCGGATCGCCGGGCACGAGCACGTTGACCGGCACGTTTTCGTCCGAGACGCGGTTGCCGCTGACGACCGCCGGATACGGGCCGAACTGCTGCTGGTTGAACTCGTACTTGTTGTACTGCACGATGACCGTGCCGCCCTTGTCCGCGTAGTCGAGCAGCCGCTGGTTGTACGCGCGCAGATCGGCGCGGCGCTCGTAGGCCCGCACGCCGGTCACGATCACGTCGTACTTCGACAGGTCGCCCCACGCGAGCTCGTCCTGATCCACGAACGACACCTTCGCGCCGAGCTGCTCGAGCGCCGGCGGCACCAGATCCCCGACGCCGACGACGTAGCCGACGCTGATGTTGGGAACGGTCTTCACGTCGACGACCTTCACCGCCGCCTCCGCCGGCTTGATCACCTGCCGGCGCTGCACGTGCGGGTATTCGATCTCCTGGTATCCGGTCGCGAACCGCGTCGCGCCCGTCGCCGACGAGGTGACCACCGCTCGCAGGCCGTAGTCGCCCACCTTCACGTTCGCCGGCGCGTCGACCATGAAGCGGGCCGTCAGCGATTCGTCTTCGTGCGCGAACGCGAGCGGCGCCGCCGACGGCGTCGCCTTCCATCCCTGCGGCAGCTCGAGCGCGACGTTGACCTGCGCGGCGCCCTTCGTCCCGTTGGTCACGGCGACGTGGACTTCGCGCTGAATCGGGCCCGTCTGATTCGGAATGACGAGCAGCGACGGCGTCACGCGCACCGAGAACGCGGGGACGACGTTCAGCTCCATGCGCTTGTCGCCGTTGTAGATGTCCTTGACGTAGCGGAACTCCACCGGCACGTCTCGCGTCACGGCGATGCCGCTGGTGCCGGTCACCCGGAAGGTGACGCGGTACGGCGTCGGCGCGAACGGCACGCCGAACGGGACGCCCGGGTCGAACTGCTCGATCGCCTCGTTCGACGGATGATTCCAGTAGTTGTCGTGGAAGTACGGCGTCGTCGGTTTGGCGCCGGCGGGGATCGTCGCCTCGGCGCTGCACGTGTAGACCGCCTCCGGCTTGACGAGGTTCGGCGTGCACGCCGACGGAGTGTCGAAGCCGGCGATCGCCACCTGCGCCACTTGGACGTCGCCGGCGCCGCGATTGACCGCGAGGATCGACAGCTTCACCGGCTGGCCGGCGACGACGAGGCCGTCGTCGGCGACGGCGTCGAACGTCAGGCCGTGCGCGGCGATGACCGCGTCTTCGTAGTCGCGCTCTTTGTTCTTCAGGCGGAAGTCGATCTCGTAGCGCGCGAGCTCCGGCAGCCGCATCGAGCCGAGCTGCGATCGCAGCGTGCGAACGGCGCCGAGGCCCGCCTCGATCGGCGCGACGGTCGCGGCATCGTCGCCCGCGTCGAACGCCTTCTTCGCGGCCTCGGCCTGCGCGACGATGGCCGCGACGCCGTCCTTCAGCGCCTGCGGCGGAGTGGCGCCGGCAAACCGCACGATGCCGGCGAGGCTCGTGTCGATGTCGTCGAACAGGCCGGTCTCGTCCTTCTGCATCTGACCCGCTATGTTCGAGTCGACGAGCGTGTACGACAGCGGCCCGTTGCCGAAGCCGCGTCCGCCGCCGAACCCCGGCAGCGCCGGCAGACCGCCCGTGCCCTGGCATTTGTGATTGCTGTGCGCGTCCGCGCCGATCTCGGCGTAGGTCCGGCCGAGCAGCTCGTCGTACTGCTGGGGGTTGACGCGGGTGATCTTCACCCCGGCGGGCGGCGCGGCCGGGGTCGGCGCCTGTCCTGCTCTTCCTCCCGCGCGGCCTCCGGCGCCGATCACGCCGAAACCGGCGTTGAAGTACAGCTTGCGCGGCTGCCACGGCTTCAGCCCTTCGGCGGCCTGCTCCAGGTAGCGGTTCGGATCGCCGGCAGCCTTGTAGGCTTCGCGCACGAGCACGGTCGTCGCTTCGTGCGCGCGATCGCCGCCGCGGCCCTGGATGTTCATCGTGACGAGCACGTCGGGGCGCAGCGTGCGGATCAGCCGCACGTAGTCGCCCACAATCGTGTCGCGTCCCCACTTGTTGATCACCTCTTCGGGATCGAACGAGTACCCGTAGTCGAGCGCGCGCGTGAAGTACTGCTCGGCGCCGTCGACGCGATGCGCGGCGAGCAGTTCCGACGTGCGCAGGACGCCGATGTCGTGGAACAGCTCGGGGCCGATCTCGTTCTGCCCCCCTTCTCCACGGTTGTTCTGCACGTCGATGGTGCGGAAGCCCATGCCGTAGCCGAACAATGCGAACAGCGCGTTGGTCTCGTCGTCGGGGTGCGCGGGCGCCTGCATGAACGTGGCGGCGACGTTCAACTTGCGGATCGCGAGGCCGAGCGCGACGTGGCCGTTGCTCGCCGAGACGATCGAATAGGTCATGCGGTTCTGGGCGTGGCCGACCGGAATCGACGCCGCAGCCGCGAGCAGAGCGACAAAAATGAGGACGCGTTTCATCACACGAATTGTAGCCCTTCGTCCGATTGCGCGGGCCGTTCGTCGTAAAGGGCCGCGGCGGCGGCCGCGCGGGAGCGATGCTCGCGGCGGAGGGTCAATCCGATGACAGTCATCTCGTTCGTGGCCGGGGCGCTGGCGTTCCTGCTCTCGCTCGGCCAGCCCGCGCAGACGCAGCGGTTCGACTACCTGGTTCGCGGCGATGTCTTCGCCGGCATGGCAGGCGACGAGCCGCGGCTCGAGCGCGCGAAGCAACTCTGCGAGCGGACGCTCGCCGAGAACCCGAAGCACGCCGAGGCGCTCGTGTGGCTCGGCTCGATCACGCTGTTCGAGGCCGGCCGCGCCTTCGTCCGCGGCGACGCGGCCGCCGGGGGGCAGCTCTTCGCCCGCGGCGTGCAGGAAATGAATGACGCCGTCGGGCTCGCGCCCGATAATCCAGGCGTGCTGATTCCACGGGCCGCCACGCTCATCGAAGCGACCCGGACGATGGCGCCCGAGGCGGGGCGCCCGCTGCTCGAGTCGGCCGTGGCGAATTACGAGCACGTGCTCGAGCTGCAGCAGCGCGTCTGGCCGACGCTGGGCGACCACGCCAAGGGCGAGCTGCTCTTCGGCCTTGCGGAGGCGTCGGCCCGGCTCGGACGCGCGGATCGCGCGCGGGCGTATTTCGAACGGCTGATCAAGGACGCGCCGAGCTCGGGACAGGCGCCGCGGGCGCAGGCGTGGCTCGACACGGGCACGATCCCCAAGGCGAGCGGCGTCGCCGGCTGCACGGGATGCCACAAATGAACCCTCGATGGCGCGGCGCGCGGTTCTGGCTGCGGATTCTCGCCGCCAACCTGTTTGTTGCCGTGCTCATCGTCCTCGCCTTCGCGGACGTGGCGCCGCGCCAGTGGATTGGCCACTGGCGCGCGTTCGGCACGTCGGTCGCCACGTCGTTCCTGTTCGCGATGTGCATCGGGCCGCTCGTCGGCGTCACGATGCCGCGTCTGGCGCCCTGGGTGTGGCGCCGGCTGCGCGCGCCGTTCAACTGGTGCGCGCTCGTCGCGGCGATGATCGTCTGCGCGCTCGTCGGCAGCGCGATCGCGATTGCGGTGCTCGTCGCCTTCGGCCTGCCGGCGTCGCTGTTCTGGCAGTGGTACCTCGGCTCGATGCGCGTCTCGATCGTCGTCACGCTCACGATCGGTATTTTCATCACCGCGTACGAGATGAACCAGTCGCGGCTGGCGCAGGCGAACACGCAGGCGAAGCTGGCGTCGCTCGAAAGCCGCGTGCAGCCGCACTTCCTGTTCAACACGCTCAATTCGATTGCGGCGCTGACGCACGAAGATCCCGGCGGCGCCGAGAAGATGACAACGCAGCTCGCGGCGCTGCTGCGATCGTCGCTCGACGGCGACCGGTCGCCGATCGTGCGGCTCGGCGACGAACTGGAGCTGGTCCGCAGCTACCTCGAGATCGAGCGCGTCCGCTTCGGCGATCGGCTGCGATTTTCGATCGACGCCGACGGCGCGCCGGCCGATGCGGGGGTGCCACGCATGTCGGTGCAGACGCTCGTCGAGAACAGCGTGAAGTACGCCGTCTCGCCGCGCCGTGAGGGCGGCGCCGTCGCGGTCCGCGCGGCGCAGGTCGGCGGACGGCTCCGCATCGCCGTGCAAGACGACGGTCCGGGATTCGACGGCGCGCACGTTCCGGAGGGACATGGCCTGGCGCTGCTGCGCGATCGGCTCGCCGCGCAGTTCGGCGGCGTCGCGTCGCTGCGCATCGACGGCACGCCGGGCGCCGCCGTCGCCACCATCGAGGTGCCGCTCCGGCCGTTGGGCGGCGGCCAGCGGCCGTGCCAGCCGTGATCCGCGCCTACGTCGTCGACGACGAGCGGCTGGCGGTGCAGCGGCTGACGCGTCTGCTCGACGCGACCGGCCGCGTCGAGGTCGCGGGCAGCGCGACCGATCCCGAGGCGGCGCTGGCGTTTCTGCGGCAGCACGCGGTCGACGTGCTGTTTCTCGACATCCAGATGCCGGGGATGACGGGGTTCGAGCTGCTCGATCGCCTGGAGTCGGATCCGCTCGTCGTCTTCACGACGGCGTTCGACCAGCATGCGCTGCGGGCGTTCGAGGTGAGCTCGGTCGACTACCTGCTGAAGCCGATCGATGCCGATCGCCTCGACCGCGCGCTCGACAAGCTGGAACGATTGCACCATCGGCCGCCGCCTGCGGACATCCGGGCGATCGCCAGGCAGCTCGCGGCGGAGCTCGCGCCGCAGCGGCGCCTCGATCGGATCGCATCGCGTGTCGGCGAGCGGACGACGATCCTCGAGGTCGCGAGGGTGTCGCACTTCATGTCGAAGGACAAGCTGACGTTTGCCGTCGTCAACGGCAAGGAGCACGTCGTCGACCATACGCTGGCGGAGCTCGAGCAGCAGCTCGATGCGCGCCGGTTCGCGCGCATCCACCGCGCGACGATCGTCAACGTGCCGCTGATCCAGGAGCTGTTTCCCGACGTCGACGGCGGGATGCTGGTGCGGCTGAAGGACGAAGCGCGCACCGAGCTGAGCGTCGCGCGCGATCGGGTGCGCGAGCTCAAGCAGCGGCTCGGCATCTAGCGGTCGTCGGCGTGTCGCGCAGGCGTGGCGAGCGTCGGGAACTCCGACCCGTTCAGTCGTAGATTGACCGTCCAAGGACCGGTGCGGCCCGTTCGCCGCGCGCCCCTGCCCGTTCGCTGAAAGTGTAATCGGCCAACTCTTTTCTCCTCTATGATTTACCGCATGCACAAACCGATTAAGTACGTCGAGAAGGGGCTGCAGGTCGCCGCCAACGGCGCGTGGGTCGTTTTCAACAATCTCAACAAGATCAATCAGCGGCCGTCGTTCACGCCGAAGTGGTCGGACAAGCCGCTGCTGAAGTCGTACGAGAAGACGAAGCCGCCGCTCGGCTGGCCGCGCGAGACCGACTCGCTGTGCCCCGTGTGCGTGCGCGAGGCGCGCCAGGAAATTCTCGACGGCAAGAAAGACGTCAGCGTCCTGCTGAACGAGAAGGTCGGCGAGATCAAGGCGACGATCCTCGAGCGGGACGGCAAGATCCTGATGGTGAAGGACTGCCCCATCCACGGCCACTTCGAGGACGTGATGGCGATCGACACGGCGTTCTTCAAGCACCTCGAGGAAGTGTTCCCCGGCCGCGACATCCGCGCGCACAACGACGAGAAGCTGCACAACCACGGCTCGTCGACGATCAAGCATGGCCGCGGCGCGGTGCTGACGGTCGACCTGACGAACCGCTGCAACATGATGTGCGACCCCTGCTTCATGGACGCGAACCAGGTCGGGTTCGTCCACGAGCTGTCGTGGGAAGACATCAAGATGGTGCTGGACAACGCGATCAGCATCAAGCCGCGGCGCCAGATGTCGGTGCAGTTCTCGGGCGGCGAGCCGACGATTTCGCCGTACTTCCTCGACGCGGTCCGCTACGCGCGCAAGGTCGGCTACAACTCGGTGCAGGCGGCGACCAACGGGATCGAGTTCGCCAAGAACGCCGACTTCGCGAAGGCGGCGGCCGAGGCGGGCCTGCGCTACGCGTACCTGCAGTTCGACGGCATCGGCAACGCGGCCAACGCGCATCGCCGGGTGGGCAACCTGTTCGACGTCAAGCTGCGCGCGATCGAGAACCTCTACAACGCCGGCGTCGACATCGTCCCGGTCGTGACGATCGTCAACGGCGTCAACAACGAGCAGGTCGGGCGCATCATCGAGTTCGCGCTCGACAACCCGAAGAAGATCAACTTCCTGTCGTTCCAGCCGGTGAGCTTCACCGGCCGGGACGAAGAGATCACCGACGAACGGCGCCACGCGCAGCGCTACACGCTGTCGCACCTCGCGCACGACGTGAAGGACCAGACCGGGCTGGGCGAACCGACGCGCGACTGGTTCCCGATCTCGTTCATGGGCACGTTCACCGACTGGGCCGACGTGACGCACGGGGCGGAGAAGGAGTTCGGCCAGCTGACGTGCGGCTGCCATCCGAACTGCGGCGTCGGCATGGCGCTGATGATCGACAAGGAAACGAAGGAAGCGGTGCCGGTGACGAAGTTCCTGAAGGCGGAACAGCTCGCCAAGGACGTCGCCGCGGTCACCGACGCGGGCCGCAGCCGCTTCTGGTCGAACGTCGGGATGGCGCTCGCGCTGATGCGCAACTACGACTCGTTCAACTCGCCGACCCACTTCAGGCTGAGCGACCTGCTGAAGAAGTTCGACAAGACGTTCGGCGCGACGAAGTCGGCCGAGGCGGGCAAGTACGGACGGGTCGAAGGCGACCGCACGGCGCAGGACATCGCGAAGCGCCGCGCCGACCGCTGGAACTTCCTGTTCGTCGCGGGCATGTGGTTCCAGGATCTCTTCAACTACGACTTCCGCCGCACCGAGATGTGCATCATCCCGTATGCCACGCAGCAGGGGGAGATTTCCTTCTGCGCGTACAACACCGGGATCGGCTGGCGCAACATCATCGAGAAGATGCACATGACGGCGACGCTCACCAAGTGGTACGAAGAGCACGGCCGTCACGAGATCTTCGCGGGCAACAAGGCGGTGCCGCTCGCGTCGACCGAGCACTCGCTCAAGCTGAACGAGGAGGCGGTCCGCGCCGGCGCGCAGACCGATCTCGACGAGCTCGGCGTGGCGAAGAACGCGCGCGAAGAGAAGATGCTCGCGCGCGCGAAGGAGCAGGAGAAGCAGCTCGATCCGAAGCACCACGAAGAAATGGCGCGCCTCTATCGTCAGCACGTGCTGAAAGAGCAGCCGACGATTCAGATTCAGGGGCTCGGCGGCAGCAAGAAGAAGGGCGATGAGCCGGCGCCGGTGCTGCACAAGCCGGTGATCTAGCTGCGGCTTCGGCGTGCAGAGGGTCGATGCAGGATGGGCCGGCGGGCAACCGCCGGCCCTGCTGTTTTCAGGCGATCGTCGCGGCGGCGGCGACGAGGTCGCCGTCGCGGCGCGTGAGCGTTCCGCGGTCGAACGCGATCGGCACGGCCGGCGCTCCCATCGGTGCGGGTTGCCGACGGGTTCGCGGGGGCGCGGAAACGGTGTCTGACACCGGGTCAGGGTCGCGGTGTCTGACACCGGATCTTGGGTCGCGGTGTCTGACACCGGGTCGCGGGTCGCGGTGTCTGACACCAATGCGCCGCGGCCGCCGGTTCAGCGCTTCGCCAGCATCGCGGCCGCGATGCCCTGGGCCGACGCCGCGGCGCCCGCGGGCGGACCGGACGCGTCGCGCGCGGATCCGCGCGATCCACACGTGCGTCCGCTCGAAGAGTCGTCGAACCGGTCATGGCACGACGGCGATCACTTCGATCTCCAGGAGCAGATCGGGCCGCGCCAGCTTGACCACCTGCACCAGCGTGCTCGCCGGCGGCGTGATGTTGGCGAAGTACTTCGTCCGCACGTCGCGGATCGCCTGCACCTGCGACATGTCGGTCGTGTAGGTGTTCATCTTGACGACGTCCTTGAACGTCGCGCCCGCCGCGGCGAGCGCCGCTTCGAGGTTCCTGAACACCTGCTCGGCCTGCGCTTTCATGTCGGCTCCGCCGACCAGATTCCCGCTCTTGTCGAGAGCGATCTGGCCGGAGATGTAGACCGTCTTCGCCGGCCCGCTCACTTCGACGACATGGGTATACCCGGTCGGCATCGACAGCGCCGGCGGATTCGTGCGTTTCACCTGGGCCATCACCATCTCGGGAACGAGCAGGCACGCGACAGCCATCGTCAGCAGTTTCGGCATGCCGCCGATTCTAGTCGGTCGCGCCGCCGCGCCGACCTCACCCTTTGCCGCGGCCGCTTCTGCCCTTCCTGGCCGGCGCTCCCGGCCGATACTCGATCGTCGCGTTGCTGATCGCGGCGATCAGGCGTCCCGGCTGCTGAAACGTCTGCGTGCCGTCGACGCGCTCCACGGTCAGCTTCTCGCCGAGGATGCTCACCTGGTCTTCGCTCTCGGGGATGACGATCGTGATCTTCTCGTCGCCGATCGGGGCGACCGCCTTCACGCCGCCGGGGCCGGCGCCGCCGCCGATGCGGTCGAGGAGATCTTTGGCGCCGCGGTATTCGGCCATCACCACCGCCCGCCGGATCAGCGTGTTGTCCATCGTCAGCACGCCGACGGTGGCGATGTAGCGTGCGTAGGTGTGGCTCTCTTCTTCCGAGTACGTGTGCCGGGCGTGCAGATCGAACGTCAGCGTGACGTTGCCGCGGTGCGGCGGGATCTTGACGAGGATGCCGGCGGACGGATCGCGGCCGATGGCCACCTCGCAGAAGGACACCTTCGTCGCGACGCCGACGCCGAGCGGCGTCGGGCACGTCATCTCGGGCGCCTCTTTCTTGGTCGCCGCCGCGACCGGGGGTCGGGCCGGACGGCGCGTCTGCGCCGCAAGCGGCGCGGTCAGGAGGAGCGCCGCGAAAACGGCCGCGCTAGTGCCAGGTACGTACCAGGTACGTGCCAGGTAGGTACCAGGTACGTGCCAGGTACGTACCTGGCACGTACCTGGTACCACCCACGCACCCACCCGGCACCGGCGCCGCCCCGCGGACCCGATCACTGCTGCGTATCGCGCAGCCGCTCGCCGCTGCCCCTCAGGTTCGTATCGAAGAACCGCTCGACCCGGTGCCACGCGTCACGCAGCACGTGCTCGCGCGTGAAGTAGTGGAACTCGCCCGGATACGTCATGAACGACACCAGATCGCCCTTGTTCTTCTTCAGCAGCTCGTCGATCAGCCGCACCGAATGCAGGTAGGGCACGTTGACGTCCGACGTGCCGTGCAGCACCAACAGCGGCCGCGCCAGACGGTCGACGTGCGACAGCGGCGACGCGTTCTTGTAGACCTCCGGGTGCTCCGCCGGCGTGCCGATGCGGCTCGCGGTCCACGCGCCGTGATACGGATCCTCGTAGTACATCGCGTAGTCCGCCACGCCCGCCACGTCCACCGCCGCGCGGAACAGCGTCGGCTGATCGGTCGCGGCAATCAGCGTGAAGAATCCGCCGTAGCTCAGCCCCCACACGCCCATCCGATCCCCGTCGACGTACGGCAGCGTCTTCAGATAGTTCGCCGCCATCCACGCGTCCTTCGCATCCTTGCCGCCCACATCCATGTAGACGCCCTGACGCCAGTCGCGGCCGTAACCGATGCTGCCGCGATAGTCCGGCGCGAAGACGATGAAGCCCTTCTGCAGGAGGTACTGATGGAAGCTGTAGTACACCGCGTAGTTCCGCTGCACGTGCCAGCCGTCGTAGTTCTGGTTGATGCCGTCGCCGTGGATCCACACCACCGCCGGATGCTTCGTCGTCCGATCGAGATTCTTCGGCACGAACAGCCAGCCGGGCACCTGCTGGCCGTCGGCGCCCGGGTAGTGCACGAACTCAGGCTCGACGAACTGCGATTTGTCCATCGCCGCAGGCATCGACTCCGATACGCGGCGCGACTGCTTCGACGCCACGTCGATCACGAACAGATCGGCGGAGTTGTGCGGGTCGGTGTGCTGGTAGACGATCTTCGTGCCGTCCGGCGACCACACGGGCGCCGTGTCGGTCCCGCGCCCGCTCGTGATCATCGTCACCCGGCCGTCGAGCGAGGTGATGCCGAGATGCCGGTCGCCCGGGTGATCGGGTTCGTTCGCGTCGAACGCGATACGCGTTCCGTCGGGCGACCAGGCGGGACGCCACGCTTCGAACCGGCCTTTCGTCAGCTGCGTGCCGTCCACGTACACGTGATCCCACCCGTCACGGTCCGACAGATACAGGATGTGCCTGCCGTCGGGCGACGGCTGCGCGTTCGGCTCCGCCTGCCCCGGGATGCTCCAGAACTTCGCGTCGACCTCCTCGCGGACGACCTTCGGCTCGCCGCCGGCGGTGTCGATCACCGAGATCGTCCGGTGCTTGAAGTCCGGCGCCGTGCGATCCATCACGACGTGCGTCGCGTCGAGCCAGCGCGGACCGCCGAAGCCGCCGAGCCGCGACACCGTCGACGGCGTGCCGCCGGCCGCGGCGACGAGGAAACTCTCGCCCGGCACGCGCTCGCTGATCGTGTAGATGATCTTCGCGCCGCTGTACTCCGGCGTCTGCTCGTGGCGGATCGTCTCGGCGCCGGCGTTGAACAGCAGGTGCGAGCCGTCCGGCGTCCAGCTGATCGCGCCAATCGGCTTGTCGGCGCGCGTCACCGTGGTCTCTTTTCCGTCGCCGAGCGATCGAACGATCAGCTCGCGGCCCGCGCGCGCAAACGCCACCCGCGTCCGATCGGGCGACGCCGTGATGCTCGTCTCGGCCGGCGTCGTCGTCCACACGGCCGAGGGCGGCCCCCCCGCAATCGGCGCTTGCCAGAGATCGCCGGCGCGCGGGAAGTAGATGCGCTGGCTGTCGGCGCCCCAGAAGAAGCCGCCGGTCAGCCCGTCGGCAAATCGAGTGAGCGGCTTGTCGTCGACGTAAATGTTGCCGACGCCGGCGCGTTCGGAGATGTAGGCGACATGGCGGCTGTCGGGCGACCAGGCGGGCGCCGACGGGTGCCGAATGTCGATCAGTTGTTCGATCGTCAGCGGCTGCTGCGCGGGCGCCTGCGCCGTCAGCAGGGCGGCGGCGCTCAGGATCACATAAAGACGGTTCATGTCCGACCTCGCCCGAAGAGTATCCAACTTTTCGAACACCGGGCGAAAGCCGATGTTTTTTGGCGCGCAACGGGTATCTCAACCGTGTGCCGTTTTGGTAGATTCCGTTGGATGTCAGGAGGAGGATTCCACATGAGAGGGATGATCCGATCGCTGGCTGTCGTCGCGGCGCTCTTCGCCGCGGCAGAGCCGGCCTTCGCGCAGGTCCAAACGGGCAGCATCCTCGTTCGGGCGACCGACGAGCAGGGCGCCACCGTGCCGGGCGCGACGATTACGATCTCGAGCCCGGTGCTGGTATCCGGCTCGATGACGGGCGTCACCGATGCAGGCGGCGTCTACCGCTTTCCGTCGCTGGTGCCTGGAACATATACGGTCAAGATCGAGCTTCAGGGGTTCCAGACCAACGTCCGCGAAGGCATCCAGGTGCTCGTCGGGCAGACCGTGCCGATCGACGTGGCGCTGAAGGTCGCGACGCTCGCCGAAACGGTCACGGTCGCCGGCCAGTCGCCGACCGTCGACACGACGAGCGCCAACGTGAACGTCAACTTGAGCGAGCAGCTGATCCAGGGCACGCCGGGCGGACGCGACATCTGGGCGCTCGTCGAGGCGAAGGTGCCGGGCCTGGTGATGAGCCGTCCGGACGTCGGCGGCACGCAGGGCGGCCTGCAGGGCACCTACAGCGCGCGCGGCACACCGAGCTCGCAGAACTCGCAGTTCCTCAACGGCATCAACGTCGGCGATCCGGCGGCGATCGGCGCGGCCGGCTTCTACTACGACTTCGATGCGTTCGAGGACATCCAGGTGTCGACCGGCGCGCACGACATCACCGTGCCGACCTCCGGCGTGTTCCTCAACATGGTCACCAAGAGCGGCGGAAACGTGTGGAACGGCAGCACAACGTTCACCGTCACGAACGATTCGCTGCAGGGACGCAACGACACCGACCCGACGCTGCAGAAGTACGGGTTCCGGCCCAACGGCAACACGACCAACGTCGTCTCCGACGCGAACCTCAGCGCGGGCGGCCCGCTCATCGCGAACCGGCTGCGCTTCTTCGGGTCGTTCCGCGACTGGCGCGTGCACGTCAACACGCCGGTGGCGAACTCGCAAACGGTGCTCGATCAGACGAACATCGACTCGGGCCTCGCCAACTTCACCATCCAGGCGAACGACAAGAACCGCGTCACCGCGTTCTACTCGTATCAGCGCTACAGCAAGCCGAACCGGCTGCTGAACAACGCCTCGATCACCGTGCCCGATTCGACCGTCGACGAAGAAGATCGGTTCCACGTGTTCCAGGGGCTCTGGAACTCGGTGTTGACCGACAAGCTGTTCCTCGACGCGCGCGCCGGGTTCAACTTCATCAAGTTCCCGACCTTCTTCGACGGCGGCAACCAGCAGTCGCTGACCGACAACGCGACCGGGATCATCTTCGGCAACAACCCGAGCGAAGTGATCCGCAACCGCCGCCGCTATCAGGGCAACGCCACGGCGCAGTACTACATCGACAACGCGCTCGGCGGCCGCCACGAGCTGCGCTTCGGCACCGACTACGCGCACGCCACGTCCCAGAACGAGACGCACCGCGTCGACCAGGTGCAGACCTTCTACAACAGCTCGCTGACGCCGCAGGCGCAGACCGTGAACATCTACGCGACGCCGCTCATCGACATCGAAGCGGTGAACGTGCTGGCGCTGTACGCGCAGGACAGCTACACGGTGAAGCGGCTCACCCTCACCGCCGGCGTCCGCTTCGAGAACCTCGAAGGCTACCTGCCGGCGCAGAGCAGCCCGTCGAGCGTGTACTTCCCCGACATCCCGCGCACCTTCCCCGAGGTTCGCAACCTCGCCAGCTGGAAGACGGCGGGGCCGCGCATCAGCGCGATCGTGGACGTCACCGGCGACGGGAAGACGGCGGCGAAGGGATCCTACGGCCGGTACTACTACATCATCCCGACCGGCGGGTTCCTGAGCACCGTCAACCCGAATTCGAACTACTTCGCGACCTACACGTGGCGGGATCTCAACGGCGATCTGAAGTTCCAGAACGGCGAGCAGTTCGGCACGCCGGTCATCACGTCGGGCACGACCACGTCGATCGACCCGAACTTCAAGCGGCCGTACACCGACGAGTTCAGCGCGGCGATCGACCGCGAGCTGATGGCCAACTTCAAGTTCAGCGCCGTGTTCACGTATCGCCGCGAGAAGGACCTGCAGGCGTCGCTCAACCCCGACAACCCGTACGCGTCGACCCCGACGACCGCGGTCGATCCGGGCATCGACGGCATCGTGGGCACGGCCGACGATGGCACGTATCAGTTCTTCCAGCGGATCTCGGCGGCGAACCGGACCGTGATCACCAACGATCCGAATGCGACGCAGAGCTACAAGGGCCTGGAGCTCACCGTCAACAAGCGGATGTCGAACCGCTGGCAGATGCTCGCGGGCTACACGTACTCGAAGAACGAGATCAACAACTACTCGGTCGACGTGTCGCCGAACTACCTGATCAACGCCAACGGCAACATCACCGGGGACGGCCGCTGCGTCGGCTGCCTCTCCTCGTCGACCGATCGTCCGCACACGTTCAAGAGTACGGGGATGTACGTGCTGCCATGGCAGGACGTGATCGTCAGCGGCAACCTGCTCATCCAGAGCGGCCCGCCGATTACGCGCCAGATCAGCCGCGCGCTCGCGATTGGCGCGGCGCAGACGATCAACCTGGTGCCGCTCGGCAGCGATCGGCTCGACGCCGAGCCGCGGCTCGATTTCCGCGTCGGCAAGATGTTCAAGTGGAACCAGCGGACGCTGGAAGCGACGATGGACATCGACAACGTCACGAACTCGAACTGGGTGTACTCCGTGCGGACGCTGACGCCGGCGACGGCGTTCACCGATCCGACGACGGGCGTGCGCCAGACGCTGCAGCAGTACCGGGCGCCGACCGCGATCCTCGGGCCGCGGACGGTGGTGTTCAGAGTGCAGTATCGGTTCTGACGGCGGGCCAGCGGTTCGCGGCCGTCGGTCCGCCGGGACCGATCGCCGCGAGCCGGACGACTAGTCTTCGACGCAGGCGAGCGCGCTCGCGCGCTCGCCTGTCCCCGTACCGACCCCGCTGCGCAGCTTGATCAGCTCCAGGAACTCCATGCGCGTCCGCGCGTTCGATCGGAACGCGCCCAGCATCGCGCTCGTCACCGCAAACGAATTCTGCTTCTGGACGCCGCGCATCGACATGCACAGGTGCGTCGCTTCGAGGACGACGGCGACGCCCATGGGCGAGATCTTCTCGCTGATGGTCTGGGCGATCTGGTTCGTCAGCCGCTCCTGCACCTGCAGGCGACGCGCGAAGACGTCGATGAGCCGCGGGATCTTGCTGAGGCCGATCACCTTGTTCGTCGGGATGTACGCGACGTGACACTTGCCGAAGAACGGCAGCAGGTGGTGCTCGCAGAGGCTGTAGAAGTCCACGTCCTTGACGATCACCATCTCGCTATAATCGACCGTGAACAGCGCATTGTTCAGCACCTGGTCGATGTCGGCATCGTATCCGCTGGTCAGGAACTGGTATGCCTTCTCGACGCGCTTGGGGGTGTCGACCAGTCCCTCGCGCGTGGGGTCCTCGCCCATTTCGGCCAGCAGTCGTCTAATCAGGTCCTGCATCGTTCTCCTATTCTATCTCCCGGCATTCGACGCGCCCGCCCACGCGCAGGTTGCGGACGCGCTCTATGCCGACCGCGCCAACCTGGCGAGCGCGCGCCGCGCCGCCGGCCTGTGGAAGGCGGATCTCGCCGCGAACCCGCGCGACTTCGCGGCCGCGTGGAAGCTGGCGCGCGCCGACTACTGGATCGGCGGGCACGTGCCGGCGGCCGATGCGCGCGCCGTCTACGAGGACGGCATCGCCGCGGGGCGCGCGGCGGTCGCCGCCGAGCCGAACCGTCCGGAGGGTCATTTCTGGATCGCCGCCAACATGGGCGCCATGGCCGAATCGTTCGGCCTGCGACAGGGGATCAAGTACCGCGGCGCGATCAAGGAGGAGCTCGAAGCGGTGCTGCGGATCGACCCGGCGTTCCAGCAGGGATCGGCCGACCGCGCGCTGGGGCGGTGGTACTACAAGGTGCCGCGGTTGTTCGGCGGCAGCCACAAGGAGGCGGAGGCGCACCTGCGCGCGTCGCTCGCGTACAACCCGCACAGCACGGCGTCGCACTTCTTTCTCGCCGAGCTGCTGATCGACGATGGGAGAAAGGCCGAAGCGATCGCGGAGCTCGAGTCGGTGATCCGGGGTCCGATCGATCCCGAGTGGGCGCCCGAGGATCGCGAGTTCCAGGCCAGGGCGCGCGCGCTGCTCGCAAAGCTGCAACCGCGGCCCTGACCAGAGTGCCTGGCACGTACCAGGTATGTGCCAGGTAGGTACCAGGTACGTGCCAGGTAGGTACCTGGCACGTACCTGGCACTTTGACCATGCCACATTGACGAAAGGAGACACATCGTGACCGTGCTGACCGCCGGACTCTGGTTGCTGGGCGCCAGCCTCGCCCTCGCCGCGCCACCCACGGCGACCATCCAAAAACCCAAAGCGCTGACCGTGTCAGGCGGACAGTGCCGCATCAAGGACGACGGGACGCTCGGCGTCAACGTCGGGCCCAATCCGTCGATGCCGACCCTCGCGCTGACGATCGGTCCCGGCGCGTTCATGGCCAAGGAGATGCACGCGAACCTCGCGAAGTTCGCCGGCGCCGGCCGCTACCAGAACGAGATCGTGGCGCTCTACCTCGGCAAGACCGCGCTCGAGGACGCCTACATGGGCCTGGGCACCGTCACGATCAACGCCGACGGCAAGTCCGGCAGCTTCGCGCTGAACGACGGGAAGGCCGCGGGCACGTTCGATTGCGGCGCGCCGCCGGCGAAGTAGCCCACCGCTTCGCGCGCGCCGGAGCTGACGGCGCCGCCTACATGCGCGACGCGGCGACCCTCGCAATCGCCTCGATCTGCTCCATCGTCAACGTCGCCTTGTTCGCGCCGGTAACGTACGCCGTGAACGACGCCGCCGCGTTCCCCTTGCGCACGTAGAGCACGTACTGAAACGGCCCGGGCGGACTGTCGAACGCTTCGTGGCCGACGCCCGCGACGTCGGCGTGGAACAGCGGCATCGCCATCCCGTGGTACTCCTTCTGCGCCTTCGCGCGCATGTAGAGCGCGGCAGGACCGAAGTTGACCATCAGGATCATCTTCCGGTCGGCGGTCGCGAAGTTCAGGCCGCCGCCGGCGCCCGTCGCCGACCCCGCCGCCACGAGCTGGACGCCTTTCAGACCCGTCGCCTTCTCGACGTCGGCAACCGTCACGCGCGGATCCGCCGTCTGCAGGAGCAGGAGCGCCGCGAGCAGCCATGTCATGCGAGTGTCCTCCTTGACAAGTGTACCCGCGAGCGGCGACGCTACCGCGCCGGTGATCCGTCGCGCGCTCCACTACGCTCCAGCGGCCGCCGCCGCGCTCGGCCTGCTCGCATACGGCTCCATCTACGCCTGGCATCTGAGCGATCGGCCGATCCGCAGCGACGGCGTCAGCTACTACGAATACCTGCCGGCCTGGATCGCCGACGGCGACCCGACGTTCGAAACGCTGGCTCTCGATTGCTGCGCCGGCTACGACGTCGAGGAGCCGGTCGGCATCCACCGGCGGCCCGAGAGCGGTCGATGGCTGGCCGTCCACCCGATGGGCGTCGCGGTCCTGATGCTGCCGTTCTTCCTCGTCGCGCACGTGCTCTCGTGGTGGTCGAATCTCCCGCGCGACGGCTTCTCGCTCTACTACCAGTACATCGTCGGCGCGGCCGGCCTGGCGTATTTCGTCGCCGGGCTCGTGGTCCTCCGCCGCGTGCTGCGCCTGCACTTCGGCGACGGGGTGGTGCTCGCGACGCTGGTCGCGATCACGTTCGGCACCAACTTGTTCCACTATGCCGTGTTCGACAGCACCTTCAGCCACGCGTTCTCGTTCTTCCTGATCGCGTCGCTGCTGCTGCTCGTCGAGGACTGGTGGACGGCGCCGACGCTGCGCCGGTCGATCGCGCTCGGCGTCGTCTCCGGCCTGATCGTCCTCGTCCGCCACACCAACGGCGTGTTCCTCGCGATCGTGCCGTGCTACGGCGTCAGCCGCTGGTCCGATCTCGCCGCGAACGGCGCGCGGCTGTGGCACCGCCGGAGGCTGGTGATGGTGACGATGGCGGCCGCCGGTGTCTGCGTGCTGCCGCAGCTCCTCGTCTACAAGTGGGCGAGCGGACACTGGATCGTCAACTCGTATCCCGAGGGATCGTTCTCGTTCGCCGCGCCGCATCTGGTCGGAACGATGTTCAGCGTCGAGCGCGGGCTGTTCTTCTGGTCGCCGGTGCTGCTGCTGGCCATCCCGGGCATGTTCGTCGCGACCGGCTGGGCGCGCGGCCTCGTCGCGCCGACGGTCGGCGTCCTCGCGATCGTCACCTATCTGATGGCGAGCTGGTTCATGTGGGATCTCGGCGCCGGCTTCGGGCACCGCGGATACACCGACGCCCTGAGCCTCTTCGCCGTCTACCTCGCCAGCGTCTTCGCGTGGACGGCGCGGCGGCCGCGGCTCGCGCCGTGGGTCGCCGGCGCGGTCGTCCTGCTGGTGGCGCTGTCGACGTTTCAGATGTGGCAGTACTGGAACGGCCTCGTGCCGATGGAACACACGACGTGGACCCAATATCGCGCCGCATTTCTCCGACTGCGCTGACGCGGGCGCTCCTCGCCGCCATCGTCGTCCTGGCGGCGGCAATCTACCTGCACGACCCGCCGTGGGTGGCGGATCTGACCGACGGCTTTCGTCCGTGGGCCGTCGACGCCAGCGGCGAGCGCTTCCGCTGGACGACGGGCCGCGGCAGCTTCTTCGTCCCAAGCGACGCGACGGCGATGACGCTGAAGGTGCGATCGCACAAGCGCTTCCCTCCCAACCCGATCGCGATCGACGTGCGCGTCGACGATCGGCCGCTGACGGTGATTACCCTCCCAAGTCCGCTCGAGCCGGATCCCGACACATGGGTGGTCACGCGGATTCCCCTGCCGCGGGGCCGTTCGTCGCGGCGTTTTCGGCGCGTCGACCTGCGGGTGCGGCACTGGATGGAGGGCTACCACCTCGGCGTGCATCTCGGGGAGATCGCGTTCGAGCGGCCCTGATTCGAACGCATCCGGCCGTCGTTCGTCATACGATGTTTACATGGTCGTTACACGCGCGGCAGCGGCCGCGGCGCTGTCGCTCGCGTTCGTTCTCGCTCCTCTCGCCTCCTCCGCACACGCCCAGACGTCCAACTCGCCGCTGACCGTTGCGCTCGGCGACGATGCGGCGCTCTCGCTCGGCGGGTTCATCGATGCGACCGGCGTCCACCGCGGCACCGCCACGAGCAGCGGCCTCGGCACGTCGTTCGGAACGATCCCCTTCTCCGACACCGTGCCGGGCAGCCTGTCGGAAACGCTGCTCTCGGCGCAGAACTCGCGCGTCACGCTTGCCGCGACGGCGCGCGTCGGCGAAGGAGAGGTGAAGGGGTACCTCGAGGCCGACTTTCTCGGCAGCGCCCCGCCGGGATTGAACGTCACCGCGAATTCGAACGGACTGCGGATGCGCGTCTACTGGATGCGGTATCGCCGGCACGCGTTCGAGTTCCTCGGCGGCCAGGCGTGGAGCCTGCTGACGCCGAGCCGCAACGGCCTCTCGCCCGACACCAACGACGTGTTCTTCACGCTCAACGTCGATCCGAACTACCAGGCAGGGCTGACGTGGACGCGTCAGATGCAGTTCCGGTTCGGCTTCCACCCGACCGACACGCTTGCGGCCGCCGTGTCGCTCGAGAATCCAGACCAGTACGTCGGCAGCGCGGTGGTCCTGCCGAACGGCTTTCCTGCCGGCGAGGTCGACACCGGCACCTTGACGTTCCAGGTGCCGAACGCCATGCCCGATATCGTCGCCAAGGTCGCGTTCGATCCGAAACACGGGCGCCTGCATCAGCATGTCGACGCGGGCGTGATCGTGCGGCGCTTCAGGACGTTCGAGCCGGCCGCGGGAACGCACGAGGCGACGGGTGCCGGCGCGCAGGTGACCGCCGCCGTCGAGCCGATCGCGCCGCTGCGGCTGATCGCGTCGGCGTATCTCTCCTCGGGCGGCGGCCGCTATCTCGCGCAATCGAACGTCCCCGACCTCGTCGTGGCGCCCGACGGAATTCTGCGCACCGTCGACGCGAACTCGCTGCTCGCGGGCGCCGAGGGTCGCGTCGGCGATCGGCTGCTGTTGTTCGGGTACGCCAGCGGCGTGCGGACGCGCGCGAACGTGATCGCGGACGCGGGCGGCAGTCCGATCGGATTCGGCGTCCCCGCCTCGGCCGGCGCGAACGAGCGGATCGCCGAGCTGACCTCCGGGCTGACGCACACCTTCTTCCGCGACCCGAAGCAGGGCGCCATGCAGCTGATGCTGCAGTACTCGCACCTGTGGCGGCGCTCGTTCGCGCGCGCGGAGGCGGCGACCGATCTGTTCTACGTGAACGTGCGGTACGTGCTGCCGTGAGCCGCGCGTTCGACTGCTAGCGCGACGCTGCCGGCGCCGAGATCTCCACGAGCGCGATCTTGTTGACGCCGCTCTCCGCCATCACGATGTTCTTCCCATCGTCGGTCGTCTTGATGTTGCGGACGACGCCGCCGCCGCCGGGGATGATCCAGCTCTGAAACTTCTGCGTCGCGATGTCGAAGCGCACGAGCACGTTCGGCTTGATCGCGGATTCCACGTACCAGATCGCGCCGCCCTGATAGGTGATGCCGTAGGGCTGCGACTTCGGGCCGCTCGGTGACGGCCACTCGGTCGCCTGGCCCGTCTTCGGATCGAGCCGGCCGAGATAGCCGCGCGAATAGTCGGCGTACCAGATGATGTCGTCCGGGCTGATCGCGATGCGTCGAGGGCGGCTCTCGGCGTTCGGCAGCGGATACTCCTTGATCGCGAGCGTGTCGGGGTTGATCTCGATGATCTTGTTCGTGCCGAAGTCGCACACGAACGGCACGCCCTTCGTCGTGAAGACCATGCCGTAGGGATTCGCGCGCTCGGTCGGCGTCCGCTGCACCTTGATCTCCCCCGTTTTCGGGTCGAGCCGGCCGACGGTGTTCGAGTTCTGCGCGGTGAAGAACAACATCCCGTCGCGCGCGAACAGCGGCGTGTGCGGATCGCGGACCCCGTCGGGCATCTTGTACTCGACCACGTCGCCGCTCTTCGGATCCAGCTTGCCGATGTAGGCCGCCTGGTTCGCCGTAAACCAGACCTGGCCCTGCGCGTCGAGCTCGAGGCCGTGCGGCCCGGAGCCCGGCGTCTTGAGCGGGTACTCCTTGATCTCGCCCGTCTTCGGATTGACGCGCCCGATGACGTTGGCGAACATGCCCGTCCACCAGATCGATCCGTCGGGCCCGGGCTCTGGATCGTGCGGGCGCGATCCGAGCGACGGCGCGTTCCACTCGCGGATGTTCACCTTGACGGGGCCGGGCAGGACCACCGGCTTCGGCCGAGGCTGCTCGGGGAAATTCTTGGCGAGGTAGTCGGCGATCTCGGCTTTCTGCGCCGGCGGCAGCGAGACCATGGTGCCGATGAGCGCGTCCCAGTCCTGCCTGGTGTAGCCGCCCGAATTGGCGACGAGGCCGAGCGCGTGACACTTGGTGCACTGCGCCTGGACCGCGTCCTTGCCCGGTCCGTCGGGCAGCGTCACCGCGCCGCGGCCGCGGCCCTGCCCATCGATTCCGCGCGTCCAGCCGATCAGCGCGACCGCGATGGCCAGCAACGCGATCGCCGAGCGACGTCGTGTCGACATGTCGAACCTCCGTTCAGTGTTCTACAGCGGTTCAGCGCGCGCGCCGCCAGCTCCTGTCGTCGCCGGGCGTACGGCCCCGAGGATGCCGGCCGCGTCGCCGTCCGCTCCAGCGCGGGCGCGGCATACTTCAATTCTGCCCTTGCTTCGCTGGCCTTGTCGATCGGCGTCGGGCGTTTCATCCGAGTCCGCTCCGCCGTTCGATGACCCTCATCGTCGCCTCGGCGATCACGATCGCCGGCAGCGCGATCAACGATTCGTAGAACGGCACCAGGAACAGGCCCAGGTATCCGAACTCGCGCGGGCGCACATCGTCGAACAGGTAGGCCGCGGCCAGGAACAGATGGCAGGCCAGATACGGACCGCACGAGGTGACGACCAGACGCGGATTGGACGTAAACCGATGCACGACGGCGAACAACAGAAACGGCGACGCGACGAACAGGAACATCGCCGCGCCGAGCACCATCGCACCAGGCGAGAATCCGGACGCTCTGACCGCCGGCATCACGATCGCCGCCGACAGCAGGAACCCGGCGGCGAGGCACCGCTGTCCCCACGCACGCCAGGTCGATGCCGCGGCCACGGCGCTACTGGTGCCTCGGCATCGTTCGCTTCCCGTCGACCACGGGTGGAAAATCCTGCACCTCGTCGAAGACCTCGGCAACGAACCGGTCCTTGCTCTCCTGCGTGTCGCCGAGCGTCGACTTGTCGTACGGCGCGGTCAGGTTCGCGGCCAGCACCTCTTTCAGCGACTTGCCTTCCGCGCGCAGCGTCTTCACCTTCGCCAGCATGTCGACGAGCATCGCGCGGTACGGCAGCAGATCCTGCCGCTTCACCAGCGTGCCGTGGCCCGGCACCAGCGTCGTGTTCGCATCCGCCAGCTTCTCGATCAGGTCGACGGCCTCGAGCATGCCGCGGATCGATCCGCCGTTGGCCTGATCGGCGAAGGGATAGCCGAAGTTGCGATAGAAGTCCTCGATGTAGATCACGTTCGCGCGGCGGAAGCGCACGATCGTGTCCCCCGCCGTGTGCGACGGCATCATCGGGATGAAGTCGACCGTCTCGCCGTTCATGGTGAAGGTGACGGCCGGTTCGCCGGGCGACTTCGCGTTGTATTTGTAGGTGACGGCCGGCACCGCCGCCGGCTCCGGCGCCGGAGCGGGTTGGCCGTTCGCGCGCGCCGGCGGCCGCAGCATCTCGCTCCGCAGATCGTCCTGCGCGAAGATCAGCGCCCCCTGCTTCGCGAAGAACGCGTTCGCGCCGGTGTGATCGGGGTGGATGTGGGTGTTGACGAGCACGCGAAGCGGCGCGTCGCTGAACGCGCGGATCGCTTTCAGCGTCTTCTCGGCGACCTGCCGGTTCTCGGTGTCGACGAGCAGCACGCCGTCGGGGCCGAAGAGCGCCATCATGCGTCCGCCGGACGATTCGGGGTGCGCCGGGTCGAGCCCCTCCGATCCGTGCAGGACGAACAGGTTCGGCGACATCTTCTCGGAGACGAAGATCTCGATCCTGTCCCACGGAATCTGGTACCCCGGCGGGAACGAATACGGGCCTTTGCCGGCCGGCACGACCGTCACCGGGTAACCCGAAGTCTGAACGGCCAGCGCCGCGACGACCCAGACGAGCGCGTGCTTCATGCCGCGGATTGTAGCGGGTTTCGCGCGCGGCGCACCGATCCGGGCGTGCGCAGCTGGTCGGGCGATGCCACGCCGACGATCGTCTGCCAACCGATCCGGCGTCGGCACCGTCAAAGCTCCTCATGGACGCTCTGGCGGTCGACATTCGCTACAGCCTGCGGCTGCTTCGGAAATCGCCGGTCTTCGCCGCCGTGGCGATCGCCACGCTCGCGCTGGGCATCGGCGCGACGACCGCCATCTTCTCGTCGGTCGACGCGGTGCTCATCCGGAAGCTGCCGTACGCCGATCCCGACCGGCTCGTCATGGTGTGGGAGGAAGCGGCGTTCATGGGCCTGCCGCGCAACACGCCCGCTCCAGGCAACTACTACGACTGGATTCGGCGCTCGCACTCGTTCGCGGGCATGGCGGCGACGCGCGGCTCCTCGTCCAGCCTGACCGGCGAGGGGACGCCCGAGCAGGTCGCCGGCCGGGGGACGACGGCGAATTTCTTCGACGTGCTCGGCGTGCGTCCGATTCTGGGCCGGACGTTCACCGAGGACGAGGACCGCGCCGGCGCGCCGGTGGTGGTCATCAGCTATTCGCTCTGGCAGCGCCGCTTCGCCGGCGATCCGCACGTCGTCGGGCGCACGCTGCTGATGAACGACAACCGCTACGACGTGATCGGCGTGATGCCGTCCGGGTTCGTGTTCCGGAACCGGGAGATCGAGTACTGGATTCCGGTGCACTTCTCGCCGCAGATGGCGGCGGCGCACAACTCGCACTTCCTGAACGTCGTGGCGCGCCTGGCGCCGGGCGTCACCGTCCGCGCCGCGTCGGACGAGATGCGCCGCATTGCCGCCGACCTGGCGCGAGAGTTCCCCTCGTCGAACACGAACGTGGGAGCGGTCGTGGTCCCGATCAAGGACGACCTGCTCGGCGACACGCGGATCGAGCTGCTGGTGCTGCTCGCGGCCGCCGCCGCCGTCCTGCTGATCGCGTCGGCGAACCTCGCCAGCCTGCTGCTGTCGCGGGCGGCGGCGCGGCGCGCCGAACTGGCGGTCCGCTGCGCGATCGGCGCGACCACCGGGCGGCTGGTTCGCCAGCTGATCGTGGAGGGCACGGTCCTGTCGCTTGCCGGGGGCGCGGCCGGCGTGGGCATCGCCGCCGCGGGGACGCGCGTGATGAGCAATCTCGTGCCGCTCGGGTTCACGGAGCCCCCGACGGCCATCGACGGACGGCTGCTCCTGTTCGCTTTCGTCGTGTCCATCGCGACGGGGCTGCTCTTCAGCGCGGTGCCGGCGATCCAGGCGGCGCGCGGCTCGGTCCGCGACGCGCTGCAACACGCCGCGCGGTCGTCGGTCGGCGCGGGCGGCCGTGTCCGCGATGGCCTCGTCGTGCTGCAGGTAGCGGCCGCGCTGGCGCTGCTCGTCTCGGCCGGCCTGCTGCTGCGCACGCTCGCAAACGTGACCGCCGTCGATCTCGGGTTCCGCCCCGAGCGCCTGCTCGTCGTGCGCACCGTCCTGTCGCCGACGCGCTACCAGGATCCGGTGAAGCGCCTGTCCTTCTACAACCGCGTGGTCGCCGACGCGGGCCGCCTGGCGGGCGTGGAAGCGATCGCGTACGGATCGAACCCGCCGTTCATGAGCGCAGGCGACACCCAGGGATTCCGCATCGAAGGCCGTCCGCCGATCCGGCCCGGCGAGGCGTGGGATGCGACGCTGCGCGTCGGCACCCCGGAGTACCTGAAAGTGCTCGGCGTCAGGCTCGTCGCCGGACGCCTGCTGGATGCGCGCGACGGCGCGGACGCGCCGCGATCGATCGTGATCAACGACACGATGGCGCGGACGTACTGGCCGAACGAGAGCCCGCTCGGCAGCCGCATCCAGATCGTCGCGCGCGACGTCTGGTACACGATCGTCGGCGTCGTCGGCGACGTGCGCGAGCGCGGCTACGAGCCGTCGCTCAAGCCGGGCGTGTACCTGTCGTTCGCGCAGGCGCAGACCACGTGGGCGCTGCCCGAGTACCTCGTCGTCCGCACGGCGGGCGACCCAGAGACGATTGCGCCCGCCCTGCGGCAGATCGTCGCCGCGGCCGACGCCGATCAGCCGATCGCGTCGATCAGGACGATGGACACGATCATCGGGATGAACGTGGCGGACCGCCGCGAACAGATCGTGCTGCTCGGCGCGTTCGCCGCCCTCGCGCTGCTGCTCGCGTCTCTGGGACTGTACGGCGTGCTGTCGTACGCCGTGTCGCAGCGCAGCCGCGAGATCGGGCTGCGGCTGGCGCTCGGCGCGACGACGCGCTCGGTCCTGGCGATGGTGCTCGGGCGCGGCGCGATGCTCATCGGCGTCGGCCTCGCGGTGGGCGGCGCCGCGGCATGGGCGGCGGCGCGCACGATGGCGAGCGTGCTGCGCGGCGTCACGCCCGGCGATCCCGCAACGTATGCCGGCGTCTCCGCGCTCCTGGTCGCGATTGGGCTCGTCGCGAGCTATCTGCCGGCACGGCGCGCGGCGCAGCTCGATCCGAGCGAGGTGCTGCGCAGCGAATAGCGGCGCGCGCACGGCCGGCGGCCCGCGCATGCCGGAACCCGCCGGCCGCCGTGCGGCGCGTCAGGCCTGCTGATACGTGTAAAACCCGCGGCCCGACTTGCGTCCCAGATAACCGGCCAGCACCATGCGCTTCAGCAGCGGCGGCGGCGCGTACGCCGCCTCGCGGAACTCTTCGAACATGATGTTGGCGATGTAGTAGGTCGTGTCGAGGCCGACGAAGTCGAGCAGCGTGAACGGCCCCATCGGGTAGCCGCAGCCGAGCGTCATCCCCTTGTCGATGTCCTCGAGGGTCCCGAGCCCGTGTTCGTACGCGCGGATCGCGTCGAGCAGGTACGGCACCAGCAGCCGGTTGACGATGAACCCCGGACGGTCGGGCGCGGTGATCGGCTGCTTGCCGAGCGAGGCCGCAAACGCCATCAGCGACTGATACGTCTCGTCGCTCGTCGTCAGCGCGCGAATCACCTCGACGAGCTTCATCAGCGGAACGGGATTGAAGAAGTGCAGCCCGCCGAATCGATCCGGCCGGCGGGTCGACGCCGCGAGCTCGGTGATGCAGAGCGACGATGTGTTGGAGACGAAAATCGTGTGCGGCTTCACGATCGGCTCGAGCGACGAGTACGCGGTCTTCTTCTGGCTCAGGTTCTCGACGATCGCCTCGATGATGAGGTCCGCGTCCGCGAACGCGTCGAACGTCGTCGTCCCCGACAGGTGCGCCAGCGTCCGGTCCCGCGCTTCGGCGGTCGTTTTGCCCTTGGCGACGCCGTCCTCGAGGAACTTCCTGATGCGTCCGAGTCCCTTGTTGAGGAACGTCTCCTCCACCTCCCGCACGATCGTCTTGTAGCCCGCCGCCGCGCACACCTGCGCGATCCCCGCCCCCATCAAGCCGCAGCCCAGCACGCCGACCGTCTTTATCGTCGCCATCGTTTGCCCTCTGCCCTCAGCCGTTGCCGTTCAGTCCACCGCTTCCACGATCGCCGCAATCCCCTGCCCGCCGCCGATGCACGCGGTCGCGAGACCACGCTTCAGCCCGCGGCGGCGCAGTTCGAGGAGCACCGTCAGCAGCAGCCGCGTGCCCGACATGCCCAGCGGATGCCCGAGCGCGATGGCGCCCCCATTCACGTTCACCTTCTCGCGGTCGAGACCGAGCTCCTTCTCCACGGCGAGGTACTGGCCGGCGAAGGCTTCGTTGACTTCGATCAGATCGAGGTCGTCGAGCGTCAGGCCGGCGCGCCGCAGGACGGCGCGCGTCGCCGGCGCCGGTCCCATGCCCATCAGCGTGGGGTCGACGCCGACCGCCGCCCAGTCGACCAGCCGGCCCAGCGGCCGCAGCGCGTGGCGATCGGCCGCCTCGCGCGACGCCAGGATCAGCGCGGCGCCGCCGTCGACGATGCCGCTGGCATTGCCGGCGGTCACCGTGCCGTCCTTCTTGAATGCGGGCGGCAGTTTCGCGAGCACCTCGATCGTGGTCTCGGGCCGCATGTGGTCGTCGCGATCGACGACGTGCACCCCTTTGCGCGTCTTGATCTCGACCGGCACGACTTCCTCGACGAAGCGGCCGTCGCGCCACGCCCGGTCGGCGAGCTGCTGGCTGCGCAGCGCGTAACAGTCCTGCGCCTCTCGCGAGATGCCGTACTTCGCGGCGCAGTTCTCGGCGGCCATCGCCATGGTGCAGCCGCAGTACGAGTCGAGCAGCGCCTCCCACAGCGAGTCTTCCAGCTTGCCCTGACCGAGCTTCAGCCCGGTGCGCAGGCCGCGGATCACGTGCGGCGCCTGGCTCATGCTCTCGACGCCGCCGGTGAGGACGATGCCGGCTTCGCCGAGCTGAATGAGCTGCGCCCCGCTCACCGCCGCCTGGATGCCCGATCCGCAGAGGCGGTTGACGGTCAGCGCCGGCTTGTCTGCCGGCACGCCGGCTCTGAGCGCGACGTGGCGCGCGCCGTAGATCGCGTCGGCGGACGTCTGCAGCACGTTGCCGACGACGGTGTGGTCGATCCACTCCGGGTTGACGCCGGTCTTCTGGAACGCGCCGCGCGCGGCGATCGCGCCGAGCTCGAGCGCCGAGACGTCCTTGAGCGCGCCGACGTAATCGGTCATCGGCGTGCGCGCGCCGCCGACGATGAGCACTTCGGGTGTGTCAGTCATGATGTCAGATGATCGGCGATGAAGTCGCCCGTCTCCCGCGTTCCCAGCGTTCCGCCGATTTCCTTCGTCCCGTTTCCGGTCACGACCGCGTGCTTGACGGCGGCCTCGACGGCGGCGCCTTCCTGCACGAGCCCCAGCGACTGCAGCATCAGGCCGGTCGAGAGGATCGCGCCCATCGGGTTCGCGACGTTCCTGCCGGCGAGCGGCGGCGCGGATCCGTGCACCGGCTCGAACATCGACGTGCGTCCGGGGTGGATGTTGCCCGATGCGGCGAGCCCGAGGCCGCCCTGCAGCGCGGCGCCGAGATCCGTGATGATGTCGCCGAACAGGTTGTTGGTGACGATGATCTCGAACGGCGACGGATCCTGAATGAGGAGCAGCGCGAGGGCGTCGATGTAGAGGTGCCGCGGTTCGATGTCGGGGTACTGCGTCGACAGCTCGCGGAACACCCGCTGCCACAGCGCGTGGCCGTCGGCCATCGCGTTGCTCTTGTCGGCCATGCACACGCGGCGTCGCCCGTTCGCGCGCGCGTACTCGAACGCGTGCTTCACGATTCGGTGGACGCCCTTGTAGGTGTTCACCTCCTCCTGCAGCGCGATCTCGTCCTCGGTCCCCGGCTTGAAGCGCCCGCCCACGCCGACGTAGACGCCCTCGGTGTTTTCCCGGAAGACGACGAAGTCGACGTCGGCCGGCCTCCGGCCCTTGAGCGGACACAGGCGCCCGTCGAGCAGCCGCACCGGGCGGTAGTTGACGTAGAGATCCAGCTCGAACCGCGTGCCGAGCAGGATGTCGCGGGCGTGGCGATTGTCGGGGACGCGTGGGTCGCCGAGCGCGCCGATGAAAATCGCGTCGAAGTCGTCGCGCAGCATCGCGTAGCCGTTCGGCGGAATCGTGACGCCGCTCGACAGGTAGTAGTCGGCGCTCCACGGCAGCGTCTCGATGTCGAACGTCCGGCCGAACACCGATTCGACGCGGCGCAGCACCTTCACCGCTTCGGCGGTGACTTCCTTGCCGATGCCGTCGCCGGGGATGACCGCTATGCGCATTGGCGAATCGCGTCGGTTGGCAGCGGCGTCATCGGCTGATCGATTGTGGAAGTGTCTCGACAGCGACCGCCATTCCCATGCCGCCGCTCACGCACAGCGTCGCCAGCCCGCGGGCCGCGTTCCGCCGCTCGAGCTCGTGCAGGAGCGTGACGAGGATCCGCGTGCCCGTGCAGCCGATCGGATGGCCGAGGGCAATCGCGCCGCCGTTGACGTTGAGCCGATCGGCCGACATCGGTATCTCCCGGAGGACGGCCAGGACTTGCGGGGCGAACGCTTCGTTCAGTTCGATCAGGTCGAAGTCGTCGACCCTCAGGCCGGTGCGCGCTTCGAGCTTGCGAATCGCCGGCACGGGACCGATGCCCATCACCGACGGGTCGACGCCGGCGCTCGCCCACCCGAGGACTCTCGCCCGCGGGATGAGCCCCTTCGCTCGCGCGTGCTCGGCGGAGGCGAGCACGACCGCAGCGCCGCCGTCGGTGATCCCCGACGAGGACCCGGCCGTGATGATGCCGCTCCCGAACACGGGCGGGAGCCTCTTCAGCGTGTCGATCGTCGTGTCGGGCCGCGGGTGCTCGTCGCGCGCCAGGTCGGCGACCGGCGCGATCTCGCGCGCAAAGTATCCGCCGTCGATCGCCGCCTTCGCCTTCCGCTGGCTCTCGAGCGCGAAGCAGTCCGACTCCTCACGCGTGATGCCGTACTGGCGCGCCAGCGTTTCCGCGGTCTCGCCCATGACGGTGTCGCACAGCGGGCACTGAAATCCGTCGCGGTACATCGCGTCGACGAGCGTGAAGTTGCCCATGCGGTGCCCCCAGCGCGCGTCGACCGCGTCGATGAGGTACGGCATCCGGCTCATCGACTCGATGCCGCCGGCGAGGACCACGCGCGCGTCGCCGAGCAGAATCGACTGCGCGCCCGACACGATCGCCTGCAGTCCCGACGCGCACGCCTTGTTGATCGTCTGGGCCGGTGCGGCGTGCGGCACGCCGGCGCGATGTCCCACCTGGCGCGCCGGGTTCGGACCGGATCCCGCCTGGCGGCCGTGGCCGATCCACACCTCGTCGACGTCCGCCGGCTGCAGGCCGGCGCGCGCGATCGCCGCGCGCGCGGCGACGGCGCCCAGCTCCGCCGGATGGACGTCGCGGAGCGCGCCCCCATAGCGGCCGATGGGCGTCCGCGCGGCGCTCAGGATGACAACGTCGGCAGGAGACACAACCTCCGATTGTAGCCGGGTCTGACGATTCGGACGTGCGTCACGCCAGCGGCGCGGCCGGACCGGGGTAGCCGGCGCCGGGCAGCATCAGCCTGAAGCATGCGCCGCTGTCGGTGGGAACGAGCTCGAGCGTGCCGCCGTGGGCGTTCGCGATGCCGAACGAGAGCGACAGCCCCAGCCCGGTCCCGGTGACGTCGGGCTTGGTCGAGACGAACGGCTCGAAGATCCGGCTCGCGATGTGCGGCGCCACGCCGGGGCCGTCGTCGTCGATTTCGAGGGCGACGCTGCCGCCGTTGGGGAACGTGCGCACGGTGAGCGAGCCCTTGCGTCCGGCGAGCGCCTGCTGGGCGTTGACGATCAGGTGCGCGACGATCTGCTGGATGGCGTCGCGGTTCGCGAGCACCAGCGGCAGGTCGGCGCCGTACTGTTCGGAGATCGAAATCCCCGCCATCTGGAGCTCGTACGCGCGGACGTTCACCGCCGACCGGACGATCTCGTTGAGGTCGACGAGCAGGCGCTCGTCGGGCGACTTGCGCGCAAACGTGAGCAGGTGGCGGATGATCCGGCCGGCACGCCCCGCCTCGCGCCGCGCGCGCTCGAGATCCGTCCGCGTCGTCGGATCGCTCGGCTGCTGATGCAGCAGCACGTCGAGCGTGCCGATGATCGACTGCAGCGGGTTGTTCATCTCGTGCGCCACGCCGGAGACGAGCTCGCCAATCGCGGACAGGCGTTCGCTGCGCACCACCTGCTCGCGCAGGCGCACGTCCTCGGTCATGTCGCGCACGACGGCGACGACGTACTGGAGGCGGCCGTGCGCGTCGACGATCGGCGCCGCCGACCAGGCCGCCGGGAACGTCGTCCCGTCCTTCCGCAGCATCATGGTCGTCGCGCGCACGAGATGGCGCGAGCGCAGGCGGTCGCGGAGCGGCTCGATGTCGCCGCGCGATTCGGCGGCGACGAACTCCTCGGGGGAGAACGCGGTCAGCTCCTCGCGCGCGTAGCCGATCGCCTTGCAGAAGGCGTCGTTGGCGTACTCGATGCGGCGCCCCTGTATCACGAGGATCAGCTCGCCCGCATGCTCGCACGCGGTGGCGAGGAGCCGCACCCGATCGTTCGCGCGCTCGACCGCGTGCTGCTCCACGCGCAGCCGCACCATGACGAGCGCGACGGCGGCGACGAGCGTGAATGCCGTCGCCATGTCGCGCAGGCGGTCGACGGTGTCGCCGAGCGGCATCACCGAACGGAGTCCGTAGCCGACGACGGCGACGGTGACGACGGCCAGGTACAGCAGCAGCGGCGACGCGTAGCGGATCGGCGCGCCGAGGATCGATCGCGGTTCGGCCGCCGACGCCGGCGCTTCGGCAGCCGCCCACGCGGCGAAGAAGAACGGCAGCATCCACCCGGTGTCGCCGAGCGATCCGGTCTGATAGTCGCCGTGGACCGTTGCGACCGACAGCGCGATCAGGATTGCGAACGCGAGCAGCATCCCGCCCGCGAGGCGCCGGTACACTCCGGCCCACGCGCCCGCGCCGGCGGCGAACGACGCGCCGAGGAGACCGACGAGGCACGCGGCGCGGACCGTCGGACCGATGATCGCGAGCGATCGCAGCGCGACGCTCGCGTTGGCCGGGTCCATGCCGGGCGCGATGATCAGCGACCAGTACAAGAAGCCGACCAGAAACACGAGGACGATGATGTCGATCGTGGCGGTGGCCGCGGTTTCGGCGCGCGCGCCCTTGTGAGGCCAGGCGACGAGTGCCACCAGCGGCAGCGCCGAGCCGCACAACTGCAGGAGGATGTACCACGTGAACCACGGCAGCGGGTGGTGGAGGCCGAGCTCGTCGATCGCCCAGAAGATCTGTCCGGCGAGCCAGAGCGCCGCCCACGCCGCGATCGCGCCGAAGAACACGCGCTGGCGGCCGGTCCAGTCGCCGCGCCGGCGCGCGACCACGGCGAGCGGCGCGACGGGCGGCAGCAGCAGGGCGAGATTGCCGAGGAGGAGACGCGCGTGCGGCGCCGGGCCGAGCGCCGCGATCGCGGCCGCGTACATCGCGGCGTAGACGATCCCCGCGAGCGCCCAGTTCATGACGTCGTCGGGCGGGGGCCGACGCCGCGCTTACAGGTCCGCGGTATCGATTTGCGCGCGCTGCAGGCGTCCACTGAAATCAACGTAGATGGATTTCCACTCGGAGAACACATCGAGCGCCGCCGTGCCCGCCTCGCGATGGCCGTTGCCCGTCGCCTTCGTGCCGCCGAAGGGCAGGTGCACCTCGGCGCCGATCGTCGGCGCGTTGACGTAAAAAATCCCGGTGTACAGATCGCGCATCGCCGAGAACGCGCGGTTGATGTCCTGAGTGTAGATCGAAGCCGAAAGGCCGTATTGCACGTTATTGCCTATCGCGACAGCCTCGTCGAGCGACTTGCACGGAATCACCGACACGACCGGACCGAAGATCTCCTCCTGCGCGATCCGCATCGTCGGCGCGACGTCGGCAAAGACGGTGGGCTCGTGGAAGAACCCGTTCGCGTAGGCGCCGGAGGTCAACGCGTGGCCGCCGCACGCCAGCCGCGCCCCTTCCTTCCGTCCGATCTCCACGTACTTCACGACCGTCTCGAGCTGGCCCCTGCTGACCGACGGCCCCATCTGCACGGCGGGATCGGCGCCGTCGCCGACGCGCAGCGCGCGCGCCCGCGCGACGAACTGATCGACGAACGCCTGGTAGACGCGTTCGTGCACGACGACGCGGCTCGCGGCGGTGCAGCGCTGTCCGCTCGTGCCGAAGCCGCCCCACAGGCAGCCCTCGACCGCGAGCTCGAGCTTCGCGTCGTCCATCACCATGATGACGTTCTTGCCGCCCATCTCGAGATGGACCTTCTTGAACGACGGCGCCGCCTTCTCCGACACCGTGCGGCCGACGTCGGTCGAGCCGGTGAACGACACCACGCGCACCGAGGGATGCTGGGTGAGGACGCTGCCGACCTCGTCGCCGCCGCCGGTGACGAGGTTGACGACGCCGGGCGGGATGCCGGCCTCCTCGAGGATCTTGACGAAGTTGAGCGCCGAGAGCGGCGTCAGCGTGGCCGGCTTGAAGACGACGGTGTTGCCGCAGACCAGCGCCGGGACGATCTTCCACGACGGGATCGCCATCGGAAAGTTCCAGGGCGTCACGATCGCGCAGACGCCGAGCGGCTGGCGCACCGACATCGCGAACTTGTCGCGGAGCTCGGACGGCACGGTCTGACCGTACTGCCGGCGGCCTTCGCCCGCGATGAAGTAGGTCATGTCGATCGCTTCCTGCACGTCGCCGCGCGTTTCGTCGAGCACCTTGCCCATCTCGCGCGTCATGTCGCGCGCGAGCGCCTCCTTGCGGTCGGCGATCAGCTGCGCGGCGCGGAACAGCAGCTCGGCCCGCCGCGGCGCGGGCACCAGACGCCAGCGCTCGAACGCGCGGAGGGCGGCATCGATCGCGCGTTCGGCGTCGGCGCGCGTCGATTTCTGGAAGACGCCGATCACGTCGTCGGTGCGCGCCGGATTCCGGTTCTCGAACACGTCGCCTGAAACGGAAGGTGTCCAGGCGCCGTCAATAAAGTTGTGATAGGTGGTGACGGTCGTCGCGGTCGTGTTGGTCATGGTGGGATCCCCGTCGCGCGGTGGATGTGCGCAATGGGGTTGAGAGTGCCGTACTTGGCCACCGGCTGCAACACACCGCCGAAAGTGCGGGCGCCGCTGGGGTTAAGTCCCCACTTCGACTGCAACCTTTCGGCGTCATCACACGCAGGGTTGGAGCCGCGGCTCGAGAGACGGGCAAAATACGGCCCGAAACGTATGTTCCACCGTGGCACGGATCCTGAATCGTCCCTTGGTGTCCGCCCTTCGACAGGAGCTCAGAGTTCTGAGCGAGCCGGGGGACGGGGAGACGGACCACGATGCTGACCAACGTCGCCACGACCGTTGACAC
>DASRGT010000026.1:0-51788 GCA_035650895.1 Vicinamibacterales bacterium
GCCTTTCGCGTACGGGGACGCGGTCGAAGATGATCCTTGTCCCGTTGATACTGGGAGCATCAACGACCACCGTTACAGGAATGTCGCCGACTGAATCGAAGACGCGTTCGACGCGGACCGTCTCGCGCCGGGTGAATGGCATATCCACTGGAAAACTAATGGGCCGACGATGGCCGTTCGCCACCTCGAGCGACCATTCCCACTGAAGTTTCGCCTCGCGCGCAGCGTCGTCCAGTTCGACCCTACAATGCGCTCGCTTCACCCGCACGATCGACGCGGCCATCTTGCCTCCCCTATTTCGAAGACGGCGAACGGATCCGAACAACGGACTGATGCGCAGCAACTGAATGCGGTTGCTGCGATTGCCACCTAGGAGACACCTGAGCCGCCATAATGGTCGTGGATCCGGACATCACGATCAACGATATTTTTTGTGCACGTCAATCATCGTTCTCGCACATCTAGATAATCTCCGGTCCATTTGTTTTGAAATATGACAATTTATTTGCATATTAAAGAGCAAACAGTTAGGAATATATTGTCGCAATAATTTGCATTGACATCGTCAGGGGTCTCGGCGACGATAACGCGGACAGGGGTCACCGTGAAGAACACCAAGCAAAAGCGGCGATCGCCCCGACGAACGTCGACGCGTGGTGTCGCCGAACGCGAGCGAGATCGCGCAGAAGAACTCGGCGACATCGCAGAGTGGTACTGGATTGAAGGCCTGTCCCAATCTGAAATTGCTGCGAAGTTGGGCGGCGCCAAACCCGTCAACGCCAGCACGATCGCCCGCCGGCTGAAGGAAGCGAAGGAGCTAGGTCTGGTTGCAGTGACCGTGGACAAGTCGTTTGCGGTCTCTGGCGAGCGTGATGAAGAAAAGGGGAAACGAATCCGAGACGAATTCGGTTTGGACGACTGCCTCGTCGTTACCGTCCGGCTGTTCAAAGCCGATGGTCGAAGCGAAGACGAGTACTTACATCAAGCCCTCGCCAATGCGGCTGGCAGGAAGTTTCGTCCGGGGCTCCAGACCGGATCCCACATTTGCGTCTCAGCCGGTCGCGCGCCGTATCAAGCAGCCAAGGTCATCGTGCAGCCTCCGCCATCGGTGAAGAACATTCGGATTACGCCACTTTGTGGGCGTGTGTGGACGCACTCGTGGGAGGCGAAAGGCAAGAGCCCCATTACGCGGCCACTCGATGCCGACGACGTCGTGATCGTCCTCGCCAGCGGTTTAGCCGGGGAACCGGGCACCGTGTTCTCGCAGGCCATGTATCCGCTCTTTGCCCGGAATGAAAGCGAAGCGGCCGGAAACATGGACGACCATTGTCAGTTTCTCAGCAACGGCCGCTGGAGAGAAAACCGTATCCCTAATCGCGCGATCGTGGGCATTGGTGCCGTCGCCCTAGAGGGGGGGCACCGTTTCGCAGACCTCATCCGAGGCGAGCTGAAGAGTGAAATCGCACCGCAAGTGAGGCATGCTGCCGATTTGCTGAAGATGGCGTATGAACATGTTCGCACGCACAATCTGCCAGCGTTCGGCGACGTCGGAAATCGGCTGTTTCCGGTGTTGCCGCTCCCAACCGAGCTGCCGAACGATCTCGATGCACTATCCGCGCAGCTGGATGAACTGTCTCAGAAGCTTGAGCAGATCAATCGGCGAATGTTGATCGCCAATTGGCAGCACCTTCGCACCGTCCCTCGCGTCCTTGCGATAGCTGGTGGGGAACTAAAACAGCGCGCTATTTTCACCCTCGCGCTGGCGGGCTACGTCGATCCCACACGACGCGTAATAACGGAACTATGCACAGACGGTGCGGTGGCTGACTCTTTAACTGCCGCCTTTCGCTCGTACAACACGTCACGCGCCGAGATCCGCCAGTGGTACGAACGTCGCGTTTCTCGACTATTCACCGATGTGTCCACATCGAGCGACGCCGTTCATCACGAATAAAATCACGTCCGGCGACAGGCTCGGCACACGCGAACACTCTAAACATGGGCCGAGCCGTCACCGCCGTTCCAGCGATCCGATACGCGTGTAGCACGGACGCTGCCCGCTCCGGGACGTCGGTGTGGTGCGTGATAGTGACCTGCCCACTGTTCGCGCCTCTTCCGCGATTCATCTTCCACAGCACGGTCTTGGATCGCATTCCGAACTTCGTCAACGTAGCAGAGTTCGTGTCGAACCCGGAGAGTACGTCGAAGGGCATGGCCAACTTGTGCGCTGTTGCCGGGCTGTCGACGCAGAAGATCCAGCAGTTGGCAGCGATGCAAGAAGCAGCCGATCGTGAAACGTTCGAAGACCACTATCGCGCCACGATTTCAGGGGGCCTCGACGAGTTCTGGACTCAAGCAAAGTACACCGTCCATTTCAGGATCGAGGCAACGCGCTTATCGGTGTCGATTAGCGACGAGTCGTACAAGCAGCAAATCGCCCCGTCGGATCGAAGCGACGGTTTCCAGTGGCACCTGTCGTTCTACGCCGCGCTTCTCGCAGAAGTCAGTGCCACGGCTCCGATGGTGCTGCTTCTGGACAATCCGGGGCTCGAACTCCACTCGGACGGGCAGAAGGACATCAAACGATTCTTGGAGAAGAAGCTGGCGGCCTGCGCAGGTTATCTACGTGACGCATTCGCCCGCGATGATCGACGTATTCATGTTGGAACAGGTCCGCCAAGTCGAACTGCAGGCAGATCTCGAACAACAGATCTCGCGTCTCCGGGTTAAGGACGGTAATGAGTTCGATGTGTTGGAGCCGGTCCGGTCGGCGATCGGTGCGACTGTGGCCGCGAACCTGTTGTTCAATCGGCGGAACGTGCTCGCGGAAGGCGCAGCTGATAAGCCGATTCTCGAAGGGGCATTCCTGCTTCACCGGCCGGGCGACGTCGACCACCTACTGATCAGCGGCAGCATCTCGGAGACCAGTGGGTTGCTGCCGCGGTTCTACCATCGTGCGAAACTGCCCTTCGTGGCGTTCGTCGATGCCGATCAGTCAGGCCGGAAACTGAAACAGGAATTGATAGGGTGGCAAATTCCCGAAGCGCAGATTATCGACCTCAAGGCAGCTTTCGATGGCAAGGCGAACGATTTTGAGCTGGAAGATATCCTCAGCCGCGCGTTCTACCACTCGGCGGTTACGGCGGAATCCGGACAAGCCGGTCGATCCTCCTCCCGACGGACACAACGGGACGCGGACGAAGTACTACGCCTCGGAGTTCTCTGAGGCCCACAACATTGGGTTCACCAAGCGCCGCGTCGCAGAGGCCGTCAAGCGTCTTTCGGTGCAGGGCGCTGCCGACGAGGAGACGAAAGAGAATCTAAGAAAGATCACCGACGCGATCTCGAACGCACTCGAGCAGCAGACCGGCGAGCCAGCACAGGTCTGACTCGGGCGTTCGCTATCCATTAGCCAAAAACGAGGAAAGGCCCGAAAGGCCCGGTTTCCCGGGCCCTTTCGGGCGCCTCGATTTAACGTTCTATTATATCGGGCGCCGTGCCCCTCTTCCATCACGTCGATCTGCGCGTGCTGTGGGCCGACACCGATCCGGCCGGCATCGTCTGGTTCGGCGTGTTCTTCCGCTATTTCGAGCACGCGGAAGAGGAGCTGTTCCGCGCGCTGGGGCGCGACCGCACGACGCTGCTCGCCGACCTCAAGATCTTCATGCCGCGGACGTCGCTGCAGTCGCGCTTCAAGTCGCCGGCGCGGCTGGGCGACGAGATCGCCGTCGGGGTCGGCGTGGCCGCGATCGCCGATCGCCGCATCGAGTACGCGTTCGACATCCGCGAGCGCGGCACCGGCCGCCTGATCTGCGACGCGTCGTATCGTGTCGCCTGCGTCGATCAGACGACGTTTGCCGCGCGCGCGTTTCCGCGCGAGGTCGTCGACCTGCTGACGCCGGCCATCGCCGCAGCCCGTCGGCCGGGCGCGCGCACGCCATGAGGGCCGCCACCGCCGAATCGATCGGCGTGCCCGAGCGGTTCAACGCCGCCGCGCACTTCGTCGACCGCCACATCGCGGAAGGCCGCGGCGCGCGCGTCGCGATCGAGTGCGGCGACGCGCGGATCACCTATGCCGACCTGCAGCGCAACGT
Organism: Vicinamibacterales bacterium; assembly: GCA_035650895.1. Taxonomy (GTDB): domain Bacteria; phylum Acidobacteriota; class Vicinamibacteria; order Vicinamibacterales; family CAVVIG01; genus Gp6-AA45. Next base: position 4,095 of record DASRGT010000026.1, read on the forward strand.
CAACCGCGTCGGGACGGCGCTGCGGCAGATCGGCGTCCGGCGCGAGGAGCGCGTGCTGCTGCTGCTGCACGACACGCCGGAGTTCGCGTATGCGTTCTTCGGCGCGATCAAGATCGGCGCGGTCCCCGTTCCGCTGAACACGCTGTGGAAGCCCGCCGACTACGAGTACGTCGTCTCGGACGCGCGTCCGTCGGCGATCGTCGTCGGACGATCGCTCGCCGATGCGATCGACGCGCGCCAGCCGGTCGCGTACGTCGAGAACCTGCTCGCCGGCGGCGACGAGCACCTCGACGTCGAGCCGACGCATCGCGACGCCCCGGCGTTCTGGCTGTACTCGTCGGGCAGCACCGGCGCGCCGAAGGGCTGCGTGCACCTGCAGCACGACATGGCGATCTGCGCGCGCCTGTTCGGGCAGGGCATCCTCGGCATCCGCGAGACCGATCGGACGTTCAGCGTCGCGAAGCTGTTCTTCGCCTACGGACTGGGCAACGCGCTGTACTTCCCGCTGTCGGTCGGCGCGACGACGATCCTGTGGCCGGGCGCGCCGACGCCGCCGAATGTGTACGCGGTCATCGAGCGGCATCGTCCGACGTTGTTCTATTCGGTGCCGACCGGCTACGGCATGATGCTCGCGCACACGCGCGGCGACGCCGACTTCGATCTCTCCAGCGTCCGCCTGGCCGTGTCGGCGGGCGAGGCGCTCCCGCCGTCGCTCTACGACCGCTTCAAGCAGCGCTTCGGCGTCGACATCATCGACGGCATCGGATCGACCGAAGCGCTCCACATGTTCATCTCGAACCGCCCGGGCGCGATCCGACCCGGCTCCTCCGGTCTGATCGTGCCGGGGTACGAGGCCCGGATCGTCGACGAGCAGCGGCAGCCGGTCCCGACCGGCAGCGTCGGCAACCTCTGGATCAGCGGCGACTCGGTCTGCGCCGCGTACTGGAACCAGCACGAGAAGACGAAGAACACGATCGAGGGTCAGTGGATTCGGACCGGCGACAAGTACTCGCAGGACGCCGACGGCTTCTACTGGTACGCCGGCCGCACCGACGACATGCTGAAAGTGGGCGGGCTGTGGGTGAGCCCGATCGAAGTGGAGAACGCGCTGATCGAGCATCCGGCAGTACTCGAGTGCGGCGTCGTCGGCCACGAGGACCACGATACGCTGACCAAGCCGATGGCGTTCATCGTGCTGCGCGACGGCCGCGCCGGATCGCCGGAGCTCGCGAAGGAGCTGCAGCAGTTCGTCCGCGAGCGGCTGGCCGAGTACAAACGTCCGCGGTGGGTGGAGTTCATCGGCGAGCTGCCGAAGACGGCGACCGGCAAGATCCAGCGGTTCAAGCTGCGGGAGCGATCAGGCGCTGCGTAGGCCCGCGACGAAGAACTCCGCGAACGCCTCGGCGATCTGCTCCGACGTGGCCGGGCCCTCCGGGCTGAACCATCGCGGAATCCAGTTCACCGCGCCCATCAGCGCGAAGGTGACCAGCTTCGGATCCTTCTGCGCGAACACGCCGGACGCCATGCCGTTCTCGAGAATCTGCCGCACGCCGTGGTCGAAGCGATCGCGGCGGACGATGACCGCTTTCAGGTGCGCCGGCGTCAGCGCCTCGAGATCGAGGAACAGCGCCGTGCCGTGCAGCTCGTCGAGAATCGTGTGCACGAACGCGTGGACGAGCCGCCGCAGCTGTTCGGCGGGCGGGAGCTGGCTCGCCTCGACCTCTTCGAGCAGCTGCATCAGCCGATCGAGCGAATACTGATGGCAGGCGAACAGAATCTCTTCCTTGTTGCGGAAGTAGTAGTACAGGTTGCCCTTCTTCATGTGCAGGGCGGTGGCGATCTGCTCGACCGTCGCGCCGTGATAGCCGAGCTTCCGGAACGCCTTCGCGGCGCTCTTCAGGATGTCGACGCGCGTGGAGGCGTGCGGGTCGGCGCTGCGCGGCCGCTTCGCGCGACGCCGCCCGCGCGGGCGCCGGCTCGGCCGCGTTTCGGGTGTTGACTCGGTTCCAGCCACAGCACTAAATTAGTTTGAACGAGCGTTCAATTTCAATGATCACCTTCGACACGCGCCCCGACGCCTACCGGCACTGGAAGCTGACCTTCGACGGTCCGATCGCGACGCTGTCGATGGACGTCAAGGAAGACGGGGGCCTGGCGCCGGACTACAAGCTGAAGCTGAACTCGTACGACCTCGGCGTCGACATCGAGCTCGCCGACGCCGTGCAGCGCATCCGCTTCGAACACCCCGAGGTCCACACCGTCGTCCTCACGTCGTTCAAGGAGCGGATCTTCTGCGCCGGCGCGAACATCATGATGCTTCGCGGCTCGAGCCACGGCTGGAAGGTGAACTTCTGCAAGTTCACCAACGAGACGCGGCTCGCCATCGAGGACGCGAGCGCCAACTCGGGCATCCGGTTTCTGGCGGCGGTGAACGGCACGTGCGCCGGCGGCGGCTACGAGCTGGCGCTGGCGTGCGACGAGATCATCCTGGTCGACGACGGGAATTCGTCGGTGGCGCTGCCCGAGGCGCCGCTCCTCGGCGTGCTGCCCGGCACCGGCGGGCTGACGCGCGTCGTCGACAAGCGCCGCGTGCGGCGCGATCTCGCGGATTTCTTCAGCACGCTCGTCGAAGGGATCAAGGGGAAGAAGGCGGTCGAGTGGGGTCTGGTCGATCGCGTCTACCCCACGAGCCAGTTTCGCGACGCCGTCGCGCAGCGTGCGAAGGAGCTCGCCGCCACGTCCGATCGGCCGTCGGCCGGACCCGGCATCGCCCTCAACCCGCTCGACCCGACGGTCACCGACGGATCGATCACCTATTCGGCGGTCACGCTTGCCCTGAATCGGACGAAACGGACCGCCGAGCTGACGGTGCAGGCGCCGACCGGACCGCAGCCGTCCACGGTCGACGACATCGTCAAGGCGGGCGATCAGTTCTGGCCGCTCCGCGCGTTCCGCGAGCTCGACGATGCGCTGCTGCGCCTGCGCATCAACGAACCGGAGATCGGCACCGTGATCGTCCGGACCGAAGGCGACATGCGCGCGGTGCTCGCGCTCGACGAGACGCTCGTCCGTCTGCACTCGCACTGGCTCGTGCGCGAGATCGTGCTGATGATGAAGCGGACGCTGAAGCGCGTGGACCTCACCTCGCGCACCTTCTTCGCGCTGATCGAGGAGGGCTCGGCGTTCGGCGGGTCGCTGCTGGAGCTGGCGCTCGCCGCCGATCGCTCGTACATGTTCCACGACGACGCCGAAGCGAACGTCGTCGCGCTGTCGCCGATGAACTTCGGTCCGCTGCCGATGAGCAACGGCCTCACGCGCCTGCAGACGCGGTTTCTCGGCAACGACGAGAAGATCGCCGAGCTGCGGGGGCACACGGAACCGATCAGCGCCGGCGACGCCGAAGCGCTCGGGCTCGTCACCTTCGCGCCCGACGAGATCGACTGGGACGACGAAGTGCGCATCGCGATCGAGGCGCGCGCCGCATTTTCGCCCGACGCGATGACCGGCATGGAGGCGAACCTCCGCTTCGCCGGGCCCGAGACGATGGAAACGAAGATCTTCGGCCGGCTGACGGCGTGGCAGAACTGGATCTTTCAGCGGCCGAACGCGGTCGGCGAGCACGGCGCGCTGAAGTCGTACGGTGAACAGGGGCGTCCGGATTTCGATTGGAAACGCACATAGGTAACCGCAGAGGACACTGAGGACGCTGTGGCTTCCGTTCCTCGGCGTCCCCGGCGTCCTCCGCGGTGGAGAGCTTCATGATCTCGGCTGAGAAGATCCCGAACAACGTCAACCTCTCCAGCAACAAGCGCCTGCAGCGCGCGCTCGAGCACTGGCAGCCGAAGTACATCCAGTGGTGGCGCGACATGGGGCCGCAGGGGTTCCAGGACTACCATCAGGTGTACGTGCGCACGGCGGTGAGCGTCGACCCGGAGGGCTGGGCGCATTTCGAGTACGTCAAGCTGCCCGAGTACCGGTGGGGCATCTTCCTCGCGGATCCCGTGCACGATCGCCGCATCGGGTTCGGCGACTTCTTCGGTCAGCCCGTGTGGCAGGAAGTCCCGGGCGAGTTCCGCACCCAGCTCCGGCGCCTGATCGTCACCCAGGGGGACACCGAGCCGGCGAGCGTCGAGCAGCAGCGGCTGCTCGGCCAGCGCTGCCCCAGCCTGTACGACCTGCGCAATCTGTTCCAGGTGAACGTCGAGGAAGGGCGCCACCTCTGGGCGATGGTGTACCTGCTGCACTCGTACTTCGGGCGCGACGGACGCGACGAAGCGGAGGAGCTGCTCGAGCGCCAGAGCGGCAACCGCGACAAGCCGCGCATCCTCGAGGCGTTCAACGAGCCGATCGACAACTGGCTCGACTTCTTCATGTTCACGATGTTCACCGACCGCGACGGCAAGTCGCAGCTGATGTCGCTCTCGGAGAGCTCGCTCGATCCGCTCTCGCGGACGACGCGGTTCATGCTGACCGAGGAAGCGCATCACATGTTCGTCGGCGAGACGGGCATCTCGCGCATCCTCGAGCGCACGTGCCAGCTGATGAAGGAGGCCGGCTACTCGGAGGACGTGCGGAAGCTGGGCGGCATCGACATGCCGACGATCCAGAAGCATCTGAATCAGTGGTTCTCGCTCAGCCTCGACCTGCACGGCGGCGAGGTGTCGAGCAACGCGGCGTCGTACTTCGCGAACGGCCTGAAGGGACGCGCGAAGGAGGACACCTTCGAGGACCACGTGGTGAAGCATGCGTACTACAACATGGAGTTCTTCGAGGACGGGCAGGCGGTCACCAAGGAAGTGCTGATGCGCAACGCGATGAACGAGGTGCTGCGCGACTGGTACGTCGGCGACTGCGCGGCGGGCGTCGAGCGGTGGAACCGGATCCTCGAGAAGCACGGGATCTCGGATCGGCTGCGGCTGCCCGATCGCAAGTTCAACCGCAACATCGGCATGTACGCGGGGTTCCATTTCGATCCGAACGGCGTGCCGCTCTCCGACGAGCAGTGGCAGGCGCGCAAGCACGAGTGGCTGCCCTCGTCGGCCGACAGCGAATACCTGCTCAGCATCATGGCCGAGCCGGTGTACGAGCCGGGGAAGTTCGCGAACTACATCGCGCCGCCGCGCCGCGGGATCAATCAGTTGCCGATTGATTTCGAGTACGTCAGGACTGAAGCCTGAAAGTTGGGGAGTTGGGATTTGGTGAGTTGGTGAGTTGGTGAGTTGGTGAATTGGTGATTTAATCGGAAACGTGCGACGGGTTTTCTGCGTCTTCCACTGCGGCGAGAGTGAAGGTGGCTGACGCCCGCACGACAGCCGCGTCGTAGGGCGTTCAATTCGCTAATTCACTAATTCACTAATTCACTAATTCGCCAATTCACCAATTCACCAATTCACCAATTCACCAACTTACAAACTTACCAACTTCCCCATTCACCACTTGCCTATGTCCACCTTCTCCTACACCTGGCTCGGCCACGCGACGTTCCTCGTCACGACGCCCGGCGGCAAGAAGGTCCTCTTCGATCCGTGGGTCAACGGCAACCCCAAGTCGCCGCAATCGGCGAAGAACATTGGACAGGTCGACCTGATCCTCGTGACGCACGGCCACGGGGATCACACGACCGACGTCGTGCCGATCGCGCGGCAGACCGGTGCGCAGGTCGTCGCGCCGTACGAGCTCTCCGGCCACTTCCAGCGCAAGGGGCTGCAGAACGTCACCGGGATGAACCCCGGCGGCACGCTGCAGGCGCTCGGCCTCGCCGTGACGATGGTGCAGGCCTTCCACAGCAGCTCGATCGAGGAGGACGGCAAGACGGTGTACGCGGGCGTGGCGACCGGCTACGTCGTGAAGCTCGAGACCGGCGTCACCTTCTACTTCGCCGGCGACACGGCGCTCTTCGGCGACATGCGCCTGATCGGCGAGCTGTACAAACCGCAGATCGCGTTGCTGCCGATCGGCGACTTCTACACGATGGGACCGGAGCAGGCCGCGAAGGCCGTGGAGATGCTCGGCGTGAAGCAGGTCGTGCCGATGCACTACGGAACCTTCCCGGCGCTGACCGGCACGCCGGCGAAGCTGCGCGAGCTGCTCGGCGGCCGCGCCGAAGTGATCGAACTGCAGCCGGGCGAGACGGCATCCTAGTCGAGGGCATATGGCCACCACGTCGACCGTGCGCAAGCAGCTCTTCATCGACAACGCCTGGTGCGACGCGTCGGGCGGACGGACCCTCGAGGTCGTCAACCCGGCGACCGAAGACGTGATCGCCGAGGTCGCGTCGGCCGAACAGGCGGACGTCGACGCGGCGGTCGCCGCCGCGCGCGCCGCCCTCGACGGACCGTGGGGCAAGCTGTCGGCGCGCGAGCGCGGACGGCTCGTGTGGAAGATCGGCGAGAGGCTGATGGAGCGCGCCGACGAGATCGCGCGCCTCGAAACGCTCCACAACGGCAAGCCGATCTTCGAGTCGCGGCAGATCGAAATCCCGGCGGCGGCGGAATGCTTCCAGTACTACGCCGGCTGGGCCGACAAGATCCACGGCGAGACCGTGCCGGTCAAAGGCCACTACCTCACCTACACCCTTCGCGAACCGGTCGGCGTCGTCGCGGCAATCGTGCCGTGGAATTTTCCGCTGCTCCTCACGTCGTGGAAGGTCGCGCCGGCGCTGGCGTGCGGGAACACGGTGATCATCAAGCCGGCGAGTCAGACGCCGCTGACCGCGCTGGCGCTGGCGGAGGTCGCCGCCGAGGTCGGCCTCCCGCCCGGCGTGCTGAACGTGATCACCGGACCCGGGGCGAAGGTCGGCCAGATGCTCGTGGAGCATCCCGGCATCGACAAGATCGCGTTCACCGGCGACACGTCGACCGGCAAGCAGATCATGAGCGGCTCGTCGGCGACGCTGAAGAAGATCACGCTGGAGCTCGGCGGGAAATCGCCGAACATCGTGTTTCCCGACGCCGATCTGGACGCCGCCATCCGCGGCGCGACGACGGGGATCTTCTACGGCAAGGGCGAAGTGTGCGCGGCCGGATCGCGGCTGCTCGTCGACAAGTCGATCAAGAGCGAGTTCATCGACAAGGTCGCCGCCCGCGCGAAGAAGATGGCGCCCGGCGACCCGATGGATCCGAAGACGCGGCTCGGCGCGATTGCGTCGAAGAAGCAGCTCGAGACCGACCTGCGCTACATCGACATCGCCAAGCAGGAAGGCGCGGCGCTCGTCGCCGGCGGCGCACGCGCCGACATCGGCACGGGGAAGGGCTTCTTCCTTCAGCCGACGATCTTCGACAACGTCACCCCCGAGATGACGATCGCGCGCGAGGAGATCTTCGGCCCAGTGCTCGCCGCGATCGAGTTCGCGGACGTCGACGAGGCGATCGCGCGCGCCAACCAGTCGTCCTACGGGCTGGCGGCGGCGGTCTGGACGAAGGACATCAAGAAGGCGCACTACGTCGCGCGCAAGCTCCAGGCGGGAACGGTCTGGATCAACACCTACAACGTCTACGACACGGCGGCGCCCTTCGGCGGCTACAAGCAGAGCGGCTTCGGGCGCGAGATGAGCGTGCACGCGCTCGAGCACTACACGCAGGTGAAGAGCGTGTGGGTGGATCTCAATCAGTAGCGGCCGGCCGACGCCCGGCGCGCGCGCGACCGCTCGAAGCGCTCATCGCCAGACGAACATCGCGAGCGTCAACCCGACCATGATGACCACCGTCGTCCACGCGACGATGTTGAAGCCGCGACCGTTGACATGGTCGCCCATCAGCTCGCGATCGTTCGTCAGCAGCAGCATGAAGATCAGCACGAACGGCAGGACGACCCCGTTGGCGACCTGCGAGAGCACCGAGACGTAGACCAGCGGCACGTGCGGCAGGAGCAGGACGCCGGCGCCCAGCACGATCAGCAGCGTGTACAGCCAGTAGAACACCGGCGCCTCGTCGAACCGTTTGTCGAGCCCTGATTCGAAGCCGAGGCCTTCGCAGACGGCGTACGCCGTCGATATCGGCAGAATCGACGCGGCGAAGAGCGACGCGTTGAACAACCCGGCCGCGAACAGCAGGTACGCGTACTCGCCCGCGAGCGGCCGCAACGCGAGCGCGAACGGCGCGGCGTCGGTCGCCTTCGTCAGCGTCATCGGCCCGCCCGACGCGTAGATCGTCGCCGCGCACGCGACGATGATGAACCAGGCGACGACGTCGGTGAACACGCACCCGAGGATGACGTCCCACCGCGACGTCCGGTACTGCCGCACCGTCACGCCCTTCTCGACGATCGACGCCTGCAGGTAGAACTGCATCCAGGGCGCGATCGTCGTGCCGACCACGGCGATCACCATCGAGACGTAGCTGTAGTCGCGGATCCCGATCGATTTCGGCCGCGTCACCGTCGCGATCGCCGCCGCCTTCCAGTCGGGATGCGCCAGCAGGCCGGCGACGATGTAGCAGACGTAGAAGCCGGACGCCGCCAGGAAGATCTTCTCGATGCTGGCGTACGTGCCGCGGACGACGAGCAGCCACACGACGGCCGCGGCGGCCGGAACGACCACGAACCGCGAGAGGCCGAACAGCTCGAGGCTGCTCGCGATGCCGGCGAACTCGGCGACGACGTTGCCGAAGTTGGTCACGACGAGCGTCACCATCACGACGAAGGTCAGGCGGAAGCCGAACTCTTCGCGGATCAGATCGCTCAGCCCCTTGCCGGTGACCGCGCCCATCCGCGACGCCATCTCCTGGATCACGACGAGCGCGATCGTGATCGGGATGAGGGTCCACAGCAGCGAATAGCCGAACTGCGCCCCGGCCTGCGAGTAGGTGAAGATGCCGCCGGCGTCGTTGTCGACGTTGGCGGTGATGAACCCGGGACCGACGACGGCGAGAAACAGCGCGATGCGCGTGCGCCACTCCTTGCGCAGGAGCTTCATCGCCGCCGCCTACCGCGCCCGCAGCATGGCGATCACGTCGTCCGCCGTGATGATGCCGGCGAGCCGCCCGTGCTCGTCGATGACGGCGAGCGTGATCAGGTTGTATTTGTCGAACAGCGCGGCGACTTCCGACTCGGGCGTGTCGGGCGCGCACGCCACGTACGGATCGCTCAGGTCCGACAGCTGCGCGGCCGGCGACGAGATCGCGATCTTGACGAGCGGCACCGAGCCGACCAGTTTGCCCGCCGGTCCGACGAGGTAGATCGTCGCGACCGCCTCGCGGCTCCCCTCGAACCGGCGCAGCGCTTCGATCGCGTCGTCGACGACGGCGGTTTCGGGGACGGCGATGAACTCGGTGGTCATCCGGCCGGCGGCCGTGTGCTCGGAGAACTCGAGGAGGTGCGTCACCTCGTGGCGCTCCTCGGGCTGCATTTCCTTGAGGATCTCGACCGACTTCTCCTCGGGCAGCTCGCCGAGCAGGTCGGCGGCCGCGTCCGGGTCCATCTCCTCGACGATGTCGGCGGCGCGGTCCTTGTCGAGCGATTCGACGACCGCCTTCTGCACGTCGGGATCGAGCTCTTCGAGCGTCTCGGCCGCGACCTCTTCGTCGATCGTCTCGAACACCGCTTCGCGCTCGGCCGGCGCGAGGTCCTCGACGATGTCGGCGATGTCGGCGGGGTGCAGCTTCGACAGGCCTTCGTACGCAATCTTCAGCTTGACGCGGCGGGCCGGATCGGTCTCGAGCAGGTCGACGTACTCCCACGGGATGACGCGCGGCGGGATCCTGTCGAGGAGCGCGCGCAGCGTGAACGACGGCACGATCCCCTTCGACAGCCGGCGGATGGCCCCGCGGGCGCCGACGTCGACCGCCACCACGTTCAGCAGCAGGTGGTTGTTGACCGGCGTCGATTCCATCTCGACGTCGTTGACGCGGACGACCTTGCGGCCGTGCACGTCGATGATCTGCTGATCGAGGAGGTCGCGTTTCAGCAGCAGGACGCCGTCGGACGGGGTGTAGCGCTCCCACGCCGTCGGCTCGGTCGTCGTCCGCACGGTGGCGCCGGCCGACTTGATCGCGTCGGGCGAGAGCGTCCGCTCCCCGTCCGCCGTCCGGACGACGAAGTACGCGATCCGCGTGGGATGCTCCTGCGGCGCGACGGCGATTTCGCGCACCCGCCCCCGCACGACGCCGCTGGCGTCGCGCACCGGTGCGCCGAGCATCTCCGAGAGGGCGACGAGCGACATGAATTCAGAAGAAAGACGTCAGACTGCGAAAAGGGGCGGTGCCTGTGTGTGCGGCGCGGGCACCCTCGCCTATCGAGGAGCCGATCCGATGAAGTGTCGCGCTGCGCTCGCAGGAGTGTCAAGACAAAAGGCTGCAATCAGTGATGGTGGTGGCCGCTCGCGGCCGGCCGCCAGCGGAGGAACGCGTGGAACGAACGCGAACCGTCCCAGTACGGAACGATGTCGGGCGACAGGTGATACACCGTCACGTCGCCGCCGATGCCGAAGCGGCCGTAGCGCGCGTCGGTGACGAGGTCCCACACCGTGCCGACCGTCAGCGCGTCGATGTGCGAGTAGACATGCGGATGCTGGAACCCGAGCGGGTGATACCCGAGGCCGAGGAGTTCCTTTTCGACGACCTCGGCGCGGCCGTACGTCGTGAAGCGTCGCGGAAGCCCGAGGTCCCATTCGAGGAGGAAATTGTCGGACACGCCGTTGGTGACGACGGCGTCGCGATTTTCGCCCCACGCGAGCATCGCGGCAAACGGCCGCGCGGCGACGCGGCCCTCGTAGCCGAGCGACGCGGTGATCCGGGTTTCGTCGTACGGCTCGAACCATTCCGGCTGATGGAGATGGCCGGCCGAAACCTGCGCGTCCCAGCCGCCGCGGCGCCAGCCGAGCCGCGCGGCATACGAATCGAGCTTCGGCCGTTCGATGTTGTAGCGGTTCTCGTCCGGCTCCTCGCCGCGGAACGTCGACGCCTCGATCGTGAACTCGCCCGCGGCGACGCCGCCCGTCAGCACGCCGTACGACACGTGCGTCGAATCGAGCCAGTGGTGGCTGAGGGGCGCCTGCGGGTTGTCGCGCGCCGATTCGCGGTGCATGAAGGCCGTCGGTCCGAGCGCCGGCGATCCGACGACGCTCGCCGCGAAGGTGTACGCGATGGTCGGCTCCTCGATTCGATACGACGCGCCGAGCGACATGATGAGGTCGTGCGGATGCTGGACGTTGGAGAGCGGAATGCGCTGGTAGCTCTCGCCGGTCTGAAACAGCTGAGGCGATCCGCCCGGGTCCACGCGCTGGCCGCCTTCGATCCAGACGAGCCGCCCGACGGTCAGCGGCTCGAGCGACGCCATGGCGTTGACCGTCAGTTGGCCGACGTTGTCGTCGCGGCTGCCGGCCAGCATGAACCAGTTCTGCGATTCGAACGACTCGAATCCGGCGAACAGCCGCTGCTGGTCGTTGACGCCGACGAACGCGTTCGCGTCGGCGGACCAGGTCCAGTCCTGCGCGGGCGCGGCCGTCGACGCGAGCGAAAGACACACGAAGACGAACCCGATCCGGGCGGCGCGGCGTCTGAACATGGGGCGTTTTTGTTAGGATATCCCGGATAGCGATGCACCGCTTCCTGCGCGCGTTCGCCGGCGTATGGCTGGCCTGCCAGCTGGTGGCGGTGGTGTCTCCGCTCACGCTCGTCGGCGACAGCTTCGGCATCGATCAGGCGAGCTGCTGTCCCGGCATCGGCCCCGGGCAGATCTGCCCGATGCACCACAAGAACCCCGCCGACCGCACGTGCCAGATGGAAAGCGCGTGCGCGCACCACGACGCGGCGCTCCTGACCATCGTGGCCACGGGCGCGCTGCCGGTCGTGCCGTCCCCGGTCGCCACCTTGCCCGCCGCCGCAGCCGCCGACGGCGCCGCCGTGTCGACGCTCTCGCGCGCCGTTCGTCCCGACGCTCCGCCTCCTCGCGCGTAACACGCCCTGCGTGCCGGGTCCGACGTCGTCCCGGCCTGCGTCCCTGTCGCGGTCCATCGACCCGCTGGAGGTGTGTGTTGCGTTTAGTGTTGCTAGGGGTGTTGCTGTACGCGCAGACGATGACGTCTGCGAGCGTGACCGGCGTCGTTCGCGACTCCAGCGAGGCGGTCGTGCCCGGCGCGACGGTCGCGATTCGGAATCACGATACCAATCAGGTCTGGACGACGGTGAGCGACGAGCGCGGCCGCTTCCGCCTGCAGTACCTGCCCGTGGGCGAGTACCACCTCTCGGTGCAGCTGCCCGGTTTCACGGTGGCGAACGCCAACCTGTCGCTGCAGGTGGGCGACCAGGTGGACGTGCCGATCGTGCTGAAGCCGGCGCTCTCCGAGTCGGTGCAGGTGCAGGCCGAGTCGCCGATCGTCGAGGCGAGGCGGACCGAGATGGCGTCGACGATCGCGCCGCGCGAGGTCGACACGCTGCCGCTGAACGGCCGCAACTATCTCGATCTCGCGCAACTGGTGCCGAACGTGTCGCGGACGAACCTCCGCAGCACCGATCGGTTCGCCGAGACGTCGGCGGTCGCCGCGACCGGCGTGTCGGTCGCCGGCCAGCGCAACCTGAACAACAACTTCGTCGTCGACGGCCTCTCGGCGAACGACGATGCGGCCGATCTCGCCGGCCTGTCGCTGTCGCAGGACGTCGTGCGCGAGTTCGAGGTGATCACCTCGGGCGGCGGCGCCGAGTTCGGCCGTGCGGCCGCCGGAACGATCAGCGTCGTCACGCAGTCGGGGACGAACCAGAACACCGGCCGCGCGTACGAATTCTTCCGCGACGATGCGCTCGACGCGAAGAACCCGCTGGCGGTGCGGAAGGATCCGCTGAAGCAGAACCAGTTCGGCGCCAGCTTCGGAGGGCCGATCGTCAAGGACCGGACGTTCTGGTTCGGCAACGTCGAGCGCACCGCGCGCGACCTGACGTCGATCGTCACGATCGCGCCGTCGTCGGCCGCCGCGATCGACGCCGCGCTCGACGCGGTCGGCTTCGGCGGGCCGCGCGTGACGACCGGCAACTACACCACCGGCTACGACACGACGAACGTCTTCGGCCGCGTCGACCACGCGATGGGCGCGTCGCGCCTGCAGGCGCGCTACAACCTGTACGACGTGCACAGCCCGAACGCGCGGAACATCGGCGGCCTCAACGACGTCAGCCGCGGCCAGGCGCTCGACGACACCGATCACTCCGTTGCGGCGAACTACCTGACCGTTACGGCGTCGGGCCTGGTCAACGAGGCGCGCGTGCAGTACACGCACAGCGGCCTGTCGAGCGCCGTCAACGACCCGGTCGGGCCTGCCGTCAGCATCTCGGGGGTCGCCGCGTTCGGCAACTGGACCTCGTCGCCGACCGGGCGCGTCGCCGACGTGGTGGAGGCGGCGGACACGGTGACGCTGCAGCGCCGGGCGCATCTCGTGAAGTTCGGCGCCGATCTCCTTCACAATCGCCTCGACATCACGTTCCCCGGCGCGACGGTCGGCTCCTATACGTTCACGTCGCTGGCCAACTTCCAGCGCGGCGTCTACGCGCAGTTTCAGCAGGCGTTCGGCCAGACGTCGGTGGTGCAGTCGAACCCGAACCTCGGCGCGTTCGTGCAGGACGAATGGCGCTGGCGGTCGGACCTGACGATCGACGGCGGCGTGCGCTACGACGTCCAGTGGCTGCCCTCGCCGATCCACACCGACACCAACAACGTGTCGCCGCGCGTCGGCGTCGCGTTCGCGCCCGGCAGCGGCAAGACGGTCTACCGCGCCAGCGCCGGCGTGTACTTCGATCGCGTCCCGCTGCGCGCGACCTCCAACGCGATCCAGCGCGACGGGACGATCTACAAGACCGCCGTGCTGTCGTTCGGGCAGCCCGGCGCGCCCGCGTGGCCCGCCGTCCTGCCGGCGTTTCCGTCCAACGTCGTCGTGTCGATCAACACGATCGACCCCGACGTGCAGGCGCAGCGCAGCGAGCAGGCCGGCGTGCAGGTCGAGCGCGCGATCGCCGGGATGTTCTCGGCGCAGGTCGGATACTCGCATCTGCGCGGCCACGACATTCTGATGTCGCACAACGTCAACGCGCCGTCGCTGACCTCGCCGCGGCCGAACCCGGCGCTCGGCAACAACGCTCAGTACGACTCGATCGGCGACTCGTGGTTCAACGCGGCGACCGCCTCGCTCGAGACGCGACGCGGGTCGTGGGGCCGAGTCCGCGTGTCGTACACGCTCGCCAAGGCCGAGGACGACGCGGGGAACGCGTTCTTTCAGACGCCGCAGAACCAGAACGACGTTCTCGCCGACAAGGGTCCGTCGGACAACGATCAGCGGCACCACCTCGTGGTCAGCGGCGACGTCGCGCGCGGCCTCGGCGGGTTCCAGCTCGGCTGGGTCTACACCTACGGCTCCGCGCTGCCGTTCAACATCGTCACCGGCGCCGACAACAACGGCGATACGACCATCAACGATCGGCCGGCGGGCGTCGGGCGGAACTCGGCCCGGTTGCCGTGCTTCGACGATCTGAACGCCACGTGCGGCACCGCGATGTTCGATCTCCGGCTGTCGCGAGCGGTCAGGTTCGGCGCCCGCCGCCTCGACGTCATGATCGAAGCGTTCAACCTGTTCAACCGCGCCAACGTCGTCAACGTCAACAACACGATCGGCAACGCCGCCACGCCTGCCGCCGCCTACAAGCAGGTGACGGCGGTCGGCGACATGCGGCAGATGCAGCTGGGGGTGAGATGGAACTTCTGATGGCGCTGGCGATGGCCGCGACGATCTCGGTGCCGGGCCGCGGCGCCGCGACGCCGACGGTTGCCGCGAGCGGCGCGACGGTCGTCGTGGCGTTCAGCGCCGCCGACGCCAGCGGCGCCGCCGACGTGTTCGTGGCGGTCAGCCACGACGGCGCGGCGCGGTTCGCGCCGGCCGTGCGCGTGAACGACGTCGCCGGCGCGGCGGACGTCAACGGCGAGCAGCCGCCCCGCATCGAACTGGCGGACGGCGCGATTGTCGTCGTCTGGACCGCGAAAGCCGCCCGCGGGACGCGCCTCATGCAGGCGCGGTCGGTCGACGACGGCCGCACGTTCTCGCCGTCGACGGTGGTGGCAGGCAGCGATGCGCCGGGCAACCGCGGGTGGGAATCGATCGCCGGTCCGCTCGTCCTGTGGCTCGATCATCGCGACCTGGCGAAGGGCGACGGTGCCGAAGCAACGCAGCACGTGCACGGCAGCGGCGGGTCGATGGCGGAGCGGTCGAAGTTGTACATCGGTTCGCTCGACGGCTCGGTGGCGCCCCACGCGATCACCAGCAGCGTCTGCTACTGCTGCAAGACGGCGCTCGTCTCGTCCCAATCGACCGTGTACGCCGCCTGGCGTCACGTGTTCCCTGGGAGCGTTCGCGACATCGCGTTCGCCGTGTCGCGCGACGGCGGCCGGACGTTCAACGCGCCGGTTCGCGTCAGCGACGACCGGTGGGTGCTGCAAGGGTGCCCGGAGAACGGGCCGGCGCTCGCGGTCGACGCGCGCCAGCGCGCGCACGTCGTCTGGCCGACGTTGACGAAGGAGGCCTCGGGCGCCGACGAAAACCTCGCGCTGTTCTACGCGCAGTCGAGCGACGCGAAGGCGTTCACGCCGCGGACGCGGATTCCGACCGAGGGGACGCCGCGCCATCCGCAGGTGATCGTCGGCCGCGACGGCTCGCTGCTCGTCGCGTGGGACGAGAGCGCCGACGGCCGCAAGCGCGTCGTCGCGGCACGCGCCACCTTCGATCGATCCGGCGCTCCGGCGTTCGCGCGCGACGTGCTCGGGGAGGGCACGTATCCGACGATCGCGCTCAGCGAGTCGCCGGTCGTGGCATGGATGGCGAGCGACGGAATCCGCGTGCAACGCGCCACGCCAGCGTCAGCGAAGTGATGCTGAGCGCCGTGCCGCCGGCCATCAGGGCGATGACGAGCGCGTCCCACAGCGGCCGGCGCGTGTACAGCCACGGCAGATCGAGCGAGTGGAGGCCGTGGTACAGCCAGCGCTTCGACCAGTCGCCCGGACCGTACGTTGCCACGACGGTCGCGGTGGCCGGATCGACATAGACGCGTGAGGCGCGCGTCGTCGCCACCAGCACCGGCAGCGGCTTCCGGCGATGCCGGTCGATGTAGTACGCGTCGTACCGATCCAGCGTTCGCACCGTCGCGCCGGCCGCGGCGAGCGCGGCGGCGATCCCGTCGCCATCGAACGTCGTCCGCGGCGGCCCTGCGATCGGGACGACACGCGTCGTCCCGTCGTCGAGCGTCGCCAGATAGGCGGGTGTGCCGAGTGTCGACATCCACTGCAGCTCTTTGACGCGGGACGGCGCGAGCGCGCTCAGCGCCTGCCGCGGGGTTCGCGCGGCGAACGCCTCGAGCGCGAGCGGATCGCGCAGCCGGATCGGCGGTGCGGCCGGCGGCGGCGACGCGAACGGATCCATCGACATCATGCCGCTGAACGCCCACGTGACCGCGCCCGCGCCGAAGACGAATCCGAGGACGACGTGCCAGCGCTTCTGGCCGCGATACGGCACGCGGCCGATCGGCGCGGACATCCAGATCGCGGCCGCGAGCCCGAGCGCGGCGGCCAGCGTCGCGACGCCGGACGACCAGATCACGGTCGACGTCCACAACTGCTGGCGCTGCCGCAGCGGCGTGAAGTACAGCCAGTGCGGAATCGGTCCGAGGTACGCGCCGAGGCGCGACGCAGACGTCGTGTACTGCACGACCTCGCCGGTCGCGCCCGCGACGTACACCTGCTGGCCGTCGCCGAACGTGCACTTCCAGAGCGGCCGCAGCGTCCGCAGCGCGCCCTGCACCGTCCATTGATCGACAGCCGTGACGGCATCCATGCGGGCGTCGGCTTCGGGCCGTCCGGTCCATCGCGACGCCGCGCGGCGGATCACATCGGCGGCGGCGTCGCCACGGACGGCGCCGGTGTCGCCGAAGACCACCACGGTGCGGCGCCCGCTGGCGATGCGGTAGACAGGACGGCCGTCGAAGGTGTTCAGCCGCAGGTCGGCGGGCGCGCCGTCGATGCCGGCGGCGGCGAGCGCGGCGGCGGGTGTGACGGCGATCGCCTGCGGATCGATCGGCGCCGATCGCGCCAGACGATCCTGCGGCGTGACCGTCGGGAAATCCCAGTACATCGTCCCGACGGCCGATGGAAACCAGAGCGCGAAGAACAGCGACAGCGGGACCCCGAGCCAGCGGTGAACGGCGATCAGCGCGCGTTTCACGACGATTCGGGCCCGGGATCCTTCGACAGCTTCCGCTGCAGCGAGCGGCGGTGGATGCCGAGCAGCCGCGCCGCGTGGGACACGTTGCCGCCGCAGTCGGCCAGCACCCGGTTGATGTGCTCCCATTCGACGCGCGCAAGGGACGGCACCGAAACGGGAACGTCCGCATCGGGCGACGCTGCGTGCCGATCGAACGCGGCGACGATCTGGTCGGCGTCGACCGGCTTCGTCAGGTACGTCGTCGCGCCGAGGCGCACGCTTTCGACCGCCGTCGCGATGCTGCCGTAGCCGGTCAGCACGACGACGTTGGTCGTCGGATCGAGCGCTTTCAGATCGCGCACGACGTCGAGGCCCGAGCGCCCCGGCAACCGCAGATCGACGAGCGCGAGCTCCGGCGTGTCGGCGCGCGCCGCCGCCACCGCGGCGTCGTAGTCGCCGGCGCCCACCGCCTCGATGCCGCGCGCGCGCAGCGCCCTTATCACGCGCTCGCGAAACACATCGTCGTCGTCCACCACGAGCAGCGTGCGCCGATCGGATGCGGTGAGCTCGAGCGTCATGTGCGGGCCGTGCGGACCGGCACCTCGAGGACGGCCGTCGTCCCGCGGTCCGACGTGAAGGTGAGCGACCCGCCCAGGCGCTCGGCGAAGACGCGCGCGAGGAACACGCCCAGGCCGAGGCCGCGGCCCGGCTCCTTGGTCGTGAAAAACGGTTCGCCGGCGCGTTCGAGGACGTCGGGGTCCATCCCGGCGCCCTCGTCGCGCACGACGACGCGCAGCCGGGTCGCGTCGCCGGCGACGTCGAGCGTGACGCGCGATCCGGCAGCGGACGCGTCGAACGCGTTCTTCACGAGCGACGTCACCGCCTGGCCGAAGCCGGCACGCGGCAGGTGGACCGTCGGGACGATCGGCGCGATCGCGACGTCGAGGCGATCGCGCGCGGCGGCGGGCAGCCGGCCCCGGACTTCGTCGACAGCGGCGGCGACGTCGAAGGACTCCGGCACCGCCGCGGCGATGCCGCCCGCGCGGCCGCTCATCTGGTCGAGGATGGCCTGGCACCGGTCGACCTGCTGCCGGATCAGCCGGGCGTCCTCGGCCAATGCCGCGCTGCTCGCGGACGAGGCCGCGCGTTCGAGCTCGCGCGCGCTCACGGCGATCGTCGCGAGCGGCGTCGACAGCTCGTGCGCGGCGCCGGCGGCGAGCGTGGTCAGCGCAATCAGCCGGTCGGCGCGCGCCGCCCGCGCCCGCATCGCGTCGAGCTCCCGCTCGTGCGCGCGGACCGCGTCGGACGCGCGCCCGACGACATGTCCATACAGCTCGGCACCCGCCTGGATCGCAACCCACACGGCGAAGAGGTGCGTCGGCAGGTCGTTGAGCCGATGGTGGTGCTCTTCGATCGGCTCGTGCAGATGCCAGTACACCAGCACGCCGTAACAGATCGCCGCGAATGCGCCGAGCGCAGCGCCCGGGACGGCGCCGACGGTGACGAGGGCCAGCGCCACGTGGACGACATACACGACGACGAAAGGATTCGACGGGCCGCCGGTCAAATCGATCAGCGTCGTGAGGAGCAGGATGTCGACGGCAAGGCCGGCGATCGCCACCGGCCGCGGCGAGACGCCGCGCCGCCGCAGCGACGCGGCGATGACGGCGTTGGCGACGAGCGATGCCGCGACGACGGGCCATGGCCGCGCGAGCGGGAAATCGGCCGACCGCCACATCCAGGCGGCCGCCAGCACGACGCCGTCGATCGCGGCGGCGCTCGCGCGCAGCCGCGCGAGGAACGCTCGCGTCGCGGCCGGCGCCGTGCTGCGCACCCAGGCGTCCACGTCACTAGGATACTGCGACAATTTGCCGCACGCGCTCGCCGGCGACGCGCGCCTACAGTACGAAGGTGCCCGCCGCAGTCCAACGCTTGTGCGTGCTCGCGCTGGTGTGCCTGTGCGCCGGCGCGGCACGCGCGGCGGAGATTTCCGGGACGGTCCGCGACGTCAGCGGCGGCGTCCTGCCCGGCGTGACCGTCGACGTGCGCCGCGCGGCGACGACGCGCACCGCGGTGACCGACGAGCAGGGCAGCTATCGCATCGACGGGCTCGAGGGCGGCCGGTATCAGATGGCGTTCTCGTTGATCAACTTCGCGACCGTCCGGCGCGAGATCGACGTGCAGGCGTCCACCCGCGTCGACATCGTGCTGCCGCTGGCGCTGAATGCCGACGTGACCGTCACCGGCAAGCGCACGTTCGCGAACCTCGCCGACGTCGAGAACCCGGCCGAAAACCTCGTCGGCATCGCGCAGTCGGCCAGCCAGGGCGCGGTGACGGCCCGTCAGCTCGACGAACGTCCGCTGATGCGCGACGCCGAGGTTCTCGAGACGGTGCCGGGCGTGATCGTGACGCAGCACAGCGGCGAGGGAAAGGCCAACCAGTACTTCCTGCGCGGATTCAACCTCGACCACGGTACCGACTTCGCCACGACGGTGGCGGGCATGCCGGTGAACCTTCCGACCCACGCGCACGGCCAGGGCTACACGGATCTGAACTTCCTGATTCCGGAGCTGGTGACGGGCGTGCAGTTCTCCAAGGGACCGTACTACGCAGACCAGGGCGACTTCGCCACCGCCGGCTCCTCCAACATCAACTACGCGAACGTGCTGGACAAACCGATCGCGCACGTCGAGATCGGCGGCGAGGGCTACGAGCGCGCGCTGTTCGCGGCGTCGCCCGCGGCCGCCGGCGGCCATCTCGTCGCCGCCCTCGAGGCCTCGCACAACGACGGCCCGTGGCAGCACCCCGACGCGTTCCACAAGCTGAACGCCGTGCTGCGGTACAGCCGCGGCGATTCGATCAACGGCTTCTCGCTGACCGCCCTGGGATATCGCGGAACGTGGAACTCGACGGACCAGGTGCCGCTGCGCGCGGTGACGTCCGGCGCGATCGGCCGCTTCGGCGCGATCGATCCGAGGGACGGCGGCGACACGTACCGCTACGGCGGCATCGCCGACTGGCAGCGCGCGAGCCGCGACGGCGAGGCGTCCACGCGCGTCACCGGCTACGCGGTCGCCTACGACCTGCACCTGTTCTCCGACTTCACCTTCGCGCTCGACGATCCGGTCCACGGCGATCAGATCGAGCAGGCGGACCATCGCGTCACCTACGGCGGCAAGATCACGCACCGCCGCGCCTCGCGCTGGGGCGACAAGGCCGTGCAGAACACGTTCGGGTTCCAGCTCCGGACCGACGCCATCGCGGACGTCGCCCTCTATCACACCGAGGCGCGCGTGCGGCTCGAGACCGAGTCGCAGGCGTCGGTGGTCGAGACGCAGAGCGGCGCGTTCGCGCAGAACGAAGTCGAATGGACGCCGTGGCTGCGAACCATCGCCGGCATCCGCGCCGATGCCGGCTGGTTCGTCGTCGACGATTTGTTGACGAGCCGCAACAGCGGACGGTCGGACGCGGCGCTCGTCAGCCCGAAAGCCGGCATGACGCTGGGGCCCTGGCGCGGCACGGAGCTGTACGTGAACGCCGGAACGGGATTCCACAGCAACGATGCCCGCGGGACGACGGTCACGACGAATGCCGACGGCACGCCGGCACAGCGCGCGACGCCGCTGGTGCGCGCGGAGGGCGCCGAGATCGGCGTACGCACGGTCGCGGTGCCGCACGTGCAGACGACACTCTCGGTGTGGACGCTGCGCCTCGCCTCCGAGCTGGTGTTCGCGGGCGACGCCGGCACCACGGAGGCGAGCCGCGCGAGCCGGCGCAGCGGCGTCGAGTTCGCGAACTACTACTCGCCGCGCAAGTGGCTGGTGTTCGACGGCGACCTGTCGTGGTCGCGCGCGCGGTTCGCCGCTCACGATCCGTCCGGCGACTACGTGCCCGAGGCGGTGGGAACCGTCGTGTCGGCCGGCGCGGCGATCGACGGCTACAAGCGGATGTTCGGCAGCCTGCGCTGGCGGTACTTCGGTCCGCGCGCGCTCGTCGCGGACGCGTCGGTGGAATCGACGGCGACGAGCCTGTGGAATCTGCAGGCCGGATACGCAGTGTCCGCGCACGCGAAGATCGCCGTCGACGTCTTCAACCTGTTGAACGCCGCCGACAGCGACATCGACTACTTCTACGTGTCGCGTCTGCCCGGCGAGCCCGCGGCCGGCATCGCGGACCTCCACACGCATCCGACGCTGCCGCGGACCGCCCGCGCCTCGCTCGTCCTCTCGTTCTGAATCCGCGCCGCAGACGGCGCCGTAGATCCGGACACATCGACTTCGAGAGGAGAGTTCATGAAGAAGCAGCTACTCGGCGTGTGCGCGATCGCGGCGGTGCTCGTGGCGGTGTCGTCGGCCAGCGTGCTGGGTCAGGCGAGGCCCTGGGAGAAGTCGCTCTACGATCGGCTCGGCGGAAAGAAAGCCATCGCGGCGGTCGTCGACGAGTTCGTCGGCCGCGTCGCGGCGGACACCCGCATCAACGCGTTCTTCGCGGCGACGGCAGCCGACCCGAAACGCGTGTCGGCGTTCAAGGGCAAGCTCGTGGATCAGATCTGCGAGGCGTCGGGCGGTCCGTGCAAGTACACAGGGAAGGACATGAAGTCGGCGCACATGGGGCTCGGCGTGTCCGGCGGCGACTTCGGCGCGCTCGTCGAGGATCTGGTCGGCGCGCTCGACGCGTTCAAGGTGCCGGCGCACGAGAAGGATCAACTGCTTGGTGCGCTTGCCCCAATGAAGGGCGACATCGTCGAGAAGCCGTAGCTATCGTCGAGCCGCCTCGTCGCGAAACGTTTATCAAGGTTGGTATTCCCGCTGCCGCGAACGGACCGTCTTTTCCGTTTCCATGAAGCGGTCCGCCCCTACCGTTCGATAGACCTCGGCCAAACGGGCCCATTTCAGCCGTTTCCGAGGTCTGCCGTTTCGGCACGCCGGACGCAATGCCTCGGGCCCGAGGAGAGCGTCTGTGAACTCGTGGCGACGGCGGCTTCGGCGTTGGGTAATCGTGGCGGCGGTGCTCGCGTGGGGCGCGCCGGCGGCGGCAGAGAGTTTGTGCGATCCGGCGTATCAGGATTGCCGGACACCCCTGCTCAACCTGATCAATAACGAGACGGTCGGCATCGACGTCGCGTTCTGGTTCATGGAGGACGCGCGGTACTCGGCGGCGATCATCAACCGCTGGCACGCCGGCGTGCCGGTGCGCGTGATCATCGATCAGCGCGCGCTGCCGGCGCTCGGGGGCACGCACCCCGACGAAGTCCAGATCCTGCAGTCGCTCGTCAACGCCGGCATTCCGATTCGGCAGCGGTCGCTCAGCGACGCCGGCATCCTGCACTGGAAGATGATGCTGTTCGCCGGGCAGAACCAGCTCGAGTTCGACGGCGCCAACTACAGCCCGACGGCATTCATCTACGAGCAGCCGTACACCAACTACGAGTGGGAGTCGATCTACTTCACCGAAGACCCCGCCGTGGTCAACAGCTTCAAGACCTGGTACGACAACTTCTGGACCGACACGACGCTCTACTCGGACTACGCGAACATCAACGCGCCGCTCGCGCGCATCTACCCGACGTATCCGAAGGACCCGGATCTCAACTTCCCGCAGGAAGAGAGCTACGCGAACCGCATCCTGAAGAAGTACGCCGCCGAGACGCAGGCGATCGACGTGATCATGTTCCGCATCACCGACGAGCGGCACACCAACGCGATGATCGCGGCGATGCAGCGCGGCGTGCCGGTGCGCGTCATCAGCGACACCGACGAATACCGCAACACCAGCCGGCTGTGGCACGCCTACAACCTGGACAAGCTGTACGCCGCCGGCGTGCCGCTGCGGGTGCGCGCCGGAAGCGGACTGAACCACCAGAAGCTCGTGATCCTCTACGGCCAGCAGATGGCGGTGTTCGGCTCGTCGAACTGGACCTCGCCGTCCGATCAGCTGCAGCAGGAGCACAACTACTTCACGACGAAGGCGTGGATCTACCAGTGGTTCACCGATCAGTTCAACCGCAAGTGGAACAACCTCGCGCCGGGCGGCCTGGCCGAGTCGCAGCCCTTCGTGCCGCTGCCGCCGGACAAACCCGTGTACCAGTCGCCGGTGGACGGCACCGTCGGCGCGCTGCGATCGATGGAACTGGTGTGGGACGGCGGCCCGTGGGGGCAGAAGTACGACATCTACTTCGGCACCGATCCCAACCCGCCGCTGCTCGCGGCCGATCAGCAGCTCGGGCCGAACGATCCGTCGGCGCCGTCGTTCCAGAAATGGATTCTGCCGCTGCTGCAGCCCGGCACCACGTACTACTGGCGCGTCGTCTCGAAGACGATGGCCGGCCTGACCGCGAAGGGACCGATTGCGAGCTTCACCACGGCGGGCGCGCCGCCTCCGCCGCCATCGCCGGCGACGAATGCGAGCACGATCGTCATCTGGACGTCGACCGACGTCGCCGCCTCCAACACCGTCGGCAACTGGCAGTGGCTGAACGACCCGACCGCCGCCGGCGGCAGCGCGCTCTGGAACCCGGATCGCGGCGCCTCGCGGATTTCGCCGCCGCTCGCGTCGCCGTCGAGCTACTTCACGACCACGTTCACGGCCGTGGCCGGCGTGCCGTACCACCTGTGGGTGCGGCTCCGCGCGCAGGCCAACTCGACGTCGAACAACTCGGTGTCGGTGCAGTTCAGCGATGCCATCGACCAGTACGGATCGCCGCTCTACCCGATCGGCGCGGCCCAGGGCGCCGAGGTCGTGCTCAGCGATCCGTCCGGAACCCTGAACAACTGGGGCTGGGCCGACAACAGTTCGTCCACCTCGCCGGCCACGTTGATCTACTTCCCGAGCGGGACGCAGACGCTGCTCGTCCAGCAGCGCGCCGACGGCGCGATCGTCGATCAAATCGTGTTGAGCCCGGACGCGTTCCTCTCGACTGCGCCCGGCGGCACGTTGAACGATCAGACCATCTACGGCAGCACGATCGACGGCGCGTCGCCGCCTCCGCCGCCGGCCCCCGGGCCGCCGGCGCCGCCCGACGTGCCCGCGCCGTGGCAGCACCAGGACATCGGCGCGGTCGGTCTGCCGGGCTACGCGACGTTCGACGCCACGTCGACCTTCAACGTCGTCGCAGCCGGCGCCGACATCTGGAGCAGCGCCGACTCGTTCCACTACGTGTACGAGCCGCTGAGCGGCGACGGCACCATCGTCGCGCGCGTCGCCAGCCTGCAGAACGTCAACTCCAAGGCGAAGGCGGGCGTGATGATCCGCGAGTCGCTGGCGCCGGGCGCCACCGATGCCTTCATGTTCGTGTCGACGACCAAGGGGGTGCAGTTCCAGTCGCGGACGGCGACCGGCGGCGCGACGTCGGCGACGGCCGGGCCGATCAAGGCCGCGCCGTACTGGGTGCGCGTGGACCGCAGCGGCAACACCTTCACGGGGTACTACTCGGCCGACGGCGCGACGTGGACGTCGCTCGGCACCGCGACGATCGCGATGGCGTCGAACGCGTTCGTCGGCCTCGCCGTGACGAGCCACAACACCGACGTCGATACCGCCGCGGCCATCGATCACGTGTCGGTCAACGGCGTGCCGGTGGAGTCGTGCAACGCGACCATCACCCCGGCGTCGCAGACGTTTGCCGCCGGCGGCGACACCGGATCGATCGCCGTCAGCGCCGCGAACACCTGCTCGTGGACCGCCACGAGCAACCAGAGCTGGCTGACCGTGACGAGCGGCGGCTCGGGTTCGGGCAACGGCACGGTGCTGCTGAGCGCGGCGCCCAACGCCGGCGCCTCGCGGACGGCGACGGTGTCGGTCGCCGGGCTCTCCTTCGTCGCGACGCAGAACGCGGCGTCCTGCACCTACAGCATCTCGCCGGCGGGTCAGTCGCTGTCGGCGAGCGGCGGCACCGCCACGGTGACGGTGACGACCGGCAGCTGGTGCACCTGGTCCGCGACGAGCAGCGATCCGACCTGGCTCACGGTGACGGGCGGGGCGTCGGGAACCGGCAGCGGCAGCGTGACGCTGAGCGCGGCCGCCAACAACGGACCCGCGCGATCGACGACGGCGACGATTGCCGGTCAGCCGTTCACGGTCAGCGAGCCGGCGGCGGCGTGCACGATCACGCTTTCGCCGACCGCCAAGTCGCTCGGCGCCGCGGCGCAGAGCTTCTCGGTGGCCGTCGCGACGCCGAGCTTCTGCTCGTGGACGGCGACGAGCGGGGATCCGTCGTGGCTCGCGATCACGAGCGGCGCCTCGGGCACCGGCAACGGAACGGTGACGTTCTCGGCGACGGCCAACGCGGGGGCTGCGCGATCGTCCACGGCAACGATCGGCGGCCAGGCCTTCGTGACGTCACAGGCGGCGGCGGCGCTGCCGGCGAGCTGGGCGAACCAGGACGTCGGCGCCGTCGGCAAGACAGGATCGACGACCTACGACTGGCCGTCGTCGACCTTCACGATCAAAGGCGCGGGCGCCGACGTCTGGGGCACCGCCGACGCGTTCCAGTACGCGTATCGTCCGCTGTCGGGCGACGGCGTCCTGATCGCGCGGGTTGTGGGCGTGTCGAACACCAATGCCTGGGTGAAGGCCGGCGTGATGATCCGCGAGACGCTCGATCCCGGATCGGCGCAGGCGTTCATGCTCGTGTCCTTCAGCAAGGGCACCGCGTTCCAGCGCCGCACGGTGGCGGGCGGCGTCAGCACCAACACCACCGGGCCGAACGTCACCGCGCCGTACTGGGTCGCGCTCCAGCGCACGGGCAACACGATCAACGCGTACTCGTCGCCGGACGGCACGACGTGGACGCTCGTCGGCAGCGACACGTTCACGATGGGGCCGAACGTGCTGGTGGGGCTCGCGGTCAGCAGCCACACCACCACGACGCTCGCGACGGCGACGTTCGACAACGTCTCGGTGCCGACGCTGCCGTGCAGCTTTTCGCTGACGCCGTCCACGCAGGCGTTCGACGCCTCCGGCGGCTCGGCCACCCTGACGCTGACCGCGTCCGATCCGTCGTGCGGCTGGACCGCGACGAGCAGCGATCCGAGCTGGCTGACCGTGACGAGCAGCGCGTCGGGATCGGGCAACGCGCTCGTGTCGGTGAGCGCGGCCGCGAACGGCGCGGCGGCCCGATCCGCCACCGTCGTCGTCGGCGGCCAGACCTTCACCGCCACGCAGGCCGCGGCCGCGTGCTCGTATGCGATCTCGCCGTCGAATCAGCTCCTCGCCGCCGGAGGCGGCACGGCCACCGTCTCGGTGACGACGGGCAGCTGGTGTTCGTGGACGGCGGCGAGCAACGACACGACGGGATGGCTGACGATCACCGGCGGCGCCTCCGGCACCGGAAACGGGACGGTGTCGCTCGGCGCCGCGCCGAACGGCGGCGCCGCTCGCTCCGCAACCGCGACCATCGCCGGACAGACGTTCACCGCGAACCAGTCGGGCGCGAACTGCACGTTCGCGATCACGCCGGCCAGCCAGACGATGGCGAACGGCGGCGACACCGCCTCGATTGCAGTGACGACCGGCAGCTGGTGCACGTGGGCGGCGAACAGCAGCGACCCGAGCTGGTTGACGGTCGCGGGGCCGTCGGCCGGCACCGGCAGCGGCACCGTCACCGTGAACGCCGCGCCGAATCCCGCCGGCGCGCGCAGCGCGACGGTGACGATCGGCGATCAGATCTTCACCGCGAGCCAGAACGCCGCCGCGTGCAGCTACGCGATCAGCCCCGCAACGCAGTCGGCGCCCACCGGCGGCGGCGCGGTCACCATCACGTTGACGACCGGCGGCTGGTGCGGATGGTCCGCGTCGAGCGACTCGAGCTGGCTGACGATCACCGGCGGCGCGACGGGCGTCGGCTCGGGCACGATCACCGCCGCCGCCGCCGCGAACGGCGGCGCCGCCCGAACGGCGATCGTCACGGCCGCGGGCCTGACGTCCTCCGTCTCGCAGGCCGCGCCGCTGCTGCCCGGCGGGTGGGGGAACCAGGACATCGGTGCGGTCGGCAAGGCCGGCTCGACGAGCTATGCGTGGGCGACGAACCTCTGGACGATCAAAGGCGCCGGCGCCGACATCTGGGGCACGGCCGACGCATTTCAGTTCGCTTACAAATCGATGACGGGCGACGGCGTCGTCGTCGCGCGCGTCGCGTCCGTGTCGAGCACGAACGCGTGGGTCAAGGCGGGCGTCATGATCCGCGAGACGCTCGACCCGGGATCGACGCAGGCGCTGATGCTGGTCTCGTTCAGCAAGGGGCTGGCGTTCCAGCGCCGCACCGCGACGGGCGGGACGAGCGTCAGCACCGCGGGCGCGCCGGCCGGCGCGCCGTACTGGGTGAAGCTGGAGCGGATTGGGAACACGTTCAATGCGTACTCGTCGCCGGACGGCGCGGCGTGGACGCTCGTCGGCAGCGACACGATCGCGATGGGCCCGACCGTTTCCGTCGGGCTCGCCGTGAGCAGTCACGTCTCGGGCGCGCTGGCGACGGCGACGTTCGACAACGTGTCGACGCCGTAAGCGACGCGTCGGTCAAAAATTACACGACTCAGCCGATGCGGCTGACGTCGTTTTGTGGCCGATCGCCGACGCGGGGAGGTGGCGCGGGGCTCGCAGTTCCACGAACGCCCCATGGTCCACAGTCCAGCGCTTCAGCGGGTGCTCGACGCCCCTCTCGAGCTCGCCCCGCATGAGGCGGTCGCGCTCGCTCAGCAGATCGTCTACAACCGCGTCGTCGCCGGCGCGCCCATCAGCGTCCAGGACGCGGGCGACGTCCTGGACGCGCTGCTCGCCAAATCCACGCAGGTGCCGGCACCGCTGCGGTTCGCGGTCGCGCGGGCGCGCGGCATCGTCGAGGCGCCGCCGTTCGCGTCGACGCAGGAGTTCGCGCTCTCGCTGAAACGATTCGAGAGCGGCGACCGCGCCGTCGTGGTTCGCCGCGTGCTGGCGCGCGTGCCGCCGGCACCTCCGGCGCGCCGACCGCGTCTTGGAGCCGCGCTCGCGGCGATTGCCGCCTCCGCGCTCGTCGGCGCCGCTGCGGGACGCTTGTTGCCGTCGCACTCGCGGCTCGCGTCGTTGTCGCGGCCCGTCTCCATGCCGGCCGCGCCGGCCCCGCCGTCCTCGACGCTGCCGATCGACACGCCGCCAGCGACAGACGAGACGCCTCCGGAGCCGGCGTCACCGCGGCCGCTCGCCGCGCCCGTCAAGCGACCGGCGCGCGGTCCGGAGACGGCGCCGCCCGTCGTCAGAGCCGTCGCGGGCGATCGCGCCCCCGAGTTCTCGCCGGCGTTCGGCGACGACGGATCGGCCGTCTTCTTCCACACGGGCCGGAGCGCCACCGAGCCGAGCGCGCTCAAGACGGCCGGGACGATCGACGGCGACCTCCGCGTGATGACGATCGTGGACGACGGCGCGCGGAACTATCACGTGCAGCCGTCGCCGGACGGGACGCGGATTGCGTTCGATTCCGATCGCGACGGCGAGCGCGCGATCTATCTCGCCAACGCGGACGGCAGCGACGTGGAGCGCGTCACCGACGGCGGATACGCCGCGGTGCCGACGTGGTCGCCCGACGGCAAGCGGATCGCGTTCGTGCGCGCGGAGCCGGATCGTCCGCGCGTCTGGAACATCTGGGTGATGACGATCGCGACGCGCGAGCAGCAGCGGCTGACGCGGTACGCGTACGGCCAGACGTGGGGCGCGTCGTGGTTCCACGACGGCTCTCGCGTGGCGTTCTCGCACGAATCCCAGCTGGTCATCCGCGATCTCGCCACGGGCGTCGAGCGTTCCTTTCTGTCGCCGGTGCCGGGCCGCCTCGTGCGCACGCCGGCCGTGTCGCCCGACGGCGATCACGTCGTGTTCCAGGTGTCGGGCAGCGGCGCGTGGCTGCTCGACGTGCGCGACGGTTCGATGCGGTGCGTCCTGACGGACCCGAGCGCCGAGGAGTTCGCGTGGTCGCCCGACGGGCGCCGCGTCGCGTTCCACAGCCGGCGCGACGGGCAGTGGGGCATCTGGATCATGGCGCCGTCGTAGCCCGTGGTACAGTGGCCGCGATGATCCGATCCATCGTCGCGCTGATGTCAATCTCCGCTGTCGTCCTGACCGCGCAGTCCGCGCGGCGTCTCGAACCCGATCGGCCGGCGGTGTGCGACGACTGCGCCGAGTGGAACCGCGCGCGCGCGCCGTTCAAGATTTTCGGCAACACGTACTTCGTCGGTCCGATGGGCGTCTCGTCGGTGCTGATCACGTCGAGCGCGGGACACGTGCTCGTCGACGGCGCGCTCCCGCAGTCGGCGGCGATCATCGACGCCAACGTCCGGCAGCTCGGGTTCCACACCGAGGACATCAAGCTGATCGTCAACGGGCACGCCCACTACGACCACGCGGGCGGCATCGCCGCGCTGCAGCGCCTGACCGGGGCGCGCGTCGCGGCCGGCGGCGCGCCCGGCGTTGCCGCGCTGACCGCGGGCAAGCCGACGCCCGACGACCCGCAGGTCGCGTACGGCAACAGCGCGTTCGCGCCGGTGAAGAACGTGTTCGCCGTCCGCGACGGCGAGGTGCTGCGCGTCGGCGACATCGCCATCACCGCGCACCGGACGCCGGGGCACACGCCCGGCAGCACCAGCTGGACGTGGCGGTCGTGCGAAGGCCAGCGCTGCCTCGACATCGTCTACGCCGACAGCGTCTCGCCCGTGTCGTTCCCCGGCTTCCGGTTCACCGGCGACGCGACGCATCCGTCCCTCGTGGAGACGATGCGCGCGAGCATCGCCAAGGTGGAGGCGCTGCCGTGCGACGTCCTGATCACCGCGCATCCCTCGTCGAGCGACTTCGAAGGAAAGAAGAACGGCGCGGCGTGCCGCGCGCTCGCCGGCGAAATGCGGAAAGCGCTGGACGCGCGGATCGCGGCCGAGCAGAAGGCTACGAAATGATCTGGACGCGCTTCGCGTCGCAGCCGCTCGGCAGCCGCTGCGGCTTGGGCGGGACGTTCCCCAGGTAGCAGTTCGGAATCAGGTACATCTTCGACGCGTTCGGATTGGCCGGCGCTGCCGTGCGGGCGCCGGGCTGCGGCCGGACGTGTTCGAGCGCCGCATGGTACGTCACCGTCTCCGCCGGATCGATCCGCACGTCGAACGTCGTCGTCGCGTAGTCGGCCGCGCGCAGTTCGACGCGGTGCGGTCCCGCCGGGAGCGTCAGCACACGTTGCGCCTCGACGTCTCCGAGCGTGGCGACGTAGAACCCGTCGACGAACACCTGTGCCGACTCGGGCGTGCCGGTCAGCCGCAGCATGCCCGTCGGTGTCGCCGGGATGGCCGGTCCGGTGGATGCCGCGCCGGCATCCGGATAGGGCGCGTAGAAGTACGGCGCGCCGTACCCCGTCGTGCGCGGGTAGCGGCCGGAGCGTCCCGGAAGGAATGCGGGATTCACCTGGGGCGGAAACACCGCTCCGCCAATCAGGCCTCCGGCGGGCTGCGGCGCCGGCTGCTGAAACGGAAGTACCACCGGCGGAGGCGGCGGCGTCACGAACGTGTTCGGATTGGTGTGCGGCGGCCTGGGCGGCGGAGGCGCGGGTCGCGCATGCTGCGCCGCAACGGCGGCGGTGAAGAGCAACACGGCGAAGGCAACCGACACTGCACGCATGACGACCTCGAGATCACTGTAACACCAGGCGGCAGGCGGCGGTCACCTGGTCGCGGTAGAGCTGCCGCGTCGATCGATCCAGCCCGGCGATGCCGGCAGCGACGAGGTAGAGCAGCCCGACGACGGCGCCGTCGATCACTACGACGAGCGTGCTCGCCGGCGGCAGCCACACTCTGATCAGCACGCAGCCGATGGCCGCAGGCACCGCGCCGGCGATCGCCGGGACGAGCGCCGCGGTCGCGAATTCGCGCATCGACACGCCGGCGAGCCGGCATGCCGCGGGCGTCATGACGCCGATGTGGCCGACCGCCATCGGAATCAGCGTGCCCAACGCGACGCCCGTCGAACCGAACCATCGCACGAGCAGAAGGCTGAGCCCGAGATTCGCGACGCCTTCGACAATCCAGATGGCGGCGACGATCCGGTGGCCGCCTGTCGCGAGCAGGACGTTCGACTGCGCGGCGTGGCCGACCATGATCACGCCGACGGCCGCGAGGACGTAGAAGGGCGCCACGCTGCCGTCGAACCCCGCGCCCATCCAGCGTTCGATCAGCGGCCGGCCGAAGCCGACGAGCGACGTGGTGACGCCGGCGGCGAGGAGCATCGAGACGCGGGCGCCGTCGATCAGCGCCGCGCGCAGCCCCGCGGCGTCACCGCGCGCGCCGAGGCCGACGACCACCGGGAACAGCATGCCGCTGAACTGGTCGCACACCCGGCGCTGGTACTCGGACAGTCTCGCGGCGACGGCGTACACCGCCACGGCGGCAGTGCCCAGCGACGCGCCGACCACGAGGTTGTCGACGTTGAAGCTGATCTGGCTGCCGAGCGCCACGACGAACAAGTACGTGCTGAACGTCGTCACCTGGCGCCACTCCGCGCGGCTGAAGCGCGACGGGCGGATGTCGAGCTGCGGGAACATGCGCCAGGCGCTCCACGCGTACGCGCCGTAGCCGGCGGCGCTGAGGCCCGTCGTCCACGCGACCAGCGCAATCAGGCCGCCCCCGGCGGTCAGGACGACGTAGGTGACGATCGCGTTCAGCGCGACGAGGACGATGGCGATGGAGTTGTTCAGCACGAACCCCTGCCGCGAGTTCGTGACGGCGCCGAACACCGTCATCGGATACCCGAGCGCCATGCGCGCGCCGACGATCGCCAGCACCGCCTGCGCGGTGCGCACGTCCGCCGGCGACAGGTTCGGGAATCGCGGGACGGCGAACAGGATGAGCGCGGCGCACACGCCGCAGGCGACGAGGCCGATGCCGCTGTACACGCAGAAGAACGTGCTGGCGATGCGGTTGACGCGGTCGGTGTCGCCGTGCGCGTCCGCTTCGACGAGGTCGCGCACGATGCCGTTGCCGTATCCGAGATCGAGCAGCGCGAAGTAGTAGGTCGTCGACGCGACGAGCATCCACAGGCCGTACTGCGCCTTGCCGAGGTGGCGAACCGTGAACGGCATCAGGAAGATGCCGGTGCCGATGTTCACGGCCAGCAGCACGTAGCGCGTGATCGTGCCCGCGAGCAGGTTGCGCGTTGACGAGCTGCCTCGAATCACGACCGGGCCCGCAGCAAGAGCTGTGCGCGCTCGCGGATGTAGCTGACACAGTAGCGCGTTCGACATTCATACAGGAACGCATCGGCGCCGGCGCCGCGCACCAGCGCGGCACCCCAGCGGGCGATGTCGCGCAGGCACTCGCGATACAGGAACCCCGGCGCGCCGAACAGGCGGCGGCCGGTCATCGGCGGCACGAGGCGCCCGTCGCGATCGATGATTTCGCGGAATCGCATGCGCGCGTGGTTGCGGCCCGTCGTTTCGTACCAGCGGCGGTGGTAGCGCTTGGTGAGCCGTTCGGGCGCGATCGGCGCGACGGCGCGCAGCGCGTCGACGTAGCGTCCGCGCTTGCCGGCGCGCCAGAGGCGCAGGTTGAACTCGCGGTCCTCGTCCCGCTGAAACGCCGTCGAGAAGACGCCGACGTCGTCGAACACGCGCCGCCGGCACGCGAAGTTCGCCGCGATCAGGCACGCGGCGGCGTGGTTGGCGTCGTACTCGCGCGGCCGATCGATCTGCACGGCCAGCGGCGGGCAGTGGGCGGGCGTCAGCCAGCGCGGCACGCGGCCCGGCCACCGCGGCTCCACGCGGCCGCCCACGCAGTCGACGTCGGGATGTTCGTCGAATGCCCGCTTCAGCTCGCGCACCCAGTCCCGCGCCGGCAGCACGTCGTCGTCGAGGAAGCCGACGATGGACCCGCGCGCGCACGCGATGCCCGCGTTGCGCGCGCAGGACGCGCCGGGGCGCGGCTCCGACACGTAGCGGATCCGGCTGTCGCGCGCCGCCGCGACAAGCACCGCCTGCCGCGTCGCGTCACTCGAGCCGTTATCGACCACGACGACTTCGAAGGTGACGTCGCCGGCGTCCTGCGCGACGAGCGCGTGCAGCAGCGGCACCAGCGTGCTCACACGGTTGAACGTCGGGATCACGATCGTGACCTCGGGCGCCGGGTCGTCGCTACGAGTTCCTGACGAACCTGTGGCGCACGCTGCCGCAACCCGGTCGCCGTTCATCGATCGTTCATCGCTCATCACGCACCTGCGGCGGGAGCCGCAAGGTCGATACCGTAGCGATTCGTAAACGGACGCGTGTCAGCGAATCGGCAGCCGCGCGACGAACGTCGAGCCGGCGGGTCCCGTGGCGGCCAGCGTCAGCGTGCCGCCGTGCGCCTCGGCGATCCAGCGCGCGATCGGCAGCCCGAGGCCGGCGCCGCCGGAGCTCTCGCGCGCCGTGTCGAGGCGCACGAAGCGCTCGAAGATCCGCTCGCGCTCGGCCTCGGGAATGCCGCTGCCGGAATCGGCGATCTCGATCTCGGCGCTGTCGCCCCGCGACCGCATCGAGAGGCGCACGACGCCGCTCGTCGGCGTGTGCGTGATCGCGTTCTCGAGGACGTTCAGCGCGAGCTGGCGGACGAGCGTCGGATCGCCGCTGATGCGAACCGCCGGCTGCAGGCGCGCGTCGACGGTGACGCGCTTCGGCTTCGCGAGCAGGCGCGCGGTGTCGGCGCATTCCGCGAGGACGCGATCGAGCTCGCACGGCTGCAGACGCACGCGATAGCCGCCGACGTCGGCGCGCGCCAGGGCGAGCATGTCGTCGACCATGCCGCCGAGGCGCCGCGTCTGCGTGAGGATGATCGACAGCGCCTCGCGATATTCGCGCTCGCGCCGGTGCGGTCGCGCCAGCATGACGTCGGCCGCCGTCCGCGCGGCCGAGACCGGCGTGCGGAGCTCGTGGGACGCATCGGCCATGAACTGCCGCTGCGAGTCGACGGCCGACGCGACGCGCTGCAGCAGGTGGTTGAACGCGCGTCCGAGCTGGCCGATCTCGTCGTCGGCGGTGGGGCACGGGAGCTCCTGACCGAGCGACTGCACCGTGATGCGCTCGGCCTCCTCGCTCATCGCGGTGAGCGGGCGGAGCGCGCGCGACGCGGCCCACCACGCGACGGTCGCGGAGACGAGCAGCGCGAGCGGCGCGCCGATCAGCAGCGACTTGACGAGCACGTGCCGCGCGTGCGTGATGGGATTCTCCGAGGCCGCCACGAGAATCGTGAACGCGCCGCCCGACGACGCGTCGCGGCGCATGTGGAGGCGCCAGGGCAGTCCGTCCTGGACGACGGTGGCGACGAGCGGGCGGCCGTCGAACGGCGGTGCGCTG
Source organism: Vicinamibacterales bacterium (assembly GCA_035650895.1). Taxonomy (GTDB): domain Bacteria; phylum Acidobacteriota; class Vicinamibacteria; order Vicinamibacterales; family CAVVIG01; genus Gp6-AA45. The sequence goes on from DASRGT010000026.1 coordinate 38,574, forward strand.
TCCCGGCGGAACCCGCGCCAGCGCGCGGCGAGCACGCGTCCGCTGGCGTCGATGATCGCGACGGTGCGGTTCGGCGTCGCGAAGCTCTCGCGCGCGTCGCGGGCGGCGCGCGCCAGGTCGCCGCGCTCGCGCAGCTCCTCCTGCATCGTGCCGCCGGCCGCCGAGGCGAGCGCCGCCAGCTCCTGATCGAGCTGCGCGCGGCTGAACCGGTTCTGCAGCCACAGCACGCCGGCGCTGAAGCCGATCAGGACGATCGCGAGGAGCCCGACGTACCACAGCGTCAGGCGCGCGCGGATCGGGAGCGTCATGACGCGGGATCCGGCGTGCACACGAGTTGATACCCCTCCCCGCGCCGCGCGCGGATCATCGACGGCTCGCCGGGCGCATCGAGCTTTCGCCGCAGCCGCTGGACGAAGACGTCGATCACGTTCGACAGCGCGTCGTACGTGTCGTCCCAGACGTGCGCGGCGATGTCGCGCCGGCTGACGACTTCGCCGTGGCGCTCCGCGAGGTACGCGAGCAGGGCGAACTCGCGAGCCGTCAACACGACCGGCGCGCCGCGGACGCACACGCGCCGCGCGGCCAGATCGATGTCGAGCGCGCCGGCGCTCCATCGAGAGGGCGCGACCGGCAGCGTCCGCCGCCGCGCGAGCGCGCGGATCCGCGCGAGCAGCTCGCCGAAGTCGAACGGCTTCGTCAAATAGTCGTCGGCGCCGGTGTCGAGCCCCTCGATGCGCGCCTCGATGCCGTCGCGCGCGGTGAGCATCAGGACGACGTCGTGGCGCCCGGCGGCGCGCAAGGCGCGGCACACGTCGAGGCCGGTGCGCCTCGGCAGCATCACGTCGAGCACGACGATGTCGTAGATCGTGCGCTCGAGGTGGCGCCAGGCGTCGTCGCCGTTGTGCGCGAGGTCGACGGCATACGCGTGCTCGCGCAGCCCTTTCGCGAGCATCCGCGCGGTCGCCGGTTCGTCTTCGACGAGCAGCAGTCGCACGAGCGCGTGGAGCGGATGCAAGAGCTGTGCAACAATGCGGCGCCGCCGTAAAGAACCGTTGATGATCCGGCTTTCGATCGCCGTCGCCGCCGCGATCGCCACCTCGTCGGCGACGCCGGCGATGATGGACGCCGGCCTCCCGGCGCGCGTGCGGGTCGCGGGTCGCGGCCCGATTGCGGAGGGCGGCGCGATCGCCGCGACGCTGGTCGACCCGGTGTCAGACACCGCTGCGGATCGCGGCAACCGCCCAATCGACATCGACGAGCCCGCCCGGCGGCCCCGGCGAGTGGCTGCGTCGGGGTTTCTCGCGATCGGCGCGGCGATCGCGCAGGCGTCCGAGCCGGTGGCGCTCGGCTTCGGCGCGTGGGGGCTCGCGCGCAGCGCGTGGGTCAACGTGCCGCGCACGGGGCGCAACGTGGTCCTGCCCGAGGGTTCTATCGTGCTGCTGGCGGGGACGCGGTCGTCGTGACGCGCGGACGCGCGGCGTCGCACTGCGCCAGCCACTTCGTGGTGTCGGCGTCCGGCTTCACGTCGGCGCGCCGGTAGATCACGCCGCAATCGAGCAGCTTCTGCCCGTGCGTGACCGCTTCGAAGAAGAGCCGGTCGCCCGCGATCTCCGCCACCATGAAGTGGTGCTCGGAGACGCCGACCTCGTCGAAGTCGCTGGCGTGATACCCGTACAGGTTGCGGCCGCCGCCGCCCGACACGAAGTACCGGATGCCGCGCTGCGGGTGGATGCGCTCGTACAGGTGCTCGTGCCCGCTGAACACGACGTCCACCTTGTTGCGCACGAGCGCGTCCTCGAGCGCCGGCCGGATCACATCGCGCGCCTCGGCCGTGTGCTCGCCCGACGAATAGAGCGGGTGATGGAAGAAGCAGATGCGCCACTTGTTGCCGGCGTCCGCGAACACGCCGTCGAGCCACTTGATCTGCGCGGGATCGCCCGGATGGTTGCTGTTCAGCGCGACGAACCGCGCGTTCCCCTCGTCGAACGAATAGCGATCCTGATCCTGCATGTTGAACGGCTTGAAGTGGATCTCGAGGTCGCGGTCGTGGTTGCCGAGCGTGGCGTAGAACAGCATGCCGCGATCGAGCAGCGGCTTGTACGGCTCGAGGAACTCGCCGTTGTAGTCGTCGTGATACAGGTTGTCGCCGAGCATCAGCACGAACGAAAAACGGCGCGCGGTGTTGAAGTAGGTGAGCATCGCCTGCGCGACGTCGCGCTGCGCCGTGTCGCCCGATCCGCTGTCGCCCATCAACGCGAACACGGTGCCGCCGCGGATCGTCGGCATCGCCAGCGGCGCCGCGGAGCCCGCCGGCAGCGGCGTCTCGGCCCGCGTCGGCACGCCCGCCGTCGCCTTGACCGGAAACGCATCCGGCAGGAAGTCGACGACGAGGTCGGCGTCGACGTCGCGGAGGAGCAGGGTGCGATCGGTGAAGTCGTACTCGAGCTGCTTGGGGAGCGGCGGCAGCAGCGCCGCCAGCCGCGGCGGCACGCGCGGCGCCTCGAGACGCTGGTTGATGCGCGGCGCCTCCGGCTTCGCGGGCGTCGTCAACTGCTCCGCCATGTCGTCGAGCAGCAGATCCATCTGCGGCCCGCTGAACGCGTCGGCGATCTGATGCCGCAGCGCGTCGGCGATGGGCGGCTTGAAGATGTCGCCCGGCTTCGCGTTCGCGCGCAGTTTCGTCGCGAGCGCCTGCGCGAGGGTGTTCTCGCGCGTGCGCAGCGCCTGCGCCGCCGCCGGCGTCGACGAGCCCTGGCCCGGCGTGTTCTCCTGCGCCTGCGCCGCCGCCTTTCGATACGGCTGGGTTTCTTCTATGTACGCCTGAAGCTCGGTACGCAGCGGATCGAACGTCGGGTCCGGCTGCGCCGGCGCGACGGTCGGCGGAAGGTTGGGGCCGCAAGCGACGAAAAGCGACAACGAAACGACACAGGCGAGACGTGCGCGGCGCATGACCCGGCTGCAAACGCAAAGCTGATACCATCCCCGCCGTGCAGAAAATTCTGGCCGCCGCAATGGTCGCCGTCACCCTCGGCGTCGTCGCGCACGCGGTGACGCAGCTGCCGTCGGCTGACGGCCAGTTCTGGGACATCCAGGACACGTCGTGGTGGTCGCAGGACAGCGGCGGCATCGCCACCGGCGGCGGCGCGAACCCGTTCGACGGGTTCGGCTATCTCAAGCTGCGCGGCGACGACGCCGCGCCGATGTACCTCCGCGGCTTCGGCCTGGCCCACGACGGCGCCGAGCGCTTCGACTCGATCACGCCGGTCGTCGCCGGCGACATCGCCGTCTCGCGATCGATCTTCGCGCCGAAGGACACGAATTACCTGCGGTACCTCGACACGTTCACGAACCTGTCGGATCGGCCGCGCACGATCGAGGTGGCCTGGGGCGGCGCCGCCGGCGCGTACGACGACGGCGGGCGCGTGACGGTGGCGGCGACGTCGAGCGGCGATCGCACGATCGACGGGCGCGACACCTACGTCGTCGTGATGCAGAACGCCCGCGGCGTCGCCGATCCGATGCGCGGACCATCGGGCCACGGCCCGTCGGCGCATGTGCTGGGCGACAACGCGGGCGGCATGCTGCGCGTCGGGGACATGTACGCCAATCCGTTCGTCGACGCCTATCCGGGCTTCGACCCGTCGCACATCGGGTACGTGTTCCGCGTGACGATGGATCGCGGGCAGACGGCGTCGCTGATGACGTTCGTCGTGAAGGGGTTGAGCGAAACGTACGATCCGCGCGGCGGCGCGCCCGTGCTCTTGACGGATGCCCTCGTCGCGCCGAAGCACCGCGCGCCGTACGCCGGCGCCGACGCGAAGATCCCGCAGCCGGGATCGCAGATCGCCTACGTCACCGACGTCGCGCAGCGTCTCGTCGCCAACCCGGACCTGCGCGGCCTGACACCGCGCCAGCGCGCGACGATCGTCAACTGGAACATGGTGCAGGGCGAGCGCCGGTTCGCGTTGCCGTATTCGGTCGTCGAAGAGACGGCGCCGCGGCTGGAGGAGTGGATGAGCGCCGGGATGGTCACGTCCGAGGACATCGTCCGTGAGTACCTGCAGCGGCTCGCCGTCCACGCGCATCTGCGGACGATGATTGCGCTGAACCCGCGCGCGATCGCCGACGCGCGCGCGCTCGACGCCGAACGCGCGGCGGGACGCGTGCGCAGTCCGCTGCACGGCATTCCGGTCGCCTTCAAGGACAACATCGACGTCCTCGGCCTCGCGACCACCGGCGGGTCGCGCGCGCTCGCGGATCATCGTCCGCGGCTCGACTCGCACATGGCGGCCGGCATGCGCCGCGCCGGCGCGGTCGTCCTCGGGAAAGCGAACCTCGACGAGTTCCCGTTCGGCGACTTCGGCATCAGCACCGTCGGGGGGACGATCGGCAACGCGTACGACGAGACGCTGAGCGTCGCCGGTTCCAGCGGCGGCAGCGCGACCGCCGTGACCGCGAGCTTCGTCACGATCGCGTTCGGGACCGACACGTGCAACTCGCTGTCGAATCCCGCTTCGTTCGCGTCGCTGACCACGATCCGTACGACGCGCGGCCTGACGAGCCGGGCGGGCGTGATGCCGCTCAACACGTTCAACGACGCGGTCGGACCGATCGCGAAATCGGTGCGCGAGCTGGCGCTGGTGCTCGATCGCGTCGCCGGTTCGGATCCCGAGGATCCGGTCACGAAGGATGCCGGCGCGCACGTCTCCGGATCGTTTGCGGCGGCGCTCGACGCCGGTGCCCTGAAGGGAGCGCGCATCGGCGTCGTCCCGCAGCTGTACGTCGGCGTCACCGGCGAGCGCGAGGCGGCCGATCTGATGACCGCCGTCGTCGGCGAGCTGCGCGCGGCGGGCGCGGCGGTCGTCGAGGTCGCGATTCCGAACCTCGACGCCGAATACCGTGCGGCGCGGGGCAGCGCGCCGGGATCGTTGAAGACGGGATGGACGGCGTACCTGACGCGCGGCGCCAAGCCGGGCGACGCGGTGACGACGATCGAGGAGCTGCTGGCGTCGGGCAAGCTGGCGCCCGACAGCGCGCGCCGCTTCGAGGATGCGCTGCGCCCGACGCCGAGCGGGGACGAACTGGAGCGCGCGACGGCGGCGTTCTACGCCGGGCGCGATCGGTTCCGCGATCTCTTCGTGCGCGCGATGGACGCGCAGCGGCTCGACGCGCTGGTGTACCCGGCAAACCAGGCGCGGCCGCACACGCACGAAGGCGGACTCGAGCGCTACGGCGGCGAGCCCGGCACGTGTGAAGAAAGCGCAATGACCGGCCTGCCGCAGGTGTCGGTGCCGGCCGGGTTCTTCGGCGGCAGGTACCCGTTCGGCGTGTCGATGCTCGGCCGGATGTGGGCGGATGCGAAGATCCTGTCGCTCGCGTACGCATACGAGCAGGCGACGCACCACCGCCGCCCGCCGGCGCTGCGGTGACGTTCGCGACAAAGGACGCGACGGACCGAACGTCTGGTATGTACAATCTTCCCCTCGTGGCCTTTGTATCCTTCGCGTCCCTTGCGTCCCTTGCGTCCTTCGCGTCCTTTGCGTCCCCCGCGTCGCGTGCGTCCGTGGGGGTGAATCTCGTCACCGTCGCTGCGCTGGCGCAGGCGCCGGTTCTCGTCCAGCCCGGCGCGCCGGGCGAGCCGAGCAAGGTCGTCACGCCGGACCAGGCGACCGATCTGTCGCAGGTGCAGTACACCGGCGCCGACATCAAGTTCATGCAGGGGATGATCGGGCACCACGCGCAGGCGCTCGAGATGGTGGCGCTGCTGCGCACGCGCACGCAGAGCGCCGACATGAAGAAGATGGCCGAGCGCATCCGGATCTCGCAGGAAGACGAGATCAAGATGATGCAGGGATGGCTCGCGCGGCGCGGTCAGCAGGTGCCGACCGGCAAGGAGCATCACATGCACGGCGGCATGCTGATGCCCGGCATGCTCACCGATGACGAGATGAAGCGGCTCGCGGACGAAAAAGGGAAGGCGTTCGACAAGCTGTTCCTCGAATCGATGATCCGTCACCACCAGGGCGCCCTCGCGATGGTGAAGGATCTGTTCGCGACGCCGGGCGCCGGCCAGGACTCGGACATCTTCGCGTTCGCGTCGGATGTCGAAGCGGATCAGAGCGCCGAGATCGCGCGCATGGCCGCGATGCGGGAGGAGTTGGAGCGATGAAGCCTGTCGTCGTCAGAATGCTGTGCGCCGCGGCCTGGGCCGTCTGCGTGGTCGCCACGGTGCGCACGCAGCAGATCCCGGCGGTGCCGGCGAAGAACGATCCGCGCGTCGGCCTCAAGGCCGGGTACATGGACGCGGGAGAGGCCGCGAAGAACCTGCAGAAGGTCGCGACGCTGCCCAAGCCCGAAGGGTTCTACGACAAGGAGAACCCCGCGGGGGCGCCGACCCCGCCCGAGCGCGATCCGAACCTGCCGCCGCCGCCGCCGCCCGATCCGAACGCGCCGCCCGATCCGCGATTCGCGAACATGCTCGGCTTCGCGAATTCGGATCTCGCGTTTACCGGCACGCACGCCGTGATGGGCAACTTCCACGGCTTCAACACCTACGACGTCGAGAACGGCCAGCGGCCGAAGCTGCTCGCGTCGGTCGTGTGCCCCGGCGGTCAGGGCGACGTGTCGGTGCACGGCAACCTCCTGTTCATGTCGGTCGAGCAGACGCGCGGCCGCATCGACTGCGGCGTACAGGGCGTGCAGGACAAGGTCAGCGCCGAGCGCTTCCGCGGCGTGCGCATCTTCGACATCAGCGATCTGAACAAGCCGCGCCAGGTCGCGGCGATCCAGACGTGCCGCGGCTCGCACACGCACACGCTCGTCCCCGATCCGAAGGATCCGGGCACGCTGTACGTCTACGGGTCCGGCACCAGCTCCGTCCGATCGGCCGAAGAGCTCGCCGGCTGCTCGGGCCTGAAGCCCGACGAGGATCCGAACACCTCGCTCTTCAGCATCGACGTGATCAAGGTGCCGCTCGCGCATCCCGATCAGGCGGCGATCGTCAATCGTCCGCGCATCTTCGCGGATTTGACGTCGGGCAAGATCGCCGGCCTGTGGTCGGGCGGCGATCACGGCAACGGCACGCAGAAGACGTCGGAAACGAACCAGTGCCACGACATCACCGTGTACCCGGAAGTCGGGCTGGCCGCCGGCGCCTGCTCGGGCAACGGCCTGCTGCTGGACATCTCGGATCCGGTGCACCCGAAGCGGCTCGATTTCGCGACCGACAAGAACTTCGCCTACTGGCACTCGGCGACGTTCAACAACGACGGCACCAAAGTGATCTTCACCGACGAATGGGGCGGCGGCACGCGCCCGCGGTGCCGCGCGACCGATCCGCCGACGTGGGGCGCCGACGCGATCTTCGACATCACGCCGGACAGGAAGCTGGCGTTCAAGGGGTACTTCAAGATGCCGGCGCCGCAGTCCGAGCAGGAGAACTGCGTGGCGCACAACGGATCGCTCGTGCCGGTGCCGGGCCGCGACATCATGGTGCAGGCGTGGTACCAGGGCGGCGTGTCGGTGTTCGACTTCACCGACTCGACGCGGCCCGTCGAAATCGCCTACTTCGATCGCGGGCCGATCGACGCGAAGAACCTGGTCACCGGCGGCTACTGGTCGGCGTACTACTACAACGGCTACATCTACGGATCCGAGATCGCCCGCGGCATCGACGTGTTCAAGCTCGTGCCGAGCGAGTACCTGTCGCAGAGCGAAATCGACGCCGCGGCGCTCGTCGGCCCCGGCGAAGTGAACATCCAGGAGCAGCAGCGCGTCAACTGGCCGGCCGCCTCCGTCGTCGCCAAGGCGTATCTCGATCAGCTGAACCGCACGCGCGCGTTGTCGGCCGACCGCGCCCGCGCCGTGCGCGCCGCGCTCGATCGCGCCGACGATGCGGGCGCCGGCGCGGCGGCGGCGGGCGAGCTGGAGGCGCTGGCCGCGCAGCTCGAACGCGACGCGCGGACCAAGAGCGGCGTCGACGCGAAACGGCTGCAGGCGCTGGCGACGACGATCAAAGGCCGCGCGACGAAGCTGCGATCATGACGCGCCGCACAGGCAGGTGGGCTGGCCGTTTGGCCAGCCTCGTCGCTTTTCTCTGCGTGATCCCGGTCGTGCCTTCCGTGCCCGTCGTGCCCTTTGTGTCCTTTGTGTCCTTTGTGATTCCCTCCGCGCAGAGCGCCCCCGACGTCACGGGCGAATGGGACGCGTCGTACGTGACGCCCCTCGGGCCGCAGGAGCTGAAGATCTACCTGCAGCAGGAGGGACCGCGCATCACCGGGCACACGACGTCCGAATTCGGCGAGTTCCAGGTCCGCGGGACGATCAACGGCAGCGACGTGAAGTTCTCGTGGTCGGAAGTCGACGGCGGGAAGACGGTGACGGTCAGCGTCACCGCGAAGATTGAGGGGGACAAGATCACCGGCACCGCATCGGTCGGCGAGCGCGGCTCGGGCGCGTTCAACGCCGAGCGCACCGCCAGCCACTGAATGCGGAGAACATGGCCCTGCGCATTCACCTGATGACGATCGAGCCCTGCAGCGACTTGACTTCGAAGTTGTCGTGATCGTGGAAGCCGCAGGTCCGGGCCGTCACCAGATTCCCCGACTGGCGGCTCTGGCCGGACGTCAGGAAGCCCACCTGGTTCAGTTCCGGACAATCGGTGTGCTCGGGATGCGGGTCCGACGTCATGTTGTGGCTGCGCGCGTCGTTGTTCACGAACGTCACCTGCGTGCCGAGCGACACGGTGAGCGTCGAGGGGCAGACGGTGTTGTTCGCGATGACGAACGTCTTGCCGTCGGTGCCGCACGTCTGCGACGTCGAGCCGCCGCCCGTCGGGCTGCCCGGCGACGCCGCGCTGCTCCCGCCGCACGCCGCCATCGCACACAGCCATCCGATCGCGACCGCGGCCCGCAGCGCCGGCGTGCTCCGTGCAGCCTGTTTCACCTGCCCACCTGCCCCTCTCCTTAGACCGCCGCGCGGGCGGCGGGTTACATCTACGATTCGAGCCTGTATTTCGCGAGGTAGTACGACAGCGCGCGCTGGCTGATGCCCATCAGCTCCGCCGCGTCCTTCTTGACGCCGCCCGAGCTCTCGAGCGCGCGGCGGATCGTTTCGCGCTCGACCCACTCGATGTTCTGCCGCAGCTTCAGCGAGGGGAGGCCGCTCGCCTGCGGCGCCGCCGCGCCGAGGACCGACACCGCCTTCGCCGCGATGACCGGCCCCTGCGACAGCACCACCGCGCGCTCGATCGTGTTCTCGAGCTCGCGCACGTTGCCGGGCCAGTCGTACTGCTGCAGGCCGGCGAGGACGCCCTCGTCGATCTTGTCGATGCGCCGCCCGGTCCGCTGCGCGTGCTTCTGCACGAAGTGATCGACGAGCGCCGGGATGTCCTCGCGGCGCTCGCGCAGCGGCGGAATCTCGATCGGGATGACGTTCAGCCGGTAGAACAGATCCTCCTGGAACTTGCCGTCCGCCACCATCTGCCGCAGGTTGCGGTTCGTCGCGGCGATGACGCGCAGATCGATCTTCTCGGTCCGCTCCGACCCGAGCGGCTCGATCTCGCGCTCCTGCAGCACGCGCAGCAGCTTCGCCTGCAGCGTCGGGTTCATCGTCCCGATTTCGTCGAGGAAGATCGAGCCGCCGTCGGCGAGCGCGAACTTGCCCTTCTTGTTCGTCGTCGCGCCGGTGAACGCGCCGCGCACGTGGCCGAAGAGCTCCGACTCGAGCAGCGTCTCGGGGATCGCCGCGCAGTTCACCTTGATCAGCGGCATGTCGCGCTGCGCGCTGCGGTCGTGGATGGCGCGCGCGACCAGCTCCTTGCCCGTCCCCGTTTCGCCGGTGATGAGGACCGTGCTCTTGGTCGACGCCACCATCTCCGCGCGGCGGATCACCTCCTCCATCGCCCGGCTGCGGCCGATGATGCCGTAGTGGTCGAACTGCTCGTCGCGCTCGCTGACGAGATACCGGTACTCGGTCCGCAGCCGCTGATGCTCCAGCGCCCGCCGCACGACGACGAGCAGCTCGTCGATCTCGAAGGGCTTCTGCAGGTAGTCCAGCGCGCCGAGCTTCATCGCCTCGAGCGCGCTCTCGACGGTCGCGTGTGCCGTCATCATCAGGATCTGCGGGCGTTCGCTCTCGGCCGTCGATCCCGTGAGGTCGCGGATCAGCTCGATGCCGGTCACTTCCGGCATCACGTTGTCGACGATCAGCACGTCGACCGCGCGCTCGTTCAGCAGCCGGCGCGCCTGGCGCGCGCTCGTGGCCTCGGCCACCTCGTGCCCGGCGTCGCGCAGCGCGCGTCCGAGCGTCTTCAGGATCTTTTCCTCGTCGTCGACGAGCAGGATGGAACCGCGGTGCAGGCTCATGTGTTCGGGAGGTCCACGCGAATCTCGGTGCCGCGGCCGGGGATGCTCGACACCGCGATCGTGCCGCCGAGCCCCTCCACGATGTTCTTGGCGATCGGCAGGCCGAGCCCGGTGCCGCCGCGCTTGGTGGTGAAGTACGGATCGAACACGCGCCCGAGATCTTCGGCGCTGATCCCGACGCCGCAGTCGGCGATCGCGATCTGGATGCGGTCCACGTCGATGCGCGTCGACAGCCGCACCGGCTGGCCGTTGCCGTTCGTCGCGTGCCGCGCGTTGACGAGCATGTTGACGAGCGCGATGCGGAGCCGCTCGTGGTCCGCGGAGATCGTGCCGATCGCCGGATCGAGCTGTGTGTCGATCGCCGGGCCGGAGCCGGACGCCATCGCCGCGGCGACCGATTCGCGGCAGAGCGCGTTGACGTCCACCGGCGTCAGCTCGAAGCGGATCGGGCGCGCGAAGTCGAGGACCTCGTTGACGATGCGGTTGAGGCGCGCGACCTCTTCGTCGATGTCGTGGACCGCCTCGCGCAGCGCCTGCGGCGTCACCTCGGGCTGCCGGAGGCCGTGCAGCGACGCCTTGATGATCATCAGCGGATTGCGGACCTCGTGCGCGATCACCGTCGACAGGCGCCCGAGCGACGTCAGGCGCTCCTTCTGCGACATCTCGCGCTGGAACCGCGCGATGGAGTCGGTGAGCGCGTTGAACGTCGACGCCAGCAGCCGCGCGTCCTCGTCGTCCCAGCGCCCCTGCTGCAGCGAGATCTTGCGCGTCAGGTCGCCGGTGGCCGACATCTCGCGCATCACGTCGGCGATGTTGGCGAGCGGCTGCGCGATCGTCCGCGCGACCGCGAAGCTGAGCGCCATGGCGAGGAGGACGGCGAGGACGCCGGTGATCGCGAACCCGGTGTGGATGGACGACAGCGATCGGAGCTGGTCGGTCCGCGACCGCAGGATCAGCGCGACCGGACCCGCCTGGCCGGCGTGGAGCGGCTGGCCGTCGGCCGCCGTCACCGCCACGGCCGTCGCGCCGCTCGTCAGCAGCCGGGGCAGCGCTTCGTATTCGTCCTGGCCGAGCACCAGCCGCGTCGGCCGGAAGCCGCGCAGCTGCGCGGCGAGGACGGTGTCGGCGTCGCGCGGCAGCGTCGACGCGAGGATGCGGCCGTCCATCCCGAAGGCGAGGTCGCTGCCGGTAATCTTCTTCAGCTGCGCGGCGAACGCGTCGTCGAGGAGGAAGCCGGCGCTGAGCGTGCCGAGGATCTCCTCGCGCGGCCGGTCGAGCGTGACCGGGACGGTGACGATCTGCAGGATCCCGTTCGGCTGCGCCAGCAGGCTCGAGGTGTCGCGGCCGCCGAGCGCGTCGCGGATCGCCGGCTGCTCGACCGCCACCGGCGGCGGCGCGAGCCGCGTGGAATAGAGCGTCTGGCCGCGCCGGTTCGTGACGAGCAGCAGGTTCGCGTGCAGCTGCGAGCGATAGCCGCGGGCGATGTCCTCGACCGTCAGCGGATCGTTGGTGTCGATTGCCGCCTTCAGCTTCGGCAGGTCGGCGATGAGCCGCGCCATCACGGTGAAGTTCTGCGAGCGCTCGTCGCGCAGCTGATCGATCTGCGCCGCGGTGGCGAGCATCTCGCGCTCGAGCGTCCGCTCGGCTTCGGCGGTCACGCGCACGTTGACCAGCGCGATCGCCATCGCGATGCACACGACCGCGAGCAGCGCGCCCGCGAGGAAGATGCGGCTCCTGAGCGAGGAGAGCAGCCTCATTTGATCGCGAAGTCGAGCTCCGCGGCGCCGCCGTCGGGAACGGTGATCGGGCGCGGCTCCGCGGACGCCCCCTCGTGCCACGCGACGACGTTGTAGGTGCCGGGCGGGACGTTGTCGATGTGGTAGCGGCCCTCTTCGTCGCTGACGGCGAAGTACGGATGGTTGAACACGAGGATGTAGGCGTTCATGTGCGAGTGGATCTCGCAGAACACGCGCACGATGCCGGGCTTGTCGAAGGTGACGCGCTTCGATTCGCCCGCGGCGTAGCGTCCGAGGTCGAAGCGCTTGGTCTTCGAGAGCGAAAACACGTTGTGATAGAACCGGTCCGAGTTGGGGAAGTCGACGGTCGTCCCCGTCGTGATCGCGAGCAGGTGGGGCACGAACGTCTCGTTGCGCTGATCCATCACGGCGTGGCCGCTCTCCTGCGCGTCGAACGCGCCGCGCGGCGCCGCCTCGAGATACACGACCGAACGGAGCAGATCGGGCACGTCGCGCGGCGCGCCCGAGCCGAGGTCCGCGACATTCGGCCGCCGCTCGACCGGCTGCGGCGGGCGCCGCAGCTCCACGCGGCCGCGAATGGCGCCGTTGCGTGCCGCGCGAGGGGCGGAAATGGTGAGGAGGCCGAGGACGCAGAGAGAAATCGGCCTCAGAGACGCAGACACGCTGACGGCCCTTTGTACGCGGCTCGCGCCGAGTCTCCGAGCCTCCGAGGCATTCTTCCTGTGTCCTCTAGAATCGGACGCGCCGCGCGCGGGGGCCGAGACGGTGAGGAGGCCGAGGAGGCCGAGGACGCGGAGAGAAATCAGCCTCAGAGACGCAGAGACGCTGAGAGCTCGTTGTACAAGGCTCGCGCTGAGTCTCCGAGTCTCCGAGGCGTTCTTTCTTTGTCCTCTAGAAGCATACGCGCCGCGCGCCGGGGCCGAGACGGTGAGGAGACCCAGGAGGCGGAGAGAAATCGGCCTCAGAGACGCAGACACGCTGACGGCCCTTTGTACGAGGCTCGCGCCGAGTCTCCGAGCCTCCGAGGCATTCTTCCTGTGTCCTCTAGAATCGGACGCGCCGCGCGCGGGGGCCGAGACGGTGAGGAGGCCGAG
>DASRGT010000027.1:0-56021 GCA_035650895.1 Vicinamibacterales bacterium
GTAGTCGGTGAGAATCGTCGGTCGATCGCCGAAGCCGATCAGCGCCACTTCGTTGCGACGGCCCGCCTCGTTCGGCCTGGTCAGCGCCGCGATGAACGGGGGCAGGGCGGTCCGGATGTTCGCGACGTCGTTGCGGATCGCCTGGCTCGTGTCGACGAGGACGGCGATCTGCATCGGTTCCTCGGCGGGGACGACGCGCAGCACTTCGCGCGCGACGTTGTCCTCGCGCACGACGAAATCCCTGGTGGACAGCCCCGTGACCGGGGCGCCGGACTGGTCGACGACGCTCACCCACATCGCGCGTTCGATTGGCTGCGCGAAGGCGCGCGAGGCGGCCGGGCAGGCGATCGCGGCGAGCGCAATCGCCAGACGCACGAATTGTCGGGGCGTCATCGATCCAGTATAAATCAGAACCAGGAAACGTTTTGAAATCTGTGACTTGCGGCAAATTGCCTAAGCGCGTCAGCGTGTGATATAAACCCGCTGGCCAGCCACCGGACTCGATGCTTTCTTCCTACATTCCGATCGCCATCTTTGTCGTCGTCGCGACCGGTTTCGCGATCTTCACGATTGTCTTCTCGTCGATTCTGCATCCGACGAAATACAACAAGGTCAAGCTGGAACCGTACGAATGCGGCATCGAGCCGGTGACCGACGCGAGGGATCGCTACAGCATCCGCTACTACCTCGTGGCGATGCTGTTCGTCATCTTCGACGTCGAGACCGTGTTCATGTTTCCGTGGGCGGTCATCTTCAACAAGCTCCTGCTGTTCGGCCTCATCGAGATGATCGTCTTCATCTTCATCCTCGTGGTCGGCTACTACTACGCCTGGCAGAAGGGCGCCCTCGAGTGGGTGTAGATGGCTGACGAGGCGCAGAAACCACCCACACCTCCCGAGGCGGCGGCGGACAAACCGGCGGGCACGACACCGGCTGAACCGCTGAAAGGCGAGGTGTCGCGGACCGACGCGCCCGGCGCGGGCCGGTCCGCCGCGCCGGTCGGTCCGCCGCGGACCGAGCCGCCGGCGCCGAAACCCGCCAACCCCGAAGGCGCGGTGACGGCCACGACGAGCGAAACGAGTTCGGCGACGGGACAGCCGACGGCGGCCGCGACCCCTGCGGCTGCGAAGGCTGCGACGCCCGCCGCGCCGAAGCCGGCCGCGGCCGCGCCCCGCCCAGCGCCGGCTGCCAAGCCGGCGGCGGCCGCCGGCGCCCACGCCGGCGCCGAGCACGTCCCGAAGGCCGCGGCGCCCACCGGACCGACCGATCCGCCGCCCCCGGCCGACGCGCAGGTGCCGCCGTTCATCGTGTCGCTTCAGCAGGCGATCGCGGACGGCGTCCTCGGCCTCAGCTGGTATCTCGGCGACTGGACCGTGATGGTGCCGCCGGCAAAGATCCTCGAGGTCGCGCGCCACCTGCACGACGCGCCGGATGCGCGCTTCGACTACCTCTCGGATCTGACCGCGACCGACTGGCCGCCCCGCACCACGGAAGGGCGGTTCGACGTCGTGTACATGCTGTACTCGACGCGGCTGCGCCATCGCGTGCGGCTGAAGGTGAAGGTCGGCGACGGGCAGCCGCTCGCGTCGGTGACGGCGATCTGGCCCGCGGCGAACTGGCTCGAGCGCGAGATCTACGACATGTTCGGCGTCAACTTCACCGGACATCCCGACCGGCGCCGCATCCTGATGCCCGAGGACTGGCAGGGATTCCCGCAGCGCAAGGACTATCCGCTCGAGGGGCCGGGCGAACTGCTGATGGAGAACCCGCTCGACTGGCTGAAACTCCGTCAGGCGAAAGAAGAAGCAGAGATCGAATGAGCACGGAACGGGCGGTCCATCACGGCGCGATGTTCGACACCGACGAGCTGGTGATCAACATGGGCCCGCAGCATCCGTCGACGCACGGCGTGCTGCGCGTCGTGTTGCGGCTGGACGGCGAGAAGGTCGTCGACTGCGACGTGGTCATCGGGTATCTGCATCGCGGCATCGAGAAGCTGAGCGAGAACCGCAACTGGACGCAGATCGTGCTGCTGACCGACCGCATGGACTACGTCGCGGCGGCGACGAGCAACGTCGGCTACTGCGAGACGGTCGAGAAGCTGCTGCAGCTGGAAGTGCCGCGCCGCGCGCGCTACGTGCGGACGATCCTCTGCGAGCTGCAGCGGATTGCGAGCCACTGCCTGTGGGTCGGCACGCACGCGATGGACATCGGCGCGATGACGGTGTTCCTGTACGCGTTCCGCGAGCGCGAGCTGATCCTCGATCTCTTCGAGGAGTTCTGCGGCGCGCGGCTCACGTACAACTCGATGCGCATCGGCGGCCTTCCGCAGGACATCCCGCCCGGCTGGGCGAAGAAGGTGCTCGAATTCTGCGACATCATGACGCAGAAGATCGACGAGTACGAAGAGCTGCTGACGCACAACCGCATCTGGCTCGAGCGCACGAAGGGCATCGGCGTGATCGGCGGCGAGGAGGCGATCGGCCTCGGCCTGTGCGGTCCCGCGCTGCGCGGATCGGGCGTGGCGCGCGACGTGCGGAAGGACGAACCGTACGCCGCGTACGACGAGATGGACTTCGACGTCCCGGTCGGCACGGCGGGCGACACCTACGATCGATACCTCGTGCGGATGGAGGAGTTCCGGCAGTCGCTGCGCATCATCCGCCAGGCGACCGAAGGGCTCCCCGAAGGGCCGATCGTCGGCAAGGTGCCGCGGCTGATCAAGCCGGCGGCGGGCGAGACGTATCACGCGATCGAATCGCCGAAGGGCGAGCTCGGCTACTTCATCGTCAGCGACGGGAAATCGACCAACCCGTACCGGTTCCGCGTGCGGCCGCCGTCGTTCTGCAACCTCCAGGGGCTGCGGCGCCTCGTGCGCGGCCATCTCATCGCCGACGTCGTCGCGCTGATCGGGTCGATCGACATCGTGCTGGGAGAAGTCGACCGGTGATCGACCAGCTCCTCATCCCGCTGCTGAAGATCGTCATCGTGCTCAACGCGACGCTCGTCGCGGTCACCTACATGGTGCTGCTCGAGCGCAAGGTGATCGCGTGGGCGCAGTCGCGTCTCGGCCCGATGCGCGTCGGGCCGTACGGCGTGCTGCAGCCGATCGCCGACGCGATCAAGCTGATGATCAAGGAGGACATCACGCCGGTGCGCGCCGACCGGTGGGTGTTCACGGCGGCGCCGATCATTTCGATGGTGCCGGCGCTCATCGTCTACGCGGTCATCCCGTTCGGGCCGACGATTCACCTGTTCGGCCGACCGGTGTCGCTCTACATCACCGACATCAACGTCGGCCTCCTGTACATCGTGTCGGTCGCGTCGGTGGGCGTCTACGGCATCATCCTCGCGGGGTACGCGTCGAACTCGAAGTATCCGCTGCTGGCGTCGCTGCGCGCGTCGGCGCAGCTGATCTCGTACGAAGTGGCGGTGACGCTGACGCTGGTGAGCGTGATCCTGATGGCCGGCTCGCTCAGCATGGTGGAGATCGTCAACGCGCAGTTCAACCAGCACGTCTGGTTCGTCTTCGCGCAGCCGATGGCGTTCGTGATCGTGCTCATCGGCGGCCTGGCCGAGACCAACCGCGCGCCGTTCGATCTGCCGGAGGCGGAGCAGGAGCTGACCGGCGGCTTCCACACCGAGTACAGCGGCATGCGGTTCGCCCTGTTCTTCCTCGCCGAGTACGCGAACATGATCGTCGTCTCGTCGGTGGTGACGACGCTGTTCCTCGGCGGATGGCTGCCGCCGTTCCCGAACACGCCGGCGCTCCACTTCCTGTACTACGTCCCGAGCTGGGCGTGGTTCCTGGTCAAGTCGTTCCTGTTCCTCTATCTCTTCATCTGGATCCGCGCCACGCTGCCGCGCTATCGGTACGACCAGCTGATGAACATCGGGTGGAAGGTGCTGATCCCGCTCGCGATCGTGAACCTCGTGATCACCGGGATCGTGAAAGTGCTGGTGAGCTGATGGCGCAGGCGATCGCCTTCTACGTCATCGCCGCCTGCATTCTCGGCTTCGGCGTGCTGGTGATCAGCACGCGCGACACCGTGCACAGCGTGCTCTTTCTCGTGCTCGACTTTCTGTTCGTCGCCGCGCTGTACGTGCTGCTCGGCGCGCAGTTCCTCGCGGCCATCCAGGTCCTCGTCTACGCCGGCGGCATCGTCGTGCTGTACCTGTTCGTCGTGATGCTCGTGAACCTGAAGCGGCCGCCCGAGGCGCACCAGGATCCGCATCGCCAAACGAAGCTCGGATTCGGCCTCGCGGCGGCGGTCCTCGTGGAGCTCGGCGCGATCGCGGCGTACGGCTACGCGCATCCGGCGGCGGCGATCGCCGCCCCCGCGACGGCGGCAATCCCGGTCAGCGGCAACACCGAGCAGGTCGGCTGGCTGCTCTACACGAGCTACCTGATTCCGTTCGAGATCGCGTCGATGCTGCTGCTGGTCGCGATGATTGGCGCGATCGTGCTGGCCAAGAGGGAGCTGTGACCGGCGCGCCCGCCGGCCGTTCCGTCATCCAGTCCGTTGATTGATGCGACAGACATGATCACGCCCACCCACTACATGCTCCTGAGCGCGGCGCTCTTCATCATCGGCGTCATCGGCGTCATGGTGCGCCGGAACATCATCATCATCTTCATGTCCATCGAGCTGATTCTGAACGCCGTCAACATCAACCTGGTGGCGTTCTCGGCGCAGCTGCAGAACCAGATCGGGCAGGTGTTCGCGGTCTTCGTGATCGCCGTCGCGGCGGCGGAGGCGGCGGTCGGCCTCGGGATCATCCTGGCGTTCTACCGCAACAAGGAAACGATCAACATCGACGAAATGAATCTGATGCGGTCCTGATGCGATACATCTGGCTCATTCCGCTGCTCCCGGGCGTCGGCGCCGCCGTCAACGGCCTCGTCGGCATCCGTTCGTTCTCGCGCCGGACCGCGGGCATCGTCGCCTGTTCGACGATGGCGCTGGCGCTGGCGCTCGCGCTGCTCGCCTTCTGGCAGCTGCTCGGGCTGCCCGCCGAATCGCGCGCCTACGACGTCGTCGTCGCGCAGTGGATCCCGAAGATCCCGCTCGCGACGCGGACCGGGTTCGCGGCGTTCGAGGTGCCGTGGGGCTTCCGGCTCGATCCGCTGTCGGCGATGATGCTGCTCGTCGTCACCGGCATCGGGACGCTGATCCACGTCTACTCGACGGCGTACATGGCCGACGAGCCGCGCGGCGGCGTCGCGCGCTTCTTCTGCTACCTCAACCTGTTCTGCTTCTTCATGCTCATGCTCGTCCTGGGGAACAACTTCCTCGTGATGTTCGTGGGCTGGGAGGGGGTGGGGCTCTGCTCGTACCTGCTGATCGGCTACTGGTACGAGAAGAAGAGCGCGTCGGACGCGGGAAAGAAAGCGTTCATCACCAACCGCGTCGGCGACTGGGGCTTCGTGCTCGGCGTCTTCCTGATCTACTTCACCTTCGGCACGCTGAACTTCCGCGAGGTGCAGAACGCCGCCGCGACGATGACGGTGGAATCGGCGCATTTCGGCGTGCTCTCGTGGATCTGCCTGCTGCTGTTCGTCGGCGCGACCGGCAAGTCGGCGCAGATTCCGCTGTACGTCTGGCTGCCGGACGCGATGGAAGGCCCCACGCCGGTCTCGGCGCTGATCCACGCGGCGACGATGGTGACCGCGGGCGTGTACATGCTGGGCCGCAACGCGGTGCTCTTCTCGCACGCGCCGATGGTGATGGAGATCGTGGCGATCGTCGGCGTGCTGACCGCGCTGATGGCCGCGTCGATCGGCCTCGTCCAGTACGACATCAAGCGCGTGCTGGCGTACTCCACCGTGTCGCAGCTCGGCTACATGTTCACGGCGATGGGCGTCGGCGCCTTTTCGGCCGGTGCGTTCCATCTGATGACGCACGCCTTCTTCAAGGCGCTGCTGTTCCTCGGCAGCGGCTCGGTCATCCACGCGATGGGCGGCGAGCAGGACATGCGCCGGATGGGCAACCTCAAGAAGTACATGCCGGTCACCTTCGTGACGATGATGATCGGCACGCTGGCGATCGCGGGGATCTTCCCGTTCGCGGGCTTCTTCAGCAAGGACGAGATCCTGTTCCGCTCGTTCCTGTCGAACAAGGCGATCTGGGCGATCGCCGTCGTCACGGCGATGATGACG
The DNA here is from genome assembly GCA_035650895.1 of Vicinamibacterales bacterium. GTDB lineage: Bacteria > Acidobacteriota > Vicinamibacteria > Vicinamibacterales > CAVVIG01 > Gp6-AA45. Next base: position 6,161 of record DASRGT010000027.1, read on the forward strand.
GCGTTCTACATGTTCCGGCTGATGGCGATGACCTTCTTCGGCGCCTACCGCGGCCCGGCATGGGAGACGGCGGGCCACGGCGTGGCGATCGGCGTTCACGATCGCGCGAAGGACGCGACGCTCGCGGCGGCGCACGGCGCGAAGCACCCGGTCGACATCCACGCGCACGGGCACGCGCACGAACCGGATCACGAAGTGGCGCACGGTCCCGCGGAGCCGCACGGGCCCGACGACGCGAGCCATCACACGGGCCACGGCCACGGCCACTGGCACGGTCCGCACGAGTCGCCCACGCCGATGACGTTTCCGCTGCAGGCGCTCGCGCTCGGCGCGATCGTCGCCGGCTTCGTGGGCGTGCCGGCGGCGCTCGGCGGCAGCAACGCGCTCGAAAAATTCCTGGAGCCGTCGTTCACGGCGGAGCACGCTGCGAGCGGCGCCGCCCGCGAGATCCGGCCGAACGACGTGATTGCCGGCCGGCAGCTCGAAGCGGGGCGGCAGACCGGCGAAGTGCGCGCGCTCGAGCACGCCGGCGGGGCGGCCGAAGAATCGGGCGAGCACGTCTCGCGCGGCGTCGAGCTCGGCCTGATGGGATTCTCGCTGCTCGTCGCGATCGCCGGGATCGGCCTCGCGTGGAAGTTCTACGTCACGAGCCCGGAGATCTCGGAGCAGCTCGGCGAGCAGTGGGCCGGCGCGCACCGGCTGCTGTCGAACAAGTACTACGTCGACGAGCTGTACAACGCGACGGTCGTCAACGGCACGTTCGGCGCCGGCGAAGGCCTCTGGGTCGTCGATCGCACCGTCGTCGACGGCGCCGTCAACGGCACGAGCAAGCTGACCGTGATCAGCTCCTGGTTCTCGGGCCTCACCGACAGGACCGTCGTCGACGGGCTCGTGAACATGGTGGGGTCGGTCGTGCAGGAGGGCAGCCTGCTGTTCCGGCGCCTGCAGACCGGACTGGTGCAGAACTACGCGATGCTGATGCTGTTCGGCATCTTCGCGTTCGTCAGCATTTACCTGTTGGTCCGATGATGAGCCATTACCTTTCGATCATCCTGTTCGAGCCGCTCGTCGGCGCGGCGCTGCTGCTGCTGGTCAACAAGCAGAACGACGATGCGATCCGCTGGATCGCCAACGTCACCGCGCTCGTCGGCTTCGTGATCTCGATCCCGCTCTGGTTCTGGTACAACCCGGGCAGCGGCGACTTCCAGCTGATCGAGCGCGCGCAGTGGATCCCGTCGATCGGCGCCGAGTACTTCCTCGGCGTGGACGGCCTCAGCGTCCTCCTGATTCTGCTGACGACGATGATGGGGTTCATCGCGGTGCTGTCGTCGTGGACGGCGATCACCGAGCGGGTGAAGGAGTACTACATCTTCCTGCTCGTGCTGCAGACCGGGATGCTGGGCGCGTTCATGTCGCTCGACTTCCTGCTCTTCTTCCTGTTCTGGGAAGTCATGCTCGTGCCGATGTATTTCCTGATCGGCATCTGGGGCAGCGCGAACCGCCTGTACTCGGCGATCAAGTTCTTCCTGTACACCCTGGCCGGCAGCGTCGTGATGCTGCTGGGCATCCTCGCGCTGTATTTCTACAACCACAGCGCCACCGGCGTGTATACGTTCGACGTCACCGCGTTCCACAAGCTGGCGGTGCCCTACGACCTGCAGTGGTGGATCTTCCTCGCCTTCTTCCTCGGGTTCGCGATCAAGGTCCCGATGTTCCCGTTCCACACGTGGCTGCCCGACGCGCACACCGACGCGCCGACGGCCGGCTCGGTGATCCTGGCGGCCGTCCTCCTGAAGATGGGCACGTACGGATTCCTGCGGTTCTCGCTGCCGATCCTGCCCGACGCGTCGCGGCATTTCGTGCCGATGATCGTCGTGCTGTCGATCATCGGGATCGTGTACGGCGCGCTCGTCGCTCTCGCGCAGAAGGACTGGAAGCGCCTCGTCGCGTACTCGTCGGTCAGCCACATGGCGATGGTGATGCTCGGCATGTTCGCGCTGAACCCGGTCGGGATCACCGGATCGATCGTCCAGCAGTTGAACCACGGCATCTCGACCGGCGCGCTCTTCCTCATCGTCGGCATCGTCTACGAGCGGCGGCATACGCGCGAGATCGCCGAGTACGGCGGACTGTCGAAGGTGATGCCGGTCTACGCGGCCATCTTCCTGATCATGACGATGTCGTCGATCGGGCTGCCGGCGCTCAACGGCTTCATCGGCGAGTTCCTGATCCTGCAGGGCGTGTTCGTGGCCAACAAGGTGTGGGCGCTCTTCGCCGGCAGCGGCGTCGTGCTCGGCGCCGCCTACATGCTGTATCTCTACCAGCGCACGATGTTCGGCAAGATCGAGAACCCGAAGAACGAACGGCTGCTGGATCTGAATCACCGCGAGTTCGCGACGTTCGCGCCGCTGCTGATCCTGGCGGTGTGGATGGGCCTCTACCCGACGCCGTTCCTGCGCCGGCTCGAGACGTCGGTCCAGCACATCGTCATGCGCGTCAACTCGTCGTACGCGCAGGCGTATGCCGACTGCGGCGCCGGCGCGCCGACCGCCGCGCAGATCGCCGCGTCGACCAACCCGGCGGCCAGGTTCCTGTCGTCGATGCCCTGCGACACCGGGAAGAAGTAGATGCCCGCCGGCCTTTCGACGAGCGACTTCTACTACATCCTGCCGGAGCTCGTCCTGACGGGCGGGGCGCTGCTCCTGCTGATCGTCGACGTGCTGCTGCCGCGCGCCCGCTCGCGCGGCCCGGCCCTGGCGTGGGTGACGCTCGCCGTCATCGGCGCGACGCTGATCGCGCTCGTGCCGTTCGAGTCGACGCACGTCGAGGTCGCGCACGGGCTGCTGGCGGTCGATCGGTTCGCGCTCTTCTTCAAGATCGTGTTCCTCGTCTCCGCGGGGATCACGGTGCTGATGTCGGTGCGGTACCTGTCGATCGAGGGGGCGTCGCCCGGCGAGTACTACTTCCTCGTGCTGTGCGCGACGCTCGGCATGATGATCGTCGCCGGCGGCATCGACCTCATCACGATCTTCATCGGGCTGGAGACGATGACCGTCTCGTTCTACATCCTGGCCGGCTTCATCAAGCCGAACCAGCGGTCGAACGAGGCGGCGGTCAAGTATTTCCTGCTCGGCGCGTTCTCGGTCGGCATCCTCCTGTACGGCATGTCGCTCCTCTACGGCCTGTCGGGCACGACGAACCTGCGCACGATGGCCGCCGCGTTCGCCGGGCAGGAGCACGATCCGCGGCTGGTCCTCGCGGTGATCCTCGTGGTCGCGGGCGTCGGCTTCAAGATCGCCGCGGTGCCGTTTCACATGTGGGCGCCCGACGTCTACGAAGGCGCGCCGACGCCGGTCACCGCGTTCCTGTCGGTCGGATCGAAAGCGGCCTCCTTCGCGATGCTGCTGCGCATCTTCGTCGAAGGGCTGCCCGCCATGAGCGCCGACTGGCGGCTGCTGTTCTACGTGCTGTCGATCGTCACGATGACGGTGGGCAACCTCGCCGCGCTCACGCAGACGAACCTGAAGCGCATGCTCGCGTACTCCTCGATCGCGCACGCGGGCTACGTGCTCATCGGCGTCGTCGCCGGCACGGCGCGCGGCATCACGGCGACGCTGATCTACCTGCTGATCTACTCGTTCATGCAGCTCGGCGCCTTCGCCGTCATCGTGCTGCTGCGCCGCACCGACGAGATCGGCGACGAGCTGAAGGACTTCAGCGGGCTGCACTTCCGGAACCCCTTCGCCGCCTTCGCGATGCTGCTCTTCCTGCTGTCGCTCGGCGGCATTCCGCCGACCGCCGGGTTCATGGGCAAGTTCTGGCTGTTCAGCGCCGCGATCGACGCCGGCTACTACTGGCTCGCGGTGATCGGCGTGTTGAACAGCGCCATCTCGCTCTACTACTACATCCGCGTCGTCGTCTTCATGTACCTGAAGAAGGAGACGATCGGATCGGAGCCGCGCACCACCCCGACGCTCGCGCTGGCGCTCACGGTCGCGGTCGTCGCCACGCTGGTTCTCGGCGTCTATCCGCGGCTGCTGTTCGAAGTGGCGGCGGCGTCGGCGCGCACCCTGGGCGTGGCCGCGCCCGTCGTCACCGCGGTCCGGTAATCGCGTCACGCCTCGACCCCGACGCCGCGCCGGCGCGAAGACGAAGGTGTTTTTCTTCTTCGGCCCGCCGTGATTTCGTGGTTGCATGGGCCTCCTGTGGCGTTCTTCCGCAAATCCGACGCGGCGATGCTGCGCACGGCCTACGAGCTGAGCGCCGGCCTGCTGTCGTTCGTCGTCGCCATCGGGCTCGGCTGGTGGTTCGGCCGGACGGTGGATCGCTGGCTGTCGACGACGTGGCTGGTGTGGCCGTTTACGGCGCTCGGGTTTGCGGCGGGCGTGCTGAACGTGGTCCGCACCCTGTCGAAAGCGCTCCATCCGCCGCGTGACTGAACCGGATCCGCTTCTTCGCCGCGTCGAGCGGAACAGCGTGTTCGCGTGCGTGGCGATGGCGCTCGCCGCGTGGGCGATCGCGCGGGGCGACGTCGGCGCGCCGGCGGGCGTCTTCGGCGGCGGCGCGCTGGTCTGGATTTCCTACCGCGGGATCAAGGGCGGGATTGACGCGGTGTTCGTCGTGCGGCGCGCGCCGGAGGCGGCGGACGGGGCGCCGGGGAGCGGGGCGGCGGGCGGCGCGAGACGCGGCGCCGGCGTGGCGATCGGGCTGGTGAAGTTTTTCACAAGGTACGCTATACTCGCCGTCGCCGCGTACGTGATAATGGCGCGTTTGCGCATGCCTCCACTGGCGGTGTTTGCGGGCGCGTCATCGCTGGTCGTCGCGGTGGCTGTCGAAGCGCTGCGCGGATCTCAATGGAAAAGTTAGAGCACGAACTCTGGATCGTCCAGGCGGTGAATGCTGCGCTCGGTTCCCTGGTGGCGTCGGCGCTGCGCGCGCTCGGCCGCCCCGTGCCGGCGCACGACGTCATCCCCGACTACATCGTCATGGCCGGTCTCATCGTCGTCGTCTGGACCGTGCTGTGCCTGATCGCGCGCCGCGGCCTGAGCGTCGACAATCCGGGCCGGCTCCAGATCGTCTTCGAGGATTCGATTGCCGCGACGCTCTCGATGCTGCACGACTACGTCGGGGCGAAGGGGCCGCGCTACCTGCCGATCGTGGCGACGATGGCCGTGTTCATCCTGACGGGCAACCTGATGGGCCTGGTGCCGGGGCTGAAGTCGCCGACCGCCAACATCAACGTCACCCTCGGCTGCGCGCTGACGGTCGCGGTCTACTACCACATCCAGGGCGTCAAGGAGCAGGGACTCGGCGCGTACCTGAAGCACTTCGCGGCGCCGCCGGGCGCGCCGCTCTTCATCGCGCCGATCATGCTGCCGATCGAGATCATCAGCCACCTGTCGCGCGTGCTGTCGCTGTCGCTGCGGCTCTTCGGCAACATCTTCGGCGAGGATCTCGTCATCCTGATTCTCTTCAGCATCATCCCGTTCCTGGTGCCGCTGCCGATGATGTTCCTCGGCATCATCACGGCATCGCTGCAGGCGTTCATCTTCGTGCTCCTGACGACGATCTATCTCGGCGGCGCGGTGGCCACCGAGCACGAACACCACGAACACGGCGAGATGATCGCCGGCGAAGTCTAAATGGAGGCTGTGTGAGCAAACGGTTTTTCGTGACGGTTGGTCTGATCGTGCTGGCTCTCGGGTTCGTCTCGCCGCTGCACGCGCAGGAAGCGGCCGCGGCGGCGGGGACCCGCGTCGAGGTGATTCGGTGGTCGATCATCACCGCCGGATTCGCGCTGGCCATCGCGGCGGCGTTCGGCGCGCTGTCGCAGGCCAAGGGCCTCAGCGCGGCCGTTGAGGGGATCGCGCGGAATCCGAGCGCGGCGGGCGAGATCCGCGGCAACCTGATTCTCGGCCTCGTGCTGATCGAATCGCTGGTGATCTACGTATTGCTGATCTCGCTGATCCTGTTTTTCGTCTCGCCGTTCGGCAAGTAAGCGAAACCCGGGCAAGGGCCGCGCCTCCGCCGGCCCTTCCTGCTCCGACGCCGCCCGGCGCCCGGCTCCCGGCGTCAAACCCGCCTGGCGGGATCCAAATCTTTGTTTCTGCCGCGAAAATTCCTCGGTTCGCACACCAACCGGCCATTGTCGCTCCGCATTTGTCTCTGCTAAGCTCCCCGACTTACAGGCCAATCGTTTTGGTTTTGTGAGGAGGAGGGCCTTCATGAAGCGTGGGATCAACACGTCGCTGATGGTCCTGGCGTTGCTGCTGGCGTCGGTTTCTGCGTTCGCGCAGGGCGGCGGAGCGAGCACCACCGGGTCGATCAACGGCAAGGTCGAGGACAGCAGCGCCGCCGTGCTGCCGGGCGTGACCGTCTCGGTCGCGAGCCAGTCGCTCATGGGTGTGCAGACTGCGGTCACCGACACCGGTGGCAACTACCGCTTTCCGGCGCTGCCGCCCGGCACTTATACCGTCACGTTCGAGCTGCCGGGGTTCAACACCCTGAAGCGCGAGAACATTCAGATTTCGATGGGCTTCACGGCGACGGTCAACGTGCAGCTGCAGGTCGCGTCGGTGCAGGAGACGGTGACGGTCACCGGCGATTCGCCGGTCATCGACACGTCGAACACGCGCGTGCAGCAGAACTTCAAGCTCGAACAGCTGCAGGAGCTGCCGAACGCGCGCGACATGTGGGCGCTGCTCGCGGTGACCCCGTCGGTGCAGATGTCGCGCATCGACGTCGGCGGCAACCGCGCCGGCACGCAGACCGGCTACGCGTCGTACGGCTACAACGGCCAGAACCGCGTCCTCGTCGAGGGCATCAACACGACCGAGGGCACGAGCGGCGCCGGCTTCTACGTCGACTACGGCTCGTTCGAAGAGGTCTTCCTCGGCACGATCGCGCAGGGCGCGGAGATGCCGACCCCCGGCGTCCAGAGCCAGATGCTCGGCAAGTCGGGCGGCAACAAGTTCCAGGGCGAGCTCTATCAGGACTACGAAACGAACGGGATGATCGGCGAGAACATCCTGAACAACGTGCCGACGAAGTTCCTCTACGACCCGGCGACGAACCCGGGCGGCAACATCCGCGCGCACAGCAACGAGACGCTGAAGTACCGCGACAGCAACATCAACGTCGGCGGACCGATCAAGAAGGACAAGCTGTGGTGGTACTTCTCGTACCGCTACTTCACCAACTCGGTGGGCCAGCCGAACTTCATCGGCGCGATCGCCGGCAAGTCGTTCGACACGAGCCTCTGGAACCCCTCGGGCAAGGCGACCTACCAGATCAACCAGAACAACAAGTTGATCGGCTACTACCAGTGGGGCCAGAAGACGCAGCCGAACCGCCTGCCGCAGGCGTCGCTGAACTACACGGCGCTCGACGGCACGCTGAAGCAGGTGTCGGGCAGCTGGATCTACAAGGGCGAGTGGAACGGCACGCTCAGCAACAACATGTTCGCGGAAGCGCGCTACGGCGGGTTCGGCTACTACTTCCCGCTGCTCGCCAACAGCGACACGACGCAGCCCGAAGTGTTCGACAACAAGAACACGCTGCTCATCGGCGCCGACCAGAAGGAACAGACCGACCGCCGGCGGCTGCAGGCGACCGGGTCGCTGACGTACTTCAAGGACGCCTGGGGCGGCACGCACAACTTCAAGATCGGCGGCGAAGCGCTGTTCGAGTACGGCTGGTACGGCTACACGCAGGTGGCGTCGGGGAATGAGCGCGTCACGATTGCGTCGAGCGGCACGCCGAGCAACGTCGTGTTCTATGCGCCGACCGCGCTGAAGGTCGGGAGCCTCGGCGACGGGCCGAGCGGCAACCTGCTGAGCGTCGACCGCGTGAACACGAAGGACTTCTTCGTCACCGACCAGTACACCATCGGCCGCGCGACGTTGAACCTCGGCGTCCGCTACGACCAGTACGACGTCTTCACGCCGGACCAGACGCAGCTGGCCTACACGTTCCCGACTGGCCTGCCCGTTCCGAGCGCCAATTGCTCGACAAACCCGCTGTTCTGCGAGACGCACTACCTGAACTGGAAGTCGATCGTGCCGCGCGTCGGCGGCAGCTTCGATCTGCTCGGCACGGGCCGAACGGTCCTGAAGCTGAACTACGGCATGTATCGCTTCAACCCCGGCGTCGGCGTCGCCGCGAGCGCGAACCCGAACCAGGCGACCAAGAGCGTGACGTACAACTTGAAGACGGCGGGCGCGGGCGACCCGGTGTTCTACACGCTGAACGGCGTGAACTACACCACCAACGGCAACCCGACCGCACAGGCGCTGGCGGGCACGATTTCGGTCGACCCGAACATCAAGCAGCCGTATTCGCACCAGGCGACCGCGTTCCTCGAACAGCAGATCACCGAGGGCGTCGGGGCGCGCGTCGGGTACGTCTTCTACACCGTGACCAACCAGACCGGCACGTTCCAGCCGCTGCGCCCGGCGTCGGCCTACACGGTTCCGTTCAGCGTCACCGATCCGAACGACCCGACGAACGTGCTGACGGCGTACGGCATCCCGAACTCGCAGACCGGGCAGTTCCCGACGACGAACGTCGTGCAGAACTCGCCGGACAACGGGACGTACAAGACGGTGGAGTTCTCGCTGAACAAGCGCCAGAGCCACAACTACTCGCTGCAGGGCGGGTTCGGCTACACGTGGCAGCACGACTTTCCGTACGGCTACCCGAACACCCCGAACGGCCCGGGCGACTACGACTTCTCGACCTACAGCGCCAAGGTGAGTGGCACCTACAACGCTCCGTGGGGCGTCATGTTGAGCGCCATCTACCGGTTCCAGGCCGGGCAGAACTACGCCCGCCGGATCTCGGTCTCGACGCCGCCGTCGTGCGCCTGTGCGTTCAGCGCGGGTGCCGGATCCAACGGCAGCAACACGAACGGCTCGCTGTCGTCGACGGCGATCTTCGCGACGCCGTACAACGCGTTCCGCCAGGACAACATCTCGCTGATCGATGTCCGGATCGAGAAGCAGGTGACCCTGGCGCAGACGCGGCTCCGTCTGTTCCTCGACGGCTTCAACCTGGCGAACCAGTACGCGGCCGAAACGATCAACACGCTCGCCGGCGCGAACTTCCAGCAGCCGACGGCGATCCTGGCGCCGCGCACGTTCCGCATCGGCGCGCGGTTCCTCTGGTAAGCCGCTGACCGTCGACGGTCGACAGTTCACGGCTGTCGACCGTCGCCTCCGACCGTCACGTCCGGGGCCGGGCTCATCGCCCGGCCCTTTTCATTTTCCGAGCAGCTTCCGCACGTGCGCGATGTCGGCCCCGTAACGCTGCGGCGGCGCCTGCGCGGCGAAGCGTTCGAGATACGGCCTCGCCTCGTCGCGGCGGCCGAGCGCGTCGAGCGCCATGCCGAGATTGTAGAGCGCGTCGAAGTTCCGCGGGTCGAGCGCAACCGCGTGCGTCAGCGCGTCGGCCGCGTCGGGCAGTTTGCGCGCGGCGAGGTCGTCGGCGGCCATGTTCGCGTACGCGGTCGAAGAACCCGGATCCAGCTCCAGCATCTTCCTGAACGACTGCTGCGCGGCGTCGTGCCGGCCGCGGCGCATGGCCGCGAGGCCGCGCGCGTTGTAGGCGTCGACGAAGTCGGGATGCGCGGCAATCACGGCGTCCGCGATCGCCGTGGCCCGGTCGAAGTCGCCCGCGTCGACGAACAAGCCCGCCAGGATCACGAGCGACCGGGGGTCGGCGGCGCCGCGCTTCGCCAGCCCGTCGAGCGTCGCGATGGCCGACGGCAGATCGCCCAGGCGCCGCTGCATCAGCGCGAGCTCGCCGGCGGCGGTGGAAAAGCGCGGATGCTGCCGGACGATCGCCGCGACGCGCGCGACGGCGCTGCGGTCGCCGCGGTTGAACGCCGCGACCGCATCGTTCAGCTCGTTCGACACCGGCACGAGCGTCTTCGGATCGTCGGCGTCGGTGTAGATGCGCTGTGACGCGTCGGCGCTCGACGCCGTGTAGCCGAGCGCCTGCAGCCGCTGCCGCGCGTCGCTGCCGAGGACCGTTTTGTCGGCGCCGGCGGCGCGGGCGTCGAACGACGCGCGCAGATCGCGCAGCCGCGCGTCGAGCGTCCGCGCCGTGTCCCCGTCGCGCGCGTAGACGTTCGACGACTCGCCGGGGTCGGCGGCGAGATCGTACAGCTCCGGGATCGGCAGATCGACGAACTTGCGCGTGCCCGAGACGATGGCGGTGAGCGGCGCCCAGTTGCGGGTCACATTCGCGTCCATCGCTTCGAGGTAGGCGACCGACGCGCCGTCGGACTTCGGCCGGGCCAGCGACCGGCCTTCGAACTCGCGCGGCGAGGCCACGCCGACCAGATCGAGCGCGGTCGGCGCCACGTCGATCAACTGCACGAGATCGTCGATCCGTCCGGCGATCGCGCCGCTCGCCGACCACACGATCCACGGCACCCTCATCGTCGCGTCGTAGACGAAGCTGCCGTGCGTCCGTTCGCCGTGCTCGCCGAGGCTTTCGCCGTGGTCCGCGCACACGAGGACCAGCGTGGAGTCGAGTTGCCCGGCGGCCTTCAGGTTGTCGATCAGGCGGCCGATCGTCGCGTCGGTGTACGCCACCTCCGCGTCGTACGGCTCGTGCTGCGAACGCCACGGCTCCGGCGCGTCGTAAGGCTCGTGGGGATCGTAGAGGTGGATCCACGCGAACCACGGCTGGCGGCTCGCGGCCGCTGGCGGAGCCGCCGCGCCCTGCGACGTGATCCAGGCCAGCGCGGGCCTCGTCACCTCTTCGGCGCGCCTCTCCGCGCCTTCGGTGCGATCGCCTTCGTGCTTCTCGCCGTAATGGTCGTCGTAGACGTCGAAGCCGCGCGTCAGCCCGAACCGCGCGTCGAGCACGAAGGCGCCGACGAAGGCGCCGGTGCGGTACCCGGCGCTCTTCAGCACCGTGGCCAGCGTCGGCAACTGCGGACCGAGGCGGAACAGGCCGTTGGCGCGGACGCCATGAACCGGCGGCGGCACCGCGGTCAGGATCGACGTGTGCGACGGAAGCGTCAGCGGCGCGGACGCGTACGCGCGCGTGACCCGCAGGCCGCTCGATGCAAGGCGGTCGAGCGTCGGCGTCAGCCCGCGCGTGCTGCCGAAGGCGCCGACGCGGTCGAGGCGCAGCGTGTCGATGGTGACGAGCAGCACGTTGCAGCCGCGGCAGTCGCCCGGCTGGATGTGCGGTCGGCCCCGGCCGCATGCGCACGCGAGCAGCGCCAGCAACACAGCAGCCGCTGGATACACGCGACGCGCGGCCAGGCACTGGCTCGGCGTTTTCCGCAGATGCGGCGGGCGCTTTGGGACTGTGGTGTTGGGCATCTGCCTTCGCAATTCTATAATCGACGCGTGCGGTGCCTGGCGGCCGCGGCCGTTCTCGTGTGTGCTGCGGCGGTGATGCCCGCATCGGGCGCCGCTGACGTGGTCGAGCGCGCGTCGCGCCTCGCCGCCGCGCCGGCGGCGATTCGCGTCGACGCGACGATCGCCGACCTCACCATCACGGCCGCCGATCGCTCGGACGTGCAAGTCGAGGTCGAGCGTCGCGCCCCGTCGCGCGCCGACCTCGCACGCGTGCCGCTCGTCGTCGACGAACAGCCCGACGGCCTCCATGTGTCGGTGGTCCAGGCCGACGCGGGACGCGACGCGCGCCTGGCCGCCACGATCGCGATCAGCGCACCCGCGTCGGTCGCCTTTCCGTCGGTGCGCGTGTTCGAGGGGCGCGTGCGGATTGCGAACGTCCGCTCGGCCGCCGACGTGGCCATCCGCCGCGGCACCATCGAGGCGACGCGGCTCGCCGGCCGGGTGCGGCTCGAGTCGGAGCTCGGCGGCATCGATCTGCGGGATCCGGAGCTGACGCCGAACGGCATGATGCGGCTGCGGGTGTTCAACGGTCCGCTGCGCGTCCGGCTCGGCCAGCGGCCGGCCAACGCGCGCATCCTCGCCGTGACGCTGAACGGCAGCATCACGTCGGACATCCCGCTGGCGACGAAGGATCGGTTCGGACCGCGATTCGGCGAAGCGACCATCGGCTCGGGCGACCCGGTGCTGTCGATGGACGTGGTCAAGGGCGACATCAGCGTGGCGGTGGGGAGATGAGGTGGGCCCGGCGGCGCTGGTGTCGCGCGCGCGACGAGCGCGATAGCCGGCCCGTGCCGCGGATGCGGGCTGCGTGGCGTCGGTGGGCCGTCCTGGTCGTCGCCACGTACGCCACGGCGATCGCGTACGCGCAAACGACGCCGGCGCGCCCGACCGGCGACGCCGATCGAACGCGCGACGCCTATGCCGCAGGCGCAGCCGCCGCCGTTTACGTCGGATCCGCGGCGTGCGCGCGCTGCCACACCGACGAATACAGCACCTGGAAGAGCACGCTTCACGTGCAGATGACGAAGCCGATCGCCGAGGCGCGCGTCGAGGGCGACTTCCGCCCCGGGACGCACCTCGAGCAATACGGCCGCGCGTACACGATGGAGCAGAAGGACGGCCGCTACTTCGTCACCATCGCGCAGGAAGGCCGCCCGGCGGAGCGCTTCGCCGTCGACTTCACGCTCGGCGCGCGGCGGTTCCAGGGATACCTGTCGAAGCTCTCCGACGGCCGCATCTACGTGCTGCCGGTCTTCTGGCACAACGAGACGAAGCGCTGGATCGACTGGAAAGAGATCGCGCCGGTACCGGATCACCCGAAAGAGGATCTGCGGCAGATCTGGAACGTCACGTGCGTCAACTGCCACGCCACGAACCTCGCCCGCAACTACGACGCGTCGACGAAGCGTTACGACTCGACGTGGACCGAGATGGGCATCGGCTGCGAAGCGTGTCACGGCCCCGGCTCGGCGCACGTCGCCGTGGCCGCCGAGTGGGACAAGGATCCGCTCGCGGCGCCCACGCGGCCGACGCTCGAGCAGCTGCGCATCTTCTCGCCGGCCAAGGCGACGCCTCGGCAGACCTTCGACGCGTGCGGCTACTGCCACGGTAACAAGAACAACGTGTTCTTCGGGTTCAAGCCGGGCGATCGCTACGAAGACTACGCGCTGCCGTTTCTCGTCAGCCAGCCGATCCCCGAGAACGATCCGCAGGGCGACTTCTGGCCCGACGGCCGGCCGAGCCGCTTCAACCGCCCGCAGGCGGTGATGGAGAGCGGCTGCTTCCAGCGCGGCCAGGCGACGTGCACGAGCTGCCACCAGATGCACGGCAAGGGCAACCCGCACATGCTGAAGGTGGTGGTCGAGGACGCGGACGGCAGGCGCACCCGCGAGTCCGACACGCTGTGCACGCAGTGTCACAAAGAGCCGCCCGCCGCCTCCGGAACGTGGACGTCGCACACGCATCACGCGCCCGAATCGCAGGGCAGCCGCTGCATCGAATGCCACATGAGCGACGTCAACTGGCGCCTGTTCACGCGCCGCCGCGATCACACGTTCCAGCCGCCCGTGCCCGAAATCACGGCGAGATACGGCGCGCCGAACGCGTGCACGACGTGTCACGAAGACAAGTCGCCCGAATGGGCCGCGACGACGATGGATGCGTGGTACGGCAATCGCGGCCGCCGCGACGCGATCGTCCGCGTGGCCGACGCGATGTACCGCGCCGGCGCGGACGATGCGGGGGCGCTGGAGGACGTGTCGCGGCTCGCGAGCGATCGATCGAACGGCGCGACGATCCGCGCCAGCGCCGCGGAGTTCGCGGGGCAGTTGATCGCGAAGCGCGCGTCAGCCGCCCCGGGCACCGCCGCTCCCGCCGCTGCGCCGGCGGTCGTCAACGCGCTCATCGGCGCGGCGAACGATCCCGAGCCGCTCGTGCGTGCGACGGCGGTCCGCTCGCTGGGTGCGGTCGTGGACGACCGCACCACCGCCGTCATCGCCGCGCGGCTGACCGACGCCGCGCGCGTCGTCCGGGTCCGCGCTGCCGCGGCGCTGCTCGACCGCGGCATCGCGCGGCTCGACGGCGCGGTCGGCGCGGCGCTCGCGCGTGCGCAGGACGAGTGGTCCGAGAGCCTGCGGACGTTCAACGACGAGGCGCGCGATCAGACGACGCTCGGCTGGCTCGAGCTGTCGCGCGGCCGCGAGGCGCCGGCCGTGGAGGCGCTGAACGCCGCGATCGCGCTCGACAAAAGCGCGGCGCAGCCGCACGTGTACCTCGGCGTCGCCGCCGCACGCGCCGGCCGGTTCGACGAGGCGTACAAGCAGTTCACCAGCGCGCGCGCGCTCGACCCGAAATATCCGAACATCGATCAGTTGATCGCCGAGGCGCAGAAGCGGAAGTAGGACCGGCGCCGCCGGCCGTCACTTCGGCGCGACGCCGAGGCCGCGCACCCGCGCGCCCGCCAGGCGGATGCCGATCTTCGCGTCGAGCGGTTTCGATCCGGGCGGCACGAGATACTCGATCAGCATCTCGCTGGCGAGCCGGTCGACGAGCCGATCGAGCGCCGCCTGGTACGACGCCGCCGAGTAGACCGGCGTGAACTCCCCCCGCGTCTGTTCGACGAGCGCCCGCAGCGCTCGGTCGCCCCTCCCCGCGATGGCGCCGACGGCGCGGTTGGCGATCACATGGAGGATCGCGCCGGTATCGACGATCGGCGCGAGCAGTTCATCGGCCGGCTCCCGGCTGTTGTCGACGGTCGACGCCGACAGCACCACGATTGCCGAGAAGAGGGTGCCGGTGTCGTGCAGCATCTTCGCGGCGAGCGCGGCGCCGGCGAGCAGGCGGCTGTCGCCAGCGCCGGCCGTCAGCTCGTTCAGCCGCGCGACGACCGTCTCGCGCGTGTCGTCGAACGTGGTCAGCATCTTCGGCGTCTCGCCGAACGTCCCCACCGCCACCGGCCGATCGTGTCCCAGCCGCTCGACGAACCGCTGCGCCGCGCGCTGCATCAGCGCGAAATCGGTGCGGCCCGCGACGCCGGTGTCGAGCAGGAGCGCGATCGGGTAGTCGGCGACGCGCGCCGACAGGATGTCGCGCGATGCCCCCGCTTCCGCGACCACGAAATCGTCCGCGCCGATGTCGACGATGGGGCGGCCGCGGGCGTCGGTCACGGCCGCAAGGATGAGGCGGCTCGCGCCGGTCTGGGTCTGCGGAAGGAGAGTGACGAGGGTCAGAAGGGCCGCCAGCCGCACGGTTCGCGATTATACGGGCGGCTGATTTGGTGCTGTGCTGCACGCGGCTGCCCGGCACGCCGCCCGGTTTTGAGAAAAACCTGATGTCGCGTTCTGCAATTTGGATCACTGACCGGACAGTGCACGAAACCGAATGATTGGCGGGTCTTGACTTGTGACGAGGGAGTATCATGTGCGCTGCGTTGACCCTTCCAAAGTTTTGGTGGGGTCGTCCAGTCGCACGTATCGCCCTGGATTCAGTCGTATCGAAGATGCGACATACACGCGACTTGCGGTTCCAAATTCAGCTCTTAGAGGAGGAGCGGACGCATGGACTGTAAGCTCGGAAAGCTCGCCACGCCGTACGCCGTGGCGCTGCTGCTCGTCGGCTTCGTTTCGCCAGCATCGGCGCAGGTCTTCACGGGCCGCGTCGACGTGACGGTCGAAGATTCCACGGGCGGGCGTCTCCCCGGCGTCAGCGTGGATCTCACCGGCCCGGTGAACCAGACGCAGGTCTCGGATTCGCAGGGCCAGGCCCACTTCCTGGGGCTGCCGGTCGGCACCTACGCGGTGAAGGCGGCGCTGCAGGGCTTCAACACTTATACGAACAACCAGGTCGTCGTCGCGACCGGCGCCGCCACGCCGCTGATGGTGCGGATGGGTGTGGCGGGGACGCAGGAAACGGTCAACGTCACCGCCGCGACGCCGATCATCGACGTCAAGCGCGAGACGACGACCACCAACGTCACGCTCGAAGAGCTGCAGAACATCCCGAGCGCGCGCGACCCGTGGGTGGTCATGCAGACGGTGCCGACGATCTACGTCGACCGCGTCAACGTCGGCGGCTCCGAATCGGGCCAGCAGTCCAACTACATCGGCAAGGGCTCGGTCGGCACCGACAACACGTGGAGCATCGACGGCGTGCCGATCACCGACATGGGGTCGACCGGCTCGACGCCGACCTATTACGACTTCGACATGTTCCAGGAGATGTCGATCACGACCGGCGGCGCCGACGCGCAGAATCCGACGCCCGGCGTGCAGTTGAACATGGTGCTCAAGAAGGGCAGCAACACGCCGCACGGCGCCGCGCGGTACTACTTCGAGAACAACAGCCTGCAGGGCAACAACATGGATCCGACGCTCGCGAAGACGATCGGCGGAACCAGCCAGGCCTGCATCAGCAGCGGCTACACGAAGGACTGCGGCAACCGCACCGATTACTACAAGGACTACGGCTTCGACCTCGGCGGTCCGATCCTGAAGGACAAGCTGTGGGCCTGGGGCACGATCGGCGAAACGCACCCGCGGATCATCACGCTGACCGGCGTGGGCGACGAGACGGTGCTCCGCAACTACGCGTTCAAGGCCGACGGGCAGCTCAACCCGAGCGTCCGCGCGAACTTCACCTTCTTCGAGGGGAACAAGCAGAAATTCGGTCGCGGCGCCGGCGCGCTCTTCCCGCAGGAAACGACGTGGGATCAGACCGGTCCGACGAAGTACTACAAGGGCGAAGGCAACTTCGTCGTCGGCCAGAACCTGTTCCTGGCGGCGCGCTACGCCTACGTGAGCGGCGGGTTCAGCCTGACGCCCGAGGGCGGCAACAAGTCGTGGTACGTCGACGACGCGGGCGTGCACCACAACTCGTACTACTTCTACTCGACGACGCGGCCGCAGTACTACGGCGCGGGCGACGGCAGCTACTTCGCCGGCAAGCACGAGGTGAAGTTCGGCTTCTCGTACCGCCGCACGCCGGTCGATTCGCTGTCGCAGGTGGGCGGTAACAGCATCATCACCGGCTGGCTCGGCTATCCGAACATGTACGCCAAGCCGCAGTACGACTACCCGACGAGCACGACGGCCACCTACGCGCAGGGGTTCGTCACCGACACGATCTCGCTGAACCGCCTGACGGTCACCGCGGGCGTCCGCTTCGACCATCAGGTGTCGTCGCTGAACGCGCTGTCGGTTCCCGGCGTCGCCGGCTTCCCGCTGATGCCGGCGGTCAGCTCCTCGGCGGTGTCGAGCGTGTACGACTTCAACAACGTCACGCCGCGCGTCGGCATCACGTACGCGCTGAACGAATCGCGGAAGACCGTCGCGCGGGCGAGCTATGCGATGTTCGCCTCGCAGCTGCCCGGCAACGCGGCAAGCTTCCTGTCCGCGGTGCAGCCGTACAGCTACATCTACTACTACGCCGTCGACAAACAGACCAACGGGCAGCCCTGCGTCACGGTCGGCGTCAACGGCTGCAACGGGATCGCGGACCTGAACGAAATCGATCTGAAGAACCCGGCGTTCGCAAACGGCAGCGTCGACCTGGCGCACCCCGGCGTGTTCAACACGACCAACAAGGTGGGCGACATCAGCGCGCCCCGGACGCAGGAGTTCATGGCGGGCATGGATCACGAGTTGATGCCGAACTTCGGCGTCAGCGCGACGTTCACGTACCGCTACTTCAACAACTTCCTGTGGAACCCGGCGAACGGCATCACGTCCGCGAGCTACAAGCAGTCGGGCACGTTCACCGGCACGTTCGCCAACGTCGGCACCGTCACCAGGCCGTTCTACGCGGCGTCGGGCGTGCTGCCCGGGTTCACCGCGCAGAACCGGCCCGACTACCACCAGCGGTACATGGGCCTCGAGCTGAGCGCGACCAAGCGCATGTCCAACCACTGGATGGCGCGGCTCGGCTTCGCGTCCACGAGCTGGAACGAGTACTTCGACGCGCCGGACGCGATTCTCGACCCGACCGCGACACCGTATGCCTCGGGCGAGTACACGAACCTGCAGCGATCCGGTCCGCTCGTCAACGGCGGCCCGGTGGTCGTCCGATCGACCGGCAGCGGCAAGAGCAACATCTACCTGCTGCCGCCGAAGTATCAGTTGAGCGCGAACGGCATGTATCAGGGCCCCTGGGGCATCGACCTCGGCGCGAACCTCGTGTTCCGCCAGGGCTACGGCGAGCCGTGGTACCGGAGCAACGTCGCGACGAAGGATCCGGTGAAGTCGTCGAAGGAGATCCTGCTCGTCAGCAACGAGGATCAATTCCGCCTCGACCCGGTCGCGTCGTTCGACGTCCGTCTCGAGAAGATGTTCAAGTTCTCGACGACGAACGTCGCCGTGGACCTCGACATCTTCAACGTGTTCAACGCGGCGACGACGCTCGGCTACGGATACGACGCCCGCCTGACGTCGTACAACACGACGCAGGAGATCATGCAGCCGCGGATCGCGCGCATTGGCGTGCGGTTTAATTTCTAGGACGCAAAGGACGCAAAGGACGCAAAGGACGCAGAGGCGCTGAAGCGAAGCGTCAGACCCCGGCGGGCAACCGCCGGGGTTTTTTTGTGTACGATCGTGGCATGAAGCTGATGCGCACCTCGACCATCGGACTCTGCATCCTCCTGTTGGCGGCCGCCGCGCGTGCGCAGGACTGGCGCGGCATGGGTCGGCTCGCGGGCATCGTCGTCGACGACGCGGGCAACCCGATCGAAGGGGTGACGGTCAAAGGGGTCCGCGGAGAGTCGAACGGCGGCCCGACCGTGAAGACGAACAAGAAAGGCGAGTTCGTGCTGGCCGGCATCAACGGCGGCAACTGGAACCTCGACTTCGACAAACCCGGATACGAGCCGACGAAGAAGTCGGCGTCGTTCCAGGAGCACGATCACAATCCGCCGATGACGGTGACGCTGAAGAAGGCGGCGGTCGATCCGAACGTGCAGATTCGAGCGGATCTCGAGAAAGCGGCGGACCTCGTCAAGCAGCAGAAGTTCGCGGAGGCGCGCGCGATCTACCAGGGCATCCTCTCGGCGCATCCCGACGCGTATCAGGTCGAGCCGTACATCGCGCGGACGTACTACGCCGAGCACCAGCTCGATCCGGCCATCGAGCACCTGCGCGCGGCGCTCGCCAAGGATCCGAACAACGTCGAGGTGAAGCTGCTGCTCGCGAACGTGCTCGGCGAGAAGGGGAACGCCGACGAGAGCCGACAGATCCTCGCGTCGATCGACGAGTCGAAGATCACCGATCCGTCGACGTTCGTGAACGCCGGGATCGGTCTGATCAACCAGAAGAAGCCGGCGGACGCGCTGCCGTGGTTCGACAAGGCGATCGCGAAGTTTCCGCAAGCCGCCGACGCGTACTACTACCGGGGCATCACGCAGCTGCAGCTGGGCAGGAACGATCTGGCGAAGGCCGACCTGACGAAGTTCCTGGAGATGGCGCCCAACGCGCCCGAGGCGAAGACGGCGAGGGGGATTCTCGATATGCTGAAGTGACTCGGTTCTCTCGGTTCTCTCGGTTCTCTCGGTTCTCTCGGTTCTTTGGGTTCTTTGGGTTCTTCAGGTTCTTAGGTTCTTAGGTTCTGTAGGTTCTGTAGGTTCTTCAGGTTCATCGGTTCTGAGGTTCTGACGCTCCGGAGCCGAGAACGCGAGGCCCTATAAGAGACGCTCCGAGACGCGCCGGCAACCGGAGAACCGGAAGAACCTGAAGAACGGCGAGAACCCGAAGAACCGGGAGAACCCGAAGAACCGGGAGAACCCGACGAACCGGGAGAACCCCAAGAACCGCGAGAACCGCGAAGAACCGGGAGAACCCGAAGAACCCGAAGAACCGCGAGAACCCGAAGAACCGGGAGAACGGCGAGAACCGGGAGAACCCGAGGAACCGGGAGAACCCCAAGAACCGCGAGAACCCGACGAACCGCGAGAACCCGCAGAACCCGGGGAACCCGAAGAACCGGGAGAACCCAAGAACCGGGAGAACCCGAAGAACCGGCAGAACCCAAGAACCGGGAGAACCCGAAGAACCGCGAGAACCGCGAGAACCGCGAGAACCGAGAGAACCGAGAGAACCGGCAGAACCCCGAGAACCAGAGAACCCGAGAACCCGAGAACCCGAGAACTACTGAACCTTCCAGTCCAACCGCGTCACCCCCTCCTGCGCCGCCTGCGCGAACGGCCCGCCGAGCGCAATGCACGCCTTGTAGTGCTCGATGGCGGCGGAGCGGTCGCGCTCGTTCGAGACCCATCGCTGCAGCTGCTGGACGTAGCGCCGCGTCCGCGTGTAGCGCATCTCGAGCGCGCGCCCGAGATTGAACTGGCTGACGGCGCTCTGCGGCGCCAGCGCCACCGCGTCCTGGAACGCCTTCACCGCGTCGTCGATCACCCCGCGCGAGGTCTGCACGACGCCGAGCGCGTCGTAGACCTCGGGATCGCGCGGCCACCGCTCGCGCGCGGCGCGCAGCACCTTCACCGCTTCGTCGTGCTCGTGCAGCTGCAGGTAGCTGTCGACGAGATCGAAGTACACCGGCTCGAACGCCGGTTCGGCGCGGCGCACCGCTTCCCACTCGGCCGCCGATTCCTTGAAGTCCCGCAGCGCGTATTGCGACAGGCCGAGCGCATAGTGGACCCACGGATGCGCCGACGCGGCGGCCGCCGCAACGGAGAGGAACGAGCGCGCCGCGGCGACGTCGCCGCGCTGATACGCCTCCCACCCGGACTGCGCCGCCGCGTCGGCGGTCTCGCCCTTCAGCAGCATGTCGACATGGCTCGCGGCATCGGGCCGGAACCGAAGCCCTTGCGCCAGCGGTGCATTCGTCAGCGTCGGCTCCGCGGCCTCCGTCGGCACGGCCGTGGAGCGGTCGCCCTGGACGGTGGATGCCGCGTCGGCGCGCGCGGCTGGCGACGATGAGTCCCGCTCGCCCGGCCCCTCGCGCTCCGCCGGCGCAGCCGCGCGCTCGGCTGTGGACGTCGGAGCGGCCGGCTTCGGCGTGGCCACGTACCCGCGCCGCGCCCTGACCGACACGCCCGGCCGCTTGACCTTCACCGACAATCGATGAAACTTGCCGTCCTGCGGCACGCCCGGCCGATACCCGAGCACGTAGTAGTTGCTCGCGTCGTCGACGATGCGGTCGATGGCGGGGGCGAAGTCGTTGGCGTTGCGGACGACGAACCCGCCGGTGTCCACCGCGAGGCTGTTCATCGCATCGCCGCCGAAGTCGAGCTGCTCGAGCAGCCGCTGTCCCGCGTCCTGGCCCCCGGGATTCACGTCCTGTCCGCCGCGGAGGCCGCGGTCGAGCCCGCGCGCGTCGAGGGAGTAGACGCGCACGTCGGCGCGCGCCGCGCGGGCGACGGCGTCCTTGACGAGCGGCCACGATTCGTCCGCGACGAACCCCTCGGTGAGAAACAGCAGCGTCTTGCGCCCCGGCATCCGCTCGAGGCCATTCAGGACGCCGATGGCCGTCTGCATCGTGCGGTTCGTCTGCGCCTGCGACGACGCGCTCAGGTCCGCCGCCTTGACGTCGACGGCCGTCTCCACGAGCTCCTGGCGCGCGGTCGGGTCGTCCTGCATGGCGCGCCGGATCACTTCGCGCCGCACGTTGTCGTCCATGTTGACCCGGATGCGAATCGCTTCGACGTCGGACATCCGCGGCCACTGTCGCTCGTCGAGCATTCGCGACGACTTCGTCAGCGCCGGGCTCGCGCTCTTCAGCGCCTTCAACAACTCGTCGCGGCTTCTGGTGAGCCTGTTGTTGACGACGCGCCCGTCGACGACGATGCCGCCGAGATCGACGCCGTCGAGGAACCGCGCGTCGAACAGATGCGCCGCCGCGTCTCGCGTGCGCTTGAATCCTCCCGCCGTCAGATGATCGCTGTCGAACAGCGCGACGAACGTGCGGCCCGTCGTGTTTCGTTCCACGCGCGGCACGAACGATCCGGGCTGCAGCGCGTCGCGCCGCGGCGGCGCGTCCATCAGATGCAGATAGAGCTGCTCGACGCGCTGGGGCCGCCCCTCGTCTTCGACCGCGAAGTCGTCGATCGAGAGGTCGCGTACGAACGCGCCCGTCTTGTCGTGGACGACGACGTCGACCTCGACGACTTCGGTTGCCGACTGGAACGTCGGCGGCGCGGGCGGAGGCGGCGCCTGCTGCAGCACGGCGGCGGCGACGAGCAGGGCGCTGACGCGACCGATCATGGCGCTACTGCACCGAGATGTCGGCCGCCATCAGCTCGAACTTCTTCTTGTCCTTCCGCTCGATCCACGCGAAGTGCTTTCCATCGTCGGACCACGCCGGAAGGATCGCGTTCTTCGGTCCGGCGAGCTCCTGCTTCTGCCCCGACGCATCCAGGACGGCGATCGCGCCGCCGTCCTTCTTGTCGCGCCGCGCGAACGCGAGCAGGTGGAGCGACTCGGGAGACCACGCGAACGTCAGCCCGGGGACGACCGGCTCGTTGACCCACGTGCCGATCAGCTCGTTCTTCATCTTCAGGTCCGACACCAGCAGGCGCTGCGTGTTGTATGCGGCGTTGGCCGCGTCTTCGACCGTCGTCCCCTGCGTCGGGTCGGCGCCGCCGCCTCGTGCGAGGGCGCCGCCGGTCGGCGACGAGGTCGAGCGCACCGTTTCTTCGCGCTGCTTGACGTCGATGCGGAACGCCGGCTGGCCGGGCGCAGCCTGCGCCGATTTCCACGCCCAGAACTTCGTCGCCCACTCGGGTTCGCGGTCGACGCCCTTCACCGCGCGGCCGCTGGCGCTCACCACGTAGTGACGGACGGCGACGACGTTGCCGGTGCGGTCGCGATCGACGGTCTGGACGTAGAGATCCGAAGCGTCGGGCGACCACGCCAGCCGCGCGAGCTCGCCTTTCAGCTTGCCGGTGTCGAGCTCCGCGATCGGCTGCGGCGACGCCAGCGTAACCTGCAGAGCGAGCAGCACGAACAGCATGGGACCTCCTATTGCGGCAGGCGGGCCAGGGCGGCTCTGGCCGGCGCGAAGTTCGGCTCGATCCGAAGCGCGAGGCGATATTCGGCGGCGGCGGTTTTGGCGTCCCCGGTCGCTTCGGCGATTTGCGCGAGGCCGAAGTGCATGCGCCCGGGACGGTAGCCGAGTTTGATGAGCGCCTCGAACTGCGCCTTCGCGACGTCGTAGCGCTTCAGATCCATCGCCACGCTGGCCAGGTGCGCGCGCGCCTGCGCATCGGAGCCGTTGGCGCGAACCGCGGCTTCGTACTGCGCGACGGCGTCGAGGCTGCGCCCCTGCGCCTCGAGAATCGATCCGCGCACCACGGCGACTTCGCCGCTCGTCGGCTCGATGCGTGCGGCCGCCTCGAGCGCGTCGGCGGCCTTCGGCACGTCGCGCTGCGACAGGAAGATGCGCGCCTCGGACACGAACGGCGCGGCGCTGTGGGCGTTGAGGACGCGCGCGGCCGCGTACTCGCCGAGCGCCTGATCCCACTGCTGGCGCGCGGCGTAGGCGTCGCCGAGAAACAGGTGCAGCTCGTACGATCGGTCGTTGATCGCGATCAGCTTCGTCAGCTCGGTGACCGCGTAGTCGGCGTCGCCGCGGCCGAGCGCGTCCATCGCGCGCGAGATGCCGGTCTTGAACATCTCGAGCTTCGGCACCATGTCCTTGGGATCGGGGCCGCGCCCGGTCGGCGAGGGCGCGGCGATGCCGACGTAGCCGAGGCTGCGCAGCCGCGCGAGCGTCTCGGGATCGGGCTGCGGCGCGTCGGCGGTCGCCGCCGCGCCGAAGGTGCCGGCGATCTTCGTCAGCGCCGCGGACAGCCCTCCGGCCAGCGGTCCGCGCGCGTCGATCGCGTTCTTCCGCTCGCCGGCGTCGCCGCGCATGTCGTACAGCTCCGGCTTCGGCGCGTCGATGTACTTCCAGTCGCCGACGCGGACCGACTTCAGCTCGCTCCAGCCGAAATGCCATTTCGGGTAAAGCGTCTCGGCATACGACGGCGCCGGGTCGCGCGGCGCGGGCCCGGCGACGAACGGCAGCACGTTCTGCCCGTCGGTCCTGACGGCGGCGGCGCCGACGGCGGCGGCGATCGTCGGCATGACGTCGATTGCGCGCACCTGCGTCCGCACCACGGCGCCGGCGGATGCGCGGCCGGGCAGCCGCATGATCCACGGCACGTGCAGGACCGACTCGTAGAGGAACAGTCCGTGCTCCTGCTCGCCGTGGTCCCCGAGGCCCTCGCCGTGGTCGGCGACCACCGCCACGAGCGTGCGATCGAGCTGACCGGATTGTTCGAGCGCGGCGATCAGCTTCGCCACATTGCTGTCGACGTACGCGATCTCGCCGTCGTACGGTGTCCTTGCGAAGCGCGTCTTGAACGGCGCCGGCGGGTCGTACGGCGAGTGCGCGTCGTAGTAATGGACCCAGGCGAACCACGGTGTTCGCGGCGCGCGGCCTGCCGTCGGCGGAGGCGTTTCGAGATCGAGCCACTTGAGGGCGGCGGCCGTCACCTCGCCGGCGCGGCGCTGCGCCTGCAGTTTCATCCCGGCGGTGAACTTCGCGAACGTCGCGTCGAACGTGTCGAAGCCCTGCGCGAACCCGTACTCGGGCCCGAGGATGAAGGCGCCGACGAACCCGCCGGTCCGGTAGCCGCGGCCCTTCAGCACCGTCGCGAGCGTCGACGTGCCGTTCGGGATCGGCGTCGACGCGTTGTCGCGCACGCCGAGGCGCGCCGGGTACTGGCCGGTGAGGATGGCCGTGTGCGCCGGCCCGGTGAGCGGCGCCTGCGACGTCGCATCCGCGAAGCGCACGCCTTCGCGCGCGAGGCGATCGATCGCCGGCGTCGCGCCGGTCGCCGCGCCGTACGCCCCGACGTGATCGGCGCGCACGGTGTCGATCGTGATCAGCAGCACGTTCGGGGATGTCGTCTGGGCGCGGGCCGACGCCGCGAGGACGATCAGCGCGGCGATGGCCGATCCGGCCGAGGCGATTCTTTCGGGCGGTGTGCGCGGCGAGCGTGTCACTGCCGCTCCACCTGCCGCAGCCGATCGAGCAGCTCCGGCGACTGCGGCAGCGCGACGAGCCCGGCTTTCAGCGCCTGGACGGCGAGCGCCGGCTGCGACAGCCGCACGTACATGTCGGCCAGCGCCAGGTGCGCGGACACGAGCGTCGGATCCTCGAACGCGGCCCGCCGCCACGAGCTGATCGCCTGTCGATCGTCGCCCGCACCGTGATACGCCCACCCTTCGAGGAATGCGGCCGCCGCGTTGTGCGGTTCGGCCGACAGCACTGCGTCGAATGCCGCGACCGCGGTCGCGTAGTCGCCCGCGCCGAGCCGTTCGAGCGCGCGCGCGCCATCGGCCGCGGCCGGCGACGCGGCGCTCGTCAAGCGGTCGGCGAACCGCCGCGCCACGGCGCCGTCCACGATCGCCGCCGGATCGAACGCTGTCGCGGCATCGTCGGTCACCACCGGGCGGCTGCCGCTGCGGATGTCCACGTCGCGGACCACTTCGGCCGCCGTGTCGCCTCCGACCATGACGCGCGCGCGCGCGACGTACGCGCCCGCGGCGATGCCGCTCAGCGGCACGTCGACGTGCGCTTCGCGCGACACGCTGCCGTTGGCGGCCGTGCGGATCGGCTCCAGCTCGCTCGATCCGGATGCGACCGGCTCGCCTTCGCCGATCGGCACCAGGTCGACCGCCACGCGCGCCGATCCGATCTGCTCCGCGGTGCGCGCGTAGAGCTCGACGACGCCGCTCAACCCGTCGCCGCTGTAGGCGGTCGGGCGGACGGGGAGCTCGCCGCGCGTGCCGCTCAGGATCAGGTCGCCGCTCGTCAGCGCCGGGCCGTCGAGCGCGCGCACGGTGAAGCGCCGATCGGCGCTCCCGACCAGGCCGCCGGGCTCGCGGACGACCGCCCTCATCAGGTAGTCGCCCGCTGGCAGCTCGAACTGCACGTGATACGTTCCGGTTCCGGTCGTCTCCTGCCGTCCGTGCGAGGTGGGCAGGGGCAGCAGATCGTGGCCGGTTGCGGCGAGGTGGCCGTCGGCCGCGGCGCGGACGACGAACGTGACGTCGGCGGGCTGCGCGTGCGCGGAGGCGAGCGGGAGCTCGGCCGCGAGCGAGAGGATCACGCGCTGCATGCCCGCGCTGCTCCCGCGCATCACGTAGGTGGTGTATTGCACCGGCAGCGCCTGCTGCGGGAAGGGCGCCGCCAGTGCGCGCTCGATCGCCTGGTGGCGTCCGAGCCGGAGCGCGTCGTCGGTCAGCGTGAAGCCGGTGCGCGTGCTCGCGTGGGCGCCGCGCCGCGTTACGCGCACGGTGACCGGATGATAGGCGTCGCGTTGTCCGGCGGTCGACGCGCCGGGCGTGAACCCGATCAGGTAATAGTCCTGCGACTGATTCGCGACCGCGTCGAACGCCTCGTCGGCATGCCGGTTCGCGTCGATGACGAGCGCGCCGCCGGTTTCGATGGCGAGGCTTCCGAGCGCGCCCAGCTTCTCGTGGATGTCGTTCGCCTGGTCGCCGCCAGTCGGCCCGGCCGACGCGGCGTCGAGGTCGTGGCGGTTGATGTCGAAGGCCTGCACGACGCTGTACGACTCGGCGGCGGCGGCGGCGACGTTTTCGATCTCGCGGCGCAGTCGATCGCCGTAGAACCCCTCCGAAACGAAGAGGACCGTCTTGGGGCCTTCGATCGTGCGCATCTGCCGCAGGATGTCGGACATCGCGGCCAGCATCGTCCGCGTCTCGGAATCGGCGACGTTCGCGATGCGCTCGGCGTCCTCCACGTACGGGTTCGTGACGCCGCCCTGGAGCGATCCGAACGACGAGGCGTCGGTATGCCGCTGCGTGTCGGTGGCGGCCGCCATGCCCTGGTTGCGATCGGTGACGCGCTGCACGATCTGCTCGTTGCGCTGCAGGATCTGATACGCCTCGTAGAGCGACATCGTGCCCATCGCGCTCATCGCCGTCGCGTCGAAGGTGCCGCGCACCTTGGGCAGCTCGGCGATCAGGCGGCGGACGTCGGAGGTGAACGACACCTGCGGACCCGGTCCGGGCAGCGCGTACAAAGCCGCGCGGTCGCCGCGGCGGACGCGCGTCGTCAGGAAGCGCTCGACCGCGATCCGCGCGCGCTGCTCGCCGCCGGGCGTGATGTGCGCTTCGTCGAAGATGATCACGTAGAGGTGGCCGCGCGCGGCGCCCTGGTTGGTCGACACGTCGCCGGCGACCGTATGGCTTCTCGCGTCGTCGTAGGACTCGCGCGGCTCTTCCACATGCTGGAAGAACACGACCTGCCGCTTGGCGCCGCCTTCGAGCACCTCGACTTCGTCCTGGCGCAGGTCGCGGATCGGCCGCCCCTGGTCGTCGCTCACCCGGACGTCCAGCCGTACGAGTTCGACGCCCGCCTTGAACACCGGAGGCGGTTCTTGCGCGGCCGCCGACGACAGCGACGCGACGGACACGGCCGCCACCCAGAGGAATTTCACGGTATCGGAAATGGTATCACCGCGGTTTTTCCGGCAGGCTCTTCAGTAGCGACGCGATTTCGGCGAGATCCCGCGCGTAAAACGCGCGCGGGGCCGTGCGGAGGAACTGCTCGAGCAGCGGGCGCGCCTCCGAAGCGCGGCCGCCGCGCGCCATCGTGGTGGCGAGGTTGTACAGCGCGTCGTAGTTGGTCGGGTCGAGCTGTACGGCCTGCCGCCATTCCGCGATGGCCGCTTCGCGGTCGCCGCCCTTGAGCGCCACGACCCCGAGATCCGCGTGCGCGCGAGAGGATCGCGGATCCGCCTGCACGGCGCGCTCGAAGTAGCCCCGCGCCTGGTCGACGCGGCCGTGCTCGAGCGCGAGGATCCCCAGGTTTTCGAGCGGAATGCTGCTCTCGGGGTTCACCTGCAGCACGCGCTCGAACGTGCGCGTCGCGTCCGCCGCACGGCCCGCGCGCGCGTAGGCGATGCCGAGCGCGTTGAGCGTGTCCGGATCCACCGCCGTGTTCGCCGCGATTGGCTCGACGAGCGCGATCGACCGCGCGGGTTGACCGCTCTCCGCGAGATATTCGGCGAGCTGCGTGACGACGCCTTCGCTGGTGACGCCGGCCGAGACGGCGCGCTCCAGGACCGCGAGCGCGCCGCTCGCGTTGCCGCGCTCCCATTCGACGAACGCCAGGTGGCGGTACGCGATCGCCATGTCCGGACGGCGCGCGATGACCTGTTCGTACAGCCGGACCGCGTCGGCCGCACGTCCGCTGCTGAATGCCTCGACGGCGGCATGCACGGCCGCATCGATGTCCACCAGGCGCTTCGGATCGTCGGCGTCGGTGTACTTCGCTTTGACCGGCGCGCTGCCGCTGACGTAGCCGAGCGCCTGGAGCTGCGCCGCCGTGTCGTGCGTCTCGCCGCGCCGCTCGCCCGGCAGCGGCGCGTGAAAATCGCGGAGGGCCGCGGCGAGCGTCCGGTCCTGCTCCGCGGCGTGGCCGAACAGGTTCTGCGTTTCGGCCGGATCCGCCGCGAGGTCGTACCGTTCGGCAATCGGCAGGTCGATGTATTTGCCGCGTGCGGCGAGCACACCCGAGAGCGGCGCCCAGCCGCGGTTCAACATGCCCGCCATCGCCTCGAAGTACGACGTCGTCGCCTCGGTCGATCGGCGTTCGGCCGCGCGGAGCAGCGAACGCCCCGGCAGGTTCGGCGGCACCGGCTGGCCGATCGCTTCGAAGATGGTCGGCAGGATGTCGACATGGCGCGCGGCAGCGTGCGACAGCTCGCCGGCGGCGGTCGCCTCCGTGGTCCGACGGGCGTCGCCGCCCACCTCGGCGACGATCAGCGGGATCCGCAGCGTCGACTCGTACGCGAACAGGCCATGCGTCGCCTCGCCGTGTTCGCCGAGCGACTCGCCGTGATCGCCGGTGACGATGACCAGCGTCGGCCGCGATGACGCGCGCACGTCGTCCAAGAGCGGCGCCAGCGCCGCATCGGTCGCGGCGACCTCGCCGTAGTACGGCCGGCCCGCGTACTCGGCGTCGAACGGCGCCGGCGGCCGATACGGCGCGTGCGGATCGAAGAGATGGACCCACACGAACCACGGCGCTGGCCCGCGCGGAGCGCCGCGTGCGGGTTGGGCGTCGGCTCTCGCGCCTATCCACTCGCGCGCGAGCGGGACGACGGCCGATGCCGGCCGCTCGGGCATGACGAACTCGGTCGGCGCGCGCGTCTCGCCGAATCGATCGTCATAGACATCGAATCCGATGTTGAGCCCGAACCGCGAGTGCACGGGGAACGCCCCGACGAACGCGGCGGTGGCGTAGCCGATCTGCTTCAGCCGCGTCGCCAGGGTCTGCGAGTTCGGCGCGAGGCGATATCCGGAGTTCTCCCGGACGCCGTGCTGGAACGGATACTCGCCGGTCAGGATGCTGGTGTGCGACGGCAGCGTCAGGACGGCGTGCGCATGCGCGAAGTCGAAGCGGACGCCGTCGGCCGCGAGACGCTCGAGCGCCGGCGTGCGCGCGGGACCGCCGTACGCGCTGGTGGCGTCGGCGCGCAGCGTGTCGATCGTGACCAGCAGGACATTCTGATTCGGAATCGGCGCGAGATCGACGACCGGCGTCCGGCTGCGAACGGACCAGACGAGGAACCAGGCGCCGGCCGCGAGGCCGATCGCCGCGCCGGCGGCGAGGAGGGCTCTAGCGCCGTGCGGCGCGCGTGGCGCCGGCGCGCGGGGCGTCGGCGAACGCGTGCCGCGCTTCCGCGCGGACGGCATCGGCCTGCTGTCGGTTACCGAACATCGTCCACAGCCGCGCCGCGAGCGCGTAGGCCTCGGGCGTCGGCGTGGCACGCATCATCTGGTCGATCGTCGTCTTCGCCTCGTCGGCGCGGCCGGTCGCCTGATAGAGCATCGCGAGGCCGGCGCGCGCGCGGACGTTCTGCGGGTAGTCGTGCAGTTCGGCGGCGAACTGGCGTTCGGCCTCGGGATACCGCTCGAGGCGGCCGTATGTGTCGCCCGCGTAGTAGTGCAGCTCCGCGAGCGGCACGTCGCCCTGCTTCTTCTGCTCGGCGATCGCCGCTTCGAAGTGCGGCAGCGCGTCGGCGAACTGGCCCTGGTCGTACGCGATGCGGCCGTCGACGAAGGCGACGACCGGCAGCCGCGGCTCGACCTTCTGCGCGAGCGCCGCTTCCGCGCGCGCCTCGTCGGCGTCGTGCCGCGCGAGCGCGATCTTCGCGAGCAGCTCGTGGGCGTTCTCGCGCGATCGGGCGTCGGCGTCTGGCGCGATCTGCACGGCCAGCTCGGCGTGTTCGCGCGCATCCTTCATCTTCTGCATGCGAAGGAGCGTCGCCGCCGCGCCGAGATAGCCGCCGGGATCCGACGGCTTCAGCTCGATGAAATGTTTGTAGGCGTCGAGCGCGAGGTCCTGCCGATCGATGCGGCCGGCGAAGGTGGCGAGCTGGCTCCAGACGTCCGCCATGCCCGGATCCTCCTTCAGGATCTCCTGCAGCAGCGCGACCGCCTCCCGCCATTTCCGCTCGCCCGCGTCGTCCACCGCCGCGCGGTATTTCTCGAGGATCTCGCGCTTGTCCTTCGGATCGGGCAGCGTGTCGCCCGGCGCGGCCGAGACGTCGGTGGCCGCGCCGACGTAGCCGAGCGCCTGCAGCCGCTCGCGGGCGTCGGCCGGCACCGCGCTCGGCGTCTGCAGCGTCTGCCCGGCGACCATCCGATCGAGGGCGCCGCGCAGCGCCTGCCGCGCCGGCGGACGCTCTGCCGCGATGTTGTCCCGCTCGTGGGGGTCGCGCACCAGGTCGTAGAGCTCGTCGTGCGGCGCCTTGATGTAACGGAAGCGGCCGTCGGTCAGCGCCGTCAACTCGCTCCAGCCGAAGTGATACCGCGAGTACATCGCCTCCGAGTAGACCGCCTGCTCCGGCAGGTGCGCCGTGCCGTCGAGCAGCGGCTTGAGCGATCGGCCGTGCAGATTGCCGGGCAGGGGCGCCTTCACCAGGTCGAGGATCGTGGGGACGATGTCGAGGTGCTGGACGATGTCGGCGACGCGCCGACCGCCGCCGGCATTGGACTCCTGCTTGACGATCAACGGCACGTGGATCGCTTCGTCGTAGAGCAGCAGCCCGTGCTCCTGCTCGCCGTGATCGCCGAGCCCCTCGCCGTGGTCCGACAGCAGGACGATCGTCGATCGATCGTAGAGCTGATGCGACTTGAGATAGCGCACGAGCCGGCCGACGATCTCGTCGGCATACGCGATCTCGCCGTCGTACGGCGCGTACTGCGCGAAGCGCTCCGGCGGCGTGTACGGCTTGTGCGGTTCGTAGAGATGCAGGAACAGGAACGCGCGCGAGGTGCCGATGCCGTCGAGCCACCGCTCGGCGACGGCTTCCGACTGGCCGCCGTCGCGCTGCACCTGGCTGATGTTCGCGTCGAGGGCGGCGGGCGGCATCTCCGCGTCGAACAGATCGAAGCCCTGGCCGATGCCGGTTTCCTTGCGCAGGACGAACGCCGACACGATGCCGGCGGTCGCGAATCCGCGCTCGCGCAGCATCTGCGGCAGCAGGCGCTCGCCCGGTTTGACCGTGAAGCCGATGTTGTCGCGGACGCCGGTCTCGAACGGCAGGCGCCCCGACAGGAGCGCCGTGTGCGCCGGCAGCGTCTGGGGCGCGTGCGAGTACGCGCGCTCGAACACGATGCCGTCGGCGGCGAGCGCATCGATCGCGGGCGTCTTCACCTTGGTGTAGCCGTAGGCCGGCAGGTGATCCGCGCGCAGCGTGTCGATCGATATCAGCACGATCGGGCCGCTGGCCGGCGCCGATGCGCGCGCGTAACGCCATCCGCCGACCGCAGCGAGGGCGGTGCCGAGCGCGGTCAGGAGGAGTATGAAGCTGTAGCGGAGTGACCTAGACACAACAGGGCACAGGCCCCTTTTATTTTCTCAGCTGCTCGATGACGGTTTTCGCCTGCGTCGCTTCGGCGGAGGTGGGGTCGGCCGCGATCACGCGCTCGAGCGCCTTGATCGTCGCCGCCTTGTCGCCTTTGTTCAGCTGAACGAGCGCCAGCTTCAGCAGCGGCTTGCCCCAGCTCGGATCGAGCGCCGCCGCCTTCTCGTACCAGCGCGCCGCCTCGTCGGCGTCGCCCTTCGCGAACTTCACCTCGCCGAGGTTGTAGAACACCTCGCGCGTCGGGTTGGCGCCCTGCGCCGCCTCGGTCAGCGTCGCTTCGGCCGCGGCGAGGTCGCCCTTCTCGAGATTCGTCATCCCGATCCCGATCCTCGCCTTGTCGTTGTTCGGATCGGACTTCAGCAGCTCGTTGTACGCGGAGATGGCGTTGTCGTAGTCGCGCTTGTTGCGGTACGCCGACGCGATCTGCAGGTTGATGACGCTCAGCGCCGGCGTCTTCGCGAGGATGGCGCGATACGCGGCGATCGCCTGGTCCCACTGCTGCGCGTTGTAGAGCGCATCGGCCGCGAGCAATTCCTGCTGCAGATCCTTCGGCGCGATGGCGCCGAGTGCGCTCGTCGGCGCCGCGGCCGCCTTCTTCAGCTTGAACTCGATCGGCGGGTTCGGCTGTCCGACGGTGCGCACGTCCATGCGGAAACCGTCGCTCGCGAATCCGGGCGCCTGCGCCATGAACGCCCACGCGCCGCCGCGCAGCCCGATGATCGCGAAGCGGCCCTTGTCGTCGGTCGTGGCGGTGAAGCTGCTCGGCGCCGCGTTCGGATTCTCCGCGATGATCGTCGCGCCCTTGATCGGCTGGCCCGCTTCGTCCTTCACCGTTCCGCCGATGCGGCCGGTCTGCGCCGCCGCCGACGCGGCGAGCGCCAGCACGGCGACGCCGGCGAAAATCGGCCGATGCACCCGGCGTGGGAACATGCCGAAAGTATATATTGAATCACCGTGAAACGACGTCTCGCCGCGGCGTGCGCCGCCGCCGTTGCGGTCTCATTACACACGATGGCGCAGTCGCGATGGGACGCGATCGCGCCGCTCGTCGACGCCGCGATCGAACGCCGCGAACTGCCGGGCGCCGTCGTCCTCGTCGGACGTACTGACGAGGTCCTCTACCATCGCGCCTTCGGCCGCCGCGCCGTGCAGCCCGCGCCGGAGCCGATGACCGAGGACACCATCTTCGACCTCGCGTCGCTGACGAAAGTCGTCGCGACGACGACGAGCGTGATGCAGCTGGTCGAGGAAGGACGGATCCGGCTGCGCGATCCGGTCGTGCGCTTCATCCCGGAGTTCGGCGCCCACGGCAAGGACGCGATCACGATCCAGCAGCTGCTGACCCACACCTCCGGTCTGCCTCCCGACCTGCCGCTCGAAGAGGAGTTCCACGGCATCGAGGAGGCGATCAGGCGCGTCGCGGATCTCGCGCCGTCGGCGCCGGCCGGCGAGAAATTCGTCTACAGCGACATCAACTTCTTCCTGCTCGGCGACATCGTCCGGCGCGTCAGCGGCGAGCGCCTCGACGCGTATGCGCACGAGCACGTGTTTGCGCCGCTGCGCATGGACGAGACGCGCTTCCTGCCGCCGGAGGCCTGGCAGCCGCGCATCGCGCCGACCGAACGCTGTCGCCCGCTGGCGTGGCCGTGCTCGGATCCCTCCGCGCCGTTTCTGCGCGGCATCGTCCACGATCCGACCGCGCGGCGCATGGACGGCGTCGCGGGCCACGCCGGCCTGTTCAGCACCGCCGCGGACCTGTCGCGCTTCTGCCGCATGCTGATCCACAAGGGCGAGCTCGAAGGCGCGCGCGTCCTGTCGCCGGCGAGCGTCGAGCGGATGACCGCGCCGTCGACGCCCGCGGGCATGAAGGACGTGCGCGGGCTCGGGTGGGACATCGACTCGAGCTATTCGTCGAACCGCGGCGATCTGTTTCGCGTCGGCGCGTCCTTCGGCCACACGGGCTTCACCGGCACGTCGTTGTGGATCGACAAGGCGAGCGGCGGCTATGTCGTGTTCCTCTCGAACCGCGTCCATCCCGACGGCAAAGGCGACGTGACGCCGCTGCGCGGCAGGGTCGCGACGATCGCGGCGGCGGCGCTGTCGATCGCTCCGGCGGCGGCGAGCCGCCACCCTGCCGACGCGAGTCACCAGTCGCCGACGATGGCGGGCATCGATGTCCTCGCGGCCGACGGGTTCGCGCAGCTTCGCGGGGCGCGCGTCGGCCTGGTGACGAATCACACGGGGATTGCGCGCGACGGCGCGAGCACAATCGACCTGTTCGCGCACGCGCCGGGCGTCACGCTCGTCGCGCTCTTCAGCCCCGAACACGGCATCCGCGGGCAGATGGACGAGCCCGTCGAATCGGGTCGCGACGACAGGACCGGGCTGCCGGTGTTCTCGCTCTACGGCAAGAACCGCCGGCCGACCGACGACATGCTCCGCGGCATCGACACGCTCGTCGTCGACCTGCAGGACATCGGCGCGCGCTTCTGGACATACCCGACGACGATGGAGTACGTCGTCGAGGAGGCGGCGCGGCACAAGCTGCGGGTCGTGGTGCTCGACCGCCCGAATCCAATCGGCGGAACGGCCGTCGAGGGTCCGATGCAGGACGCCGGCGCGGTCGGATTCACCGGGTACGTGACGATGCCGATTCGACACGGGTTGACCATCGGAGAGCTCGCGCAATTGTTCAACGCGGAACGGCACGTCGGCGCGGAGCTCTCCGTCGTCGGCATGAAGAACTGGCGGCGCGAGGCGTGGTTCGACGACACCGGCGAGCCGTGGGTGCCGCCGTCGCCGAACATGCGAACCTTGATCGCCGCCACGCTGTATCCCGGCATCGGCGCGATCGAGCAGACGAACATCTCGGTCGGCCGCGGCACCGACACGCCGTTCGAACAGATCGGCGCGCCCTGGATCGACGGCGCCGCGCTCGCGCAGGCGTTGAACGGGCGCGCGATTCCCGGCGTCGGCTTTTATCCCGTGACGTTCACGCCCGCCGCCGGCGCGAAGTTCGGCGGCGAGCGCTGCAGCGGCGTCTTCATCCTGGTCACCGACCGGGAGGCGCTACGGCCGGTGCGGCTCGGGCTGGAGATTGCGTCGGCGCTGTCGGCGCGATACGGCCGGCGGTTCGCGCTGGAACAGGCGGCGACGCAGCTCGGGTCGGCGGCGGCCATCGCGCGCATCCGCGCCGGCGACGATCCCGCGCTCGTGGCGGACTCGTTCGGCGCCGACGAGCGCGCCTGGCGCGTTACGCGCGCGAAGTACCTGATGTACTGAGGCGCCGCCGCTCGCGGGCGGCGTAGGTGCCGATCATCCACTCGCTGAGGCCGATGCCGACGTAGACGAACCCGGCGATGCCGTCGGCCCGCGGCGCCACGCGGCCGAGCACTTCCGCCAGCACGATCGACAGCACGCCCCATCCGGCGACGGCCATGTTGCTGTACACCTGCGTTCGCGCGTCGAGCGCCTCCTCCGGCGACAATCCGATGGCGTCGCGCAGCCGGTACGCGTGGCGGTAGAGCAGCGCCAGGATCGAGAAGACCGCGACGACGCCCGCACCGTAGACCGCGAACAGCGTCGGCACGTCCGACACCGCAATCGCCTCGGCTGTCGACGAGCGCTGCAGCGGCGCCAGCGCCAGCGACCAGACGAACTTCAGCGGGTACACGTAGAAGACGACGACGAACAGCAGCGCGCCGGTCCACGCGATGACGTAGCCGTCCTCGATGTCGAAGCTGCGGAAGAAGCGGTACTGCCGCCACCACACCTGGAAGAGCAAAGCGAAGCAGATCGCGAACGCCGGGAATCCGCGGATCGTCAGCATCAGCTCGTGGAACGTCTTCGGGACCTCGAGCGAGACGACGAGCAGCGTGACCGCGAAGGCGAACACGGCGTCGCTGAAGCCTTCGACGCGCGACACCTCGCGCCGGCGATGGATCATGCCGCCGGATTGTATTGGGGAATCGGGGAATTCGGTAACGGCCGGCCGGCCGATTTCACACGAGCCAGGTCGGCTGGTAGAGCAGCACGTACACGAGCACGCCGGTCACCGACACGTACAGCCAGATCGGAAACGTCCAGCGCGCAATCCGGCGGTGGACCTGGTACCGCGCGGCGAGACCGCGCGACAGCGTGACGATGGCCAGCGGCAGGACGGCCGCGGCGAGGGTGACGTGCGTGATCAGGATCGTGAAGTACAGCGGACGCACGAATCCCTGGCGCGTGAAGCGGACCGAACCGACTTGCGCGTGGTACACGACGTAGCACACGAGAAAGAGCGACGAGGCGGCGAACGCGCCGATCATGAACTTGCGGTGGAGCTCGATCTTCCGCGCGCGGATCAGCACGTACCCGATCACGAGCAGCACGCCCGAGATGCCGTTGAGCGTGGCGTTGACCGCGGGAAGATCGTGGACCGTCACGGCAACCGATCGCTACAGCTTGTCGAGGACCATGACGATCCAGAGCAGCGGCAGATACGTGATCGACCCGAAGAACAGCGCGCGGGCGGTGGCGTCGCTGCGTTCGGCGCTGAAGCGCATCGCCAGCCACAGCATCACCGCGCCGAGCCCGACCGCCGCGCCGACATACGCCCATCCGGCGACGCCGACGAGCGCCGGGACGAGGCTGGCCGGCAGCAGCAGCACCGCGTAGACGAGCGCCTGGCGCGCGGCGCGCGCGCCGCCGGGGTCGATGACGGGCAGCATCGGAAATCCCGCCGCACCGTAGTCGTCGCGGTAGAGCCACGCGATCGCCATGAAGTGCGGGATCTGCCAGAGGAACACGATGGCGAAGAGCGACGCGCCGCCCGCGTCGACGCTGCCGTGCGACGCCGCCCAGCCGATGAGCGGCGGCAGTGCGCCGGGTACGGCGCCGAGCAGCGTCGCGGCGGGCGAGCGCCGCTTCATCGGCGTGTAGATCGCCAGATAGACGACGAGCGTTGCGAGCGCCAGCAGCGCCGAGAGCACGTTGGCGCGGCCGGCGAGGATGCCGAGGCCCGCCACCGAGAGCACGATGCCGAACAGGCGCGCTTCGGCCGGCGTCAG
Source organism: Vicinamibacterales bacterium (assembly GCA_035650895.1). Classification (GTDB taxonomy): domain Bacteria; phylum Acidobacteriota; class Vicinamibacteria; order Vicinamibacterales; family CAVVIG01; genus Gp6-AA45. The sequence goes on from DASRGT010000027.1 coordinate 42,982, forward strand.
GCGGCCGTCGGGCAGCGGCCGCAGTCGGGTGCGGCGCATGCGGGCGTCGGTGTCGCGTTCCGCCACCTGGTTCAGCGCCGCGGCGCCGCCGGCGACGAGCGTCGTGCCGATCACCGCATGTGCCATCACCGAGAGATCGGCCGGCGCCTGCAGGCCGAGGTAATAGCCGGCCGCGCTGCTCGCGATCACCAGGGCGTTGAGCCGCGGCTTGGTCAGCGCGACGTAGTCCGAGACGATCCGCCCGAGCGGCGCATCGGCGCGGACGTCGGCGACCGCCGCGTTCTTCACGCCGCCACCCCGAGCCGCTGCTGCGGCGCCCTGAACCGGACGCGGTACGCGCGCAGCGTGATGACGAGCGACGTCGTCAGCACGAGCGCGCCGCAGACGACGTGCAGGCTGTTGATCCAGACGTCGCGGCGGCTGAGCACGGTGAAGGCGCCGAGCATCACCTGGACGCCGACGAGAAACAGAATCAGCGTTGCCGGACGCGTCAGCTCCATGCGGTCGCCGTGGCGCCGCCAGACGTAGACCGACGTCGACACGATCGCCAGGGCGACGACGAGCGCGCCGACGCGGTGGGCGAAGTGGACGGCGATCTTCGCGGACCAGTGGTCCGGCACGACGTGCCCGAACATCCACGGGAAGTCGGGAATCGCCAGGCCCGCGCCGGTGTGGCGCATCGTGGCGCCGACGAGAATCTGCGCGTAGACGAGCACCGTCGTGAGGGTCGTCAGCCTTCTCAGCGTCGCGTCGTCGACGCCGGTGTTGGCGGCCCAGCCCGGCGACGTGAAGACGGCGATCGCCACGGTGATGCAGAAGAAGATTTCGGCGAGCCCGGCGTGCGCCGTCGAGACCGCGGGCGGCAGGAAGAAGAGCACGGTCAGGCCGCCGAGGACCCCCTGCGCGACGATCGCGCCGAGCGCCGCCACGCCGAGCCACCGCATCCAGCGCCGCGGCTCCGCGAGCCACAGCCACACGGCGAGACCGATCGTCAGCACGCCGACCGTGCTGGCGATCAGCCGGTGTCCGTGCTCGTAGAAGATGCCGCCGACCATCTTCGAGTACGGGAACGTGAACATGTTCTGGCCGTACGTCGTCGGCCAGTCGGGTACCGACAAGCCGGAATCGGTGCTCGTCACGAAACTGCCTGCGAGGATCAGGAGGACGGTGCAGGCGACGACGAAGCGGGAGTACTTGTGGAGCACTGAATGGACCGCTGACAGTCAACAGCTCACAGTCCGTCGACTGTGAACCGTCGACTGCCGACCTGCGTGCGTCAGTTCGTCGCCGTGGCGCCTGCCGGCGTCTTGAACGTGAAGGTGATTTCCTTCGTTTCCTTCTGTCCCACGGTCACCGACTGCGTCGTCGTGCCGAGCTTCTCGTGCCACGCTTCGATCGTGTAGGTGCCGGGCGGCAGCGTCTTGATGTCGAACTTGCCGTCCGCGTCGGTCACCGCGTAGTACGGGTGATCGAGCACGCCGACGTACGCGTTCATCCAGCCGTGCACGTCGCACTTGAAGGGCACCATCACTTCCTTGGCGGTGAAGGTGTGCGTCATCTTCATGCCCTGGATCGGCTGCCCGTTGTTGAACTCCTGGTTCGATTTGGGCATCGCGTGGATGTTGTGCAGCGTCGGATCGCTGTTGACGATTTCGAGCGGCTGGCCGACGCGCATGCCGAAGACGTGCGGATGATAGCGGCAGTTCTGCTGATCGATCTTCGCCGGTTCGGTCGGCGTGTCGTACACGTAGTTCCCCAGGCCGTCCTTCACGTACACGAACACGTTGGCGAGCGACTTGCCGTCGCTGCCGACCATGTAGGTTTCCTGGAACTGGGGCGTCTTGTTCTGCTGGACGCAGACCGGGTCCGCGTTCATCTTGATCGGTTCGTTCTTCGGCACCGCGCCGTCCACCGTGACGGTGCCCTTCACTTCGCCGGCCGTCGCCGTGTCGACTTTCTGGCCGCCAGCTGCCGCGCCGGCGCCGCCGCCCGGTTCCGCTGAGGTATTCGACGCTTCCTTGCTGCCGCCGCACGCCGCGACCGACGCGGCCAGCGCAACCGCTACCGCACACCCGACCCAAGCGTTTCGTAGACGCATGAACCTCTCCTCATAAGGCTGCCACCCGAAAGCGGTAGGACAACCGCGTCATTTTACTGTACGCCCGCTTCCTTCAGCTTGCGGTCGACGCGGTCCGCAATCCAGTGCGGATCCCACCATTCGACCGGATTGACCATCTGCCCGCCGACCAGCATCGTGAAGTGCAGGTGATCGCCGCCCGCGAGGCCGGTGGAATCGCTGCGTCCGACCTGCTGGCCGCGCGTCACCTTGTCGCCCGCCTTCACGTCGAACGACATCAGGTGGCCGTAGAGCGACTGCACCCCCTGGCCGTGATCGATGATGACGCAGTTGCCGTAGATGCCGAGCCAGTCGGCGTTGACGACGGTGCCGGCTGCGGCCGCGACCACCGGCACGTGCTCGGTGACCGCGAGATCGAAGCCGAGATGCACCTGCTGGTCGACTTCCTTGCCCTTGTAGAAGTAGGTCCGGTGATCCGCGAACGAGGCTTCGACCTTCGAGTTCCCGAGCTGGACGAACGGGCCGTCCCACAGCCGCGTCGGCGACGTCTTCTTCGCGAGCGAGGCGATGAAGTCCGCGTTCAACTTCCGGAGCTCGCCGTTCTCCTTCAAGAAGCCCGGCAGCATGTCGCTGCCTTCCGAGGGCGGCGCCAGCTTCAGCTCGGGCGCGTGCTCGGCGATGTCGGGGACGACGCGGTTCAGGAACTTGTCGTCGAGCTGGATATTGCTCTTCTTCTGCGGCTTCTCGAAGACGTTGTCGACGAAGGTGGCCGTCGACTCGTTGCCGGCCTCGTCGCGCGCGAAGGCCTTGATCGACGTGTTCAGGTCCTGATTCCACAACAGCGCGAAGTACGCGACCCGCAGGTCGTCCTTCAACGCGAAGCCCGGATATTCGACGGCGCCGACGCGCACGCCGGACATCACGTCCGCGGGCGACACGCGGTACACGACCAGCTCGGACCCGCCATGGTTCACGTAGTGATGCGTCGACACGACCGACACGCGCGGCCGCTCGAGCCGCACCTGGAAGTCCTTCGTCGCCGACGAGGTGAGCTGCCGCAGGTTGAGAAACGACGGCCGCGTGGCGGTGACGACGATGCGGGCGGGACCGGAGACGAGTTCGGGCACGGCCTGTTTGCCGATCGGCCGCGAGATGTCGACGTGCGTGCGATCGGTTTGGGTGACGGTGGCGTTCTGCGGCCGATCGAGCGAGTAGAGCGGGATCGTTTTCCCGTTCTGCTCCAGCGCGATCGCGAGCGCCGTGAACTTCGCGTTCGGCGCGGCGGCGACCACCTCGACGCTGCCCGTCTGGCCGACGAAGCGGCCGGGCTGCGTGACGGTCAGCTGCGGTGGCGCGCCGCGGCCGGCGACCAGGTACGCGCCGCCAAATGCCAGAAGCACAACCACAACGAGGACCGCAAGGGCACGCAGCATCGCTCCCGATTGAATCACAGATCGTGATAATCTGGAGGTTCCTTTCGGTCAGGGGCGGTATCGTCTAGGGGTCAGGACACGTGGTTCTCAGCCACGGGACCGGGGTTCGAATCCCCGTACCGCTACCACACCCCGATCACTTCGTTCCCTTCCTCGCCACAATCGCTTCGGCCGCGCGCATCACGATCGGCGTCAGCAGATCTTCGCCGTCGACAGACGCTTTCTGCGCTTCCGTCTTCGGGCCGAACTGCGTCTGGCCGCTCGCGGTCTGGAGGCGGAACTCCAGCTTCATCTCGTCCTTCGCCTTCGTCGACGAGGCGAGCGATGCCGCGGTCTGCAGTCCCGCCGACGCCGCCGCGCGCGCGGCCGCCGATCCGACCGTTGCGCCGCCCGGTATGTACCACGACGAGGCGCCGGCCGCCTGCCCCAGCGCCTTGGTGAACCCGCCGCCGCCCGACTTGCGCGTGACGGACGAGACCAGAATCGGCTCGCAGCCTTTCTGTTTGGCTTCGGCCGTCGCCTGGGACGCGAGCCGGCTGTCGAGCACCACGACCTTCGTCGATGGACCCGTCAGGTACTTCGCGAGCAGGTCGCGGATGCCCGACGCGGCCTCCTCCGCGTTGCCGGGGATGCCCTGGATCGTCGGCAGCATCAGCGCGATGCACGATTCGCCGGCCGATTGATCCTCGCGCGGGGCCGCCGTCGCGGGGGAGCCGAGCAGCGCGGCGATTGCGCCGGCGGCGAGTGAGACGCGCACGAATGTGGCTGTCATCGGTTCCTTCCTGGCCTACACGGGCGCGAGCTTCTGGTACAGCCACGCCTTCGCAATCGCCCACTCCCGCTTGACGGTTGCGGGCGAGATGTCGAGCGCCGCCGCCGTCTCTTCCACCGTCAGCCCGCCGAAGAACCGCAGCTCGACGATCCGCGCCTGATCCGGATCCAGCGCCTCGAGCTCGGTCAGCGCGCGGTCGAGCGCGAGCGCGTCGACGACATCCACGCCCGCCTCCGTCGTCGCGATCGCGTGCACGTCGTCGAGCGCCACGTGGACCGCGCGTCCGCCGCGCTTGGCGCGCGATTCGCGGCGCGCGTGATCGACGAGGATGCGCCGCATCACCTGCGCGGCAATCGCGAAGAAGTGTCCGCGGTTCTGCCAGTCGATGTCCGCGCGATCGAACAGCCGCACGTACGCCTCGTGCACGACGGTCGTCGTCTGCAGGCGGTCCGGTCGCCACTCGCGGGCGAGTTGCCGCGACGCGAGCGTGTACAGCTCGTCGTACACGAGCGGGATCAGGCGGTCGAGAGCGTCGCGATCGCCGCCCTGCCACTCCAGCAGCAGCTGCGTGATCTGCGCGCGCGGGTCCTCCATGCGCGCAGCATACCCCGTTGAGCCCGTTTTTTCGCGGCTGGCGCTTATAGCCATACAGCCGCGCCCACGGAACCGCGGCGGAGGGCACCGCGATGCGCAGAACCGTAACCGCATTGACAGTTTTCGCGCTGGCAGCGGCGGCCGTCGGCCGTGCGACGGCTGCCGATCCGCCCGAAACCGTGCAATGCGCGGCGCTTCTCGACGAGCTCGTCGGCGACACCGCCGACACGCCGGCCGCCGAGCGCCTGGCGGCCTGGACGCGGCGCCGCGCCGCCGACGCGGCAACGCTGGCGCGCGCGATCGCCGGTCTGACGATGCCCGCCAGCGCGACCGATCCGGCGCGGCAGATCGCCGAAGCCGCCGCGATCGTCCGGCGCCTCGTCCACGACATTGACGTCGTCGACGCGGCGCACGACCGGGACTGTGCGTGGGTTCCACAGGTGGACACGGCTCGCGACGTACACGATTGAGGAGGAGACGATGACCGTACAGCGATGGGTAGCGGCGGCGGTGACGGCGGCAATCGTCGGCGGCGCGCTGCCGACGGTGGCGCGAGCCGAGGAGCCGGCGCAGCCGGCGGGCGAGCGCGGCGTCAGCCTGCGCGCGTCGATCGAACGCGCCGCGGCGCGAGCGGCGGCGAATCAGGCGAAGGCTGATGCCGCCACCGCGAGACAGCCGCGCGTGGCGATGATGCAGACCGCCGGCGGGGGCGGCGGCGGTCACGTGATGATGGTCGTGACGCTGCTGAGCACGGTCGCGGGCCTGGCGACGACGTATTACGTCATCAAGCAGATGCAGAAAACCACGAGCGAGATCCCGCAACCGGGCAAGTGAGGCTGCCGGCCGACGCCCACCCGTCGCTCGGCGAGCGGCGGTTTCGTCGGCCCGCATCGATCAGGAGACGACCATGATCAGAATCGCGGCAGTCGTGTTCGCCGCTCTCGTCGCCGTCGCGCCGCCGCAATCGAACGTCGCCGACATGGAATCGGCGATGGCGAAAGCGCAGGCGAATGCCAGGCATCCGGGAGACGAAGCGATGAGCTGCGACGCCCTGCAGGACGAGCTCGTGGCGACGATGCAGGATCCGGCGGTGGCGGCGGTGATGACGCGCAATGGCGCGTACGCGAGGCAGCAGCAGGACAAGCTGGACGCGGCGCACAGCGCGCAGTCGACCGCGTCGAAAGCGTCGACCGCGGCGCGCATCGTCGCCGGGTTCGTGTCGGGCTTCGTGCCCGGCGCGGGCGCGGCCGGCATGGCGGCGCAGGCGGCGCAGGCGCGGACGCAGATGGCCGAAGCGGCGAAGAATCAGGCCGACATGATGCAGCGCATGCAGGACATGCTGACGATCATGCCGCAGATGATGCGCGGCCAGCGGCTGGTCGAACTCGCGCAAGAGCGGCAGTGCGGCTGGATGACGGCGGCGGGAGGAGAATAGTCCCGCTGCCGCGCACGCGTGGCGCGGCGGGACCATGACCTCCCAACGCTGGCAGCGGATCAAGGCGATCGTCTCCGAAGCGTCGAGCGCGGACCCCGCCGGCCGCGCCAACATCGTCGCGCGCGCGTGCGCCGGCGACGCCGACATGGAGCGCGAGGTGTCGTCGCTGCTCGAGTCGCTTGCGCGCCTCGGCGATCGATTCGACGCGCCGCTCGTCGGCATCGCCGGTGCCGGCTCCGTCCTGCAGGCGGTGGTCCGCGGCGACGCCCTCGATGTCGCGGCGGCGGCGATCGGCCGCCGCATCGGTCCGTACGAGGTGCGGCGCGAGCTGGGGCGCGGCGGCATGGGCGCCGTCTATCTCGCGACGCGCGTCGACGAGGAGTACACGCAGGACGTCGCGCTGAAGATCATCAAGCGCGGCATGGATACCGACGCGATCGTGCGCCGGTTCCGCAACGAGCGGCAGATCCTCGCCGGCCTCAGTCACGCCCACATCGCGCGTCTCCTCGACGGCGGCACCACGGCCGACGGCCTGCCGTACCTGGTCATGGAGTACGTCGACGGCGAGGCGATCACGACGCACTGCGACCGGCGCGCGCTCGGCATCGACGCACGCCTGGCGCTCTTCCGCGACGTGTGCGCGGGCGTCGCCTACGCGCACCAGCATCTCGTCGTCCACCGCGACATCAAGCCGTCGAACGTGCTGGTCGCGGCCGACGGCCGCGCGAAGCTGCTCGACTTCGGCCTGGCGACGATCCTCAGCGGCGACGATCGCCGCCACGAAACGCAGACGGCGAACGGCTGGCTGACGCCCGACTTCGCGTCGCCCGAGCAGGTGCTGGGGGCGCCGGTGACCACGGCGACCGACGTCTACAGCCTCGGCATCCTGCTGTTCGAGCTGCTGTGCGGCGCGCGGCCGTTCGTCCGCCGCGGCGATCGCGACTGGCGCAGCGCCGTCGGCCACGAGCCGCTGCAGAAGCCCAGCGCGATGCTGAGCGACGCCGCGGCGGCCGTGCGCGGCGCGAAGCCCGAGCGGCTGCGGCGCGCGCTGCGGGGCGACCTCGACACGATCGCGTTGAAGGCGCTGCACACCGATCCGGCGCGCCGCTACGCGACCGCGCAGGAACTGTCTGACGACGTGCACCGGCATCTGATGCAGCTGCCGGTGGCGGCACAGCGGGACACGATTCGCTACGTGGCCGCGCGTTTCGTGCGCCGCCACACGGCGGCGACGGTGGCGTCGGCGCTCGTCGTCGCGACGCTCGCGGCCGCGACCGCGATCACCACCGCGCAGGCGCGCGTCGCGCGGCGCGAGCGCGCGCAGGCCGAGCGGCGCCTCAAGGACGTCCGTCAGCTCGCGAACGCGTTCCTGTTCGACTTCCACGATGCGATCGCGTCGCTGCCCGGCTCGACGGCGGCGCGCGCGATGGTCCTGGCCACGGCGCAGCGGTACCTGGACAGCCTGGCGCAGGAGGCGGGGGCCGATCGCGAGCTGTCGTTCGAGCTGTCGACGTCGTATCTCAAGCTGGGCGACGTGGAGGGGCGGCCGTCCGCGTCGCGCATCGGGGACACGGACGGCGCGCTGCGCAACTACGAGCGCGCGCTCGATCTGCGGCGGCGTCTGGCGGCCGCCGATCCCGGCAACGCCGGGTACCAGCACAGCGTCGCCGGCGTGCTGGTGCGCATGGGACCGATCTTCCAGGTGCGCGGCGATCCCCGGACGGCCGCGGAGCGGACGCGCGAAGCGATGGCCCTCATGGATCGGCTTGCGGAGCGCGCACCGACCGCCGACGTGCGGCGCGACGCGTTCCGCGCCCCGTTCTATCTCGGGGACGCGCTGCTCGATCAGGGCGACTACGACGGGGCGCTCGCGATGTACGGCAAAGCGCTCGCGATCGCCGAGACGGCGCGCCACGATCCGCCGGAGGCCGACTTCCGGCACCGGCTGGCGGTGGTCAGCGAGCGGCTCGGGATCATGTGGGGGATCAAGGGCGAATTCGGCCGCGCGATCGACAGCTTCCGCGACGCGCTGGCGAACGAGGAGGCGATGCGCGCGTCCGAACCGGACAACGCCGCCTACGCGCAGTTGATCGCGAACGCCCGCTATCACATCGGCGACGCGCTGCTCGGGCAGAAGAAGCCGCGCGAGGCGCTTGCCGAGCAGGCGCGCGCGCTGGCGCTGTACGAAGACCTCGCGCGCGCCGATCCGCGCGACGCGGGATCGCGGAAGGACATCGGCGGCTGCACGCAGAAGATGGCCGAAGCGCTGCTGGCGGCCGGCGACGCGCGGGCGGCGGCGCCGACGATCGCGCGGACGATCGCGATCAGGCGCGAGCTGGCCGACCGCGACACCGGCAGCATCGAGTATCGCGACGACTATGCGGACGCCCTGACGCTCGACGGCGAGATTCGGCTGGCGGGCGGCGACACGGCCGGGGCGATCCGCGCGCTCGACGCGGCGCGCGCGATCCGCGAACCGATCGTGGCGTCACGGCCGCAGCAGGTGGTGTATGCGCGCGGGCTCGCGCGCCTGTATGCGACGCTGGGCCGCGCGCACGCGCAGGCGGCGCGAGGCGCCGCGCGGCCGGAGGAGGAACGGGGCGAGTCGCTGCGCTGGCATCAGGCGGCGCTCGCCCTGTGGACGGATCTCGAGCGGCGGCATGCGCTCTGGTTCGACGAGCGGGAGAAGCCGGCCGAGACGCGCCGGCTCATCGCGTCGCTTCAGCGACGGTAGCCGCGCGCGAACGCGTTGTAGCCCTCGGTGTAGCCGGCGCGGAAGCCCTCGCGGAACTCGCGGCGGTAGAACTCGCGGTCGCCGTAGTCGCGGCGGTAGCCGTCGTCGGCGTCGCGCCAGTCGTCGTGGCGATCGAAGGAGAAGGAGCGTCCGCGGCGTCCGTCCTTTTCGCCGGCCTCACGGCCGTCGCGGAACCCGCGATCGTGCGCGATGCGCTCGACCTCGCGGCCGTAGCGGCCCTGTTCGTAGGGTCCCGGGGCGCGGTAGCCGTAACCGCCGGTCGCGCACGCCGGTGCGGCGACCAGGGCGCCGAGGAGCGCGAACGCGGGGACGAAGCGAGATGTGATCACCATGGTCAGCCTCCGGTGGTCAGGACATCAAGCGGGGTGCCACGTTGCGCCTTCATAAAACCTTGAAAAAACCGGTTGAGGCGGGGTCAGTGTCCGCGCCAGAGGACGCCTGAGCCAGGCACTAGAGGTGTCAGACACCGACGGGGGTGGTGTCTGACACCGACGGGGGTGGTGTCAGACACCGACGGGGCTGGTGTCAGACACCGACGGGGGGTGGTGTCAGACACCGACGGGGGTGGTGTCAGACACCTACTCCGTCCACACCAGCAACTGCGACCCACCGTGACGCCTCACGTCCATCACCAACCCCGGTCCGTGACGTTCCAGATCGTCCAGCGTCAGTTTCGCGGTCGCCTCGTCGTCGAACGCGCCGACGTTCGCGATGCGCAGCCGGCCATGCCACATCATCCGCAGCAGCCACCCCGGCACGTCGACGTGCGTCAGCTTGCCGGTTCGCTCGTCGTACGCGAGCGCGTGGAGCGCCTGCACATCGTGACGCGCCCCCTCCGGATGATGGACGACCGCCTCGTCTTCGCGCGTCAACTCGACCAGCGGCGCCTGACCCGCAAATCGCGCGCGCGCGTCCGCGAACGTCTGCTCCGCGCTCTCCTGACCGGTGACACTGGCGTGGATGTGGCGATAGAAGAAGAACGCCGTCCCGCCGACCGCCGCGATCGCCAGCACGCCGACGACGATGACGCTCGCGACGAGGACCGAGATCAGCGTCCGCTGAGTCTTTTGATCCATGTGTTCGCTTCGGCCGCCGACGCCTCGTCGTTGTCCGCCTCGCAGAGGACGACCGCCTGCTGGAATTCGCTGCGCGCCGCCGCCGTGTCCCCGCGCTTCGCCGCCAGCTTCCCGAGCTCGAGTCGCGCGCGTCCGTACACCCACTTGCGCCCCTGCTGCGTGAGCGCGCGGGCCAGGTCGGCCTGCGCGTCGGCGTCGCGACCGATCGCCGCCCGGGCCGCCCCGCGCTTGTACGACCAGAGCGCCGGCTCGCCGAACATCCGCTCCCGCTGATCGTTGACGAATCTCGTCATCCCATCGTTCAGGACGCGCTCCGCGTCGGCGGCGCGGCCGGCCCGCAGCAGCGTCGAGCCTCGTTCCAGCCACAGCAGGCGGTTTCGCGGGTATCGCGTCTGCAGCGTCGACAGTTGATTCAACGCGTCGTCGTACCGCTTTTCGCGGTTGTAGAGCAGCACCAGCGCGAAGCGGGCGTCTTCCTGGTTGTCGCCCGGATACGACGCGGCATCTTCGATCAGCTTCAGCCCCTTGTTCTTGTCGCCGCCGAATCCGACGACGTACGCGACCACCCGCGCGGGCAGCGACAGCGCCGCGACGATGTACCGGTAGGTGCCGACGATCAGCCCGGCGTCCTTGCGGTTCGGGTCGAGCGAGAGCACGGTTTCGTGCTCGTCGTACGCCTCGCGCGCAGCGCGAAACGCGCCCATGACGCTGCCGTCGACCGTCGCGCTGTAGGACGCGCGCAGGCCCACGGCCGCTCCCACCTGGAAGTGCGCGTCGGCGTCCCGCGGATTCTGCGCGAGCCGCTGACGCGAGATCGCCAGGGCGCGATCGATCGCGTCGCGAAACGCGGTGACCGTTTCCGGCGGCGGCGACGGCCAGGTGCCCCCCGGCTTGCCCGCCGATCCGCCGAGGTAATCGTCGACCGTCATGTTGCCGCGGCGGAACGTGACGCTCAGCCACAGCGTGGTCGCGAGACCGCGCCACGCGGCCACGTCCTGCGGGTCGGCGGCAATCGCCTGGCGGAACGAGTCGGCCGCCGCGTCGCGATCGAGGTTGAAGATCTGCTCGGCGCCCTGCGTCCGCAGGCGCCGGGACTGCTCGTTCGCCGCGGCGGGCGCCGATCCGAGCGTCACCACCAGCACGAATCCGGCGACGACCCGCATATTCAGGATCTTACGTGGCTTGCGCCGCTTGTGCCTTCTGCATACAATCCGCAACCACAACCAAGGAGATTCCGTTGGATCACGCCACCCACGGGACTGCGACGCACGAGCACGCGCACACACACGACCACGCGCACGAGCTCGGCTTCTGGCGCCAGTACGTGTTCTCGCTCGATCACAAGGTGATCGGCATTCAATACGCAGTCACCGGCCTCCTCTTCCTGCTGTTCGGTTTCACCCTGATGATGATGATGCGGTGGAACATGGCGTACCCGGGCAAACCGCTGCCGTTCGTCGGCAACTGGTTCGGTCCCGACAAGGCGCCCGGCGGCATCATGCTGCCGGAGTTCTACAACCAGCTCGGCGCGATGCACGGGACGATCATGGTCTTCCTCGGCGTCGTGCCGCTGGCCGTCGGCGGCTTCGGCAACTTCGTCATGCCGCTGCAGATCGGCGCGCCCGACATGGCGTTCCCGAAGCTCAACATGATGAGCTACTGGGTGTACTTCTGCGGCGGCGTCACGATGCTCGCGTCGTTCTTCCAGAAGGGCGGCGCGGCGCAGTCGGGCTGGACCTCCTATCCGCCGCTCGCCGACATCAACCCCGGCCAGACCATGTGGCTGATCGGCATGGTGTTCCTGATCACCTCGTCGCTCCTCGGGTCGATCAACTTCATCGTGACGATCGTGCAGCTGCGGGCCAAGGGACTCAGCTTCATGCGCCTGCCGTTCTTCGTCTGGGCGCAGTTCGTCACGTCGTTCCTGCTGCTGCTCGCGTTCCCCCCGCTCGAAGCGGCCGGCATCCTGCAGCTGATGGACCGCGTCGCCGGCACCAGCTTCTTCATGCCGAGCGGCCTCGTCGTCAGCAACAAGGTGGTGACGACGATGTCCGGCGTCGCCGCCGGCAACCTCGCATCGGGCGGCGGCAACCCGCTGCTGTGGCAGCACCTGTTCTGGTTCCTCGCGCATCCCGAGGTCTACGTCCTGATTCTGCCGGCGATGGGCATCATCTCGGAGATCATCGCGAACAACACGCGCAAGCCGCTCTGGGGCTACAAGGCGCTGGTGTACTCGGCGGGCTTTCTCGGCTTCATGTCGTTCATCGTGTGGGCGCACCACATGTTCATGACCGGCATGGGCACGACGATGAGCGCGTTCTTCCAGACGACGACGATGATCATCTCGATCCCGTCGGTCGTCATCCTGACGGCGCTCCTGATGTCGCTGGTGGGCGCGTCCATCCGCTTCACCGTGCCGATGTGCTTCGCGCTGGCGTTCCTGCCGATGTTCGGCATCGGCGGGCTCACCGGTCTGCCGCTCGGGCTCGCGCCGTCGGACATCCACCTGCACGACACGTACTACGTGATCGGCCACTTCCACTACGTGGTCGCACCGGGCACGATCTTCGCGCTGTTCGCCGGGGTCTATTACTGGTTTCCGAAGGCGACCGGGCGGAAGATGAACGATCTCCTCGGGTACCTGCACTTCTGGACGTCGTTCGTGACGATCAACCTCGTGTTCTTCCCGATGTTCATCGAGGGGCTCGCGGGCATGAACCGCCGCATGTACGACGGCGGCGCGCAGTACGCGCACAACGCGACGGTGCTGCACTGGAACATCGTGCAGGGCTGGGCCGCGTGGGGCCTCGGCGTCGCGCAGATCTTCTTCATCGTCAACTTCTTCATGAGCATCAAGTGGGGCCGGGCGGTCGATCGTAATCCGTGGGAGGCGACGAC
>DASRGT010000028.1:0-129279 GCA_035650895.1 Vicinamibacterales bacterium
CTCGCAGATTCTCGACCTGCTCGAAACGGTGCTCGACGCCGGGCGGTACGACGTCGTGTTCGTCGAATCGAGTCAGCATGCGTATTCGCAGATCAAGCGCGTGCAGCCGAACCTCGTCATCCTCTGCGTGCAGGTGGACGATGCGAGCGGGTTCCAGGTCCTGTCGATGTTGAAGCTCGATCCCGACACGAGCGAGATCCCGATCCTCACCTACACGACCGAGTACGAAGTGGAGGAAGAGGACGACGAGCCGGCCGAGACGGCCGACACGGAGATCTTCGCGGCGAAACCGGCGGTCTGGATGAACTAGGCGCGCGCGTGTCCAGACGCAGCTGAACCGCTATGTTATAGTCGCGGCGGATGTCCGACGGAGCCGACAAGCGCGACTCGGAACGGATCCTCATCCTCGGCGAACTGCACGGCGAGGTGATGGTGTTCCAGCCGATGGCGATCAAGGACATCAGCCGCGGCGGTGCGCAGGTCGAGACGACGTTTCCGCTGCATCTCGATTCCCTCCACGACTTCCGGCTGACCTTGGGCGATCGCTCGATCGTTGTCAAAGGACGCGTCAGCTACTGCAGCATTAGCGACGTCGAGCAGGAAGGGGTGCTCTACCGATCGGGCATCGAGTTCATCGATCCGCCCGAGCGCGTCGCCGGCGTGATCACCGACTTCATCGACGCGGTCCTCAACGGACGACGCGCGCCGTAACAGCAGATAAAACCTCAGTGAGAGCTGCGCGCGAAGGGCCCTCGTGACGGCACTCGCGCGGCGGCGCAACGCCCAGCGCGTTGCCGTTACTGCGAAACCGTCTTGATCGGCGTGCTCGCCCGCGGCGGCGACACGTAGGCCGTGACGAAGCTCTCGTGCCCGCCCGCGTCGACGGCGGCGACGCCGAAGACGAAATCGTCGATCTGCATCTTCGGCAGGACGATGCTGGTGACGTTGCCGACGAGGAGATCGTGCTGCCAGTCCGGCCCCCACGCCTCGCGCCAGAAGATCCGGTATGCCGCCGCGCCCGGAGACGCCGTCCATTTCAGGTTCGCGTCGTAGCCTGACGGCGCACGCGAGATCGTCGGCTGCCCGCGCTCGTTGACCACGACCGGCGGCGGCGGCGCGAGCGCCAGGGTGGCCGCCGCGGCGGCGTTGACGCGCGCGTTCTGCGCCAGGTACGGCAGCGAAATGCCCTCGAAGGTGTCGCGGACGTCGTGCTGCCGCGTGAAGTTCTCCCGCGACTCGCGGAAGCCGACCGCGGTGAACCCGAGCTGGTTGTACGCCGAGTGGTCGCCGCCGCGGCCGAACCGATCGGGCCGCGCCATCGGCCGCACCGTATGCGACGGCACGTACCGCTCGCCCCAGCGCTGGACGAAGCGCGCCAGCGCGCGCGACGCCGAGTCCTCGGGACCCTCCGAGTACACCCTGATTGTCGCGCCGTCGACGATGCCGCTGCCGCCGCGGTCGCCGCCGACGATGTCGTTGTTGAAGACCGCTTCGATCGGGATTTTCTCGGCGGCCGCCTTCTGCGCGTGCAGCCGCGCGCCGACCAGCCCCTGCTCCTCGCCCGCGTGGCACATGAAGACGAGCGTCGCGTCGAAGTCGATGCCGCTCTGGCTGAACACCCGCGCCAGCTCGATCGTCAGCGCCGTTCCGCTGCCGTCGTCGTTGACGCCGGGCGCGAAGTTGTCGAGCGGCGCGTTCGGGTCGGCCGGCGGCCGCGTCGTGGCGTCCGGATCGGCCCCGGAGTTGCTCGCGCCCTGGCCGCCGGGGCGCGCCAGCGTGTCGTAGTGGCCGCTGACGTAGATGCGCCGCGGCGACCGACCGGGAAGGATCGCCATCACGTTACGCAGTTCGACCGGGTGCGTGATGCGCCCCTGCGGCGCCACTTGGTACGTATCGAAGGTCACCTGCAGCTTCGCGCTGTAGCTCGCCATTTCCTGGCGGATCCACTCGCGCGCCGCGCCGACGCCGCGCGTCGTCGAGTCGGGCGACGACAGCGTGCTGCGCGTTTCGAAGCTCTCGAGCTTTTTCAGGATTGCGCCGAGCCGCTCTTCGGAGATCGAGGCGACCAGCGTGACGACCCGCGGATCGAGGTCGGATTGTTGCGCGAATGCGGTCCGGCTGACGCCGGACACCACGAGCAGCAGGAGCAGGAGACGCCTCATCGTGAGGCGGATTTTATATCAGCGCGCGAGGTGCGGAATGGCGTCGAAGACCTGCGACGGCACGTCGAACGACAGCGTCACCGTCTTGCCCGAGCCGCCCAGCTGCAGCGACGACATCATCGCCTGGATGTCGGGCCGCGAGCCGGCCTGCAGCTTGCCGAGCGCCAGGAAGCCGCGGACCACGTCGCGGAGGTTGTTCGCCGCGTCGTCGTCGCGGGTTTCGGCGCGGAGGGTGCCGCGGACGCCGCCGTTGACGTGCGTCGCGACGGAGAACCACGTGATGGCGGGAATCTGGCCGGCAATGTTCTCCGGCAGGTGCGCGCGCGACGTCAACGCGTCGAAGCGGCCCACCGCCCAGGCGTTGTTGCCCGTCTCGAGCGAGCGGACGAGACCCATCAGCTCGTCGTTCGCGGTGACGCTGCCGGCTGCCGTCCCGGCGCCGCCCTGGTGCAGATCGATCGCCTTCTTCACGACGTCGGCGGTGCCGAGCGCGGCGAGCCCCGGCTCGACGAACGAGAGCGCGAAGTGGCGCTGTCCCTGCGCGCTGTTCGCGTCGCTGACGAGGATCCGCCTGCCGTTGTACTCCTCGGGCTGCGCGCCGTGATCGCGCATCAGCGCCTCGATTTTGGTCTCGTCGAAGTTGCCGCGCGCGAGGACCATGCCCTCGCCGGAGGCGTTCGCCGCGGAGTTGGCGTAGACGCACGCGACGATGCGGAAGACGTCGTTCTCGAGGTTGATACCGGTGAGGTTCTGCAGCTCGGCTTGACCGTTCTCCTGCATCGGCAGGGCGCGGTGGAGCTTCTGCCGGAGGTCCGAGTGCATGATTTCCTGGACGTTCGCGAACGCGACGACGGTCGCATCCTTCGGCACGTACTGCAGCTCTTCGGGTCCGGCGTGCCGCGCGAACGGCATCCCCTGCACGCCGACGTAATAGGCGACGAGGCCCGTCCCGAGCCCGACGCCGAGCACCAGCAGCGAAACGATGACGAAATAGCGCGTGCGCGTCGTCATAGGTCTACAGTCTCAACGATTTGGACGAGACGCAGCAAGTCATTGTTCCAGTATGTATTCCCGGCGCTCCACGGCGCGGCCCGCGCCCCAGAGCGCCAGCCCCACGATGAGCGCGAGAGCGACGAGGCTGACGCCGACCGACGGCACCTCGCGAAACACCTGCAGGAGCATGCTGACGGCCGAATCCTGCGGCATTTCGTGCGTCACGAGCGCCTGCAGGTAATACGCCACGGTCAGCCGCTTCAGATACCCCGGGAACAGCAGCACCGCGGGCTCCCACCCGAAGGCGAACACCAGCCCGACGATCAGCGGCCGCTTGAGCCTGGTTCCGACGAGCGCGAACACGGCGCCGTAGGACGCCAGCCCGGCGGCGAGCATCCCGAAATCGGTCAGGAGCGACGGGAAGGCTTCGGCGATCGTGCTGCCGCCGGTCGGCACGACGAGGAAGAAGACGAGCATCACGGACGGCAGCACGAGCAGGACCGTGCAGGCGAGATACGCGAGATACTTGCCCAGCAGCACGGCGCGGCGCGGAATCGGCCGCGTGAACAGATACGTAATCGTCTTGTCGTCGACCTCGTCGGCGATGAGCGCGGTGCCGTAGAACACGCCGAGGATCGGGACGATGAAGCGGATGTAGAGCAGCCAGATCATCATCCCGAAAATGGACGCGCCGGCGGCCTGCGCGCCGTTGATCTGGAAGCCGGAGGTGTACAGCGTCGCCACGACGCGCAGCGCGATCGCGAGCAGGACCGGCCCGCCGAGGAGCACGGCCAGAAACACCGACCGGCGCGACCACAGCATCTGGCCGAGGGACAGGTCGAAAATCCGCATCGCGGACGCGAAGGTCGCGGGCGGCTGGCGGCTGGCGGTCGGCGTCACTGCTTCACCAGATACTTGAACACGGCCTGCAGGTTGTCGTCGGGCGACGTCACCTCGTGGATCGCGCCGAGCGATCCGGACGCGGCGAGATCGGTCAGCCGCGCGTAGAACGCATCCGGCCGGCCGGTCTGGACGACGACGGCGTTCTCTTCGAAGCGCAGGCTGAGCACGTCCTCCTGCGTGAGGAACTCGCGCGCCAGCGCGCGCGTCTGATCGGCCTTGATGTAGACCGTGTGCGGGTGCTCGTCGATCAGATCGCGGATGCGGTGGACGTTGCCCTCGGCGAGGATCCGGCCCTGGTTGATGAGCAGGATGTTGGCCGTCATCGACTCGATCTCGTGGAGGATGTGGCTCGACACGAGGATGCTCTTCCCGGCGCGCGCCCACTCCCTGATCAGGCGGATGGTGCGCCGCCGCGCGAGCGGATCCATGCCCGACAACGGCTCGTCGAGGATCAGCAGCTCGGGATCGTGCGCGATCGCCTGCGCCATCTTGACGCGCTGGCGCATGCCTTTGCTGTAGGCGCCGATCTTCTTGTCGGCGGCGTCCGACAATTCCACTGCCTCGAGCGCGCGGCGCGCCATGGCGGACGCCGCGGCATCGTCGCCGCCGTTCAGCCGGACGAGCGCGGTCACCCACTCGAGGCCGGTCATGCGCTCGTAGAACGAGTCCTGTTCGGGACAGAAGCCGATGCGGAAGAACAACGACGGGTTGTTCCAGATCGGCTCGTCGAGGACGCGGATCGATCCCTTGCTCGCCTGCAACTGGCCCGTGACCAGCTTCATGAACGTCGACTTGCCGGCGCCGTTCGGGCCGAGCAGCCCGGTGATGCCGGGCGGGACGGCGACGCTGACGTCGTTGAGCCCGATCACCTGCCCGTACCACTTCGACAGATGATCGGCGGCGATGATGCTCACGCGACCACCTCGACGCCGCGGACGCGGCGCTCGAGCACGACGCCGGACGCGGCGATCACCAGCGCGACGACGAGGAACGAGACCGGCCACGGCGTGTCGTACCGCGGACGGAGACGGAAGAGCACGTCGCCGATCTGCCCGAGGTTCGCCGAGAACGACACCCAGGAGAACGACGTCGAGCGCGTCACGAGGAACAGCACGCCGGAGATCGCCTGCGTGAAGAACACGACCGCCGCGTAGAGGATGCCGACGTACCGGCTGCTGTTCGACAGCGACGACAGCGCGAGCATCGTCGTCGCGCCGAGGATCACCTGGACGCAGGCGAACACGGTGATCGCCGGGAAGAGGAAGAAGTTGTTCGTCAGAAAGCTGAAGTTGCCGGCGAACGCGATCTGCACGACGAGCAGCACGATCGCGGGCACCCAGGTGACCAGCAGCAGGAACGACGCCAGGATGGCCAGCTTGCCGAAGACGTATTCGGCGCGCGTCAGCGGCTTCGACAGATAGATCTGCAGCGCGTTCGCGCGCCGATCGTTGGCGATCAGCCCCGCCCCGACGTACACGGTGATGAAGAAGACGAAGATCTCCTGCTGGTCGAGGAACTGGCGGAACGTCTCGGCGTTCACCGCGAGGAGCTGGCTCGCCTGCGGCACGTTGGCGGCGGCGTAGATCTGCACGGCGCGGACGAAGAACGGGAACCAGGCGAGCAGCAGCAGGCCGAGAAAGGCGCGCTTGCCGATCATCGTCCGGATGCCGCTGCGCGCGATGACGAGCCACGCCTGACCGCGCGGCGCGCGCCCTCCGGCGTAGCGGCGGTAGCCCTGGTCGCGAATGCTGGTCGCCGCGGCCTCGGGGGCGGCGGCCGGCGGCCGCTGCGCGGACGCCGCGGCTTCCGCGTCGGTCATGCCTCACCCACCGCGTGCGCGAAGACGTCCTCGAGCGTCGGCACGCTCGGACGCAGGTGCCGCACCTGCACGTGCTCGGCCGCCGCGAGCGCGAACAGTTCGCGCGCGCCGCCGCTGCCCGGCACGAAGACGCGCATCACGTCCTCGTCGGTCGCGTGGCAGTCGAGGCCGGCCGCCTGCAGCCGCGCGAGGAACGCGTCGAGGTCGCCGCTCGGCGTCTTGACGCGCAGCTCGTAGACGCGCCCGCGCGGCTGCTTCAACGCGTCGATCGTCCCGGCCGTCGCCACGCGCCCCTTGTCCATGACCACGACCGAGTCGCAGGTGTATTCGACGTCGGGCAGGAGGTGCGACGACAAGATGAGATTGACGCCCTTGTTGTGCCCCAGATCGCGAACCAGATCGAGCATCTCGTCGCGCCCCTTGGGATCCATGCCGTTGGTCGGCTCGTCGAGGAACAGCAGGTCGGGATCGTGCACGAGCGCCTGCGCCAGCTTGATGCGCTGCTTCATGCCGGTCGAATAGGTTTCGACGTTGCGGTAGCGCGCCTCGCCGAGGCCGACGTAGAACAGGACTTCGTGCGCGCGCTGCATGGCGTCGACGCGCGGGAGTCCGGCCAGCTCGCCGCAGTAGGCGACGAAGCTGACGGCGTTCATGCCCGGAATGTGGGCGTCGCTCTCCGGCATGTAGCCGACGCGCGCGCGGATGTCGAGCGGCGCGGCGGCGACGTCGATCCCGAGCACCTGCATCCGGCCGCGGTCGGGGGCGACGAACCCGAGCAGCGACTTCAGCAGCGTGCTCTTGCCGGCGCCGTTCGGACCGAGCAGGCCCACGGCGCCGCCGGCGAAGGCGGCGGTGACGTCGCGCAGCGCGGCGCTGCGGCCGTACAGAACGGTGACGCCTTCCAGCGTGACGACCGCGGTGTCAGCCATTCACTGTCTTATACGGTCGGTGCCGCTACAGCGTTCCTCGCAGGCCGAGGACGTCCGCCTGCTCGCGCATCGACATGATCACGTTGGTGATGTGCTCGTCGAGCGGAAGGCCCAGGAGCTCGGCGCCCGCGACGAGGTCCTCGCGCTTGACGCCGCGCGCGAACGCCTTGTCCTTCATCCGCTTCTTCACCGAGCTCGCCTCGAGATCGAGCACGCTCTTGCTCGGCCGCACGAGCGACGCCGCGGTGATGAAGCCGGCGAGCTCGTCGCACGCGAACAGCGTCTTCTCCAGCAGGCTGTCGCGCGTCACGCCGGTGATCTCCTGCGCGTGCGACAGGATCGCCCGGATCGTCCACTCGGGATACCCCTTCTCGCGCAGGATCGCGGCGCCCTTGTTCGGGTGATCGCCGAGCGTCGGCCAGCGTTCGTAGTCGAAGTCGTGGAGCAGCGCCGTGATGCCCCACTCCTCTTCGTTCTCGCCGAACTTGCGCGCGTAGCCGCGGACCGCCGCCTCCACGGCGAGCGCGTGCTTCAGCAGGCTCTCGCTCTTCGTGTACTCGTTCAGCAGCGTCCAGGCATCGTCGCGATTCATGGTAAGTTTCAGCATCTTATGTCACTGACCGCCCAGCAGTCGACGGCGACGACGCTCGACACCGAATTCCACCGGGGGCTCGGGCTCTACGATTCGACGATGGTGGTCGTCGGCTCGATGATCGGCTCCGGCATCTTCATCGTGTCGGCCGACATGGCACGCAACATCGGCAGCCCGGGATGGCTGCTCGTCGCATGGCTGGTCACCGGCGCCCTGACCTGCGTCGGCGCGCTCTCCTACGGCGAGCTCGCCGCGATGATGCCGCGCGCCGGCGGACAGTACGTCTACCTGCGCGAGTCGTTCTCGCCGATGTGGGGCTTTCTCTACGGCTGGACGCTGTTCCTCGTGATCCAGACCGGCACGATCGCGGCGGTCACCGTCGGCTTCGCGCGCTACTTCGGCGCGCTCGTGCCGTGGATCGCGGACGATCGCTACCTGATTCCGCCGATCCACGTCTCGACCGGCTACGCGCTGTCGCTGTCGACCACGCAGCTCGTCGCGATCGTCGTCATCGCGCTGCTGACGTGGACGAACACCCGCGGCCTCGACTACGGCAAGATCATCCAGAACGTCTTCACGACGGCTAAGACGGGCGCGCTGCTCGGGCTGATCGTGATCGGCCTCGCGCTCGGATGGAACCACGCCGCCGTCGCCGACAACTTCGGCAACCTGTGGGCGGTGCGCGGCCAGGTGGACATCGTCCCCGGCCTGACGGCGCTGACGGCGTTCGGGCTGTTCGTCGCCGTCTGCGTGACGCAGACCGGATCGCTCTTCTCGTCGGACGCCTGGAACAACATCACGTTCACGGCCGGCGAGGTCAAGGATCCGCGGCGCAACATTCCGCTCTCGCTCGCGCTCGGCACGTTCGCCGTGATTGCGCTCTACCTGCTGGCGAACGTGGCCTACATGGTGACGCTGCCGTTCGAGCAGATTCAGCACGCGCCCGCGGATCGCGTCGCCACCGCGACGCTGAACGCGATCTTCCCCGGCCTCGGCGCGACGATCATGGCCGTCGCGATCATGGTCTCGACCTTCGGCTGCTGCAACGGGCTGATCCTCGCCGGCGCGCGCGCGTACTACGCGATGGCGCGGGACGGGCTGTTCTTCAGGAACGCCGGTCAACTGAACGCCGCGAAGGTGCCGGCGTGGGGACTGGTGCTGGAAGGACTCTGGGCCGCCTTCCTCGTGCTGCCGCGCACGTACGATCCGTCGACGCACGCGTACGGCAACCTGTACAACAACCTGCTCGACTACGTGATCTCGGCGGCGCTGATCTTCTACATCCTGACGATCGCGGGAATCTTCCGCCTGCGCGCGACCCGGCCGGACGCCGACCGCCCGTATCGCGCCTTCGGCTACCCGATCGTTCCGGCGCTGTACATCGCCGGGGCCGCGACGATCCTCGTCGTCCTCTTCATCTACCGGACGGCGACGACGTGGCCGGGCCTGATCATCGTGCTACTCGGCGTGCCCGTGTACTTCGCGTGGCGCCCACGCTCCTGATCGCACGCGCTCGAACGCCTGTTCGATCACGCTGATCGTCGCCGGCCGGACGCCGAGCTCCGTCAGATCGGCCGGCAGCGCCCATCGCGCGTCGACCGCGTCCGACGCGCAGGCGAGCGACCCGCCGGTGGGCCGGCAGACGAAATCGACCAGCACGTAGTGGTACTGCGTGCGCCCGTTCGCGTCGAGGCGGATGCGGTCGAACACGTCGATGATCGGCCCGACGTCGACGTCGAGTCCGGTCTCTTCGCGCACTTCGCGCGCGCAGGCGGCGCCGAGCGTCTCTCCCAGCTCCACCGCGCCGCCGGGAATGCTCCACTCGCCCTTGAGCGGTTCGTGGCCGCGGCGCACGAGCAGGACGCGGGAGCCGTCGACGATGGCCGCGCCGACGCCGACGATCGGCCGTTCGGGGTACTCCCTCATTCGCCCATCACCTTGACGACGACGCGCTTCTTCCGCTGGCCGTCGAATTCGGCGTAGAAGACCTGCTCCCATGGACCGAGATCGAGCGCGCCGTTCGTAATCGGCAGCATCACCTGGTGTCCCATGATGGTCCGCTTCAAGTGCGCGTCGGCGTTGTCCTCGCCGGTCTGGTGATGCCGGTACGGCAGACCGGCCGGCGCGAGCTTCTCGAGCCACACCTGAAAATCGTGAATGAGCCCCTCTTCCCAGTCGTTGACGTACACGCCGGACGTGATGTGCATCGCCGACACGAGCGCCATCCCGTCCCTGACGCCGCTCGCCTTGACGATCGCGGCGACGTCGTCGGTGATGCGCACGAACTCCTGCCGGTGCGTCGTATTGAAATGGAGATAGGCGGTGTGGATGGGCATGGGTGATTAGGGTGCTTGGGGTGCTTGGGGTGCTTGGGGTGCTTGGGGTGCTTAAGGTGCTTCGGTGCTTAAGGTGCTTAGGGTGCGTAAGGTGCTTGAGGTGCTTGAGGTGCTTGAGGTGCTTCGGTGCTTGGGCGCGTTGGTACGATTGTGGTGGCCGCGTGATTGCTGTGGTCGCGGGTCATGGCGAAGCGGGTCGAGGATCTTGCGGTGTTTCGGCTTGGAAACGAACTTCGCGACAAAGTGCATGCGTTAACTGCCCTGCGGCCGGCAAATGCGGATCGAAAATTCTGCACGCAGCTCGACGACGCCGTCAGCTCCGTGACCGCAACATCGCCGAGGGCTTCGGCCGCTACCGCCACAAAGAATTCGCCCACTACCTGAACATCGCACGCGGATCGGTGTTCGAAGTGATCGATCTCCTGCGCGATGGGGTTTCGCGCCGTTACTGGTCCGAACACTCTGTGCAAGAGCACCAGTCGCTGTGCAACCGAACGATCGCCGCGTTAACCGGTTTCATCCGGTGGCTACGCACACACCCCGACCCCAGTCCGTGACGATGCGAAGCACCCAAGCACCTACGCACCCCAAGCACCCACGCACCCAAGCACCCCAAGCACCCCAAGCACCCGACCCACCCTACAACGCCAGCGCCGCATCGGCGTTGATATCGAGCGCCGACGTGACGCCCGCGCGAAACCGGCGCAGGCCGGCAGCGGCGATCATCGCGGCGTTGTCGGTGGACAGCTTCAGGCTGGGCAGAAAGGTCGGCATCTCGCGCGCGTCGCCGCGCGCCTGCAGTTCCGCGCGCAGGCGGCTGTTCGCCGACACGCCGCCGGCGATGCCGACGCTCTTCGCCCCGTAGCGCCGCGCGGCGTCGAACAGGCGCTCGATCAGCACGGTGACGACGATGCGCTGGAAGCTCGCC
Organism: Vicinamibacterales bacterium; assembly: GCA_035650895.1. GTDB lineage: Bacteria > Acidobacteriota > Vicinamibacteria > Vicinamibacterales > CAVVIG01 > Gp6-AA45. Next base: position 10,663 of record DASRGT010000028.1, read on the forward strand.
GCGATGTCGGCGACGCCCTGATCGCCGAGCGGATCCGGACGCGATCGCACGTAGCGAAGCACCGCCGTCTTCAGGCCGCTGAAGCTGAAGTCGAGATCGCCCTTCCGCTCGGGCGCGTTCCGATCCGCATGCGTCAGCCGCGTCGTCGGCAGCGGCACCGCGCGGTCGTTCCCCTGTTTCGCCAGCGTGTCGATGACCGGCCCTCCCGGATATCCCAGACCGAGCAGCTTCGCCACCTTGTCGTACGCCTCGCCCGCCGCGTCGTCACGCGTGCGGCTGAGGAGCGCGTAGGCGCCCGGCCGCTCGACGAGGTACAGGCTGGTATGGCCGCCCGAGACGACGAGGACGACCGCGGGCAGCGGCATCTCGCCGTTCTGCAGCACCAGCGATTCGATGTGGCCGGCGAGGTGGTGGACCGCGACGAGCGGCAGCCCCGCGGCCGCCGCGGCCGCTTTCGCGAACGACACGCCGACCAGCAGCGAGCCGACGAGCCCCGGCCCCTGCGTGACGGCGACGGCGCCCAGGTCGGTCCAGCGCGTGTCGGCCTGCGCGAGCGCGCGCTCGACGACGCCGCAGATGTCGCGGATGTGCTGGCGCGACGCCAGTTCGGGAACGACGCCGCCCCACTCCCGGTGGATCGGCACCTGCGACGCGATTTCGTTGGAGCGGATCGCCCACGGCTTCGCCGCGTCGCCCGTTTCCTCGACGACGGCGGCGGAGGTTTCGTCGCAGGAGGTTTCTATGCCGAGGATTCGCATACGTCGAACGCGCCCCTCAGCGATTCGATGTACGGCGCCCGGAAGATGCCTCGTTCGGTGATGATCCCGGCGATCAGCTCGTGCGGCGTCACGTCGAACGCCGGGTTCCACACGTGCGCGCCGGCCGGCGCGAGCTGCGCGCCTTTCACGTGCGTCACCTCGCGTGCGTTGCGCTCTTCGATCGGGATGTGGGCGCCGTCGGGCGTGTTCAGATCGATCGTCGACAGCGGCGCCGCCACGTAGAACGGGATGCGGTGCTCGCGCGCGAGCACGGCCACGGTGTAGGTGCCGACCTTGTTCGCCGTGTCGCCGTTGGCCGCGATGCGGTCGGCGCCGACCACCACGAGATCGACCTTCCCCTGGCGCATCAGCGCGCCCGACATGTTGTCGGTGATCACCGTCGTATCGATCCCGTCGCGCACGAGCTCCCACGCGGTGAGGCGCGCGCCCTGGAGAAACGGACGCGTCTCGTCGGCGAACACCGCCACTTTCTTGCCCTGCTCGACGGCGCCGCGGATGACGCCCAGCGCCGTGCCGTAGCCGGCGGTGGCGAGCGCGCCGGCGTTGCAGTGCGTCAGCACGCGCGCGTCGGCCGGCACCACCTCCGCGCCGAAGGCGCCCATCGCGCGGCAGCTCGCGACGTCCTCGTCGTGGATCAACTGCGCTTCGCGATCGAGGCGATCCTTGATTTGATCGACCGACTCGCCGGACTCGACCGCTTGGGCGAACGACCGCTTCATCCGATCGATCGCCCAGAACAGGTTCACGGCGGTCGGCCGCGTCGCCGCCATCATCTCGCAGATCTTGTAGAACTCGGCCGCGAGCTTCTGCGTGCCGGTCGCCTTGCTGCTGCGCACGCCGAGCGCGATCCCCATCGCCGCGGCGACGCCAATCGCCGGCGCGCCGCGGATCACCATCGTCTTGATCGCCTTGGCGACCTCGGGCGCGGTCCGGCAGCGGACGTAGATCTCTTCGGCGGGAAGCTTGCGCTGGTCGATCATCACGACCGCATCGGCTTCGCGCGCAATCGTTGGAAGCATCGTTCGAATTCTATATGAAGCCGCGGCGGCGGCGACGCCGGCGGGTGCGCTACAGCAGCCGCGCGTCGAACGGGAGCGGCAGCAGGTTCTTCAGCTGGTGGCGCCCCTTCTCATCCGTGAGGTTCGCGAGGATCACTTCGAGGTTGCCGCCGAATTCCCAGAGGATCTGACGACACGCGCCGCACGGCGGCGTCGGCGCCTCGGTGTCCGCCACGACGGCGATCCGCGTGAAGGCGCGATGGCCCTCGGACAGCGCCTTGAACATCGCCACGCGCTCGGCGCACACGGTCAGGCCGTACGTCGCGTTCTCGACGTTGCAGCCGGTGACGACGGTGCCGTCGGCGCATTCGAGCGCGGCGCCGACCTTGAACTTCGAGTACGCGGCATCGGCGAACTCGCGCGCGCGGCGCGCCGCCGCGACGAGATCGATCTCGCCGGGACGGTCGCGGAGCCTCCGCGGCCCGAGCCGGCGATCGCGGCCGCTGCGGCGTTCCCCTTGCCGCCCCGCCGCGCCTGCCGCCGAAGCGATGCGCCGCTCGAACCCGGTGCGCCGATCGGCCTCGATCCGCGCGCGCCGGTCGTCGATCAGCAGGCGCAGCGGATCGCCCTTGCGCGCGCCGTTGACGACGTGCGTGACGCGCGCAATCTGGTAGATCTTCGCGGTGATCGCCTGGATGTCCGGGTCGGCGTGGCAGCGCTCCGCCGATTCGGCACTGGTCCAGTGGCGGACGGCGTAGAAGCGGCGGGGCGAGCTCTCGTCGCCGATCACCTCGGCGCGGCCGAAATTCTTCGCGATGATCGCCGCCTCGAACGCCGTGGCGAGGGCGCGGAACTCCGCCTCGTGCCCCTCGCTGACGTCGACCAGCGAGACCGACAGCCGCCGCTGTTCAGAGCCGCTCAACGATCGCCTCCAGCAGCCCGATGAACTGCCCGCGGACCCGCCGCGCCGTCTCCATCACCTCGGCGTGGTCGAGCGGACGCGCGAGGACGCCCGCGGCCATGTTGGTGATGCACGAGATGCCGAGCACCTCGATGCCCATGTGACGCGCGACGATCGCTTCCGGCACGGTGGACATGCCGACCGCGTCGCCGCCAATCGTCCGGAGGTACCGGATCTCCGCGGGCGTTTCGTAACTCGGCCCGAGGAGCCCGATGTAGATGCCGTGCGGCAGCAGCAGCCCGTTCGCCTTCCCGGCCGCATCCGCAATCGCGCGCAGCCGCGGCGAATAGACGTCGGTCATGTCGGGAAAGCGCGGTCCGAACCGGTCCTCGTTCGCGCCGACCAGCGGATTGGCGCCCATCAGGTTGACGTGATCGTCGATCACCATCAACGCTCCCTGCGAGAACCCGGTGTTGATGCCGCCGGCGGCGTTCGTGATGATGATCGTCTTGATGCCGAGCACGCCCAGCACGCGGATGGCGAACGTCACCGTCCGGACGTCGTGCCCTTCGTACAGGTGGCAGCGGCCCGCCAGCGCCACGATGCGGCGGCCGCGCGTCGTCCCGACGACGAGTTTGCCTTCGTGGCCGATGACGCGCGACGCCGGCCAGTGCGGCAGCTCGGTGTACGGCATCGTCACCGCGCCGTCGAGCGCGTTCGCGAAATCGCCGAGGCCCGACCCCAGCACGATGGCCACATCGGGGACGCCACCGGCGCGCGCGCGAATCGCGTCGGCCGCCTCGGCAACCTGTTCGTAATATTCCATCAGAGAAGGAAGCCGGCGATCGTCGCCGTCATGAAGTTGGCGAGCGTCCCGGCGAACATCGCGCGCAGGCCGAGCCGCGCGAGATCGTGGCGCCGATTCGGCGCGAGCGCGCCGATCCCGCCGATCTGGATGCCGATGGAGCTGAAGTTCGCGAAGCCGCACAGCGCGAAGGTGGCGATCGTGAACGACTTCGGATCGAGCTCCGCCTTCATCGGGCCGAGCTTCGAATACGCGACGAACTCGTTGAGCGCCATGCGCGTGCCGAGCAGGTTGCCGATCTTGTCGGCGTCCTTCCAGGGCACGCCCATCGACCACGCCACCGGCGCGAACACCCACCCGAAAACGCGCTCGAGGCTCAGCGGCGCGCCGGCGAACGGCACGTGGTGCAGGACGGCGTTGACCAAGGCGATCAGCGCGAGGAACGAGATCAGCATCGCGCCGACGTTCAACGCGAGGTGCAGCCCCTCGCCGGTGCCCCGGCCGGCCGCGTCGATGACGTTGACGTCGGTCCGCTCCACCTCCAGCCGCACCGTGCCCATGGTCTTGGGCACTTCCGTTTCGGGGACGAGCATCTTGGCGAGCATGATCGTGCCGGGCGCCGTCATGATGACCGCCGTCAGCAGGTGCTTCGCCTCGATGCCGAACAGGATGTACGCGGCCATGATGCCGCCGGAGATGTGCGCCATCCCCGAGGTCATCACCGTCATCAGCTCGGAGTAGGTCATCTCCGGCAGGTACGGGCGGATCGTCAGCGGCGCCTCGGTCTGGCCCATGAAGATGCTGGCCGCCACGTTCAGCGATTCGGCGCCGCTCGCCTTCATCACCCGGTGCATCACGACGGCGAAGAGCTGCACGATCACCTGCATGACGCCGAAGTAGTACAGGATCGCGAAGAGCGCCGCGATGAAGATGATCGTCGGCAGCACCTGGAACGCGAAGATGACCGCGTACTGGGCGCCGTCGGGGCCGAACACCTTCGACATCGCGTCGCCCCACACGCTCGAGCTGCCGAGCGGGCCGAACACGAACGCGGCGCCGACGCCGGCGAACCCGAGCAGCCGGGTGATGTAGGTGCCGAGCGTCGTGAACACCGCCTGGCCGATCGACGTCTTCAGCACGATCAGCGCGAACAGGACCTGCAGGCCGAGTCCCCACGCGACCGTGGTCCAGTCGATGGCGCGCCGGTTGGTCGAGAAGGCCACCGCGATGCTGAGGATGACGATCGCGCCGAAGACAGGCTGCAGAATACCGACCATCCGCTACCGCACCTCTCCGACGATGAGCGGCGCCGCGGGCGGCGGCGCATCGCCGATGACGATCGCGCGCGACGCCAGCGCCACCGCGCTGTCGAGCCGCGCGCGATCGCGGAAATAGAGTTCGAGGATCGGGTCGCCCGCGCGGACCCGATCGCCCGGCTTGGCCGCGACGAGGATGCCGACGGCCGGATCGACCGCGTCTTCCACCCGGTCGCGGCCGGCGCCGAGCACGACCGACGCGCGGCCGACGAGTTCGGCGTCGAGACGAACGAGATAACCGTCGCGATCCGCGGAGACGGATTGATGGTCGGACACCGCGGGCAGCCGCGCCGGATCGTCGACGGTCCGGGGATCGCCGCCCTGCGCCTTCACCATCCGGCGGAACTTGTCGAGCGCGGCGCCGGACGCGATCGCATCGCGGCCCAGCCGCCGGCCGTGCGCCACGTCGTCGGCGACGCCGCCGAGCATCAGCATCCGCGCCGCCAGCTCGATGGAAATGTCGACGAGATCCTGCGGGCCGCCGCCCTTCAGCACGTCGAGGCACTCGACCACTTCGAGAGCGTTGCCGACGGCGCGGCCGAGCGGCGTGTCCATCGCCGTGATCACCGCTTCGGTCTTCACCCCCGACGCGTTGCCGATGGCGACCAGCGACTCGGCGAGCCGGCGGGAGTCGCTCTCGGTCTTCATGAACGCGCCGCTGCCGGTCTTGACGTCGAGGACGAGCGCGTCGATCCCTTCGGCGATCTTCTTGCTCATGATCGACGCGCTGATGAGCGGGATGCTCTCGACCGTGCCCGTCACGTCGCGCAGCGCGTAGAGGCGCTTGTCGGCCGGCGCGATCTCCTTCGTCTGGCCGATCATCACGCAGCCGACTTTCCCGAGCACGCTGCGCATCTCGTCGAGCGAGAGGTTCACGCGGAACCCGGGGATCGCCTCGAGCTTGTCGAGCGTGCCGCCGGTGTGGCCGAGGCCGCGCCCCGACATCATCGGCACCGGGACGCCGCACGCCGCGGCGACGGGCGCCAGGATCAACGACGTCTTGTCGCCGACGCCGCCGGTGCTGTGTTTGTCGACCTTCACGCCCGGCACGTCGCGCAAATCGAGGCGCACGCCCGATCGCACCATCGCGTCGGTGAGCGCCGCGGTCTCCTCCGGCGTCATGCCCCGGAGCAGGATCGCCATCAGCAACGCGGACGTCTGGTAGTCGGAGACGAGGCCGCTCGTCGCGCCGTCGACGAAGAAGCGGATTTCGTCGCGCGTGAGCGCACGACCATCGCGCTTTTTGATGATGACGTCGACTGCTCGCACTGGGGCCCGGGCAGTATACTGCGATCGACCCATGGCGCAGGCGTCCCAGCTGTCTCCAGAGCTGTCGCGCGGCTTGCTCCAGCTCGCGCGCGCGCTCGTGGCGGCCGCGAGAAACTGGACCCTGTATCCTCCGGAACATCCGACCGTGCGCAGTTCCGTGCAGCGCCTCGCGGAGGCGGTCGCGCAGTCGACCCTGGGCGCGGTGTGCTCGATCGGCGTCGCGCCCGACACGCTCCTGATCGAGTCGACGCCGGCCGACCGGTCGCAGGCCGGCATCGCCGAGGCCGCCGCGCTGCTGCACGACCGCGACCTGCTTCGCGTCACCTTCGTCGGCGACGTGACGATGGAGGCGCTGCACGCCTTCCTGCGCCTGCTCGCGATCGACGCCGCCGAACGGCGCGCCGGCGGCGGACCGGCGCAGATCTGGGCGCTCGATCCGCATCCCTCGATCGCGATCGAGCAGATCGACTACGCGGAAGTGCTCCGGCGCGAAGAGGGCGAGGTGGGCGCGGCCGCGCGCCGCGACGAGGTCTGGCGATCGATCGTCGCGTCGATCGCCGGGGGGCCACGCGCCCTCTTCGACGCGCAGCAGCAGGAACGGCTGCTCGCCGTCGCGGGCAGCGCCCGCGACATCGCGGACCTCGCGGTCGCCGTCGCCGCGCCGAAGTGCGCGATGGACGGCTCGCCGATGATCACCACGCAGGCGGCCACGGTGCTCGCCGCATTCCGTCACCTCACGAACATCGTCTCGGTGATGTCGCCCGACCGCCTGCCCGACGTCATGGGCAATCTCGCCTCCGCGGCGACGCAGCTCGACGCCCACGTGCTGATGCGCATGATGCAGACCGAGGAGGATCCCGCCGTCGCGATGCCGATCGTGCAGGGCCTCGCCCGCGCGTTCGACGACACCAGGGTGGCGCAGCTGCTCGCGACGGCGCTCGCGCTCGACGGCCAGGCGAGCGATCGCCTCGCGACGATCTTCAACACCATCGCGCCCGACGAGGACCGCAAGCGACGGGTGCTGACGATGACGCGCCGCCTGCTGAGCGAAGGCGATTTCGGGCGCTCGGGCCAGTTCCAGGTGCTCTGGACGTCGATGGAAGAGCTGCTCGTCTCCTACAACGACAAGCCGTTCGTCTCCGAGCAGTACAAGACGGCGCTCGACGGGGCGGGCGCGCGCGCCGAGAAGATGGCGGCCGGCGAACTGCCGCCGGAGCTGCCCGTCTGGATGGACAGCCTCGGACAGGAGAACGTCCGCAGCCTGTCGGTCGCGCTGCTGATCGACCTGCTGACGATCGAAAAGGACGCGAAGCGCGCCGGCGAGATCGCGCAGGACATGGCGGCGCTCGACGAGGATCTGCTGATGTCGGGCGCGTACGCCGACGCGCTGACCGTCACCTCGGCGCTCGCCCGCCGCGCCAACTCGCCGCTGCTCGGCCGCGACGCCTGCCGGCAGGCGCTCGATCGCCTCGGCGACTCGCTGCCGCTGCGCGACACGTGCGCGCTGCTCGGCGACGTCGACGAGGCCGACTGGGAGGCGATCAAAGCGGTGCTCGAGTCGATCGGTCCGCCGGCGATCGAATCGCTGAAGCCGGTGGTCGCCGTCGAGGCGGACACGCTCGGCGTCGCGCGCGCCGAGGCGACGATCGTCGGCTTCGGCGTCGCCGCCGTGACGCGCCTCGGATCGCTCGTCGCCGACCCGCGCTGGTTCGTGCAGCGCCGCGCCGCCCGGCTCCTCGGCCGCATCGCCGCCGCGGAGGCGGTGCCGCTGCTGCAGCCGCTCCTGCGGCAGGCCGACCCGCGCGTCGCGCGCGAGGCGGTGGCCGCGCTCACCGCCGTTCAGGACCCGGCCGCGGCGCGCGCGATCCAGACGGTGCTGCGCGCGGCGACGGGCGCGGTCCGCGCCGCCGTGATCGACGCCCTCGTCTCCGGCCGCGATCCCCGCGTCGTCCCGGTCCTGACGCGGATCATCGCCGAGAGCGATCCGCTCGGAAAAGACCACGAGATGGTGCTCGCGACGGCGGCGGCGCTGGGCGCGGTCGGCACCGATGCGGCGGTCGCGCCGCTGCTGGCGCTCGCGAACCGGCGGAAATTCCTCGGCGGGAGAAAACTCCGGTCGCTGAAGGAGTGCAGCGTCGACGCGATCGTGCGCATCGGCACGTCGCACGCGCAGACGGCGCTCCGCGACGCGGTGAAGAGCGGCGACCGGTCGCTGAAGAGGATCGTCACCGCGCGGTTGCACGGCTGATGGACCCGCACACCGCCGAGGATCTGATCCGGAGGCTGGCCGCCGCGATCCGCGCCACCGAGCTCTATTCGCCGACCCACCCGCTCGTCCGGCGGGGCGTCGACGCGCTGACGTCGGCGGCCACCGACGCGCTGCAGGCCGCGCCGGCGCTCGTCATCGGGTTCATCGGCGACGAGGTCGTCGTCAACGGCGACCGGCTGTCGCGGGCGACGGCGGCGCTCGCCGGCTTCGCGCGCGACCTGCGCGAGCGGGACGTCGAGAAGATCACGCTGTCGCGCGGGCTGACGGCCGCCGAGGTCGCGTCGCTCGTCGCCGTCTTCAGCGACCGCACGTCGACGGTCCCGCTCGCGGATCGTCTCCTTCAGCGCGGCGTCCGTCACGTCGCGCTCGGGCGCATCGTCGTCGAGGAGGTCACCGGCGAGTCGGCGGGGATTGCGGCGGCGCGCCGCGTCTACAATACCGCGGTCGAAACGGCGGAGACACTGTGGGAAGCGGCGAAGGCGGGCGACCGGCCCGATCCGTCGGCCGCGCGGAAGATCATCGACGGCCTCGCCCGGCTGGTGTCGCAGGACCGCACCTCGCTGATGGCGCTCACCGCGCTGAAGAAGTACGACAACTACACGTTCACGCACATGGTGAACGTGTCGGCGCTGGCGATGGCGCAGGCCCGCGCGCTCAACATCGAGGGAACGCTGCTGCGCGAGTTCGGCTTCGCGGCGCTGATGCACGACATCGGGAAGGTGAACACGCCGCTCGAGGTGCTGAACAAACCGGACAAGCTGACGCGTGACGAGTTCGAGGTGATGAAGCAGCACGTCGTCGACGGCGCGCACATCCTGCGGCGCACGCCCGAGATGCCGGCGCTGGCGCCGATCGTGGCCTTCGAGCACCACCTGAAGCAGGATCTGAGCGGCTATCCCGAGAACATCGGCAGCCGTAAACTGAATCTCTGCACGATGATTGTGTCGATCGCGGACGTGTTCGACGCGCTGCGCAGCAACCGGCCGTACCGGCAGGGCCTCGCCACGAACCGCATCCGCGCGATCATGGGAGAACAGGAGAACCCGGCGTTCAACCAGTCGCTGCTGAAGCGCTTCGTCAACCTGATGGGACTGTTCCCGGTCGGGAACCTCGTGCGGCTGAGCACCGACGAACTCGCGGTGGTTTCGGCCGAGCATCCGAGCGATCCGTTCCGGCCGCAGGTGAAAATCATCACGGACGCCGAGGGCGCCCTGCTCGAGGCGCCGATGCTCGTGAACACGTGGGACCGCGACAGCCGCGGCGAGCATCCGCGCGCCGTCGTCGAGGCCGTGGATCCCGAACCGCTCGGGATCGAGCCGCTGAAGTACTTGTGATGGCCGACGTCGAGCCGCTGTCGACCGCCGAGGGCGCGAAGCTCGTCGACTTCGCGCGTGCCTGCAAGGCGGCGGCGCGGGCGGTCGTGCTGTACCCGGAAGGCCACCCCGCGATCGCGGCGACGCTCGCGCGCATCGTGGAGCTGACCTCCACGGCGGCGCTCCCGGCGCCGATGCGCATCACAGTGCACCCGGACGCGCTGCTCCTCGCCGATCGGCCGCTGTCGCGCGTCGACCCGGCGGTCGGCGAGCTGGCGGTCCTGCTCCACAGCCACCTGATCGGGCAGCTGATCGTGCGGCCCGGCGGCGACGCCGAGGCCTGGCGCAGCTTCCTGCTGCTGCTGGCGCGGACGCCCGAATCGGTGCGCACCGACGGCGGCATCGCGCGCGTCTGGACGACGATGGCCGGGCGCCACATCGAGGTGCGGGAGATCGACTACGCGGAGGTGCTGCGGGAACGCGCCGGCGGCGAGGCGGCGGTCTGGTCGACGGTCGTCGCGAACTGCCTCCAGGGGATGGCCTTCGATCTCGACGAAGAGGCGATCAAGGAGCTGCTCGCGATCGCGGCCGACAGCAATCGCCTGGCCGAGCTGATGGCGGCGGTGGAAGCCGCGGCCAACGCGACCGGCAGCGGCATCGCGGCGAAGAGCGCGGCGCTGCTGCGGATGCTCCGGGGGATCCTCGACGCCGTCGACAACAAGGACCCCGAGGGGATCGAGCCGGTGCTGCACAACATGGCGACCGCCGTCGGTCAGCTGTCGCCCGAGATGATCGTCGGCTTGATGGAACAGCGCGAGATCGAGCACGGCCCGCAGCTGATGAGCGCGGTCGTCAGCCGCATGAGCGATCCGACGATTGCGCAGTTCGTGGCGCGCAACGTCGCGGCCGAAGCGACGGCGACCGATCGGCTGGCGTTCGCGTTCCAATCGCTCGTGCCCGACGAGGAACAGCGCCCGCGGCTGATTGCGCTGGCGAAGGACGATCTGGCGAGCTCGCCGATCGGCAACACCGAGGGTTTCGAATCGGTGTGGAACGGGGTGGCCGAGAAACTGCTGACGTCGTACTCCGACAAGGACTACGTGTCTGACACCTACGCGCGCGAGCTCTCGGGCGCGCGGTCGCAGGCGGTCCAGGTCGAGCAGGTGCACGACGACCCGCCCGAACGCATCAGCGCGTGGCTCGGCACCGTCGCGACGACCGAATTGCGCGCGCTCGACCTGACGCTGCTCCTCGACCTGCTGCGCATCGAACAGAACGACAAGCAGTGGGGCGCGCTCATGCTGCCCGTCGTGCGGCTCATCGAAGACCTGCTGCTCGTCGGCGACTTCGACGCCGCCGCCCGGCTCGTCGCGGTGATCGTCGAGCAGGCCAACAGCGGCGCCACCCCGGGCCGGCGGCAGCAGGCGCTGGTCGCGATCGACGTGTTGATTCAGGGTCCGATGATGCGCCACATCACGACGCACCTGGCGACCGTCGACGAGGCGCAGTTCGAGCGCGTGAAGACGATGTGCGTCTCGCTCGGCGAGGTGCTGGTCAGGCCGCTGGCCGAGACGCTCTCGGTCGAAGAGCGTCCGCGGACGCGCGAGCGGCTGACGAGCATCCTGCTCGCCTTCGGCGCCGCGGGCCGCCGCACCGTCGAGCGGTTGAAGGGCTCGCCGAACCCCGCGGTGCGCCGCACCGCCATCCTGCTGATGCGGCAGTTCGGCGGCAGCGAGGCGCTGCCGGATCTGACCGAGCTCGTCGACGACAACGAGCCGCAGGTGCAGCGCGAGGCGGTCCGCGCCATTCTCAACATCGCGACCGACGATGCGTACCGGATTCTCGAAGAGGCGCTCGCGGGCGGCACCGAGCGGACGCGCGAAGCGATCATGCAGACGCTGACGGTGCAGCGCGACGATCGCGCGACGCCGCTCTTCGCCTACATCATCCGCCACGTCGATCACCGCGGCCCGCTCCGATCGGTGTACGTGCGCGCGATCGAGTCGCTCGGCGCCCTGCGCGACCCCGACGGGATCGAACCGCTCAAAGAGGCGCTGCACAAGGGCGAGTGGTGGGCGCCGCGCCGCACGGCGATGCTGCGGGGCGCCGCCGCCGCGGCGCTGGCGCGCATCGGCACGCCCGACGCCGTGGGTGCGCTCGAAGAGGCGGTCGCCGGCGGCACGCGCGGCGTGCGCCACGCGGCCCGCGCGCACCTGGCCACGGCGCGGTCGCGGCGCTCGCCGATGGGCACCGAGCCATGACGGCGCCGCGCTTCCAGCTCGCCGACGAGCTCTTGCGCCGCTTCGCGGCCGCGCTGCGATCCTCGCAGCTCTACTCGAAGGGCCACCCGATCATCGCGAAGAACCTGGAACAGTTCTCCGCCGCGGTCCAACTGCTCCACAGCCTCTCGCCGACCACGGTCATCGGCTTCGTCGGCGACGAGATCATCGTCGACGACATGCCCATTGCGAGGGCCGAGACGCTCGGCGGCATCGTGAAGCGCCTGCAGCAGAACGGGATCGACCGCATCAACATCGATCGCGGCGTGACGGGCGAGGAGCTCGGCGCGTTCGTGGACGCCGTCGGCTCGGTCGAGCCGCGCGTCGAGGGCGACGAGCACGATCCGTTCGCGCAGATGCCGCACATCCGCGTCGGACGCGTCGCGGTCGACCAGCGCATCGAAGGCAGCCTGACCGACATGGCGACGATCCGTCGGCTCTACAGCGACGCCGTATCGGTCGCCACGAACATCTGGGACAGCGCGCAGACCGAAGGCACGCCGGACGCCACGATCGCCCGGACGATGATCGACGGCCTCGCGCAGGCCGTCGCGCAGAACCGCACGGCGCTCCTCGCCCTGACGACCCTGAAGAACTACGACAACTACACCTTCACCCACATGGTGAACGTCTCGATTCTGACGATGGGCCAGGCGCGCGGGCTCGGCATCGACGGTCCGCTGCTGCGCGAGTTCGGGCTGGCCGCGCTGATGCACGACATCGGCAAGGTGCGCACGCCGCTCGAGGTCCTCAACAAACCCGACAAGCTGACCGACGACGAATTCACGATCATGAAGCGGCACGTCGTGGACGGCGCCGAGATGCTGCGCGAGACGCCCGACATCCCGGCGCTCGCCCCCGTGGTCGCGTTCGAGCACCATCTCCGCCTCGACGGCACCGGCTACCCCGACGAAGTCGTACGCGGCTCGCTGAACGTCGGCACGATGTTGTGCAGCATCGCGGACGTGTACGACGCGATGCGGTCGCACCGCACGTACCAGCAGGCGTTCCCCACCGATCGCATTCTCGCCGTGCTGAAGCGCAACGACGGGACGCAGTTCGATCAGCACCTGGTGCGCCGCTTCGTGCAGCTGATCGGCATCTATCCGCCCGGCAACCTCGTCCGACTGAACACGGGCGAGGTGGCGGTCGTCCTGAAGGTGTACGCGCCGGATCCGTACCGGCCGGCGGTTCGAGTGCTCTTCAACCGCCAGGGGGTCCGCGTCGACGTGCCGTACGAGCTGAACCTGTGGGAGACGAGCGAGGATCCCCAGCGGCCGTCGGCCGTGGTCGCGCCGCTCGATCCGGCGCCGCTCGGGATCGATCCGCTCACGCTGATGTAACCGCCATGCAGGACCGCTTCACCGACCGCGTGCTGTCCGTCGTCCGCCGCATTCCCGTCGGCCGTGTCGCGACGTATGGCGACGTGGCGAAGTTCGCCGGCCGTCCGCGCGCGGCGCGCGCCGTGGGCAACATCATGCGGACGTGCGGGCGCCGCGACGTGCCGTGCCACCGCGTCATCGCCGCCGGCGGCCGGCTGGGCGGCTACGGCGGCAGCGAGGCGCTGAAGCGTGCGCTGCTGGTCGCCGAAGGCGTCGTGGTCTCGGGCAAGAAGGTCCGGCAGCTGGACCGGGTGCGCTGGAGGCCATGACGGCGAAGCAACGCGCGCCCATCCCCTTCCCGTCTAAGGAATTGGACCCGGAAGTGGAGGCGTTCGAGCAGATGTACCGGGAGCATTCGGCGCGGATCTACAGCCTGGCGTGCCGCATGGCGGGGTCGCCCGAAGACGGCGAGGATCTGCTGCAGGAAATCTTCCTGCAGGCCTACCGCAAGATGGCGACGTTCAAGGGCGAGTCGTCGCTCGGCACGTGGCTGTATCGGCTGGCGCTCAATCACTGCCTGGACTACGTGCGCAGCCGCCGCGCCAAGATGAACAAGCTGACCGAAACGCTCGACGCGGAAGGGTCGGTGCAGCCGGTCGCGCGGCGGCAGACGCCAATCGCGCGGATCGACCTCGATCGCGCGATCGAGCGCCTGCCCGACGGCTGCCGGGAAGCGTTCGTGCTGCACGACGTGGAAGGGTTCGATCACAAGGAAGTCGGCGCGCTCCTCGGGATTGCCGAGGGGACGTCGAAATCGCAGGTGTTCAAGGCGCGCCTGAAGCTGCGCGCGTTGCTGACGTAAATGCATCCGAACGAGACCGACCTGAACGACTACGTCGAGGGGACGCTGGGCGCCGCGGAACGCGCCGACGTCGAGCGGCACCTCGCGGCCTGCGACGCCTGCCGCGCGCTGGTCGACGACCTGCAGGCGGTGCGCAGCGCCGCCGCCGGCCTCGAGCCGCGCGACGCGCCGGCGCGCGCGTGGTCGCGGCTGGAGCGCGCGATCCGCTTCGAGCAGGAATCGCGCGCCGCGCACGGCGGAACGCGCGAACCTGGCGCGCGCGCGTCGAGCGCGTTGCGGACGTCGTGGACCTGGCTCGCGGCGGCCGCCGCCATTCTCGTCGCCGTCTTCGTCGGCGTGAAATATCGTCCGGCGCCGGCTCCCGAGGCGGCGCGGACGGAGGCGACCGCCGGCGCGCCGGCCACCGATGCGTCGGATCAGGCGTCGGTGGAAGCGGAGCTGCGCGCGGCCGAGGAGCACTACGACAAGGCGATCAGAGGGCTCGAGCAGATCACGAACTCGGAGAAGGGCGCGCTCGACACGCAGACCGCGGCAACGCTGCAGAAGAACCTGTCGGTGATCGACCAGGCGATCAGCGAAAGCCGCGCGGCGGTGCGCGCGCAGCCGGCCAGCCAGCCGGCGCAGGACAGCCTCATCGAAAGCTTCAAGGCGAAACTCGCGCTGCTGCAGGATACGGTGGCGCTCATCAACGAAATGCGCAAAGGCAACGAGGCGGGCGCGGCACGCATCGGCTCGGGCCTGACGAAGAAGGGTTGACGACCATGCGACTCTCCCCTTGGCTCGCGGCGGCGGTACTGGCGGCATCGGCGGGGACGGCGTCCGCGCAGCCGGTGGACGCGCGCGCGATGCGCGAGATGGCGCGGACGCTCCGCACCGCGTATCAGGGACGCGACCGCGGCCCCGAGCAGACCGATCGCTTTTCGGCGAAGTACAAGATCGGACGCGACGGCCGCCTGAGCCTGACCAACATCTCCGGCGACATCACGGTGACCGGCGGATCCGGCGACGAGGCCACGGTCGACGCCGTCAAGCGCACGCGCGGCGACCGCGCGATGCTCGGCGACGTGCGGATCCAGGCCGACGCGTCCGCGAACCGCGTCGACATCCGCACCGAGTATCCGCGGACGACGCGCAGCAGCGTGTCGGTCGACTACACGGTGACGGTGCCCGCCGGCGCCTCGATCGAACTGCACTCCATCTCCGGAACGATCAAGGTGACCGGCGTCCGCGGCAGCGTCCGCGTCGAAACGATCAGCGGCAGCGTGACCGCGTCGGACACGCCGAACGTCGAGCTGGCGAAAACGGTGTCGGGCGACGTCTCGCTCTCCGGCATTTCGACCGACGGCGACGTCGCCGCGGGAACCGTCAGCGGCACGCTGACCGCGAAGGGGTTGAAGGCCAAGCGGCTGGATCTGAACAGCGTCAGCGGCGACATCACGCTGACCGACATCAACGTCGCCAGCGTCCACGCCAAGTCGATCAGCGGCAGCTTCGAGTACGCCGGCGCGATCCAGAAGGGCGGCGACTACGACGTCAACGTCCACTCCGGCACGATTCGCTTCTCGCTGGCGAACCCGTCCGGGTTCTACCTGAACGCCGACTCGTTCAGCGGCTCGATCCGCACCGACTTCCCGGTCACGATCGGCGGCGGCGCCGCGAGCCAGAGCGACAACGACCGCGGTTCGCGGCGCATGCGGATGGGACCCGGACAGTCGATCCGTGGCACCAACGGCGACGGGAGCGCGACCCTCACCCTCCGCACTTTCAGCGGCAGCATCGTCATCGCAAGACGGTAAGCGCCGCGCCGCAGCGCGGCGTGGCCGCGTCAGGCTACGCCCGCATGCGGCGAGTGTCCGGGTGGCGCCGGCACTGAAGCTGAAGGCTGCACTCGGGTGTCCACAACCACGTCGGTATCGCAGGCTGGTCTGCCGGAAATGGGCCGCGAGAGCTAACTCAACCTGGCACTCGCCTTGCTCCACTGCTAATAGACGTATAATTGTGCGTCAGCTCAGCAGTACTTGGAGGCGACGATGAAGCGACTGGTTCTCGTGGGGGCACTCGCAAGCGCGCTTGCAGCGACGACGGCCTTCGCGCAGACAGGACGGGCGAACGGGAACAACCTCGGCACGGTGCACATCGCACGGAAAGTGATGGCTGACGGGAAGCCGCTCCCGGCCGGCACCTACAACGTGCGTGCGACGGACGAAGCGCCGCAGCCGGCAACCGGCCAGGACCCGAACGGCGAGAAATACGTCGAGTTCCTGAAAGGCGGCAAAGTGGTCGGCCGCGAGGTCGCGACCGTCGTGCCTTCCGCCGAGATCAGCAAGATCGCGAAAGAGAAACCGCCGGCGGCCGGCGCCTCGCGCGCCGAGCTGCTGAAAGGCGGCGACTACTATCGCGTCTGGATCAACAAGGGCGGAACGCACTACATCATCAACCTCGCCACGGGAGAGGGAAAAGCCTGACGGTGAAATTGGTGAATTGGTGAGTTGGTGAGTTGGTGAGTTGGTGAGTTGGTGAATTGGTGAGTTGGTGAATTCGTGATCGAGGCCGGCGGAGAATCCGCCGGCCTTTTTCTTTTGGACGGCACGCGGAGGTTGTCCGTCCGCCGCTCGACGCCGCATCGGCAACCCGGCGCGCGCTCGTCGTGCTATCCGACGACCGACGGAAGATTCCATCCGATCAGCGTCAAGATCCGCGGCTGCGATGCCGGGCGCGAACGCGCGGCGGGTTCGTGTTCGACAAGACGCCGCCGTAGCGAGCGGCCGGGCGGCTAGACGGCCATCACGTCGAACTGCTCGTGGTGCAGCTGCAGGTCGGACTTGATCGTCACGTCCTTGCCGAGCGCCTGCTTCAGATCCTTCAGCACGGCCGACTCTTCTTCCTTCAGCGCGCGCGCGATGTCGGGATTGACGCGCAGCACCAGCTTGTGGCCGTTGAGATCGGAGCCGATCTTGCGGACCTCGCTGAGGATTTCGTAGCAGATCGTCGCGCTCGACTTGATGACGCCCGTGCCGGAGCAGTAGGGGCACGGATCGGTCATCACGCGTTCGAGGCTCTGCTTCACGCGCTTGCGCGTGATGATGATCAGGCCGAAGTCCGACACCTGCAGCGCCTTCGACGGCGCCCGATCCTTCTTCAGCTCCTGCTCGATCGCCTGGAGGACCTTCTGGCGATTCTTCTTCTCCTCCATGTCGATGAAGTCGAGGACGATGATCCCGCCGAGGTCGCGCAGCCGCACCTGCCGCACGATCTCCTTCGCCGCCTCCAGGTTGGTCTTGACGATCGTGTCCTCGAGCCGCCCCGCCGACTTCTTTCCGACGTACCGGCCGGTGTTGACGTCGATCGCCACGAGCGCCTCGGTCTGGTTGATGACGATCGAGCCGCCCGACTTCAGCCACACCTTGCTTTTCAGCGCCTTGTCGATCTCCGCCTGGACGCCGTATTCCTCGAAGATCGGGAACGGCTTCGAGTAGAGCTTCACGCGCGGCGCGAGGCTCGGCATGATGCGCTGCACCAGCTCCATCGTCCGGTCGTATTCGACGGGGTTGTCGATGCGGATCGCCTGGTACTCCTCGGTGAGCAGATCGCGAATCAGCTTGCTGACCAGGCTCTGCTCCCGGTAGACGACGGCGGGCGCGCGCGAGCCCTCGACCTTCTGCCGGATCTCGGTCCAGATCCTGTGAAACGACTCCAGGTCGCTGACGATGTCCTCCTTCGACCGGGAGGCCGCCGCCGTGCGGATGATGACGCCGCCCGTAAAGCCGTGCTGCTCGCGGAACTCGCGGACGATGCCGCGCAGGCGGCTCCGTTCTTCGCGCGACTCGATCTTGCGCGACACGCCGACGTGATCCACCGTCGGCATGAACACCAGGAACCGCCCCGCCATCGTCACGTGCGACGTCAGCCGCGCGCCCTTCGTGCCGAGCGGCTCCTTCACGACCTGGACCAGGATCTCCTGGCCTTCCTTCAGCAGTTCCTCGATCTTCGGCTGCGCTCTTTCCTTGTCCCTCGAGCCGTTGCTCTTCGCGCCGCCCTCGTCCTCGTCGCCCGACTCGAGCTTCTCGAACTCCTCCATCGTGTCGATGACTTCGGCGACGTAGAGAAACCCGTCGCGCTCGAGGCCGATGTTGATGAAGGACGACTGCATGCCGGGGAGGACCTTCGAGACCCGGCCCTTGTAGACGTTGCCGACGACGCCGCGATTGCGCTCGCGTTCGACGAAGACTTCGGCGACCTGATCGTCCTCGAGGATGGCGACCTGCGTCTCGTGCCCGGTGGCCGAGACGATCATCTCTTTATTCATCACAAACCCCAGACGGAGTCGGTGAGTTGGTGACTGCGTGAGTTGGTGAGTTCAAATCACCAAGTCACCCAGTCACCAATTCGCCCACTGCCATATTTCAGTTTGTGAATCTGCGCATGCGGACGTTCAGGATCAGCCCGAAGCCGGCGAGCGTCGCGATCATCGACGAGCCGCCGTAGCTCATGAGCGGAAGCGTCAGTCCCTTCACCGGCGCCAGCCCCGCCGACATGGTGATGTTGTAGATCACCTGGAACGTGAAGCTGGCGAGCACACCCAGCACGAGGTACGACCCCAGGCGATCTTTCGCGAGGCGGGCCGCCTCGAGCGAGCGCAGAATCACGAACAAATACAGGCCGAGCGCCACCAGGACGCCGGCAAACCCCTGCTCCTCGGCCAGCACCGAGAAGATGAAATCGTTGTGCGCCACGGGCAGGAACCGCAGCTGCCCCTGCGTCCCCTGCCGGAATCCCTTGCCGGACAACCCGCCCGACCCGACGGTGATGCGGGCCTGGATCTGCTGGTAGCCGGCCCCCTTCGCATCCTGCGACGGATCGAGAAACGTCGATACGCGTTGCTTCTGGTAATCCTTGAGCGCGAACCTCCACGCGACCGGCGCCGCGAGGAGCAGACAGAGAAACATGATGCCGAGCACGCGCATGCGCATGCCGGCGAGATAGGCGACCGCCAGGAACACGGGCAGCAGCGTGACCGCCGTGCCGAGGTCGGGCTCCTTCGCGATCAGCCCGAGCGGCAGCAGCGTCATCGCCGCCGCGATCCCGAGATCGCTCCACGTCGGCTCGCCGCGGTTCTCGCCGAAGAACTTCGCGAGGACGAGCGCCACGGCGACCTTGGCGAACTCCGACGGCTGAAGATTGAAGACCCGGAGCGGGATCCAGCGCCGCGCGCCCATCTGCACCATGCCGAAGAACATGACGTAGAGCAGCAGCACGCAGATCGCGCCGTAGATGATGTGGGACTTGTCGGTGAAGGCGCGGTAGTCGATCGTCAGCATGACCACGGCCGCGCCCAGGCCGATGACGATGGCGTAGAGCTGCGTCACGTACATGCGCGACGTGCCGCGCGTCGGATCGTAGGTGGTGCTGTAGATCATCACCACGCCGACCGTGCAGAGCGCCAGCACGGCGACGACGAGCGCCCAGTCGATGTGGTAGTAGAGCCTGCGCTCGAACATCGTCAGCGATCGCCTTCGGTCACGGCCGCCGACGCGGCCGACTTGCGCGCCATCGGATCGCTGAAATCGAACTGCAGCGACGCGGGCGTGGGCGGCGGCGGCAGCGGACGGCCATCCACCTTCGCGAAGTAGGTGTCGAGGATGTGGTGCGCCACGCGCGCGGCGTTCGGCCCGTGCATCCCGTGCTCGAGGAAGATGACGCCGGCCACGGTCGGGTTGTCGCGCGGCGCGAAGAACACGAACCAGCCGTTGTCGCGCAGATCCTTCGTCGTGCGCGCCGCCATGCGGCCCGCGTTGGAGATCACCTGCGCCGATCCCGTCTTGCCGGCGACGTCCTTGCCGGCGATGCGCGCCCGGTTGCCGGTGCCGCCGCTGTTGACGACCATCCACAGGCCGTCGCGGATCGCCTGCAGCTTCTCGGGATCGATCTGGACCTGCGACTGCGCGGGCGGCTCCGGCACCGGCTTCCACCCGCTGCCGTCGTCGACGGCCTTGAGGAAGTGCGGCGTCACGCGCGTGCCGCCGTTGGCGAGCGTCGCCATGTAGACCGCCATCGACACCGGCGTCACCGAGACCTGGCCCTGGCCGATCCCGACCGAGATCGTTTCGCCCGCGTACCATTTCTCGTGGTGGACGCGCTGCTTCCATTCGGTCGACGGGACGAGTCCCTGCACTTCGTTGGGCAGGTCGATGCCGCTCAGCACGCCGAGGCCGAGCAGCGTCGCCCACTTGTTGATCTTGTCGATGCCGACCATGTTCGCGACGGTGTAGAAGTACACGTCGCAGGACTGCTCGATCGCGTGGCGCAGGTCGATCGAGCCGTGGCCGCGGTGCTGCCAGCACGCGAACCGCCGTCCGTAGAAGACGGCGCCGCCGCCGCAGAACGCGTGGAAGTCGGGCGTGATGATGCCTTCCTCGAGGCCGGCCAGCGCGACCGCCATCTTGAAGGTCGATCCGGGCGAATAGCGCCCCTGCAGCGCGCGGTCGTTCAGCGGGCGCTGCTCGTCGCTCGTCAGCGACGCCCACGTCGTGCCGTCGATGCCCGACGCGAACGCGTTCGGGTCGTAGGCCGGCCGGCTCGTGAACGCCAGGATCTCGCCGGTGCGCGGATCGAGGATCACGGCCGCGCCCGCGTTCGTCAGCTTGGCCGCGGCGGTCGCGTCGAACGCGTCCTCCACCGCCTTCTGCAGATCGGAGTCGATCGTCAGCTTGAGCCGCTTGCCTTCGGTCGGCTCGTCTTCGTCCAGCGTCCGGATCTCACGGCCGACGCTGTTCACGACGACGCGCTTCGCGCCGTCCTGCCCCATCAGCAGCGTGTTGTAGATCTTCTCGATGCCCGACTGCCCGACGATGTCGCCGCTCTTCAAGTCGGGGTTCGACTGCAGGATCGCGTCGTTCACTTCGCCGACGTAGCCGAACACGTGCGCGCCCATCTGTTCGGGGTAGTTGCGGGTGGGCACCTGCTCGATGACCACGTCGGGCAGCTCGAAGTCGAGGCGCCGCGCGGTGACGGCGGCGACCTGCGACAGCGACGCGTCCTGCACGATGGTGATCGGGCGGTACGTCGGCTCGCGGCGGTGACGATCGACGATCGACCGCACCGTCGACTCCTCGATCCCGAGGACGCCGGCGAGCAGGCGAATCGTGCGGTTCAGATCCTTCGTGTGCTCGCGGACGATCGAGATGCTGTAGGAGTGGCGGTTCTCGACGAGGATCTTGCCGTCGCGGTCGAAGACGATGCCGCGCGGCGCACGCAGCGGCAGCGTCCGCTGGTGGTTGTTCTCGGCCATCTCCTCGAACTTGGCGTGCTCCACCACCTGCAGCCCCCAGAACCCGACCGCGAGGACCGAGAACACGCCGGTGATGACGTACTGGAGGACGCTGAGCCGTATGCCGATCTTGCGACGATCTTCAGCCATAACACTCTGAACCCGAGGATGGGCACATCCTCACATCCTCAAATTTACCGCCTCAGCCGCGTCCGCTGCACCCTTCGGCGTTCCATCGCCCCCGGGAGAAGCTCGACCAGCTGGAACGCCAGCACCCCGACCACGGCGTTGCCGACCGCCTGTCCGCCGACCGCCGCGTACGGCGTGCCGAAATGGCGCGCGTCGAGCACCGCGTACAACCCCATGAATATCGCGGCGTGCACGACCGTCGCGCCGAGAAAGACCACGAAACGCGGCAGCGACTGCGACACGATGAACTGCGTCCCGATCACCCCCGCGAGAAACCCCACCACCGTCTTCGCCAGCCCGCCGATGCCGATGATGCTGCTCGCCGCCAGCGAATCCTGAATCAGGCCGGCGACGGTGCCGGTCAGCAGGCCCGTGACGGGACCCGAGGTCAGCGCGACGTACACCACCGCGACCAGCACCAGATCCACGGCGACCGTTCCCCGCATGACGAAGCGCGCGAGCGTCGTTTGCAGGGCGACCGCGAGGCCGATCGCCAGCGCGATGCCGGCCACCCTCATTCGTGCGCTCCGCCCTGGTCGTTCGCCGCCGGCGGCGTCGTCACGACCAGCACCTGCTCCAGCGACGAGAAGTCCACGGTCGGCTTGACGAGAATGCGGCTGTAGGACGGACCGTTCTTCTCCACGGTCTCGACGCGGCCGATCACGAACCCTTTCGGATAGATGCCGTCGATGCCCGAGGTGACGACCACGTCGCCGACGACGATGTCGGACGCCTCCGACACGTAATCCATGCGCAGGCGGTTGTCGCCGGTGCCGATGACGACGCCCTGCGCGCGCGATCGTTCGACCAGCGCGCCGGCGGCCGCGTTGCGATCCACGAGCAGCTGCACCTTCGCGGCGCGCGCGCTCGGCACGACGATGCGCCCGACGACGCCGCCGGGCGCGATGATGGCCATGTCGGGCCGCAGGCCGTCGCGCGTGCCGCGGTCGATCGTCAGGGTGCGGAAGTCGGGGGTCGACGAGGCGCCGATGATCTCGGCCGCCGTCAGGTGCAGATCGGTGTGATCGCGCATGTCGAGCAGCTGCTCGAGCCCGCGCGCGCGGTCGGCGAGCGCGCGCTGCTGCTGGATGGCGATCTGCGCGTCGGCGAGCTGCCGCTTCAGGTCGTCGTTTTCCTGCTTGACGTGGCGCAGCTCGACGTAGCCGCTCCACGCGTGCCGGACGCCGTTGACGCCGGCCGACACGGCGCGCTGCACTTCCGCGATGATGCCGAAGGTGACCGCTTCGAGCACCGGCACGCCCGAGCGCGAGCTGACCTGCGCGGAAATCAGCAGGATGTGCCCGAGGATGACCGCGAGGAACAGGTAGCCGGTGCGTTGCCGCAGGTCCAGGACAGCCACTAATCGATCGAAATCTTCCGCAGCAGATTGAAGTCCGACAGCATCTTGCCCGCGCCGAGCACGACCGACGACAGCGGATCCTCGGCCATCGCGAGCGGCAGGCCGGTCTCTTCGCGCAGGCGCTTGTCGAGGTTCTTGAGCATCGACCCGCCGCCGGTGAGCACGATGCCGCGGTCGACGATGTCGGCCGAGAGCTCGGGCGGCGTCCGCTCGAGCGCGACGCGCACGGCATCGACGATGACGTTGACCGTTTCGGCGAGCGCCTCGCGGATTTCCTCGTCGGTGATGGTGATCGTCTTCGGCACCCCTTCGATCAGGTGCCGTCCCTTGATCTCCATCGTCATGCGTTCTTCGAGCGGGAAGGCGGAGCCGACCTCGATCTTGATCTGCTCGGCGGTGCGCTCGCCGATGAGCAGGTTGTACTGCTTCTTGATGTACTGGATGATCGCCTCGTCCATCTCGTTGCCGGCGACGCGCACCGCCTTGCTGTAGACGATGCCCGCGAGCGAGATGACGGCGATGTCGGTCGTGCCGCCGCCGATGTCGACGATCATGTTGCCCGACGGCTCGGTGATCGGCATGCCGGCGCCGATCGCGGCGGCCATCGCCTCCTCGACCAGGTGCACTTCGCTCGCCTTCGCGCGGTAGGCGCTGTCCTTGACGGCGCGCTTCTCGACCTGGGTGATCTCGGAGGGGACGCCGATGACGATCCGCGGCCGCACCCACACGTTGCGGTTGTGCGCCTTCTTGATGAAGTAGGTGAGCATCTTCTCGGTCACTTCGAAGTCGGCGATGACGCCGTCCTTCATCGGCTTGATCGCGACGATGTTGCCCGGCGTGCGGCCGAGCATGTCCTTCGCGTCCTTGCCGACGGCCTCGACGCGGCCGTTCACCTTGTTGATCGCGACAATCGACGGCTCGTTGACGACAATGCCCTTCCCGCGCGCGTAGACGCAGGTGTTGGCCGTGCCGAGATCGATTGCGAGATCGCTCGAAAACAGCGAAAGCATCGAACGAAGACTCAACGGGAACTCCTCGAAACGTGAACGTCGAGCGTTGAACGTCGACAGTTAACAGCCGGCCGGGTGTGCATTCCTGTGAACTGTCAACTGTACGCTGTCAACTTCGTCGTCGGGTCAGTTATCGGCAGGTACGGCAGCGGCCTGAATACCGTTCTTCCCGGAATCCTTGACCGCGTACATCGCCTTGTCGGCCGCCTGGACGAGCTCCTCGGCCGAGGCGGCGACGTCGGGCAGGGTGGCCACGCCCACCGACGCGGTGAGGCGGATATTGAGCTGGTCGTCGGCGAGGAACAGGTGCGCGGCGATCCGCTCCCGGATGCGCTCGCCGACGGCGAACGCGCCTTCCCCGCCGGTGTCGGGCAGCACGAGCGCGAACTCGTCGCCGCCGAAGCGCGAGACGACGTCGGTCTCGCGGGCGCTGCCGCGGATGACCGCCGCGGCCTCCACGAGCGCCCGGCTCCCGAACAGGTGGCCGTGCGTGTCGTTGATCGCCTTGAACCCGTCGAGGTCGATGAAGAGCAGCGACAGCGGGCGGCCGCTGCGCGAGGCGCGCTTGGTCTCCTTGCGGAGCACGGTGTTGAGATAGCGCGAGTTGTACAGATGCGTCAGGTCGTCGGTCACCGACAGCGCCTCCGCGCGTTTCAGGATCAGGGCGTTGTCGAGCGCGACGGCGGCGGGCTCGAGCAGCAGCCGGATCGCCCGCAGAATCGGCGCCGCGACGCGCGGCTCGCGCGAGGAGGCGGCGCGATCGAGGCCGATGATCGCGCCGACGCGCCGTCCGCGGCAGCCGAGCGGAAACGCGACCACGGAGCCGACGAAGTCGTTCTTGGCGCGATCGTCTTTCCGCAGGTCGGCGCTGACGAACTCCTGCCCCGTCTTCATCACCGACTGCGCGACGGCGTACACCGCCGGCCCCATGTCAGGCGTCAGCCCGCGATCGGCGAGCACGGACAAGCCGCCCGACAGATCCGCCGAGACGACGGCCCAGCACGGCGCGGGAATCCACGTGGCGGCGCGATCGACCAGCAGATCCGCGACCTTGGGCGGCTCGAGGGTGGTGTTGACGGCGCGGATGATGTCGACGAGCGCGTCGCGGCGCTCCACGCGGCTGCGCAGCGCGCGCTGGAACATCCGCAGCTTCGCCGCGAGATCGAGTCCCGGCGTGGACAGCGAAAGCTCGCCCGCACGCCGTAATTTCGATCCGCTCTTGCCGGCTGCCCCCACAGGGTACAGCGCGACGGGCGCGCGAGAGGCTCGGCTCGCTGGAGGCATCCGCAAATGCGTCTGTGGCACTACGAATATAGCACAGAGAGGGCGGGTAACTGCTTGCCACATCGGAAGTTCATGGCGTACGATTGGAAAAACGATAACCGAAAGCGATCCCTGTTATGACGATGCTCGATCGGATGCGCCGGCACATGAGTTGGCTCAAGTGGAGCCTGGGTCTCGTGTGCCTGGCGTTCATCATCTTCTACATCCCCGACTTCCTGCGCGGCAGCGGCGCCGACGCGGCGTCCGGCGACACCATCGCCAAAGTGGACGGGCAGGAGATTTCGACCGGCGAGTTCCGACGCACGTATCAAGCTCAGCTGCAGGCGTATCGCTCCGCGTACGGCGCGAACATGAGCGAGCAGCTGCTCAAGCAGCTCGGGATCGAGCAGCAGATCCTCCAGCAGATGGTCGACGAGCGCGCGGCGATCGCCGAGGCCGAACGCCTCGACATCGGCGCGAGCGACGAGGAAGTGCGCCAGGCGATCTTCACGATGCCGGCGTTCCAGGAGAACGGCGCCTTCATCGGCGAGCAGCGGTATCAGCAGCTGCTCCGGATGCAGCGCCCGCCGATGAGCCCGAGCGAATTCGAAGACTCCGTCCGGCGCCAGCTCACGGTCCAGAAACTGCGCTCGTCGCTGACCGACTGGATGTCGGTGCCCGACAAGGACCTCGAGCAGGAATACCGGCGCCGCAACGACAAGGTGAAGCTCGCCGTCGTGTCGTTCACCGCCGACAGCTTCCGCAACCAGGTGCAGGCGAGCGACGCCGACATCGCGAGCTACTTCGAGGCGCACAAGGACGACTTCAAGATTCCCGAGAAGCGCAAGATCCGCTACGCCCTCATCGACATCGACGCGATGCGCGCGAAGATCAACGTGCCGAACGCCGACGTCGAGCGCGCCTACAACAACAACATCGAGCAGTACTCGACGCCCGAGCAGGTGCGCGCGAGCCACATCCTCCTGAAAACCGCCGGCAAGGACGATGCGGCGGTCAAGGCGAAGGCCGAGGACGTCCTGAAGCAGGCGAAGTCGGGCGCCGACTTCGCCGAGCTGGCGAAGAAGTACTCCGAGGACGAGGGCAGCGCGAAGAACGGCGGAGATCTCGACTACTTCGGCCGCGGCCGCATGGTGCCGGAGTTCGACCAGGCCGTCTTCTCGATGCAGCCGGGACAGATCAGCGACCTCGTGAAGACGCAGTACGGCTATCACATCATCAAGCTGATCGACAAGAAGACGGCGACGACGCGGCCGCTGCAGGACGTGCGGCAGCAGATCGTGGATCAGCTCGCCTACGAGCGGGCGCAGACGCAGGCGTCGGATCTCGCCGAGAACCTGGCCAAGCAGATCAGCAAGCCGGCGGATCTCGATCGCGTCGCGAAGGCGAACGGCCTGACGGTGCAGGAATCGGGCTTCTTCGCGCGCGATGAACCGATCCTCGGGCTCGGTCCGGCGCCCGAGGCCAGCGCGAAGGCGTTCGACATGAAGCAGGGCGAGGTGTCGGGCCCGCTGCGCGCGTCGCGCGGGTTCGTCTTCGAAACGCTCGTCGCCAAGCAGGATCCGTACGTGCCCAAGCTCGACGAGGTGAAGGAGCGCGTCCGCGACGAAGTCGTCAAGACGAAAGCGCGCGAGCTCGCGACCACCAGGGCGGCCGAAATCGCCGCGAAGCTGAAAGCGGCGCCCGACTTCGAGAAGGCGGCGAAAGCCGCGGGGCTCGAGGCGAAGACCACCGATCTCATCGCGCGCGACGCGCCGATTCCGGACCTCGGCGTCGCGCCGGCGGTCGACGACAAGGCGTTCGCGCTGCCGGTGGGCGGCGTCAGCGATCCGATCCCGACCGACAACGGCACCGCGGTGGTGAAAGTGCTCGAGAAGAAGGAAGTGACGCCCGACGAGTGGAAGGGCGCGAAGGACACCTTCCGCGATCAGCTGCTCACCGACCGGCGGAACCGCTTCTTCGCCAGCTACATGGTCAAGGCGAAGCAGAAGATGAAGATCGAGGTCAACCGCGACACGCTGCAGAAGGCGGTCGGCACGTAGCCGGCGCATCCGGAGTGGAAACGACGAACGAACGTCCCTCGCTCGTTGGCCGTTTCCCGCTCACCGGAGAAACGTGTACGGCATCAGCGCGAGCGGTTCTCCCCTCCTGAACAACCCCATCGGCCCGCGCACGGCGCGGAGCACTTCGAGCTCGCCCTTCGACAGGTTCGCGTTCATCCACGCGCCGACGGCGGCCGAGTCGTTCGACCCGCCGCTGAACTGCTCCGAGAGGATCTCGTAGAAGCTCTTGCGCGGCGGATAGACGACGATCTCCACGTCGCTGTCGGCCGAAATCTTGGCGCGCTGCTTGGCGATGGCGATCGCGCGATCGAGGCCGCCGAGCTCGTCGACCAGGTGGTTCTGCT
The DNA here is from genome assembly GCA_035650895.1 of Vicinamibacterales bacterium. Classification (GTDB taxonomy): domain Bacteria; phylum Acidobacteriota; class Vicinamibacteria; order Vicinamibacterales; family CAVVIG01; genus Gp6-AA45. The sequence continues at coordinate 38,290 of DASRGT010000028.1, forward strand.
TCGCCTGGCGCCCCGTCCAGACGCGCCCCTGCGCCAGCATGTCGATCTGCTCCGGCGTGCTGTGCCGCGAATCGGCGACCTTCTCCACGAACTGGTCGTAGAACGATTGCAGCTGTTCGTTCAGCTTCTGCAGCTCGCCCGGGTTGTACGGCCGCACCGGCGAGTTGATTTCGGCGTGCGCGCCGATGCTGGTCGAGTCGATGTGCGCCCCGAGCTTGTCGTACACGCCGCCGGTGACCACCTTGCCGCCGAAGATGCCGATCGATCCGGTGAGCGTCGACGGCTGCGCGACGATCACCTGCGCCGGCATCGCGATGTAGTAGCCCCCCGACGCCGCCAGGTCCGACATCGACGCGATCAGCGGCCGGTCGGCGCGCTCGGTCTTGGCAATCTGCAGCTCGCGCCAGATCGCATCGGACGCGGCCGCCGATCCGCCGGGGCTGTCGATCCGCAGCACGATCGCCCGGTTCGAACTGTCCTTGCGCGCCTGGCGGATGTAGTCGATCAGGGTGTCGGACCCGACGACGGCGCCGTTCAGCGGATCGAAGCCGCTGCGGCCGCTCGCGATCGCGCCCGCGGCGTAGATCACCGCGATGTGCGGACCGCGGTTCAACCCGACCGACGTCGTGCTGACGCGCGCGTACTCGTCGCCGTCGATGCGCTGCCGCCGCTCGCCTGCGCGCAGCTTGTCGTCCACCTGATCCTCGTACGCCACATCGTCGATCAGCCCGGCGCGGAGCGCCTCTTCGGGGAGGAACGGCCCCTGGTCGATCAACCCGCGGATGTCGGCCTCGTTCTTCTTGCGGCCGTCGGCGATGCCGCGGACGATCTGCGCGTACAGATCGCGGTTGAGCGACTCGTCCATCTCCTTGTGCGCCGCGGTGAAGCCTTTCTGCGTGAAGGTGTTGACGGCGGTCTTGTAGTCGCCGATGTGATGCAGATCGGGATAGGCGCCGATCTTGTCGAGCGTACCGCGGAGGAACAGCTCGTACGTCGCGACGCCGACGATGTCGAGCGTCGCCGACGGCATCAGGTAGATTTTGTCGGCGGCCGTGGCCAGGTAGTATTCGCGGTCGCCGCCGTACTCCAGATACGCGTAGACCGGCTTGCCCGACTTCTTGAAGTCGAGCACCGCGTCGCGGATCTCCTGCACCTTGCCCCAGAACGGCGACTCGAACCCGGTCGGCTTCAGCAGCACCGCCTTGACGCGCGGATCGACCCTCGCCTTGCGCAGGTTGTCGACGATGGATCGCACCGTCGGCGTCCGGACGCCGCGCAGGTAGTTGACGACGTCGGTCGGCGCCACTTCCGCGAGGTCGCCGCCGACGCGCATCACGAGCGTGGCGCTCGACGGCACCGCCGGCTCGCGGCCGAACAACAGGTACAGCGCCAGGAAGCCCGCGATGGAAATGCACACGGCGATGCCGAGGAGCGTGAACAGAATCGTGAAGCCGCGTCTGGCCATACCGACAGTCTACAGGCGTCAGTCGACAGTTCCCAGCGGCGGCCCGCGTCCGTCCCGTCGGGTACACGCGTTGCAATTCGGCTGAGCCACGATGACCGGACGACTCGCCGTTTTCTGCGCGCTTTCGCTTGTTTTATCGGTCGCGCGTGTCGCCGCGCAGCCGCCCGCGCCACCAAAAGAGCCGCCGCCGCTCTGGGACGTCCAGGCCGGTGCATCGTTTGTGGGCACGTCCGGCAATTCGGATACAGCATCGACCGGCGCCGACTTTTCCGCCCACCGCCGCGGGCTGACGTGGAAGGTGGATTCGACCGCCACAGCAGTCAAGACGAGCGATCGCGGCGAGACCACGGCCGAACGATATCTCGGCATGCTGCGCGTCCAGCGCACGCTGACGCCGCTGATCGGCCTGTCGGCCGGCGAGAAGGCGGAGCACGATCGCTTCGCGGGGATCGACCTCCGCAACGTCGTGGACGCAGGCCTCGGTTGGGCGCTCGTCAAGCGCGCCGACTGGACGCTCGACGGCGTGACCGCGCTCGCGTGGGATCACGAGTCGCGCCTCGTCGGTCCGGATCTGGACGATCCCCAGGGCGTGCTGCAGCTCCTCAGCCGGATTCCGTTCGGCACCGGCGGCGACGCCACCCAGCGCGTCACGGTCTACCCCGACTTCCGCACGTCGTCCGCGTGGCGAACGGAAGTGGAGTTGACGGCGCAGGCGGCGATGAACGCGCACCTCGCGCTGAAGATTGGCTACCTGCTTCGGTACTCGAACGCCCCCGTTCCGGGTTTCGATACCACCGACCACACCACGACGGCCTCCATCGTCGTTCGCTTCAAGGCGGCGGCGCCAGCGCCGGCACCGTGACGTAGAATGCGCCCATGCTCGTGAAGCGATACGACGAGGTGGCGCCGACCACCTATGACGGCGGACGCGCCGGCGTGACGATGCGCGAGATGATCACGGCGGCGGACGGCGCGCCGACGTTCGCCATGCGCCTGTTCGACCTCGCGGCCGGCGCCGCGACGCCGTTTCATCACCACGCCTGGGAGCACGAGGTCTTCATCGTCCGCGGATGCGGGCACGTGAAGAGCGAACAGGGCGATCGGCCGTTCCAGGCCGGCGACACCGTGTTCATTCCCGGCGGCGAGCCGCACTGCTTCGTGGCCGACACCGACGTGCAGTTCGTGTGCGTGATCCCGACGCCGAACGCCTGCGCAATGGGATGAGCGCGAAGGTCGAGGTCGGGTCCGTCACGCCGATCCTGCGCGTCGCCGACATCGCGGCAAGCGTCGACTACTACACGCGTGTGCTCGGCTTCGCGCTGAACTGGCGCGATGACGATGGGAACGCGTTTGCGTCGGTGACGCGCGGCGGCTGCACGCTGTTCCTGTCGGTCGGCGATCAGGGACACGCCGGCGGCTGGGTGTGGGTGGCGACGGCCGATGCCGACGCGCTCGGCGAAGAGCTGCGCGCGAACGGCGCGAAGGTGCGCCATCCGCCGGCGAACTACCCGTGGGGTTCGCGGGAGGTGCACATCGAGGATCTCGACGGCAACGTGATTCGCTTCGGGTCGGCGAACAAGGCGGGCGAGCCGTCCGGCGACTGGCTGGATATGCACGGCGTCCGGTGGACGCGGACCGCGGGCGGCGGCTGGACCCGCGCCTGAATCCCCGGCGGGGTCGATCCCCATATGGCGAACACGCGCCGCGAGCGGCTGCGGACCGGGCGGCGGCGTTGCGGTATACTGAGGGTTCCTGCCAGCGGCAATTTTCCGTGCGGAAGTGGCGGAACGGCAGACGCGCTAGCCTCAGGAGCTAGTTGGAGCAATCCAGTCGGGGTTCAAATCCCCGCTTCCGCACCACTCAATCACGTCTCCACGAACCCGGACCGCCCGTCCGTCGGCCTGAAACATCTCACGCCGGCTCGCTGTTCGCCCACATCCACGAACTGGTCACGACACATGGGCCGAACGGGCCCGTCGCCATCGTCGCCCGCGAGCTGAAGCAGATCGGAACGGCGCAGGTGTTTTCATTTCGCGCCAGCGAAATCGCGCTGCAGATCGAAGTGTTCTGGGACGTGCACGATGCCGAGTCGTGGCTGCGAACGCGGCTGGCAGCCTGACGACGCGCCGAGCGCGCGGGCCGGGTTCAAATACTCGGTGGCGCGCCAATCGCCTGGCCGATCAGCACCGCGCCGATCAGCAGCAACCCGGCATAGACGAGCCGCAGGAATCGATCGCTGTCGATCCGCGCATTGATCGATCGGCCGGCGACGATCGCGACGCCCACGGCCGGCAGCGACCACAGAAAATCGCGCGTGACGGTGTCGTTCAGGAGCCCGATCGACGCGTACCCGATCGCCCCCGCGATGCTCGCCGGCAGAAAGTAGCCCTGCAGCGTCGCGCGGAATCGCTGCGGCGACCACCGCCGCAACGCGCCGTAGACGACGAGCGGCGGACCGTTCATGCCGTACGCGCCGCCGAGGACGCCGGCGAGCAGCCCGCAGGAGATCAACCACACCTGATGGCCGCCGCGCAGCTGCCGATCGCGTCCGGCGGTCAGCGCCCAGGCCGCAAACGCGATGATCACCGCGCCGAGCGCCACCTTGACGACGTGATCGTTCACGTTCACCAGCAGCGCGAGCCCCACGGGAATGCCGACGAGCGACGGCACGAACAGCCCGCTCGCGCTGCGGACGTCCACATGCCGCCAGTCCCGCACCACGATCACCGCGGCGACGACGATGGAGAGGAGGACCGCGAGCGGCGCGGCAACGGTGACCGGCGCGCGCAGCGCCACCAGCGGCACCGCGATCAGCGCCTCGCCGAAGCCGAACGTCGATCGGATCAGCGTCGCGACGAACATCACCGCGACGATATACGCCGTCGTCGGGATGACCGGCGCGATCACAGCACCGTCGTCTCGCCGTGGACGACGAACGTCCCGGCCGCGCGCATCGCCGAGCGGATGACGAGACACATGCCGGATGCGAGCGTGTCGCTCGAGCGCTCGGACAACGCCGGCGCCTCCTCGGGCGTGATGCCGATGCCGTGCCCGAGGCCGCAGACGTCGAGCGCGTGCGATTCCTCCGTCGTCAGCTGACCACGCGCGCGGAGGACGGCATCGCGGACGGGAGTGCCGGGCTCGAACTCGGCGGCGAGCTGGCGATAGCGCGCGTCGAGATCGTCCGCCCACAGCCGTTCGATCGCGTTGGTTCGCACGACGAACGTCCGCTGCTCGAGCCAGAAGTTCAGATCGTTGACGTGGCCCTGGTACGCCTGGTACAGCGCGCGGATCGTCCCGGGATTGCGCACGACGATGGATTCCCACGGTTGGGAATTGGCGCCCGACATCGCCCACCGGGCGGCTTCGAGGATCTTCTCCGCCGTGCCCTCCGGCGGCGGATCGGGTCGAAAGCCGCGGCACGTGTGCCGCGCGCGGACGAGCGCGAGAAACCGCTCGTACGCCTCGCTCATGCGCACGTCTTATAACACGGCGGGTGACGCCGACGAGAGCGGGAGCCCGCCGAGGCCGGGATGCCAACTGTGTGCATTCCAGTTCCTCAATTGCCGCCTTTGTTTCCGCCGCGCACCGCGGTTTCTCAATGCCGGAGCCCTCGGGAGCGGCGCCGGGGCGGTGCGTAATTTGCTGATGGGCCTTGGTCATGACACGGGCTCATCACCAGCGCCGACACGTCGACGCGACGGTGTTGATCTGCACCTACAACCGCGCCGCTCTGCTCGCCGAAACGCTGGACGCGGTCGCGAGGATGAGGACGGCGCTGTCGTGGGACGTCCTGGTCGTCGACAACAACTCCACCGACGAGACGCGCGCCGTCGTCGAGTCGCGCCAGGCGGCGTACCCGGTTCGGCTTCGCTACGCCTTCGAGCCGCGCCAGGGCAACTCGTTCGCGCTGAACACCGGAATCGCCGCCACCCCGGCAACGGTCATCGCCTTCACCGACGACGACGTGCGCGTGACGGAAGCGTGGCTGCAGGAGGCCTGCGCGCCGATCCTGTCGAACACGGGGATCGACTACACCGGCGGACCCGTTCGGCCGATCTGGGACGCGCCGCCGCCGCCGTGGATCGATCAGACGCGGTCCGACTTGTGGGGCACGCTGGCGATGCTCGATTACGGCCGTACGCCGTTCGTGTTCGAAGAACGCCAGCGGGTGCCGCTCGGGGCGAACATGGCGGTGCGCCGGGCGTTGTTCGAGCGGGTCGGACACTTCGACACGAACCTCGGCCGTATCCGCAACTCGCTTCGAGGTCAGGCGCAGGCCGAGTTCTTCTGCCGCTCGCGCACGGCGGGCGCGCGCGGCCTCTACGTGCCGGCGATGGCGGTGGACCATCACATTCCGGCGGCGCGCCTCACGCGCCGCTACTTCCGCCGCTGGTGGTTCATGAAGGGCATGGGGCGCCACTGCCTCGAACAGATCCACCCGAAGACCGAGCTGGGAATCGATCTCGCGCGCGTCCCGAAGATCGGCGGCATGCCGCGCTACATGTACGGATCGGCAGTGCGTGATCTGGCTGGCTACCTCCGCGCCGTGGCAGCGCGCGACGCCGTCGCCGCCGTCCGCCACGAGATGATGCTGTGGTACTTCGCCGGCTACGCGCGCGGGTGCGTGTCGGCCGCCGCCCCCGCACGACCGGCGCGAAGCGCCCCCGCGGCGAATTGATCGCCAGAAGGTCCATGCCGTGAAGTTTTCCGTGCTCATCGCCACGTTCAATCGCGCCGCGGTTCTCGCCGAGACGCTGGAGAGCCTCGCGGGTCTCCGGCCCGACGGACCGTGGGAAGTGGTCGTCGTCGACAACAATTCGACCGACGGCACCCGCCAGGTCGTCGAAGCTGCCGCCCGGACGTTTCCGGCCCCGCTGCGGTACGTCTTCGAGCCGGAGCCGGGACGCAGCGCGGCGCTGAACAGCGGCTTTCGCGCCGCGCGCGGCGAGATCATCGCGACCACCGACGACGACGTTCGCGTCGGGGCCGACTGGCTCGACCGCATCGCAGCCGGCTTCGAGGCGCACGGTTGCGACTACGTCGGCGGCCGCGTGCTCCCCATCTGGCCGTGCGCGGTGCCGGCGTGGCTGCCGGCACGCAAGGAGGCGCTCTGCGGCGTCATCGCGGTGCTCGACTACGGGCCGGCGCCGGTGCGCTACGGCGACCGCGTCCCGCTCGGGGTGAACATGGCGATCCGTCGCGAGGCGCTGCGCCGCGCCGGCGATTTCGACAACCGCATCGGACGGAAAGCGGGGACGCTGCTCGGTCAGGAAGTCCGCGAGTGGTGCGTGCGCGCGCATGCCGCCGGCCTCGTCGGCTACTACGTCCCCGACGTCGTCGTTCAGCATCTGATCCCGGCGGATCGGCTGACGAAGCGCTACTTCCGCCGCTGGTACTACTGGCGCGGCGTGAGCCGCGCGATCCTGTACGCGAACTGCGGCCTCGACATGGAGAACCCGGAGGGGCGCGCGCACGACGCCGCCGCCGTGCGGCACGTGGCCGGCGTTCCGCGGTACTTGTTCCGCACGGCTCTCGTCAACGTGAAGGAGGCGGTGGCGGCCAGGCTGGGCGGCGATGCCGCTGGAAGCTTCGATCGCGAGCTGTGGCTCTGCTTCTTCGCGGGGATCGTGCGCCAGCGGTGGCGCGACCGGCGCGCGGCCCTGCCGGCGCCGCCGCAGCACGCGTCCGCCGCCGCGACGCAGAACGCCTGAGCGCGCGGGACGCCGTCCATGCTGCATGTCGAGGTGCGACGCGGGTTGGCGGGTTCGGCACGACGCATCGATCGCGCGATCGGGCGGGCGTTCGGCCGCCGCCGCGTCCTGTTCGACCTGCGGAACGCGATGAACGTCGCCGTGCTGCAGCCGATGTTCTCGGCGCTCCAGCACGACCCGCGCGTGCACGTCGCGTTTGCGAGCGAAACGCCCGCTCGCGTCGCCGCCGACGTTCGCCGCCTCGCAGGCGCGGAGGTGCTCGACCACGACGACGTCCGCTGGCAGCGGTGGGATCTCTACGTCAGCGCCGATCCCTGGACGCGCCCGCGGCTGAGCCGCTACTCACGGTCGGCGAACTTCTTCCACGGCGTCGCCGGCAACAGCAACCTCGACGATCCGTCGGCGCTGGAGGCGGGCTTCGACTGGTTCGATCGCGTCGGCTTCATCAACGTCGAACGGATGGAGACGTATCTGACACGCGGCATCGTGTCGGACGGCGCGGCCGTCCTCGTCGGATTCCCCAAAGCCGATCGCCTCGTGCTCGGCGGCTTCGACGCCGCCGACGTCAAACGAAGTCTGGGGCTCGATGCGCGACGACCGACCGCGTTGTACGCGCCGGGCTGGTCGCCCGCCGGCTCGCTGCACGCCGCCGGGGAGCACATCGTGTCGCGGCTGCGCGACGCCGGCTTCAACGTCATCATCAAACTCCACTCGATGTCGTTCCATCCCGCCGCGAAGTACAGCGGCGGCATCGACTGGCGCTCGCGAATGGACGGGCTGCAGGAGCCGGGACGCGTCGCGCACGTCACCGAGCCCGACAGTTCCCCGTTGATGGCGGCAAGCGACGTGCTGGTGACCGACCACAGCACGGTCGGGTTCGAGTACTGCCTGCTCGACCGCCCGATCGTGCTGTTCGACGCGCCGGATCTCGCCCGGATCGCGCGTGTCAATCCCGAGCAGGTGAGGCGTCTGCGCGAAGTGGGTCGAGTCGTCGGCGCGGATGAGGACGTCGGGATCGTGGCGCGCGCCGAGCTCGCACAGCCCGACCATTTGTCCGCGGCACGCCGCCGGCTCGCGGCCCGCATGTTCCACGATCCCGGAACTGCGACGGCACGCGCACTGACGCTCCTGTACGATCTGTTGGAGGCGTGAGGACGACCGCTCGAGCGACGCAAACCTCGTTTCACCACAGGAATCCATGAGATCCAAGACAACGCTCGGCCGCATCTTCACGCCGCTCGTGCTCGCCCTTGCGATGTCGGCCATCTTCTCGTCGCGCGCCTCGGCCCTCGAAGTGTTGTGCGACACGGCCTTCGAAGACTGCCGCAACCGGCTGCTCACGCTGATCGACAACGAGCAGGTCGGCATCGACGTCGGTTTCTGGGTGATGGACGACCAGCGTTACGTCACGCACCTCCTTCGCCGCAAGAGCGCCGGCGTTCCCATCCGCGTGATCATGGACACGCGATCGCTCCCGTCGTATCCGGGGAATCAGCCGACGTTCGACGCGTTCCGGCAGGCCGGCATCCCCATGATCACGAAGACGGGCGGCGGCATCATGCACTGGAAGACGATGGTGTTCGCCGGCCAGCAGACCGTGGAGTTCGGCGCGGCGAACTACAGCCCCAGCGAATTCGTGCCGATCGCGCCGTACACCAACTACATCTCGGAGTCGGTGTACTACACCGACGATCCGGCGATCGTGAACTCGTTCGAAACGAAGTTCGACGACCTGTGGACGAACACCGCCGGGTATCTCGCGTATGCGAACGTGTCGACCCGCACGCGCGTGTATCCGACTTACGTCGTCAGCCCGGACCTGAACATCCCGCCCGGCCAGAGCTTCGCGACGCGCGTGATCCGGCTCGAAAACACCGAGACGCAGAAGATCGACGTCGCGATGTACCGCATCACGCAGCAGTCGCACGGCGACGCGCTGATTGCGGCGGTCCGCCGCGGCGTGCCGGTCCGCTACATCGGGGAAACGCGCGAATACCGCCTGGCGTCGCGGCTCTGGGTCGCGTTCAACATGGACCGCATGTACGCGGCCGGCGTGCCGATGAGGGTCCGGGCGCACGACGGCCTCAACCACCAGAAGCTGGTGCTGCTGTACGGCCAGGCGACGACCGTGTTCGGGTCGTCCAACTTCACGAGCCCGTCCGACGACTCGCAGCAGGAGCACAACTACTTCACGACCAAGAGCTGGATGTTCCAGTGGTTCCAGCAGCAGTTCGACCGCCAGTGGACCAACGCCACCGGCAACGCCGAGACCGCGCCGTTCGTGCCGCTGCCGCCCGACAAGCCGGTCTATCACGGCATCGCGAACGGCGCCACCGGCGTCCCCACCACCGGCCAGAAGCTGGTGTGGTACGGCGGACCGTGGGCGCACCTGTACGACATCTACTTCGGCACCGATCCGGCGGCGGCGACGCTGCTCGCCGCCGACCAGCCGCTCGGCCCGAGCGCGTCGACGAGCCAGAATCAGAGCTTCGCGCTGCCGACGCTGCAGCCCGGCACGACGTACTACTGGAAGATCGTCTCGAGGACGATGGCCCGCCTCGACCAGGCAGGATCGATCTCCAGCTTCACGACAGCCGGCTCGACGCCGCCGCCTCCGCCGCCCGGCGCGAGCACGATCGTGCTGTGGACGGCGAACACGCCCGCCGCCGACGTGCACGGCAACTGGTCGATGCTGGCGGACGCGACGGCGTCAGGCGGCTCCGCGCTGCGCAATCCCGACGGCGGCCAGTCGAAGATCGCGCCGGCGCTGTCGGCGCCGGTCAACTACTTCGAGCGAACGTTCACCGCGTCGCACGGCGTCGCCTACCACCTGTGGGTGAGGCTCAAGGCGCAGAACAATGCGTTCGGCAACGACTCCGTCCACGTGCAGTTCAGCGGATCGGTCGACGCGTCGGGCACGCCGACGTGGCGCTCGGGAACCACGAGCTCGGCCGAAGTCGTGCTGCAGAACGGATCGAGCGATCCGTCGGTGAGCGGCTGGGGCTGGGCCGACAGCGGATGGGGCGCGCCGGGCGCCAACATCTTCTTCGACGCGGATGGCCCGCAGACCGTGCGCGTGCAGCAGCGCGAAGACGGCGCGATCGTCGACGAGATCGTCCTGAGCGCCGACACGTACCTGTCGTCGCCGCCCGGACCGCGCGACAACGATTCGACGATCCTGCCGGAGAACGACGGATCCACTTCGCCGCCGCCACCCCCGCCGCCATCCGATCCGACGATCGTCCTCTGGACGGCGCAGGCGCCGCCGTCCGGGATCGTCGGTACGGCGTGGCAGATGCTGACGGACCCGACCGCCGCCGGCGGATCGGCGTTGTGGAATCCCGACGCGGCGCGGCCGAAGGTCGCGCCGGCGCTCGCCACGCCGGCCAGCTACGTCGAGATGACGTTCAACGCCAGCGCCGGCATCCCGTACCACCTGTGGGTCCGCTTCAGGGCGCAGAACAATTCGTTCTCGAACGACTCGGTGCACGTCCAGTTCACCGACTCGGTCGATGCGTCGGGCGCCGCCGTGATGCAGATCGGAACGGCGAGCTCCGCCGAAATCGTGCTGCAGGACGGGCCGAGCGGCGCCGCGGACCGCGGCTGGGGCTGGGCCGACAACGGGTGGGGCGCGCTCGGCGTCCACGTGTACTTCGCAGCCGGCGGCGCGCACACGCTGCGGATCCAGCAGCGTGAGGACGGTCCGATCGTCGATCAGATTGTCCTCAGCCCGAACACGTACCTGACGACCCCGCCCGGTCCACGGCAGAACGACACGACGATCCTGGACCCCGGCGGGAGCGGGGCTACTTCACGGTGAAGATCGACAGCACCGGCCGGTGGTCCGACGGCATGACGCCGTGTGCGTCCGTGACGTCGAAGACCTGCGACGAGACGAGCGTCAACCCGGAGGAGCCCTTCGAGTAGTAGATGTAGTCGAGGCGCGTGTGGCGCGTGTTGCCCGCCGTGTTGCCGGGATACGCGATCGCCGTGCCCTCGCTTTGCGCCTGCGCCCACGAATCGACGTACGCCGCCTTCATCTTGGTGTTCTCGGCGCCGCCCGAGGGTCCGTTGAAGTCGCCCGCGATGATGCGCGACTCGGGCAGTCCCTTGGCCCACGACGTCAGCTGCGCGATCTGGTCGAGGCGGACGGAGGTCGAATCGTAGTACAGGTGGGTCGACATGAAGTCGATCGCGTGCCCGTTGACGTTGACGATGATGTCGATCACCGCGTCGTTGTGCCCGAGGAGACGCACACCCGTCGACTCGATCGGAAAGCGCGAGAGGACCAGGTTTCCGCGGCCGTCCGCCGCGCCGCTGCCGATCGCGTACTTGTAGTACCACGTCTGGCCCGTGTACTGGTTCATCAGGGCCGCCAGCTTCGCGAACCCGTCGTAGTTGGCGTAGCTGTCGTAGCGCTCCACTTCGTTGATCGACACGAGATCGGGCTGGAAGCTCGCCGCCTTCTTGATGAAGCGGGCGGGATCGAGCACGCCGTCAGTGCCGGTGCCGCCGTGCTGCGAGTTCCACTGCAGCACCCGCAGCGTCGTCCCCTTGGTGCCGGTGGGCGTCGTCTTCGACGATGCGTAGACGACCTTCAACGTCGGGCGCAGCGCGCTGTTCGGGTCGTCGGGCGTGTAGAAGTTGCGCGTCGAATCCACGGTGGCGGAATCGAGATCGACGAGAGCGACGCGCGTGTAGCGCGATGATCCGAGATCCCCCGCGACGGCGGACTTGACGAGCGCGGTGAGGTCGAAGGTGACCTTCGTCCCCGCGGCGTTCGACACGACCTGTTTGGCGATCAGCGCCCCCAGATCGGATCCAGGGCTGATCCAGGAGCTGGCCTTGTAGCGCCGGTTCCAGGTCGTCTCCGTCTCGGCCCATGAGGTCGTCACCTGGTACGCGCCGATGGTGCGGGTGGTATCGGCGGCGCTGCCGCTCTTGACGGTCACGGTGAGCAGCGCCGAGGTCACGTTGCTGCCGGCCGGGATCCGGTGCTGCGTGTCGAACTTCAGCAACGCTCGACGTTCGTTGCTGGCCGAGTCGGCGGCGCGCGTCGTCAGCGCGGTCGGCAGGTTCGTGTTCGCGTAGGAGCCCGCGCGCAGCGTCGCGTACACGACGTCGGGCTTCGAGTCGTTGAACACTACCGTCGTTTGAGCGGCCGCCGGCCACGCCGACACGGCCAACGCCGCCGCAACGCCCAGCAGCTGCGCACACCCACGAGACACGATCGACCGCATCGACACCCCCAACGAGACTTTGTGTGATTCGGACGGCCAGGTAGACCAATCGCCGTCGCCCGGCGCATCGCAAGCGCGCGGCCACCCGGCGAGGCGGCGAGAACGTTAGGGGCTTTGCAGATCTTTTGTTTGACTCAACGGTGGTGTCGTCTGACACGACTCAGCCGTTATGTCAGGTTTGCACGCTCAATGGCACGTGCGGCCGATTCCGCTGGGAAATGTGAAGTTTCCGCGAGTACGAGGCGTACGGCTCAGTTCGAATCAGAAACAATCGTGATGCGCGTGCGTGTCGGGCGGAACTGATTCGGCTGGGCTTGCATCACCGGTGGACACGGCGGCCGTCAACCGACGTCAACTCCGGATCTTGTCGCGCAGCGAATTGACATCGCTGCGAAGCCGATCGACCAGCCGCTCGAGGCGGTCGACCTTGTCGCTGCAGGCGCGCAGATCGCTGCGGAGGATCCGGGTTTCGCGGCGCGCCTGTTTCAGCGCGTCGCTGCCGGAAACCCGGCGTGCCGACGGCCGCTGGAGTCGACGCATCTCGTGCGAATCATGGTAGTCCGCTCCGCATCTGTCAATAGCTCATCCGTAGGGATTCGCTGCACTCCTGCACAAAAAGTCGAATCGGATGCAAGTCGGCGGCAGTCGTGTCGACAAACCGGCAGCAGCCGGCGGCGGCGGCTCGCGGCGCGAGCTTTTCTTCGGAAAAATGAACCGGATCCCAATCCGCAATGGCCTGCTCGCACGCACATGCCGACGGCGATTCTCGCGCCCGCTCCGCCGCATCCGAGCGGCGACAAGCGGTTCCGGATTCTCGATGCCACGATGAAGCGGCACCGGCACGAGCCCGACTCGCTGCTCGAGGTGCTCCATGCGGCACAGGAGCTCTTCGGCTTTCTCGATCTCGATTGCCTGATCTACGTCGCGCGATCGCTGAAGGTGCCGCCGAGCCGCGTCTACGGCGTCGCGACGTTCTACAACTTCTTCTCGCTCAAGCCCAAGGGCGACCACACGTGCGTCGTCTGCATGGGGACGGCATGCTACGTCAAGGGCACGGCGTCGATCCTCGCGGCGATCGAGCAGCAGTATCGGATCAAGGCGGGCGACACGACCGCGGACGGAACGATGTCGCTGGTCACGGCCCGTTGTCTCGGCGCCTGCGGCCTCGCACCCGCCGTCGTGTTCGACGAGGAGGTGGCCGGCGGACTGAGCGTCGGCCTGACCCTGGAGCGCATCGCGCGCTGGACGAGTGATGGCCGCTGAAGACGTGGACGCGATCCGCGGGCGCGAATCGGCCGCGTGGGACGCGCACCGCGGCCGCATCGCCGTGTGCACCGCCGCCGGCTGTCTCTCCTCCGGCGCCGCAGCCGTCAAGGAGGCGCTGGTCGACGCGGCGCGGACGGCGTCGACCAACGGCAGCGTGCGGGTCGTCGGCACCGGGTGCCTCGGGCTGTGCCACGCCGGGCCGCTGGTGCGCGTCGATACCGCAACCGAGCACGCGCTGTACGAACGCGCGACCCCGGGCGTCGCGCCGGCGCTGGTGTGTGCGGCGGTTGCGGGCGCGCTCCCGCGCGAGGGGCGCAACGACGACGAGGCGGCGTTTTTCGCGCCGCAGCAGCGGATCGTCCTCGCGAACGCCGGACGGATCGACTCCGAGCGCGTCGAGGACTACATCGCCGCCGGCGGATATCGGGCGCTCCAGCAGGCCGTCGGCGAGATGACGCCGCCTGACGTGGTGCAGCAGATCGTCGCGAGCGGGTTGCGCGGACGCGGGGGCGGCGGGTACCCCACCGGGCTGAAGTGGAGCACGGTCGCGAAGGCCGACGGCCCGGCGAAGTACGTGATCTGCAACGCGGACGAAGGCGATCCCGGCGCGTTCATGGATCGCAGCGTGCTGGAAGGCGATCCGCACCGCGTGCTCGAGGGCATGACCATCGCCGGCTATGCCGTGGGCGCGGAGCAGGGATTCATCTACGTCCGCGGCGAGTACCCGCTCGCGATCAGCCGCCTCAAGACCGCGATCAAGCAGGCCGAGCGTCTGCAGCTCCTCGGCCACCGCATCCTGGATTCGGCATTCAACTTCCGCATCGACCTGCGGATCGGCGCCGGCGCCTTCGTCTGCGGCGAAGAGACGGCGCTGATCGCGTCGATCGAAGGGCGCCGCGGCACGCCCCGGCCGCGTCCACCCTTCCCCGCGGAACGCGGGCTGTGGGATCGCCCGACGCTGATCAACAACGTGGAGACCTTCGCCAACGTGCCGCCGATCGTCACGCGCGGCGGCGACTGGTACGCGTCGATCGGCACCGCGCGCAGCAAGGGGACGAAGGTGTTCGCCCTCGCGGGCGCGATCGCGCGCACCGGACTCATCGAGGTGCCGATGGGCCTGACGCTGCGGCAGATCATCTTCGACGTGGGCGGCGGCATTCCCGGCGGCCGCGCGTTCAAGGCGGCGCAAACCGGCGGACCGTCCGGCGGCTGCATTCCCGCCGACCATCTCGATCTGCCGGTCGACTACGAGTCGCTCGCGGGCATCGGCTCGATCATGGGATCGGGCGGCCTGATCGTGATGGACGACACGTCGTGCATGGTCGACGTCGCGCGCTTCTTCATGGAGTTCTGCCGCGAGGAGTCGTGCGGCAAGTGCATTCCGTGCCGCGCCGGCACGGTGCAGATGCACGGCCTGCTGACGAAGATCACCGACGGCCGCGCCGACGAGCGCGACCTGCTCCTGCTCGAGCAGCTCGGCGAGCTGCTGACGCGCACGAGCCTCTGCGGCCTCGGTCAGACCGCCGCGAACCCGGTGAAGAGCACCCTGCGGCACTTCCGCGGCGAGTATCTGGCCCATATCGTCGACAGGCGGTGTCCCGCCGGCGTGTGCCGGATGAAAGGCGCGCCGTAGATGGCGGTCACGACGCTGACCATCGACGGCACGCCGGTCTCGGCACGCGACGATCAGACGATCCTCGATGTGGCGCGCGAGCACGGCATCCACATCCCGACGCTGTGCCACGTCCCCGGTCTCTCCGAGGTGGGCGCGTGCCGCCTGTGCCTGGTCGAGATCGCCGGTTCGCCGAAGCTGCAGCCCGCGTGCCTGACGCCCGCCACCGAAGGGCTCGACGTGACGACGCGATCGGAGCGCCTGGACGGGTACCGACGGCAGATCGTCGAGCTGCTGCTGGCGGAGCGGAACCACGTCTGCTCCGTCTGCGTCGCGAACACGCGCTGCGATCTGCAGGACCTGGCGGTGGCGATGGAGCTGCACCACGTGCGCTACGAGCACCAGGCTCCCGCGTTCGCGCTCGACGCATCGCACGACCGGTTCGTCCTCGATCACAACCGCTGCATCCTGTGCACGCGCTGCGTCCGCGTCTGCGACGAAATCGAGGGCGCGCACACGTGGGACGTCATGGCACGCGGCGGCGAGTCGCGGATCGTCGCCGACATGAACCAGCCGTGGGGCGCGTCGGCCTCGTGCACGAGCTGCGGCAAGTGCGTGCGCGTCTGCCCGACCGGCGCGCTCTTCGAGAAAGGGACGACGGCCGGGAGCCCGCGGAAGGACCGGAGCTTCCTGACGTACCTCAAGACGGCGCGGGAGCGGAAGCTGTGGATTCGATGAGGAAGCCGCGCGTCGCCACCGTCTGGCTGGGCGGATGCTCCGGCTGCCACATGTCGCTGCTCGACATGGACGAGCGGCTCCTCGATCTCGCATCGTCGATCGACCTCGTGTTCTCGCCGTTGATGGACGTCAAGGCGTTTCCGGAGGACGTCGACGTGACGCTGGTCGAAGGGGCGATCGCCAACGAGGATCACGTCGAGACGATTCGCCGCGTCCGCGCGCGGACGCAGACGCTGGTCGCCCTCGGCGACTGCGCGGTGACCGGCAACGTCACGGCGCTGCGGAACCCGCTCGGCGGCGCCGCGCCGGTCCTGAGTCTCGTGTACGGCACGGCGTTCGATCGGCCGGACGCGTCGCACATCGTGCCGCGGCTCCTCGACAGGGTGCTGATGCTGCGCGCGCTCGTTCGTGTCGATCTCTACCTGCCGGGGTGCCCGCCCTCGGCCGACGCGATCCATCACGCGCTGACGGCGCTCGCCGCGGGCCGCGCGCCCGACCTGCGCGACCGCGCGACGCTCGGATAAGCCATGGCGCGAACGCTGATCATCGATCCGGTCACCCGCGTGGAAGGTCACGCGAAGATCACGGTCCACCTCGACGATCGCGGCGACGTCGTCGATGCGCGCTTTCACGTGACGGAGTTCCGCGGCTTCGAAGCGTTCTGCGAAGGGCGCCACTTTCAGGAGATGCCGACCATCACGTCGCGAATCTGCGGCATCTGTCCGGTGAGCCACATGATCGCGTCGGCCGACGCCGGCGATCGCATCCTCGCGGTGGACCTGCCGGACGCCGCGCTCGCGCTGCGGCGCGTCATCAACCTCGCGCAAATCGTCCAGTCGCACGCGCTCAGCTTCTTCTATCTCTCGTCGCCGGACCTGCTGCTCGGGTACGACGGCGATCCCGCCGCGCGCAACATCCTCGGCGTCGCGCGGGCGGACCCGGAGTTCGCGCGCCGCGGCATCCGCCTGCGGCAGTTCGGCCAGGCTGCCATCGAGGTGCTCGGCGGCAAACGCATCCACCCGACGTGGGCGGTGCCGGGCGGCGTCAACGCGCCGCTGACGCAGGAGGGACGCGATCGGATTCTGGTGGCGCTGCCCGAAGCGCTGCAGACCGCGACCGACATGCTCGACTGGTTCAAGCGTCGGCTCGACGCCCATCAGCCCGACGCGCGGGCGTTCGGCAACATGCCGACGCTGTTCCTGGGGATGGTCGCGCCGGACGGCGCGCTCGAACATTACGGCGGACGCCTCCGCTTCGTCGACGCGACCGGCGCGATCGTCGCCGACCAGCTGACGGGCGAAGCCGCGCGCGCGCTGATCGACGAGGCGACCGAGTCGTGGACCTACCTGAAGTATCCCTACTACAAGCCGCTCGGGTATCCGGGCGGCATGTATCGCGTCGGCCCGCTGGCGCGGTTGAACGCCGCGTCGACGTGCGGCACGCCGCTGGCGGACGCGGAGCTGGCCGAGTTCCGCCAGCTCGGTCGCGGCGCCGTCCTCAGCTCGTTCCATTACCACTACGCGCGGCTGATCGAAATCGTGTACGGCCTCGAGCGCATCGGCCGCATGCTCGACGATCCGCGCATCCTCTCGACCGACGTCCTCGCGCGCGCGAGCCGGAATCGCGCCGAGGGGATCGGCGTCTCCGAAGCGCCGCGCGGGACGCTCTTTCATCACTACAAAGTGGACGCCGACGGGGTGATCCGCTGGGTCGATCTGCTCATCGCCACCGGACAGAACAACCTCGCGATGAACCGCGCGATCCTCCAGATCGCGCGTCAGGTCGTCCACGACGGAGCGTTCACCGAAGGAACGCTGAACCGGATCGAAGCGGGGATCCGCGCCTTCGATCCGTGCCTCAGCTGCTCGACGCATGCGGTGGGCGCGATGCCGCTCGTCGTCGAACTTCACGACGCCGACGGACGGATCGTCGGTCGTCTTTCGCGGGACGAGTGATGCTGGTCATCGGCTACGGCAGCCGGCTACGGGGAGACGATGGCGTCGGGTGGGCGGCGGCCGAGGCGCTGGCGCATCGCCGGCCGGACGTGACCGTGGAAGCCACGCACGCCCTGACGCCGGAGCTGGCGGTGGAGATCGCCGATGCCCCGCTCGTCGTCTTCGTCGACGCGCAATACGGCGACTGCCCGGGTCACGTGCACGTCGATCGGCTCGACGACAACCCGGGCGCCGCGTCGAGCCCTCATGGCCTGTCGCCCGCCGCGCTGCTGGAGTACAGCGCGCGCCTGTTCGGCCGTCGCCCGCCGGCGTTTCTGATCACGGTCGAAGGCGATCGGTTCGACGTCGGCGCGGCGCTGTCGGCCGAGGTCCGGCACGCCATCCCGGAGGTTCTCGCCGCGATCGAGTGGGTCGAGCGTCGGTCGGCGCGGCTGCCTCGCGGGCATGCGGAGGCGCGACGCGACCGCAAGCACCCCGCCTGACGCGGCTGGTCCGCGTCGGCGGCGCGCGTCAGTCGTCTCTGTCGCGGATCAACAGCGACAGCACCGCGCTGACGACGCTGACCACGAACGCGCCGGCGAACGCCGCCCAGAATCCGCGGACGTGAAACCCGAGGCCGAGCGTGCCCGACAGCACGCTCGTGAGCCACAGCATCAGTCCGTTGACGACGAGCAGGAACAGCCCGAGCGTCACGATGATCAGCGGCAGCGCGAGGAGCTTCGCCGCGGGGCCGATGAATGCGTTGACGACGCCGAACACGAGGGCGACGCCGAGGAACGGCAGCACATCGCCCTGGTAGCTCACGCCGGGGACGATTCGCGTCGCGACCCACAGCGCGGCGGCGTTGACGAGGAGACGAGCGACGAAGGACATCAGGCGACCAGTGCGCGCACGACAGCGTCCAGTGTCGCATGGGCGGCGCGTGCGCGCGCCACGAAGCCGGTCATGTTCGCGACGGCGAAGCTGATGCCGTGCAGGTTGCGGTCGGGCGGCACGCCGGGGATCGGGCGCGGATAGCCCGACGCGCGAAACACGGTCGTCCCGTCGACGTCGGCCGGGCGGAACTCGTCGCGCGGGCAGGTCCAATCGAGCTGCACTGGAATGACGCCGGGCAGGCTGCCCGGCAGCCAGCGCACGCCCTGGTCGTCGCGCGCGGAGACGATGATCACGCCGGCGTGCGCGGCGCGGGCGACGGCATCGGCGAGGATCGCTTCGTGGGCGGCGTTGGCGGTACCGAGGCTCAGGTTCGCGACGTGCATGCGCGCGCGGGCCGCCCAGTCGATGGCGTGGACGAGCGTCGCCACGCGCGTCGTGAGGGTGCGATCGAAGACGCGCACCGCGAACAGGTCGGCGTCCGGCGCTTTCTCGCGGATGGCGGCGGTGACGGCGGTGCCGTGGCCGAGGCGGTCGACGAAGTCGCCGCTCTCGCGTCCGGCGTCGTCGATGGCGATGCCGCCGGCGATGCCGCCGACGTGGGGGTGGGCGGCGTGGACGCCGCTGTCGATGATCGCGACCCGGACGGCGCCAGGCACGTGTGTCAGGCGGGTGCCAGGTACGTACCTGGTACGTGCCAGGTACGTACCTGGCACGTACCAGGTACCGTCAAATCGATGACGCGGTCCGCCCGGGCCGCCAGATCCATCCGGTGCGTGATCACAATCGTCGTCCGACCCCGCATCGCCGACGCGTACCCCTCCGCGATCAGCCGCTCCGACTCGGGATCCAGCGCCGCGCTCGGCTCGTCGAGGACCAGGATGTCCGGCTCCCGCAGCAGCGCGCGCGCAATCGCGATGCGCTGCCGCTCGCCCGCCGACAGCGCCGCCCCGCGCTCGCCGACGATCGTCTCCAGCCGCTCCGGCAGCGTCTCGACGAACGCCGCCAGCGCTGCCTGACGCACGACCGCCTCGACCTCGGCATCGCTGGCGTCCGGCCGCGCGTACCGGATGTTCTCCAGCAGGCTCGCGTGCAGGATGCACGGCTCCTGTTCGACGAGCGCGACGCGCGACCGCAGGTCGGCGAGCGCGATCCGGCGCACGTCCTGCCCGTCGATGCGGACCGTGCCGGCATTCGGATCGATCAGGCGAAGCAGGAGGTCGGCGATCGTCGACTTCCCGCTGCCGCTGGGGCCGACGATCGCAACGGTTTCCCCCGCCCGCACCGCCAGCGACAGGCGGTCGAGCACCGGCGCGCCGCGGTCGAACGAGACCGTCACCTCCTCGAACGCCACGTCGCCGCGCACGGCCGGCACGCGGACGGCGTCGGCGGCCTCGACGACTTCGATCGGCTCGTCCAGCACCTCCGCCACGCGCCGCAGCGACACGCGGACCGTGGCGAGGCTCGCGTACATGCCCATCAAGGCCTGCAGCGGCGGCATGAAGCGCATCTGATACGCCATGAACGCGACGAACGTCCCGACCGTGATCGACCCGTGGATGACGCGGACGCCGCCGTACACGAACACCAGTCCGCCGCCCGCCGACACGATCAGCCCCGGCAGCCCGCTCGCCAGGTACGCCATCTTCTGCATCGACATCAGCGATCGCACGAACGCCGCGTTGCGGTCGTGGAAGCGCTCCAGCTCGCGCGCCTGCGCGTTCGACGCGACGACGAGCCGCACGGCCTGCAGCGTCTCGATGAGGAAGCTGCCGATGTCCGCGCTCCGCCGGCGCAGCTCGCCGACCTCGCCTTCGAGCCGCGTGCGGAAATGCCCGAGCGCCCACATGCCGATCGGCGCCGTCGCAATCGTCACTGCGAACAGGCGCACGTCGAGCCACGCGAGCATCACGAGGGTGCCGGCGAGAAACAGCACGTTGCCGATCCACGCGAGCGCCGTCTCCGCGGCGATCCGCTGGATCTCGCCGATGTCGTTGTTGATGCGCGACATGATGTCGCCCATCCGCGTCCGCGCGTAGAACCGCGGCGACAATCGCTGCAGGTGCCGGTACATCTCGAGCCGCATGTCGAACAGGATGTCGGCCGACACGCGCGTGTAGCGGAGGCCGCTCACGACGTTCACGAGGAAGCTCGCGATCGACACCGCCGCGAACAGCGCGACGATGCGGAAGAGCGCGGTCATGTTGCGGCCGATGAGCGCGGTGTCGACGAAGTCCCGCGACAGCAGCGGCAGGTACAGCGACAGCACGGTGCTGGCGACGCTCAGCGCGAGGACCAGCGCGAGGCGCCGCCAGTAGGGGACGATGAACGACAGCGCCCGGCGGAGATCGCGATCGATCATCGAGGCCAGGCCTACAGGCCTGCGCTACTCGTCACGGTCAGCGACGCCGGCGGCGTCGGAAACACGAACAGGTCCGTCGTCATGTCGCCGTCGAGCGTGATCGTCCGCAGGTACTGATACGTGTCGGCGTCGTAGAGGTCGATGGTGTTGCCGGCGACGTAGATGTACAGCACCTTGCCGTTCGAGCTCGTCTTCAGCGCCATGCGCGGACGGCCCTTGAACTCGACGCGGTTCGCGAGCTTGCGGTTGACGAGATCGAACTTCCAGAACTCGTAGTGGCCGATGTCGTCGTAGAGGCCGAACGCGCTCTTGCGATCGGGCGTCATCGCGAAGCTGACCGGCGTCGCCGGGCCGAGCGTGTAGAAGTCGACGCTCTTCGCCGCCAGGTTCACGCGCCCGATCCCCATCGTGCGGCGGTGCTGAACCGGATCGGAGACCTGGAACAGCGCCGTGTAGAACCCCGGCTCGTCGTTGATCGCGTCGCGCGGGCCGAACTCGAGGCGCCCGAACCCCTCCTCGATCGGCTTCGACAGGTCCCACTTGTCCACCTGCGTGAAGCTCGTCGTGTCGTAGATGAGGACGTCCTGGTCGGTGAACAGGTACATCAGCTTCCCGTCGGGCGAGAACATGATGTTCGCGTTCTGCCGCTCCTCGTTGTTCGGCCACGGGATCGTGCGGACCACCGTGTGCGACGCGAGGTCGTACTGCACGAGCGTGGGGCTGCCGATCTCGAAGCGGTCGATCAGCTTGGTCGCCGACGCGGTCAGCATCACGAGGAAGCGGTGCAGCGGGTCGGGCTCGAGGCTGCGGATGCGCACCTTCTTGTTGCCCTCGCTGAGCGTGAAGGCATCGATCGTCTTGCGCGACGCGATGTCGATGATTTCGACCTTCTCCATCTGCGCTTCGATCGTGTAGAAGCGCTTCCGGTCGCGCGAGAGCGTCGTCCGGCGCGGAATCCCCGACTGGTACGGGATGGTGCCGACGACCTTCTCGGTCGCCTCGTCGATGATCCAGTACTGCTTCGGGTACGAGCCGATGATCAGCGTGCCGTTGCCGGCCGAGACCTTCGGCTTGTCGGCGCCGATCACGGCGACCGCCGCGCAAACGAGGAGCAGTTTCTTCATGGCCGTCACGGGAAGATGAGATCGATCTTGCGCCAGTCCTTCTGGGCGGCCGCGCACTTCGCGGTCCAGTCGGGCGCGTGATTGAGCTGGTCGGGCACCTGCGCCGGCCAGTAGCAACCGATGTGGCAGTCGAACAGATCGCGCTCGACCGGTTGACAGAGCCCGGCGGTGCCGCCGCTGCGGTCCGCTTCCCATCCCGGCGAGAACACCAGCGAGCAGCCGAGCGGGAAGTGCGGAGTCTGCGGCAGGCCCGTGCGCTGCAGCGCGACGACGTCGCCGGCGGCGGCGGACGGTTCGCGGCCGGTCGCGTCCTCGATGCGTGCGGCCTTGCGGTTAACGGACTTGAGATGCTTCATGCTGGTCCTCGAATTGAGCGAAGAACGAGGGGTTGCGGACCGAGATCTCGCCGTAGACCTGCAGGCAGACGTCGGTCCACCCGCGGATCCATTCGCAGTAGTGCAGGTTCGCCTGCGCCGTGTCGCCGTAGCGCGTGTGCGCCTCGTGGTAGCAGCCGCCCGAGCACAGCGGCCGCGCCCAGCAGACGCTGCAGTCGGTCTTGTGGGCGATGTGGTGCTTCTCGAGAAACGCGTGCTGCGCCGGCCGGTCGATGCCGTCGCGGACGGTGCCGACCTTGTGCGCGTCGCTGCCGGCGAACCGGTGGCACAGCGCGACGTCGCCGTCGGTGGCGACGCCGAGGAGCCCGAGTCCGGCGCCGCAGGGGTACGCCTTGCTGACGCCCTTGTGCAGCTCCTCGAGCGTCTCCTTGACGTTCGAGAAGCCGTGGTGCCGGTTCGACGCGGCCGCTTCGCAGAACTCGAACGCGAGGTCGCGGAACTGCGCCAGCATGCGGTCGTAGCCGGCGTCGGAAATCGCGTGCTCGCGGACCGACGCGGTGGTCACCGGCGCGAAGCCGACTTCCCAGAAGCCGATGTCCTCGGTGAGGTGGCGGAAAATCCGCTCGACGTCCATGTTCGCGGAGGTCAGCGTGACGCGCGCGCCGATCGGGCGGGTGCGGTGGCGCTTCAGCAGTTCCTTGATCTTCGGCGCGACGAGGTCGTAGCTGCCCGCGCCGTTGTTGAAGACGCGGAACTTGTCCTGTACTTCCTTCGGTCCGTCGATCGAGATCGTCACGCCGATGCGGTTCTCGGCGAGGAACTCGATGATCTGCGGCTTCAGCAGCGTCGCGTTCGTCGTCAGGCTGAAGTCGACCTGTTTGCCCTCTTCGGCGGCGCGACGGCGCGCGTAGGCGATCGTTTTCTCGAGCACCGGGAAGTTGAGCAGCGTCTCGCCGCCGAAGAACGTGATGTGCGCGACGTCGCCCGATTCGCGCAGGAGGAACTCGACGCTCTCGCGCGCCGTTTCCTCGGTCATGAACTTGGGTTGGCGTCCGTTCTCGGTGTTGACGATCTTGTCTTCGCCGTATTCGTAGCAATACGTGCAGCTCAGGTTGCACTGATTCGTCACGTTGAGGACCATCGTCGTCAACGGAATCAGCGGGATGACGGTCGGGGACGGAGTGGGGACGGAGTCGACTCCGTCCCGAGATGGCGATTGCGGACTCGAACCGCCACGAAGGTGCCCTGTGTGATCCTTCGGGGACGGACCCGGGACGGAGTCAACTCCGTCCCCAATTAGGGCAACCGCCCGGACGCGCGCCAGCTCCGCCAGCGTCTCGTCCACGTTCTCCAACCCCTCGAACGCGTCGCGCGACCGCGGACCCGACCGCAATGCGCGCAGCACCGCGTCAGCCGCGTCGTCCAGCTCGAAAATCGCCGCGCTCGGGACCAGGTACACGAACGGCCGTCCCGCCGCCTCGAACCGATGATGTTCTCGCGCCACCCACGCGGTCATTTGGATCCCTCGACAAACCAGTTCATGTAGAGCGGCACCGTCACCAGCAGATGCGCCCGCGCCCGGAGCGGTTTGGACCCCTCGTACTCGGCCACCACCCACACGTCGCCGATGTTGTTGCGATTGCCGGATCGCTTCGGGTTCGGTCCATCCACGTTCGGCGTGAACAGCCCGTGCTGATCGATCGCGCCGACGAACTGCGCATCATCGTCGTTGAACGTCGCCGTGTACTCCTCGATCGCCCACTTCGCGTCGACGACCCCCAGGTTCAGGTCGTCGGCCGTGTCCGGCTTCCCGTCCGGACCGTTGTTGATCGCAACCGCCTCGAACTGCGCCAGCTGCTTCGGGAACACCGCGCCGCCGACGCGCGCCATCCCCGCCTGCGGCAGCACCCGGATGGCGTCCACCTTGTCGTACACGACCAGCGCGCCCGGCTTGACGACCCCGCCGATCGACAGGTCGCGCGCACCGATGGGCGCGGCGCCGTCGACCTCGACCTCGATCGCGATCTCGTCGCTCTTCGCGCTCGCGATGCGCGTCACCTTGACGCCGCGCCCGAGCCCGATCTGCTCCGCTCCCACCGACCCGGGCAAATTCGCACCGAAGATGCGGACGCTCGTCCCGGACGTGCCGGTCTTGAGCGCCGACACGCTCGTGCCGAAGACGATCGGATCGGAAGCCAGCCGCGTCAGCGTGACGTCGATCCCGGTTTCGTCGTACGAACCCGTGAACCACCGGCCCCACATGCTCTTCCAGTCACGCTCGACGAACAGCACTTCGCGCCAGTCGTTGCCCCGCCCGCGCCACTGGTAGCCGGTGTAGACCAGCGCTTTGCCGCTGCGCGTGACCGTCTCGCCCGTGCGCGCGATCGTGTAGCGGATCTCCGTGGTGAAGCTGTCGGGCGCGCTCGCGTCCGCGGCAATCGTCACGACGCCGTAGATCGGCCCTTTGCCGGTCTGCGATCCGGTCACCGCCCAGCGGCCGGCAAGCCTCGGCGTCTGCATCGCCGCCGACCACGCCGACCACGCGGACGAGTCGAGCGGCAGCGTCCTGGTCAGGTGTTCGAGCGCGCGATCCATCGGCTGACGGTTGTCGGGCGGCCGCCCGTCGGCGGTCGGCTCGCTGTCGACCGGACGCGTGCGCCGGAAGCCCTGCGGACCGTTCATCGGCTGGTTGTCGACGAGCGGGTAGTACCCGCGGTGCATCGCGAGCAGCAGCTCCCACTCTTCTTTGGTGCGCCGCTCGCTCAGCACGCGCGCCATCGTGTGACACGACTGGCACAGGTTGGCCGTCGTCTCGTCCCCCTTGTACTCGTACTCGACCATCCGGCGCTCGGCCTCGAACGCGATCGGCCGCAGTTCGTCGGGCGCGAGCCCCTGGCGATCGGCGAGGTACTTGAGGATCGCCCGCGCGTCCTCCGGCGTCACCGTCGCGTGGTTCAGCGACACCATCCGCTTGATCGTCCGCTCCCAGTTCTCGGGCGTCGCGCGTCGATACGAGATGCGCGACATCCGGCCTTTGTCGTCGGATCGATGGCAGCCGCCGCAACGCTGCTTCACGACCGGGCTGTCGATCGGAAACCCGTCCGGCGCCGTGGCCATCTGCGCCGCGGTCGTCTGCGCCGCTGCGACGCCGGCAACGCCGGCGAACAGGACGGCAAGCAACAGGCTACGTTCTCGCATGGAGAATCCCTTTGGCAACGAGGATCGACAGACCGGACACCACGTTCGGCAGCGGCGCCGGCGCATGCGCGCGGCAGTACGCGTCGTAGACGTCCGGCACGCGGCGATGCGCGCACGCGACGTTCGCAAGCGCGACCAGATCGACGTTGTCGGCGAAGCGCAGCGTTTCGCCGCTCGTGCCGGCCGTGACGCCGGCCTCCAGCACGATTTCGTTGCCGCGAATCACCGGCTGCGGTTCGAACCGGACCGCGTCGTCGATGGCGAACTCGATGTCGTCCGCCTGCCGGATCCGCTCGAACGCGACGCGCACGGCCGTGTCGTCCGGCGCGGCCCGATCGTCGACGCCGACGTTCGCGCGCGCGATCCAGAAGGGATGCGGGTGCGCGTCCACCGCCGCGCGCGCGAAATCGCGCGAGCGCCGCAGGTGGTCGTCGTAGACGCGCCGCTCCCACCCATCGAAGAACGCCCGTGCGACCCCGGCCCGCGACGAATCGATCAGGCAGGTGTGCGCCGCAATCGCCGCCATCCAGGCAGACGCCAGCGCCTTCTTCACGCCGAACGACGACAACGGATCGATGAACGACCCGGCGTCGCCGACGAGGAAGAATCCGTCGGCTGCATAGCGCTCGGACCGGTACAGCGACGCATCGCACGCGAACGTGTGCTGTCGCTCGGCGCCGGCGACGAGCGCTCGCATCATCCGCGTCGACCGGAGCGTGTCGTCGTACGCCGCGCCACGCTCCACCATCACCCCGACGTGACGCGTATCGGGCGCCGTCGGCACCGACCACGCCCATCCCTCGTCGAAGGTCTCGACGACCGTGTGCGTCTGGTCGGGAATGGACCACGAGTCCGCGCGCCGCCACACGCCGACGTGCGCCACCGTGCGGTGCTCCGGCTGCGGCACCCGGTATCGACGGCCGATGACGCCCGCGCGCCCCGAACAGTCCAGGACCAGCGGGACGTCCAGCGTCTGAAGTCTGGAATCCGAAATCTGAACCTCGACGCCGGCGGCGCGCGCCGCGTCGAGCATGATGCGGTCGAGATCGGGGCGGAATACCTGAAAGCCGAAGCCGTCGAACGATTCGACGCGCGGCTCGCTCGAAGCCCAGTACACGGTGTTGCCGGTCGATCGGTAGAACGCCGCGCGCGCGATGGCGTCGAGGACGCCGATTTCGTCGAGCAGCTTGTGCGTGCTCGGCGGCAGCGATTCGGCCAGGGCGCGCGAGCGATCGGGCGGCCGCGTCACCAGGCGCACGCGGTGCCCCCACGACGCGAGCAGGCGCGCCGCCGCGCTGCCCGCCGGTCCGCCGCCGATGACCCCCACGTCGACTGGCACGGCGCGGTCAGTCTACCAGATGCCCACCTGTCCGGAGACCGACGCGAGAAGTTTGTCGCGATCGAATCCGATCCCCTTCTTGAACACCGTATCGACCTTGCGCACGTCGGCAATCGCCGCCGCGGGATTGCCGTTCAGGAGGACGAGATCCGCCTGTTTGCCCACGGCAATCGATCCGATGCGCGCGTCACGGCCGAGGTATTTCGCGCCGTTCAGGGTGCCTATCGTGATCGCCTCGATCGGCGTGAACCCCGCCTCCACGAGCAGTTCGAGCTGCCGCTGGTTGGAGAATCCGGCAATCACGCCGCCCGCGCCGGTCGGATCGGTGCCCGCCACGAGCAGCCCGCCGGCGCGCGCGAAGTCCCGCTCGAGCTTCATGTCCTTCGGCAGCAGCGCCTTGTACACGGAGGCGGGATTCGCGTTGGCGCGCTCGCGCGCGCGGAGAAACGCCTCTTTCAGCGTCGGCGTCAGCACGTCGAGGCCCGGCGGCATCGGCGTCCCCGGGGTGAAGGTTTCGAACACCGTCAGCGTCGACGTCAGCGCGACCTTCCGCTCGACCAGCTTCCTGATCAACGCCTTGATTGGCGCGCCGTTCTCGTCGAGCGCGGCGATCGTCTGCTGCCCCCGCGCCTGGCCGGGGCACACGTCGGGCTGCTTGTCGGCGACGAAATCGGTCGCCGGCATGAACCCGTGCTCGAGGTTGTCGATGCCGAGGTCCGCGGCTTCGGCGTACGTCACGGAGCAGAGGTGGGCGGTCACCTTCAGCCGCCTGGCATGCGCCTCGTCGATCGCCGCCTTCAGCGAGGCGCGCGAAATCTGCATATACGCCTTCACCGACGTCGCACCCTGGTCCGCCCAGTACCTGATGTGCGCTCGCGCCTCGTCCGGCGTGCGGATCGTGTGCATCTGCAGGAACGTGTTCTCGCCGTTCACATACGGCGCCGTGGCGTCGATGTCCGGGCCGGCCAGTTCGCCGGCGGCAATCCGGCGGCTCAAGTTGATGTCGACGATGCCGTCGACGTTTCCACCTGTCCTCATCGTCGTCACACCGCCGGCGAGGTACAGGCGCGAGAAGCTGATCGCGAGATTGCCGTAGATGCCGGGACCGGTCGGGTAATACAGGTGCTCGTGCAGCATCACCAGACCGGGTATCACGCTCTTGCCGGTCGCGTCGATGACGGCGGCGCCCGACGGCGCCGGCGTGCGCCCGCTGTCGCCGATCGCTGCGATGCTGCCGTCTCGCATGACGATGGTCTGATCCTCCCGCGGCGGCGCGCCGGTGCCGTCGATGACGCGGACGTGCGTCAGCGCAACGACCGGCGCAGACACTTTGACGAAGTTCGCGACGGCATTCGCATTCTGCTGTGCGCGCGCGGCGCCGAACGGCTGCGCGAGCAATGCCGCGAGCACGACGAGGATGGCGCGGACGTCGACGCGTGCCGGGATCCGCCGCTTCATCGGACGACCTCCGCCGCAATCGCTCCCATGTCGTCGCTGCCGAGCCCTTTGGCGATCGCTTCGTCCATGCGCGCCGCGATCGACGGGAGCACGGTCAACGGCTGGCCGTCGGCGGCATCGAGCATCAACCGCATGTCCTTGCGCGCCATCGTCATCTCGAACGTTGCGGCGAAGTCTCCCCTGGCCATCTTCTCGCCCCGGTACCCGATGACGGCGGCCACCTTGAACCGTCCGAAGACGGCGACCGCGTCGCTCGGCGGCACGCCGTTCGCCTTGGCCATCGCGAAGACGTCGGCGAGCCCGGCGGTGATCACGAAGAGCATCGAATTGCCGAACAGTTTGTAGATCGCGGCGAGATCCGGACGTTCTCCGACGTACCAGAGGTCGGCGGTCATCTTCTCGAGATCGCCCGCGACCCGCTCGAACACGGCGCGCGGTCCCGAGACCATCATCAAGCCCGACGCGTCGCGCGCCGCCTGCGGCGACATGAACACCGGCGCGTGCAGAAACGCGATGCCGGATCGCTGCATCCGCTCGACGCGCGCCTTCGTCCCGCGCGGCGACGTGGTCGAGTGATCGACGATGACGGCGTCCCGCCGCATCCGCGGCGCACACTCCTCGATCAGGCGATCGACGATGCTGTCGTCGGGCAGCGTCATGTGAATGCGATCGGCGCCCGCCACCGCGTCGGCCGCGGACGCCGCCACGCTGACGCCGAGCGGTTCGAGCGCACGCGCTTTCCGCTCGGTGCGGTTCCACACGGTGACGGCCTCGCCGCGCCGCCGCATCGCCTCCACCATCCCGCTGCCGAGCAGCCCCGTCCCCAGAAACGCCACGTTCGACATCGATCGCCTCCCCGTTAGAATCTAGAAGCCCGTGACCCGCGAACCGCACCAACACGAACCGACGAACACACCTTTGTACAGGAAGTGGTTGGCGGTTTTCGCGATTTCGTGCGCGTGGTGGATCGCCGGCGGCTGGGCTGCGCAGGCCGCGGAGCCGCAGGTGTTCCGCTGGGCCGGCGATCCCGAAGGCGGCGCGCCGTTCGTCGAAGCCGACCCGACCCATCCCGATACGCTCGTCGGATTCGACGTGGAGATCGCCGATCTGATCGCGCGGGCGCTCGGGCGCCGGCCCGAGTTCGTCAACATCAGCTTCTACTCGATCGACCAGTCGATCGCGCGCGGCGACGCCGACATCGGCATGAGCGGCATCGAGGACACGCCGGCGCGCCGGGCGACGCTGTCGGTGACGGTCCCCTACTACGAGTTTCGCGAGGTGCTCAGCGTCCGCGACGCCGACGCGCCGGCGCTCGGTTCGCTCGCCGATCTGCGCGGCCGCCGCGTGGCGACGCTCGCCGGCACGATCGCGTACGAGCTCCTCCTCAAGGCCGAACGCGACTTCGGCGTGCACCCCGTCTCGTACGAAGACGACGTGCACCCGTACAGCGATCTGGTGCTCGGCCGCGTCGACGCCGTGCTGCTCGACAACGTCCTCGCCGAGCGTCGCCGCCGGACGATGGGGCACTTCACGATCCAACCGCAGACGATCGCGATCGGGCACTACGTCGGCGTGCTGTCGGCCGCAAACGCGCCGCTGCGCGACACGATCGACGAGATCCTCCGCGGCGCGATGCGCGACGGGACGCTCGAACGGATCTTCCGCAAATGGCGCGTCTGGAACGCCGATCAGCCGCGGCTGTATGCCGACATCCTCGCGGGCAAGCCGGTCACCGCCGTCACGGGCGTCGACGCCGGCGCCAGCGTGGCGACCATGAGCCGGTGGGACGCGGCGAAACGGTATCTGCCCTCGCTGCTGCGCGCGTCGGCGGTCACGCTGGTGTTGTCGTGCCTCGCCATGGGCCTGGCGATCGTCGTCGGCGTCGTAATCGCGACCGGCCGCGTCTACGGCACCGCGCCGGTCCGCGGGGCGCTCGTCGCGTACGTCGAGCTGATGCGCGGGACGCCGATCCTGCTGCAGCTGTTCGTCATCTACTACGGGCTCGCGGCGGCGGTGCGGCTGCCGGCGTTTGCCGCGGCGCTGATCGGCCTCGCGCTGAACTACGCCGCCTACGAGAGCGAAATCTATCGCGGCGCGCTCGAGGCGGTGCCCGTCGGACAGCTGGAGGTCGCGCGCACGCTCGGGCTGTCGGAGCGGCAGGTGCTGACGCTCGTGCGCGGACCGCAGGCGTTTCGGCTGGCGCTTGCGCCGATGACCAACGATTTCGTCGCGATGTTGAAGGACTCGTCGCTCGTGTCGGTCCTGACGGTGCTCGAGCTGACGAAGCAGACGCAGATCTTCGCGACCAACCTGGGGAGCTGGGTCATTCCCGGTTCGCTGTGCGCGGCGCTGTACCTCGCGATGTCGCTGCCGATCTCGGCGATGGCGCGGCGCCTGGAACGCCAATGGAAGAGCGCGTCCTGACCGTCTCGGATCTCCACCTGGCCCGCGGCGCGCGCGAGATCCTGCGCGGCGTGTCGCTGTCGGTCGCGCGCGGCGAGCTCGTCGCCATCATGGGGCCGTCGGGGTCGGGCAAGACGACGGTGCTGCGCGCGATTGCGGGGCTCGAAGCGATCGATCGCGGCCGGGTCGACGTCGACGGCCAGGTCGGAATGGTCTTCCAGTTCCACTGCCTGTTCGAGCACCTCACCGCGCTGCAGAACGTCTGCCTGGCGCCGGTCTACGCGCACCGCGTGTCGCGCGAGGACGCCGCGCGGCGCGGGCACGAGCTGCTGGCCGCATTCGGCGTCGATCACCGCGCCGACGCGCTGCCGCGCCATCTGTCGGGCGGCGAAGCGCAGCGCGTCGCGATCGCGCGCGCGCTCGCGGTCGATCCGCCGGTGCTGCTGATGGACGAACCGACGGCGTCGCTCGACGCGGTGCGCCGCGCCGAGCTCGGCGAGCTGCTGGCGCACCTGCGCCGGCGGCGCACGGCGCTGCTCGTCGCGACGCACGACGAAGAGTTCGCGCACGCGTGGGCGACGCGCGTGCTGCGGATGCAGGACGGACAGGTGGTCGAGACGAGATGAGGGCGATCGTTCTCTACGTGATCGGCTTCGGCGCGCTCGCGTTCGGCTTCTACGAATTCTGGCGCGATTCGACCGTCGATCAGAACGCGTTCATGATCGGCGCGACGTGCGTCGGCGCGGCCGCGGCGCTGCAGGTGGTCAGCGATCTCTGGCGCCGGCTGAAGCGCCGCTAGCGTAGAAGCGATCGATGTCGGCGCGGAGGGCCGGCGGCGCGCCGTCCCAGTGCTTCTTCTTCAATCGCTTCACGAGCTCGCGATACGTCCGGTCGGCCAGCTCGTATTCGCCGACGCGCGACGGGCGGCCGGTGTCGAAATCCGTGTTCGGCAGATCCAGGCGGTGTTCGCGCAGTTCGTCGAGCGCGCGCGCGTATCGGGCGCGCGTGTCGCGGAAGCTGTCGGTGAACAGGCGTTCGGCTTCCGGGGTCGGCGTCTTGAAGCTGAGCGGACGGAGCGGGCCGATCTTCGGCAGCAGGCGGTACAGGAACGCGAGGAACCGCGCGAACCATCCGGGCTTGCGGTAGTCGGTCCCGAACTCCCGCTCGTATTGCGCCTTGGTGTAGCCGAAGACGAACGCGTTCTCGTCGACGGCGGGCGCCAGCTTGCGGATCTCGTCGCGTTCGGTCTTCCACGCGGTCTGCGTGATCTCGGGAATCAGCTGGCTGACCGAGTAGCGATACGTCGCGAGCGCGAGATCCTCGTCGCCGAGGACGTCCTTCACGTCGAGGCCGTAGACGTCCCGGAACGCGCGCTCGAGCAGATCCTTCGCGACCTGAAATCCGATGAACCCGTGATACGCCTCCGAGAGGTACGCGCCGGCGGCGGCCTGCACGACGTCGAACGAGAATTCGACGATCACGTGGTTGGCGGGCGCCTGCGCGTAGGTGACGCGGTCGCCGAATTTTTTGCGCAGCTTCGGGTAGGCGATCGGCACGGCGCGGTTGACCGCTTCGGGGTGGCCGGTGTTGTCGGCCGCGTAGTGCGCGAGGGCGCCGAGCGCGAAGGCGTAGTCGTCGACGGTGGCCGCGTCGGCGATCAGGGCGCGGACGAAATCGCCGCTGCGCACGTAGTGCATCAAGTTGCTGAAGAAGTGGCTGCCGAACGGGTAGTAGCCGATGTCCTGGATCACCGATCCGCCGTAGGCGAAGGATCGCGCGGCGATCAGCTGCGGGCGGGTGGCGTGCGGGAAGCGCTGCAGCAGCAGCGGCTGGATGCCGCGGTCCCACAGCGCGTCGACGTTCGCCTCGTGGGCCAGCACGGAGTAGGCGCGCGCCGGCTGCACGGCGATCAGCAGCGCCGCCGCGACCGCGATCGGGAGTCGGCCCACGCGTGCCTCGGCTGCAACCCGAGTGCCACGAACGTACCTGGTACGTACCTGGCACGTGCCAGGTACGTACCAGGTAGGTACCAGGTACGTGCCAGGTACTTACCAGGTACCCGCTAGACCGACTCGGCGGTGGACTGCTTCTCGGGCAAATGGTTCCCGACGCAGACGTCGTACACCCAGCCGCCCAGCACCGCCCCGATCGAGGGCGCCACGATCGGCACCCACCACCAGCCGTTCGACGCCGTGAACACCCCGCTGCCCCACCCCGCCACCAACGTGAACAGCCGCGGCCCGAAATCGCGCGCCGGGTTGATCGCGTACCCCGAGTTGAACCCGAACGTCGCGCCGATGAGCACCACCAGCAACCCCACAATCACCGGCGCCAGCCCGGTCGGCGCGGGCGAATTGCGCCCGTCGGTGATCGCGAAGATGACCCCGACCAGCAGCGCCGTCCCAACGATCTGATCCACGACCCCGCCCGGAAAAATGGACAGGAACGGCTGCGGATACGTCGCCCAAATGCCCGCCGTGCCGAGCGGGCCGGCGACCTGACGGATGCCGCCGTCGAACGCCGCGAGCGCCTCGTGATACGTCGCATACACCACCGCCGACGCCACGAACGCGCCGGCGAGCTGCGCGACCGAGTACGGCAGCACGCGGTTCCAGGGAAACCGCCGGTGGACCGCGAGCGCGAGCGTCACCGCCGGATTCAGGTGCGCCCCGGTCACCCCCGCCGCCACGTAACACCCCATCGTCACGGCGAGGCCCCACGCGAGGTTGATCGACAGGTAGCTGCCCGCGGTCTGCTTGCTGAGGACCACCTGCGCGACCACGCCGACGCCGAACACGATCAGAACGAACGTGCCGAGGAACTCGGCCAGCAGCTCGCGCTTCATAATCTGGTCATTGGGCCATCGGGTAATCGGGTAATCGGGTAAGTTAAGGGCGCATTGTATCAACCCACACGCTCGATTACCCGATTATCCAGCCACCCGATGTGCCAATGACCTACGTTCTCGCACTCGATCAGGGCACCACCAGCTCTCGCGCAATCGTCTTCGACGAGGCAGGCGCCATCCGCGCGGTCGCGCAGAAGGAATTCGCGCAGATATTCCCCCAGGCGGGGTGGGTCGAGCACGACCCGCGCGAAATCTGGGCGTCGCAGCTCGGCGTCGCCGTCGAAGCGCTCGCGCGCGCCCAGATCACCACCGCCGACGTCGCGGCGATCGGCATCACCAACCAGCGCGAAACGACGATCGTCTGGGACCGTCAGACCGGCGAGCCGATCCACAATGCCATCGTCTGGCAGGACCGCCGCACCGCGGACTACTGCGAGCAGCTGAAATCGCAGGGCGCCGGCGCGACGATCCAGTCCAAGACCGGACTGCTCATCGACGCGTATTTCTCCGCGAGCAAGATCCGCTGGCTGCTCGATCACGTGCCCGGCGCGAAGGCGCGCGCCGCTGCCGGCGCGCTCGCGTTCGGCACCGTCGACTCCTGGTTGATCTGGAACCTCACGCGCGGCGCGGCGCACGTCACCGACGTCAGCAACGCGTCGCGCACGATGCTCTTCAACATCCACACGCTCGACTGGGACGAGGAGCTGCTCCGCCTGTTCGACGTGCCCCGCAGCCTGCTGCCGGAGGTGCGATCGTCGAGCGAGGTGTATGCCGACGCCGTGCAGCTGCGCGCGCCGATCGCCGGCGTCGCCGGCGATCAGCAGGCGGCGCTGTTCGGCCAGATGTGCCTGACGCCCGGCATGTCGAAGAACACGTACGGCACCGGCTGCTTCCTGCTCCAGAACATCGGCCGCGTCCCGACGGTGTCGCGTCAGCAGCTCGTCACCACCGTCGCGTGGAAGATCGGCGGCGTCACGCAGTACGCGCTCGAGGGCAGCGTGTTCATCGGCGGCGCGGTCGTGCAGTGGATCCGCGACGGGCTCGGCCTCGTGCGGACGGCGCCGGAGATCGAGCCGCTCGCCGCGACCGTCCCCGACAACGGCGGCGTGTACCTCGTGCCGGCCTTCGCGGGCCTCGGCGCGCCGCACTGGGACCCGTACGCGCGCGGGACGATCGTCGGCGTCACGCGCGGCAGCACCGCCGGCCACATCGCGCGCGCGGCGCTCGAGAGCATCGCGTATCAGGTCGCCGACCTGCTCGACGCGATGCGCGCCGACTCGGGCATCGCGCTCACCGAACTGCGCGTCGACGGCGGCGCCGCCGCCAACAACACGCTGATGCAGTTCCAGGCCGATCTGCTCGGCGTGCCGGTCGTCCGTCCCGCGGTCACCGAGACGACGGCGCTCGGCGCCGCGTATCTCGCGGGCCTCGCGACCGGGTACTGGCCGTCGCTCGACGCCATTCGCGGTCAGTGGCGTGTGGAACGGCGGTTCGAGCCGGCGATGGCGCCTGCGACGGCCGACGGTCTGCGATCGCGGTGGGCAGCCGCGTTGCAACGATCGAAGGGATGGGCCGCCGTCTAGCCGCTCTGCTGTTCGCGGTCGCGCTCGGCGCGACGCCGTCGCGCGCGGCCGCTCAGCGGTTGTCGATCCAGGGCGATCGGTTCGCGGTGGACGGCGCGCCCCGCTTTCTGACGTTCGTCACGTACTTCGGCGCGTCCGGCGCGCTGGACGTCGACGCCGATCTCGCCTTTCTGCGCACCGCCGGATTCGACGGCGTGCGCATCTGGCCGAATTCCCCCGATGGTCCGCGGCTGATGCGATCCGACGGCACGCTCGACGCCGCAGCGCTGGCGCGCGTGACGTTCGTGCTCGAGCGCGCCCGCACGCACGGTCTCGTCGTCGACGTCACCTTCACGGCCGAGCACATCCAGGGGTTGGACGCCGCGCATCTCGCGACGGCGATCGTCGCGACGGCGCGGGCGCTGGCCGCGTTCGACAACGTCCTGTTCGACATCCAGAACGAAAGAAACGCGCACGGGCCGGCAGGCCGTCCGCTCGCGCCGGCTGACGTCGCGGCGATCGCCGCCTCGATCAAAGCCGCACAGCCGTGGCGCATCGTCACGGCGTCCAACGCGCCGGGCATGACGCCCGACGAGGCGGCGCGTTTCACCTCCGACGCGCGGCTGGACGTGACCGCCTATCACGACGCGCGCACGGCCGACTGGCACACCCGCGAGCGCATCGAAGCGACAGTCCGGGCGATGCGCGCGAACGGCCGTCCCGCGTACCTGCAGGAGCCGACGCGCTATCCGTTCCCGTCCGCCGATCGCGCCGAGTACTTCGTTGCCGCGCGCGCCAATGCCGAGCGCGCCGGCGCGGCGGCGTGGTGCTTTCACACCGAGCTCGGGTTCGATCTCAGCCACGCGCGCTTCGCCGACCGTCTCCGCTCCCGCCCGCAGCCGGAGTGGGCGTTCGTCAGCGCGCTCGCGCGTGGTCAGGCGTCGCGCAGCACGACGAGCGGGTCGAGCGACGCGGCGCGACGCGCCGGCAGGTAACAGGCGACCAGCGCCACGGCGAACAGCACGACGGCCGCCGCCGCGAGCGTCAGCGGATCCCTGGCGCCGACGCCGACGAGCAGCGTCGACAGCAGCCGCGTCACCGCGAGCGCGCCGGCGAGCCCCACCGCAAGTCCGATTGCGGTCAGGCCGACGCCGCCGGCGAGCACCATGCGCGTCAGCGCGCCCGACGAGGCGCCGAGCGCGGCGCGGACGCCGATCTCGTGCGCGCGCTGCGCGACGGTGTACGAGAGGACGCCGTAGACGCCGACCGCCGACAGCAGCAGCGCCAGCGCCGCGAACACCACCACCAGCGTCGTCCGCAGACGGCTCGACGCGGCCGACTCGCTCTTCATCCGCTCGAGCGTGCGGATGTCGGTCACCGCCTGATCGCGGTCGACCTCGTGGATCGCCTGCGTGATCGCGCGGCCGAGCGCGTCGGGCTGCATCGCCCCGCGCACCACGAGGCTGACCGACGTCGTCGGACTCTGCGCGATCGGCACGTAGACGCCCGGCCGCATGGTGAACTCGAGCGGCGCCGTCCGTTCGTCGCCGATGACGCCGACGATCTCCCACGGAATCTCCGGTCCGAGCTGCGGCTTGCCCGGCACGATCTCCTGAATCAGCAGACGCTGTCCGACGGGCTCGACGCCGGGGAAATACCGATCCGCCATGCTCTGGTTGATCACGGCGACCGGCGGCGCCGCCTTCACGTCGCGCTCGGTGAACGGACGTCCCTTGACGATCTGAATGCCGAGCGTCCGGAAGTACGTGAACTCGACCGCCTTGAAGCCGCAGGCCTGGCGGTTGGCGCGATCCACGACGTCGCGCCCGGCGATCTGGAACGGCATGCCGTTGCTGTAGCCCTCGAGCGGCAGCGTGTCGGTGGCCGCGACGTCACGAACGCCGGGCACCCCGCGGATGCGATCGGTCACCTCGCGCACGTACGCGGTGATCTGCTCGGCGGTCGGAAATCGATCGTTGGCGAACGGCACGCGCAGCGTCAGCACGTTCGTCGCGTCGAAACCGAGCGGCGTGTTCACCATCGCGAAAAAACTGCGGATCAGCAGCCCGCCGCCGGCCAGCAGCACGAAGGCCAGTCCCACTTCGGCCACGACGAGCGCGCTGCGCAGGCGGCGGCGCCCGCCCTCCCCGGCCGAGCCGCGTCCGCCTTCCTTCATCGCGCTCGACAGATCGGGGGACGTCGCGTGCAGCGCGGGAACGATCCCGAAGAGGAGACCCGTCGCCACCGACAGGACGAGCGCGAACGCGAGCACCCGCACGTCCATCGCGATGCTCGCGACCGCGGGCAGATAAAACGGCGGCAGCAGGAGCTGCAACCCGCGCATCAGCCCGTAGCCGAGCGCGACGCCCGCTGCGCCGCCGACGACCGCGAGCAGCACGTTCTCGGTGAGAAACTGCCGCAGGAGCCGCGCGCGCGACGCGCCGAGCGCCGCGCGGACGGCGACCTCGCGCTCGCGCGCCGTGCCGCGCGCGAGCGTCAGGTTGGCGAGGTTGGCGCAGCCGATGAGCATCAGCAGCCCGACGGAGGCGAGCAGCACGTACAGCGAGCTCTTCAGTTGCGGCCCGGCGACCGAGCCGGCGTACGACACCACCGAGACACCCCAGTTCTTGTTCGAATCGGGGTAATCGGTCGCGATGCGCGCGCCAATCGCGTCCATGCGCGCCCGTGCCTGTTCGAGCGTCACGCCCGGCTTCAACCGGGCGGCGGCCTGCAGCCAGTGGAAGTTGCGCGTGCGCTCCCCAGGCGTGAACGCGAGCGGCCGCCACAGCCGGTTGAACGTGCGATCGAACGGACTCCCCTCGGGCAGCACTCCGATCACCGTGAACGGCTCGGCGTTCAGTGTCAGGGTACGACCCACGAGCGCCGGGTCTCCGCCGAACTCGTTCGCCCACAACCGGTGGCTGAGGACGACGACGTGCTCCTTGCCGGGCTGTTCCTCGTCGGGTGCGAACGTCCGGCCGATCGCCGCCTTGACGCCGAACACGTCGAAGTACGCAGCGGAGACACGGGCGCCGGGGATGCGGCGCGGCTCGCCCATGCCGTTGAGCGTCACCGAGCCGCCGGCGACCGCGGCAATGGAGGCGAAGGCGTCGTTCTGCTGGCGCCAGTCCAGGAAGTTGAGCGCCGAGATCACGTTGATGCCGCCGCCGGGCGGCTTCTCCCACACGAGCACGAGCCGATCGGGATCGGGATAGGGCAGCGGCTTCAGCAGCACGCCGTCGACGAAGCTGAAGATGGCGCTGTTCGCGCCGATGCCGAGCGCAAACGTCAGCACGGCGACGCCGGCAAAGCCCGGACTCCGGGCCAGCGTCCGGATCGCGTAGCGAATGTCCTGCATCAGGCCGTTGGACGGCGCCGCGGCCGCGCCGGTTGGCTAGAATACGCGCCATCATGCGCCGACTCATCCGACTGGCTCCCGCCGCGCTCTGCATCGCCGCCCTCGTCGTCTCGGCCGTCGCGCAGTCGCGCGAGCCTCGCGCGCCGGTCAACGACATGCGCTGGCGGCCGATCGGGCCGTTCCGCGGCGGACGGACGAAAGCGATCACCGGCGTGCCCTCGCAGCCGAACGTCTTCTACGCCGGCGCCGTCAACGGCGGCGTGTGGAAGACGGACGACTTCGGCCGCACGTGGACGCCGATCTTCGACGATCAGCCGACGGGATCCATCGGCGCGATCGCCGTCGCGCCGTCCGACCCGAACGTCGTCTACGTCGGCAGCGGCGAAGGGCTGCCCCGTCCCGACCTGTCGGTCGGCGACGGCATCTACAAGTCGATCGATGCCGGCAAGACGTGGACGCATCTCGGGCTTCGCGACGGCCAGCAAATCCCGATGATCGTCGTCGATCCGCGCGACGCGAACCGCCTGCTCGTGGCCGTGCTCGGTCATCCGTACGGCCCGAACGCCGAGCGCGGCATCTACCGGTCGACCGACGGCGGCCGCACGTTCGACAAGGTGCTCGGCAAGGACGAGAACACCGGCGGATCCGATCTGGAGATCGATCCGAAGAACCCGGACGTCGTGTACGCGTGCCTGTGGGAGCAGCGGCAGGGGCCGTGGGAGAACGGCGCGTGGGCGGGCACCCACGGCGGCATCTTCAAATCGACCGACGGCGGCCGGACGTGGAACCAGTTGACGAAAGGATTGCCGGCCGAGGGGGTCGTGCAGGCCGACGTCGCGGTGGCGCCGAGCGATCCGACGCGCATCTACGCGAGCGTCGCCAACCCGCGCAGCGTCGGCATCTACCGCTCCGACGATGCCGGCGAGAGCTGGACGCGCATCACCGACGACGCGCGGCCGGCCAGCCGGATCGGCGGCGGCGATCTGCCCGTGCCCGTCGTGAACCCGAAGGATCGCGACACGGTGATCATGGCGAGCACGGTGTCGTGGAAGTCGACCGACGGCGGCCGGACGTGGACGGCCTTGCGCGGCGCGCCCGGCGGCGACGACTACCAGCGGCCGTGGATCAACCCGAACGATCCGAACATCATCGCGCTGGCGAGCGACCAGGGCGCGATCGTCACCGTCAACGGCGGCGTGACCTGGAGCAGCTGGTACAACCAGCCCACGTCGCAGATGTACCACGTCAATGCCGACAACGCGTTCCCGTACCGCGTGTGCGGCGGCCAGCAGGAGAGCGGATCCGCGTGCGTGGCCAGCCGCGGCAACGACGGGATGATCACGTTCCGCGAATGGCATCCGGTCGGCGTCGAGGAGTACGGCTACGCCGTCCCCGATCCGCTCAACGAGAACGTCATCTACGGCGGCAAGGTGACGCGCTACGACCGGCGGATCGCGCAGGTGCAGAACATCGCGCCGACGCCGGTGCGCCCGGCCGACTTCCGCACGCTGCGGACCGCGCCCGTCGTCTTCTCGGCCGTCGATCCGCACGTGATGTTCTTCGGCGCGAACACGCTGTGGAAGACGCTGAACGGCGGCCGGAGCTGGCAGAAGATCAGCCCCGACCTGACGCGGCGCACGTGGGACACGCCGTCGACGGTCGGCGCCTTCCGCGAACAGGAGACCGCGCGGCCGACGCAGCGCGGTGTCATCTACACGGTCGCACCGTCGTACGTCGACATCAACCGCATCTGGATCGGCACCGACGACGGCCTGATCCAGACGACGACCGACGGCGGCGCGACCTGGCACGACGTGACGCCGCCCGACGTGAAGCCGTGGATGAAGGTGTCGATCGTCGACGCCGGCCGGTTCGACGCGGCGACCGCCTACGCCGCGATCAACACCCTGCGTCTCGACGACATGCGTCCGCAACTGTATCGCACGCACGACGGCGGCACGACGTGGACGGCGATCACGGCCGGCATCCCCGACGTCGCGCCGACCGACGCCATCCGCGAGGATCCAGTGCGCAAGGGCCTGCTCTTCGCCGGCACCGAGCGCGAAGTGTACGTGTCGTTCGACGACGGGGACCGCTGGCAGTCGCTGCGGCTGAACATGCCCGCGACGTCGGTGCGCGACATCATCGTCCACGGCGACGATCTGATCGCGGGCACGCACGGGCGCGGCATCTGGATCCTCGACGACATCACGCCGCTGCGGCAGATGGACGGCCTGACGCCGCGCGACACCGCGTTGTTGAAGCCGCAGGTCGCATATCGCGTGCGCCAGAACACGAACACCGATACGCCGATTCCGCCGGACGAGGCGGCGGGCAAGAACCCGCCCGACGGCGCAATCATCGACTACGTGCTTGCGCGCGACGCCAGCGGACCGGTGACGCTGGAGATCGTCGACGCGGCGGGCCGGACGATCCGCCGCTATTCGAGCGAGGAGACGCCGGTGCTGCCCACCGCGGCGACCGCGCCGGTGCCGCTCTACTGGTATCGCGCGCCGCAGGCGCCGGCGAAAACGGCGGGCGTGCATCGCTTCACGTGGGACGTGCACTACCAGCCGCTGTCCGGCATCGGCGGCCGCGGCGCCGGCGGGCTGCCGATCGCGGCGGTGCCGCACGACACCGTCCCGGTACCGATTGCGCCGTGGGCGGCGCCGGGCGTGTACACCGTGAAGCTGACGGTGGACGGCCGGAGCTACACGCAGCCGCTCACCGTGAAGATGGATCCGCGCGTCAAGACGCCGCCGCTCGGACTGCGGCAGCAGTTCACCCTGTCGAAACAGCTCTACGACGACATGCAGCGCGCCCAGCAGGCGGCGCAGCGCGTGCGCGCGTCGAACGACGCCCTCGCGACCGAGCTGACGACGCTCGTGCAGAACATGAATCAGCTGCTGCAACTGCTGCAGGGCGCCGACGTGACGCCGACGACCCAACTGGCCGCCGCGGTCGGCGAGCGGAGGGCGGCTCTCGAAAAATTGCTCGCGCGCACGCCGTAGGGCGCGCGACAACCGCGCCGCGCGGGCGCGCGTCTAAGACGTCATGCTGCGACCCTTCGGCCGCCGGCCCGCGTACGCGGCGCTCGTGGTCACGATTCTCGGCCTCGGCATCGGCGCGAACGCCGCGATCTTCGGGGTCGTCGATGCCGTGCTGCTCCGGCCGCTGCCGTACGCGAGCCCCGACTCGCTCGTCGTGGTGTTCGCCGACGGCAGCGCACGCGCCCAGGGCAGCCGCGCGCTGCCGACGCCCGGCGACTTCGCCGACTGGCGCGAAGACGCGGCCGAGGCCTTCACCGGCCTCGCGGCGCTCCGCAACGTCAGTCCGCGCATCACGAGCCTCGATACGCCGGTCGTCCCGCTGACGCATGCCGTCAGCGCGAACTACTTCGACGTCATCGGATCGCACCCGCGGCTGGGCCGCGGCTTCCTGGCGGGCGAGGACACGCCGGGACGCGACGCGGAGGTCGTGCTGTCGTACGCGCTGTGGCAGGCGAAGTTCGGCGGCGACGGGTCGATCGTCGGCCGAACGATCGATCTCGATTCGCGGCCGTACACCGTCGTCGGCGTCATGGGGCCCGAGTTCTACAGCGCGCACATCTTCAACGTCCAGCCGGATCTGTGGATCCCGACCGCGTTCGATCTGCAGCGCGACGACAGGTCGCGGCGCGACATCCTCGTGTACGGGCGATTGCGGCCGGGCGTGGGCCTGCCGGCGGCGGAGCGCGTCGTGCGCGGCGTCGCCGCGCGGGTCGCGGAGCGGCATCCCGACACCAACCAGGGCTGGTCGGCCGCGCTCGTCCCGATCCGCGACCACGCCGTCGGCCAGTTCGATCGGATCGCGGCGCTGGTGCTGAGCGCCGTGGCGCTGGTGCTGCTCATCGCGTGCGCGAACGTGACGAACCTGGCCCTGGCGCGCGGTTCGGAGCGTTCGGCCGACGTCGCGGTGCGCACGGCGCTCGGCGCCAGCCACGCGCGGATCGTCCGCGATCTGCTGGTCGAGGGCGTCGCGCTCTCGCTGGCCGGCTGTGTCGTGGGCACGCTGATCGCGTCGGTCGGCATTCCCGCGCTCGTCCACCTGATCCCCGCCAATGCGGGCGTGCCGTTCCTCACGCGGGCGTCGATCGACCTGCGCGTCCTCGGATTCGCGATCGCGCTCTCGCTCGTCTCGGGCGCCGCCGCGTCGCTGCTGCCGGCGCGGCAGGCGCTCCGAATCGACATCATCGACGCGCTGCGCGGAACCGGCCGCGGGCAGATCTCGCCGTCGGCGCGGCGATGGCGGCGCGCCATCGTCGTCGCCGAAGTGGCGCTCGCGTCGGTCGTGGTCGCGTGCGCCACCCTCATGATGCGGACGATGGTCGGCCTCGAGCACGTGCGCGCCGGCTTCGATACCGTGCACGTCGCGAAGCTGCGCACGTCGCTGCGCGGCCAGTCGTTCGCGACGCCGGCGGCGCGCGTCGCGCACTTCGAGGAGCTGCGGCGGCGGCTCGCGTCGCTGCCCGGCGTCGCGTCGGTGTCGGCCACCAGCTTCGAGCCGCCGCTGCCGGCCGGCGACGCGGTGCGGCTACGGATCCCCGGCCTCCCCGACGACAACGCCGCGCCGCCGACGGCGGCGGTGCGAGCCGTCATGTCCGGCTACTTCGAGACGATCGGCACGCCGGTTCTGCGCGGACGCGGCATCACCGACGACGATCGGCTGGACAGCGCCCGCGTCGCGGTGATCAGCGAGGCGGCGGCGAAGAAGTACTTCGCCGACGTCGACCCGATCGGCCGCAGCGTGACGCTCGACGCGCCCGGATCGGCGCCGATGCAGATCGTCGGCATCTGCGGCGACGTGATGACCGCCGCGTCCGATCCCACGCCGCAGCCGGCGATCTACACGCCGTATCCGCAGAGCGCGCCGCTCATCATGACGGTGCTGATGCGCGTCCCCGCCGGAAACCCCGCGGCGCCGCTGGCGCAGGCGGAGAAGATCGCGTGGGCGCTGTCGGCGTCGACCAACGTGTACGCCGTCGAAACGATGGCGCAGCGGATGGACACCTTGACGTGGCGTCCGCGCTTCGCCGCGACGGTGCTCGCCGGCTTCGCGCTGCTGGGGCTGATCCTCGCCGCCGCCGGACTCTACGCGATCGTGTCGTACACCGTCGTCCAGCGGCGGAGCGAGATCGGGCTGCGCATGGCGCTCGGCGCCAGCGCCCGGCGGATCCTCGTCGACGTGATGACGGACGCCATCAAGACCGTCGCGATAGGTCTGGTCGTCGGCGACGTCGCCGCGCTCGGCTTCACGCGGCTGCTCCGGGGGATGTTGTACGGGGTTGCGCCGGGGGATCCGCTGACGCTCGCCGCGGTGTCGGCGGGCATGCTGGCGGTGGCGGTCTGCGCGTCAGCGATGCCGGCACTCGCCGCCGCGCGCGTCGATCCGCACGTCGCGCTGCGCTAGACTGCGCGCGTTCGGCCTTGCGGTCGCTGCCGAGCGGCGGACGCTTCTCGTAGGAGCCGTGTCAGCCCGCACACACCCTGTGTGCGAGCCGACACGCCGGAGATGACGACTTCGCAGCTTACTTCGCGGCCGGAACCTTCAACGCTTCGAGGTGCGTGACGATGTCCTGCCCCGAGGTCGCCGGCTTCACCGCGCGATCGATGTCGGCGATCTTGCCGGTCGGATCGATGTAGAAGGTCCAGCGTTTCGCGAACTGCCGCTCGGGCGGCGTGTCGGGCGAGATCACCCCGTACGCGAACGCGACCTTCTTGTCGGGGTTGGCGAGCATCGGAAAGTCCGCGTGCTCTTTCTCGGCGAACGCTTTGTTTTCCTCGAGCGTGTCGACGCTGATCATGAAGTACTTGGCG
Source organism: Vicinamibacterales bacterium (assembly GCA_035650895.1). Classification (GTDB taxonomy): domain Bacteria; phylum Acidobacteriota; class Vicinamibacteria; order Vicinamibacterales; family CAVVIG01; genus Gp6-AA45. The sequence goes on from DASRGT010000028.1 coordinate 82,995, forward strand.
TCGAATTTCCGAATCAGTCCCCCGCTCTCACGGAGCGAGTTGCATTCCGCCGTTCATCCGGCGGTGAACGCTTTCGGGAACCATCCGAGCACGACCCAGTGCCCGCGCAAGTCCTTGCTCAGGCTGTAGGTCTTGCCGTCGGTCGCCGGCAGCGTGAAATCGGGCGCGGGATCGCCCACCTTGAGCTCCGCCTGCTGGGCGGACCCGGTCCCTGCCAGGAGCGCGCACGCGGCGAGCGCCAGCAGGGGCAACCGGAACAGCTGCTTCATCGATCCTCCAGACGGGAAAGATAGCACAGGCGTACCAGGGCACGCTTTTCGCACGGCCCCGGCCATGACCCAAGCCATTCGACGGTGGACGGCGGCGGCCGCAGTCCTCGCGCTGGCCGCGTTTGCGGCCGGTTGTTCCGATAATTCCAGCTCCCCCACGACGCCCACCCCGCCCGCGCTGAGCCTGACCGGAACCTGGGCGACCACGATCACCTTCTCGGGAATTTCTGCACGCATGACGTGGGGGCTGACGCAATCCGCGACGGCGGTCACCGGCCCGGTCACGATCGCGCTGCCGACCGGCACCGTGCTCCTCAACGGGTTTCTGAACGGCACGCTGACGGGCACGTCCCTCGACTACACCATCACCGTCGCCGCCGGCGGCATCCCGCTCCAGCCCACGTGCGCCGGACAGTTGAAGGGCACCATGGCCGCCACGTCGACGACGCTGACTGGGCCGATGAACCTGACGTCCAGCACGTGCACCTCCCCGATCACCAGCCAGAACGTCACGATGACCAAACAGTAGTCGAGGCTGCCGATCTTCGTGGTCCGTCGCGTCGGCGATCCGCGACTCGAGAATGCCGGACAGTTCGGCCGAGAGGACCTTGTCGCACGCCGATATGGCGGTGGCGTCGCGATCGGTCGATATCGGGGCGTGGCACAATTCGGTGCAGCGCGCGCCAGTTGGCTGTGCCTCCGGACCATGAAAAAGCTGATCGCTCTCGCCTTCTCCCTCGCGGCGGCCGGTCTCGTCCAGACGCACGTCCGCGCGGACGCGCCGTTCGACTTCGGCGCGCTGCGATGGCGCCATGTCGGCCCGTTCCGCGGCGGCCGCACGGTCGGCGCCGCCGGCGTCGTCCAGCAGCCGAACGTGTTCTACATCGGCGTCAACAACGGCGGCGTGTGGAAGACGACCGACTTCGGGCTGACGTGGTCGCCGCTGTTCGACGATCAGCCGACGCAGTCGATCGGCGCGGTCGCGGTGGCGCCCTCGGATCCGAACGTCGTCTACGTCGGCAGCGGCGAGGGGCTGCAGCGCCCCGACCTGTCGGTCGGCGACGGGATCTACAAATCGACCGACGCGGGCAGGAGCTGGACGCATCTCGGCCTGCGCGAGGCGCGGCAGATCGGCGCGATCGTCGTCGATCCCGCGGACCCGAATCGCCTGTTCGTCGCGGCGCTCGGGCATCCGTACGGACCGAACGACGAGCGCGGCGTCTTCCGCTCGGTCGACGGCGGACGCAGCTGGCAGAAGGTGCTGTACAAAGACGAGAACACAGGAGCGATCGATCTCGCGTTCGATCCCTCGAACGCGCAGACCGTCTATGCGGCGCTGTGGGCCGCGCGGCAGGGCCCGTGGGAGTACAACAACGCATACGTCGGATCGACGAGCGGGCTGTTCAAGTCGACGGACGGCGGCACGACGTGGCAGGCGCTGACCCGCGGCCTGCCGCCCCCCGAGCAGGGCCTCAGCCGCATCGGCATCGGCATCGCGCCGAGCGACCCGCGGCGCATCTACGCGTGGGTCACCGCGTCGCGCGAGGTCGCCGGCATCTATCGCTCCGACGATGCCGGCGGCAGCTGGACGCGCGTCAACGACGAAGCGCGCGTCTGGGGCCGCGGCGACGACTTCGCGAACCTCCGCGTCGATCCGAAGAACGCCGACGTGGTCTACGCCGCGAACACCTCGACGTACAAGTCGACCGACGGCGGCCGATCGTTCACGGCCTGGAAGGGCGCGCCCGGCGGCGACGACTACCACACGATCTGGATCAACCCGTCGGACCCGAACGTGATGCTGATCGCCGCCGATCAGGGCGGCACGATCACGGTGAACGGCGGCGCCACCTGGAGCTCGTGGTACAACCAGCCGACCGCGCAGATGTTTCACGTCACGGCGGACAACCGCTTCCCGTACTGGCTCTACGGCGGCCAGCAGGAATCCGGCTCGGCCGGCGTGGTCAGCCGCAGCGACTACGGCGAAATCACGTTCCGCGACTGGCATCCGGTCGGGGTGGAGGAGTACGGCTACGCCGCGCCCGATCCGCTGCATCCGGGAATCGTGTTCGGCGGAAAAGTCACGCGCTATGACGAGCGCACCGGCGACGTGCAGAACGTGGGGCCGGTGGTGATCCGCGACGGCCGCGACCGATTCGATCGCACCGCCCCGATCGTCTTCTCCGCCGCCGACCCGCACGTGCTGCTGTTCGCGTCGCAGCGTCTGTTCAAGACCATCAACGGCGGCCGCTCGTGGACGGCGATCAGCGGCGACCTGACGCGCGCACATCCCGGCGTGCCGCAGACGCTCGGCGTCTACGCGGCGGATGCCGCGAAGGCGGAGCATCGCGGCGTGATCTATGCCATCGGCCCGTCGCCGACCAGCGTCAACGTCATCTGGACCGGGTCCGACGACGGCGCGGTGCACCTGACGCGCGACGGCGGCGCGCATTGGTCGGACGTGACGCCGGCAGAGCTGACGCCGTGGAGCAAGGTGACGCAGATCGACGCCGGTCACTTCGACGTCCGCACCGCGTACATCTCCGTCTCCAGATTTCGCGTCGACGACCTGACGCCGCTCGTGTTCCGGACGCACGACGCGGGCGCGACCTGGACCCGGATCGTCGCCGGCCTCCCGCCGACCGCACCGGTCAACGTCGTCCGCGAAGATCCGCGGGTGAAGGGGCTGCTCTACGCGGGCACCGAGCGCGACGTCTACGTGTCGTTCGACGACGGGACGCAGTGGCAGCCGCTGACGCTGAACCTGCCGCACACGTCGGTGCGCGACCTGATCGTCCAAGGCGACGACCTCGCGATCGCGACCCACGGCCGCGGATTCTGGATCCTCGACGACATCGCGCCGATTCGCGAGGTGGCCCGCAAGGGCTGCGGTGCCTGCGACCCGGCGGCGGTCGGGGAGTCGTTGAGGCCGGCGCATCTCTTCGAGCCGGCCGTCGCGTATCGCCTGCGGCGGAACCAGAACACCGACACGCCGCTGCCGCCCGAAGTGCCCGCGGGCCGGAATCCACCCGATGGCGCGATCATCGACTACTATCTCGACGCCGACGCGAACGGCCCGGTGACGCTGGAAGTCTTCACGGCGGCGAACGTGCTCGTGCGCCGCTGGACGAGCGGCGACCGGCCCGCACCGGTCGACGAAAAAGCGCTGACCGCGCCGATGTACTGGGTTCGTCAGCCGCGCGCGCTGCCGGTGACCAAAGGGCTGCATCGGTGGGTGTGGGATCTGCACTACCCTGCGCCCGACGCGTTCGAGCACGACTACCCGATCTCGGCGATCTATCACGACACCCCGCGCGGCCCCGAAGGGGTGCTCGCGCTGCCGGGCGTCTACACGGTGAAGTTGACCGTCGGCGGCCGGACGCTGGCGCAGAAGCTGACGCTGAAGATGGATCCGCGCGCCGCGATCACGCCGCTCGGCCTGCAGCAGCAGTTCGCGCTCGGCACGAGGATCGTGGATCTGATGCGCCGCACCTTCGGGGCGAAGCTGACGGAGTTGAACAACGATCTGGCGACGGCGCTCGACGTGGTGGAAGGCGCGGACCGCGCGCCGACCGTGCAGGCCAGAGACGCGGTGGCCGATCTGGCGCGACGCGTCGACGCGGCACTCGCACAGGCGAAGCGATGAAGACGTTCATCGCGATGGCCGCGGCGCTCGCGGTGGCCAGCGGCTCCCTGGCGGCGGGACACGGAATTTTGGTTCCCCGAACGCGAGTTCAGCGGAACGCCATGGACCAGCACGCCGACGTACGAGAAACTGGGATTCCGTAACCGCACAACGGCCGCTTCTGGTACAGCGAGGTGCTTGGATGGCTCGAACAGTATTCGTCCTGACGGCGGCAATCGCGTTGACCGCCTCGATCGCGTGGGCCGACGAAGCGGGCGACGCGAAGGCGCTCGCCAACGCGTGGAACCGGATCAAGCGGCTGAACACCGCGGCCGCGCAGGCGATGCCCGACGCGAACTACGCGTTCAAGCCGGCGCCCGAGGTGCGGTCGTTCGGCGAGATCGTCGGCCACCTCGCGAACGAGCACTACATGATCTGCAGCGACGTCAAAGGCGCGGCGAATCCGCAGAAAACGGTCGACTTCGAGAAGAAGACGACCAAGGCCGAGCTCGTCAAGGCGCTGAACGACTCGTACGCGTACTGCGAGGGGGTGGCGCCGAAGGACGAGAAGACGTTCGCCAACCTGCTCGTCAACGTGACGCACGACAGCGAGCACTACGGCAATCTCGTCACCTACATGCGGATGAAGGGCATCGTGCCGCCCTCGTCGCAGCCGTCGCGGTAGTGGTATTCCGCCTGCCGGGCGGTGTCGCGTGATGCGCGCACGAGCAGCGCTGAAGCGCTGCACGATCGGCGTCACGTTCGCCGCCGCCTTGATCGCCGACCCGGCGGATGCCGCGCGCCGCGTGCAGCAGCGATCGCCGCGCCCGGCGCCGCCGTCCCTGACGGTGACCGCCGACACGCGGCTGCTCGTCATCGCGCCGCATCCCGACGACGAAACGCTCGGGGCGGGCGGCTTGATGCAACGCGTCCGCGAAATGGGCGGACGCGTTCACGTCGTGTACCTCACCGACGGCGACGGCTACCCCGAAGGCGTGCAGTTCGAGGGGCACATCGAGTCGCCGAGCGCCAACGACTACCGCGGATACGGCCGGCGGCGCCGCGCCGAGGCGCGCGCAGCGCTGAACGCCCTCAAGCTGGGACGCTACTCGTACACGTTTCTCTCGTTTCCGGACGGCGGCCTCTGCCGGCTGACGCGGCAGTACTGGTCGGAGCACCGCGCCGCGTACCGATCGCCGTACACGCGCCTCGATCGGCCGCCGCGAAGCGAGATGATCGTGCCCGACACTGAGTATCGCGGCGAGGATCTGACGCAGGAGCTGGCGCGCATCATCGGCGACTTCAAGCCGACGATCATCCTCGTGCCGCGCCGCGAGGATCAGCACGCCGATCACTGCGCGGCGTGGTACTTCCTCGCCGACGCGCTGCACGACGTCAAGCGCGTGCAGCCGGAGTTCGAGACCGATCTGTTGAACTACATCATCCACTGGTACGCGTGGCCGTTCGAGGACGAGGAGGACAAGCACCTGCCCTCGCCGCCCGGCCTGCGCGGCGGCGCGTCGGGATGGATCGAGTTCCGGCTGACGCCGGCCGAACGCCGCGCGAAGAGCGATGCGCTGAAGCGCTACGTCACGCAGGAGCACGTGATGAGCTGGTTCCTGGACGGCTTCGCGCGATCGAACGAGGTGTTCTCGCGCCCGCGGCCGCCGCAGGTGGTTCTGCCCGCGCGGCGGAACTTGTGCTGCGACCAGTAGTATCATCGCGCTCACCTTGGCCCTCGGCAGCGTCGCGAGTCCCCCTCAGCCCCTGACACCGCGCCCCGCCGTTCCGTGGTACCGCGAGGTCACCCGTCAGCAGTGGCTCGCCTTCCTCGCGGCGTATCTCGGCTGGGTGCTCGACGCGTTCGACTTCACGATCCTCACGTTCCTCCTCGTCGACATCCAGCGGAGCTTCACGGTCAACGCCGCGCTCGCCGGCGCGCTCGGCACGATCACGCTGATCTTCCGCGTCGCGGGCGGCATCGCCGCCGGCACGGCGGCCGATCGGTGGGGCCGCAAAGGCCCGCTGATGTTTTCGATTCTGTGGTATTCGGTGTTCGCGTTCCTCAGCGGCTTCTCCACCTCGTATCGGATGCTGTTCGCGCTGCGCGCGATTTTCGGCATCGGCATGGGCGGCGTCTGGGCGGCCGCGATGCCGCTGACGATCGAGCACTGGCCGGCGCATCTGCGGGGCACGGCGTCGGGCATGCTGCAGAGCGGGTACTCGTTCGGCTTCCTGCTCTCGTCGATCGTGTTCCAGTTCGTGTACCCGATCGTGAACCGCGGCACCGACATCGGCTGGCGCGTCATGCTCTGGATCGGCGTGCTCCCGGCATTCCTGCTCCTGTTCATGATGCGCAGCGTGGCGGAGAGCCCGGTCTGGCTCGAGCGCCAGCGCCATCTCGCGCGCGAGCAGCGCAAGGATCAGCTGTCGATCATCGGCCTGTTCGCGCCCGACGTGATCCGCACGACGATCCACACGGCGCTGCTGATGGGCGCGTTCCTCTTCATGTACCACTCCATCACGTTCTGGTACCCGACGTTCATCACGCGCATGCACCGGCCCACGCTGCCGTTTCTCTTCGCGCTGAACCTGGGCGGCGTCACCGGCGCCCTCGCCGTCGGCCGGTGGTCGGAAGGCGCGATGGGACGCCGCGGCGCGGCGACGCTCGCCACGCTGATCGGCATGCTGACGATCCCGATCTACGTCTGGACCGACAGCGGCGTGCTGCTCTGGACCGGGGCGCTGCTGATGGGGTTCTTCGGCGCGGGCAACTTCGGCGTCGTCCCCGCCTATCTCAACGAGCGGTTCCCGACGGTCGTGCGCGCGGTCGGCGCGGGCTTCGCGTACCACGTCGGCGCCGGCATCGGCTCGCTGACGCCGACGCTCGTCGGCCGCCTGCAGGACCTCGGGTTTTCGCTGCCGCTGGCGATGACCGTCTGCATCGCCGCGTCGGGCACGCTCGTCATCGTCCTCATGTGGCTCGGGCCCGAGACGCGAGGGCGCGAGTTCCACGCGCATCACTGATCGCAGGCCGCATCAGCGTCCGCGGCATTCGCGCGCGACGACGACGTCGCCAATCGAACGTCTACGGCTGGAACTTCACGCTGCGCCAGAGCGCCGCGGCGTCGTACGCGCGGCCGCCGCTGATCGTCCAGCGCACGCGCCGGATGTTGTGGATGTCCTCGAGCGGGTTCGCGTCGAGGACGACGAGGTCGGCGCGCTTGCCGGCTTCGATCGTGCCGAGCTCGGCGTCCAGCTTCATCGCCCGCGCTGACACGATCGTCGCCGCCTGCAGCGCCTCCATGGGCGTCAGCCCGGCCTCCACGTACAGCTCGACCTCGCGGTGGACGCTGTGCCCGGGAACACCTTCGTCGGTGCCCGCGACGATCGGCACTCCGGCGTCGTGCAGCGCCTTGACGATTCTCAACCCGCGCTCGAGCCGTCCGCGCGCCGTGGCCGCGTCGATGCCGGCGGCGCCGGCATTCGAGAACAGGCGATTGAGCGGCGGCGGCACCTTCAGGATGCCGGGCTGGAACGCCGCGACGGGCGTGCCGGCCGCGTGGCCGAGCAGCTCGTTCCAGCTCTGCGTCGGATCGATCACGGTGCCGCGCTCGCGCAGGTGCGCGATCGTCCTCGTCACCTCGGGCGATCCCGCTTCGCCGCGAATCGCGAGGTGCGCGATCTGATCCATCCCTCGATCGACCGCATCGTCGATCGTCATCCCGTTGGGGACGTGGCCGGTCGCGGTCATGCCGGCGCGATGCGCTTCGTCGGTCAGCGCCGTCACCATCGGGGGCGTGATCAGGCTGTAGATCTTGATCTGCTGAAAGCCCGCGTCGTGGTAGCGCGCGACGACGGAGGCGGCGTCGGCCGGCGCGGCGGCGTACGTCGTGCCGAACGCGTCGGGCCCGCCGCCGTCGACCAACCCGGCGAGCAGCAGCCGCGGCCCCAGCGCGCGCGTCGAGGCGATCGCGTCCCGCAGCGGCGTGACGAACTCGAATTCGTTGCCCATGTCGCGAACGGTCGTCACCCCCGACGCGAGATACACCGGGGCCCACTCGATCTGCGTGACGTGCGTGTGCATGTCCCACAGGCCGGCGACGATCGTCTTGCCCGTCACGTCGACGCTCGGCACGCCGGCGGGCACCGCCGTGTCGCGCCGCGGGCCGACCGCGGCGATCCGGCCGTCGCGAACGACCACGACCGCGTCGGCGATCGCCGGCCGACCGGTGCCGTCGACGACAGTGGCGCCGGTCATCGCGTACGCGCCGGTTCGCAGCGGCGGCGTGCGCGCCGTGATCGTCTGCAGATCCGCGATCCGATCGCGCGTCGCGCGCTCGACGAACGTCACGAGCGATCCGTCGAGATCGTCCCGGACGCCCTCGAAGCTGAGCCCGCCGGCCCGCGTGATGCCCGCCGCGAACGCGCCGGCCTCGTCGAGCCACAGCGTCTCGCGTCCCCAGACGACTCCGTCGACCGAGAAGCGATCGAGCGTGACCGTGCGGCCGCCGGTGCGAATGACGTCCCGGCCGCGCGCTTCGATCGCCACGTCGTTGGCGGGCAGGCCGGGAACGGTCGCGATGGTCCGCGGGCGGCCGTGCTGCTGCCAGTAGCGCACGAGCATCATCTGCACCGAGAACGGCGCGTAGCCATCCACGGTGAACGCCGGAGGGTTGATGGTGACGGTCTGCTCCACGCCGTCGGCCCGCACCGTCGCCGTCGCTCCGTCGATCCGGACGTCGGAGTCGACGTTGACGAACCGGTAGCTCTTGCCCTTCGCGGTGAAGCGGATCGGCGACAGATCCGCTGCGGTCTGCAGCGACGCCGCGAGCTGCACGCGTCCGCCGCGATCGGTGAAATCGAAATCCGACGTCAGGCTGACGCCGCGGTCGTCGCGGACGAGGTCGTAGCGCTCGACGCCGATCGGCTTCTGGAGGTAGTGGAGCCGAATCATGCCGTGCTCGCCGGAAGGCGCCTGCGGGACGACGAACAGGGCGGCAGCGAAAAACGCGAGGAACGCGCGCGGCATGCGGGCGATGATGGCATAATCCGCGCGATGCCGTATCCGGTGACCGTGTCAGTGGAGCGAAAGGTGACGGATCGGGACCGGCTCACGACGGCCTTCCGGATCATCCTCGCCATCCCGCACATCATCCTGGTCGGCGGCCTCGGCGTCGCGGTCGGCTTCCGCGCGCACGCGAGCGAATCGCTCGGCAGCCACGGCGGCATCCTCGGCTTCGCCGCGTTCCTGCTCGCCGTCGTCAGCTGGTTCACGATCGTGATCGGCGGGACGCACATCATCGCGATCCGGCAGTTCACGATCTTCTACATGCGCTGGCGCGTCCGCGCGCTCGCGTACCTGATGCTGCTCGAAGACGCGTACCCGCCGTTCGGCGACGCGCCCTACCCGGCGTCGTTCGAGGCGGTCGATCCCGCGGCGCGGGATCGCCTGACGGTCGCGTTCCGCCTCGTCCTCGCCATTCCCCACTTCATCGTGCTGTTCTTCCTGCTCTTCGCGTGGTGGATCACGGCGGTGGTGGCGTGGTTCGCCATCCTGCTCACCGGCGCGTATCCCGAAGGCCTCTACGACTTCGGCGTCGGCTGCCTGCGGTGGCTGCTGCGCGTCGAGAGCTATCTGCTGCTGCTCGTCGACGAGTACCCGCCGTTCTCATTTGACTGAGATGCCGGCGCCGATGACGAGCAGGCTCGTGCGCGGGCTGCCGGGATAGCCGAAATACGGAGTTCCCGGATCGATCTGGTACACGCGCACGTCGAAGCTGAACGCGAGGTGCGGCTTGGCGAACCAGCGCGCGCCGCCGCCGTAGTTCACGGTGCGCATTTTGTCGGTGTCCGACGGCAGCGGCTCCGATCCCGCGGGCACGATCGACCAGGTCGACTGTCCGATGCCGCCGCTGATGTAGCTCCAGCCGTGGCCGCTGCCGAAATTGAGCGAGAGCTGCGGCGCGATCGTCTGGAACGTCTCGGTCGCCGGCCGCAGGCCGGTGGTGTTGGAGTCGGGCGGCGTCTGTGACGAGCGGCCCGACGCGAACTCCCCGCCGATCCCGACGGTCACCGCCTTCCACTTGAACAGATACAGGTGCGCGCCGACCTGCACGCCGAGACCGGTGCCGGGCAGCTCGGTCGCCTGCATGTTTCGGCTCTCGGCCAGCTGCGCGCTGTCGCTCGGAAAGCGCGGCACCGTCGCGTGCAGGTCGAGGACGAAAGGACCGATTTTCGGCGGCGGCTCCTGTGCGAACGCGGGCGGGGCGGCGGCCAGGAGGACGAAGGCGAGGGCGAAGCGCATGCAGCGTCAGTGATTGTACTGTTTCAGTCGCTCGTAGATGCGCCGCTGCAGATCCTCGGTCACGACGAGCTGCGAGATCGCGTGCGTGCGCGCCGCGGCATCGTTGGCGATCGCGCACGCCGTGACGTCGACCTCGGCGCGGCGATCGACGTCGTAGCAGACGTGCACGGCGCCGCGGCCGAAAAACAGATGATGGGCGTCGAGCCAGTCGCCGTAGGGCCGCACGATCGGCGTGTCGGGTGGGGCCAGCAGGACGCGGCCGGTGTACGGGAGCGGCGCGGCGTCGATGCCGAGCGCCCAGAGCAGCGTCGGTGCCAGGTCGGTCTGGCCCGCCGGCGAACTCCTCACGCCACGCGCCGGCGCGTCGCCGCCGGAATCGTCCGACAGCCTGATGAACAGCGGGATGCGATCGTTCAACATCCACGCGGCATCCGTGGACCCGATGTGCATGTCGGCCGCGAGCTCGGGCGTCCGCGTGAAACCGGCGTCGTGATCGCCGAACACGACGAAGACGCTGGTCGAGAGCAGGCGGTCGCGCACGAGCGATTGCTTGAACTGCTCGAGCGCGTCGTCGAAGAAATGCATCGTATGCAGGTAGTTGCCGAACGACGTCCCTTCGAGCGCGCCGAGCTTCAACGTCTTGTGGGCCGCCGGAAAATCCTCGAACGGGTGGTGCAGCGAGAGCGTGATCATCCACGAGAGAAACGGCGGCCGCAGCTCTTCGAGATGCGGCACCATCTGCTGGAGAAAATCGCGGTCGTTCAGCCCCCAGCCGATCTGCTCGGTCATCGTGAAGTCGGGCTCGAACAGGCTGCGCTCGAAGCCGTACTGCGGATGCGTGACGCCGCGGTTCCAGAACCCCGGCTCGAACGGCACCGCCGACAGCGTCGTGTACCCGTGCTCCTTCAGCACCTGCGGCAGCGCGACGTAGTGGTTCGCCGGGTAGCGGAACGCGACGGCGCCGTGATCGAGCGGCAGCAGCGACGTCATCGTCGTGAACTCGGCGTCGGAGGTGCGGCCCTCGCTCGTCTGATCGGTGACGTTCGTGAACCGGAGGCTGTCCTCGCTCCACCGACGCAGGTGCGGCATCACCTCCTGGCCGTCGACGGTGAGATCGACGACGAAGTCCTGCAGCGATTCGACCTGGACGACGATGAGGTTCCGTTGGATCGAGACTCGGGGGGCGGGTCCGCGCATCGGCGCGCGCGACGCGAACCAGGCGGCGGCGTCATCGACCGCCGCCGGATCGATCGGCGGCCTGAACCAGCGCGACCGCGCGTAGGTCCAGAAATCGTACGCGTGATAACCGAACGGACCGAGCTGCTCTGCGACCGCGCGGTTTCGAAACATCTGATCGAGCGGCGTCGCCGCGAGGACGCCCGGCGCGCGCAGCGCCAGTCCGGCAACCGAGACGACCGCGAGCGCGATCGCCGCGCGCGCGGCCCGTGTCGCGGCTGACGCCTCGACGGTCGGCGTGCGGGCCAGCCGCGCCGTCATCCAGATGGCGAACGGCCAGTCGACGAGGAGCCACAGCAGGCCGGGCGTGAAGAGCGAGCGAATCGATCCCCACACGCGGCCGGTCTGGTGCGCGCCGAGCAGCGCCGGCGCCGACGCGATGTCGCCGAAGAACCGGTAATAGACGACGTCGCCGAGGACGACCATCGACGCGGCGAGGCCGATGGCGAGGAGCGTCCACGCGCGGACGCGCCGCGGGAGCAGGCCGTACGCCATCGCGGGCAGCGCCACCGCGACCGCGATCGTCAGCCAGACCGCCACGGCCGTCGGCTCGAGCAGCGCGTCGCGGACGACGATCAGCGGTTTGATCGCGAGGACCGCGGCGCACCACCACACGTCGATCGGGCGTCCCCCCCCGAGCCACCACGCGCCGGCGATCGCGATCAACAGCGGGACCGGCGCGAGCAGCCAGACGAGCGGCGGTACGACGACGACCAGGGCGCGCGGCTGACGCGGCGCGACTTGCGCGAACCACACGCGCCCCTCGTCGACCATGTCCCACTGCAGCCAATACACGCCGGGAAGCGACGGCGCGAGCAGCCGCCCGTCGACGCGCACCGTGCCGCCGGGCGCGACCGGCCGTCCCAGCTCCGTCCGGATGCCGTCGTGATACGGGATGTTCCACCGCGAGCGCGATGCCAGCTCGCGCGGCACGACCCAGAGCCAGTGATACGAGAGGTGGATGCGTCCGGGATCCCACGCGCGCTCGCCGGTGTTCGTGACGCGCAGCGGAACCACGCGCTCGTCGCCGCTGACGATGAGCCGCGGCGAAGCACCGACGACCGACACGTCGAGCGCGTAGGGCGGCGGCGGCGTCCGACCGCACGCCACCGCGCCGACGGCGGTCGCGACGGCGAGCGCCAGGCGAAGCACTCGGGGCAATCGAGTACCAGATTACCCGATTACCCGATCGCTCGATTCAGTCGCGATCGTCGTCGTCGGCGTCGAGCGCCGAGGGCGAGGGGCGGACGAGCACGCTGCGGCGCGGCGGCGGCATCGGCGAGCGCGCGCCCTTGACCGACCGCCAGATGATTTCGTTCAGCAGCGCCTCGGGCGCGCGATCCTCGGTCGAGAAATCCATCGCGGCCGACAGCGCGCTGCCGAACGACGTCGGCAGGTTGTGCTCGTCGAGCGGCACGCGCGGCAGCGCGCGCGTGAACGCGGCGAGATTCGGCGTTCCGGTGAACGCGTTGTAGAGCGGGGTCGCGGCCGCGTCGTACTGGCTCATCGGCGGGATGCCGAGGATCAGCTCGATCGTGCGGAGCACGCCGCACGTCGTGTACATCGTGTGATCGACGACGCCGCGCTTCGCGAAGGGGCTCGCGACGAGCAGGACGGAGCGGTGCGAGTCGACGTGATCCGGCCCCGACTGCGCATCGTCCTCCACCACGAAGATCGCCGAGTCGTTCCAGTAGACGCTGCTCCCCGAAATCGCTTCGACGAGGCGGCCCAGCGCGAGATCGTTGTCGGCGACCATCGCGCGCGGCGTCGGCGAGCCCACGCGCGTGCCGGCGGTGTGATCGTTCGGCAGGCGGATGATCGACAGCTGCGGCAGGCGTCCGTTCGCTTCGTACGCGTGGAACTCGTCGAGCCAGCGGTCGATGCGCTTCGCGTCGGTGATGTCGAGGTCCCAGCCGGCGTACGCCGGCGCGACGGAGCCGGCCAGGCCGGGCACCGTCTCGACCGCCGTGACGTCGCCCGCAGCGCTGCGCGACGTGTGCGCGACGAACTCGCCGTAGCTGCGCACCGACACGCCCGTCCGCTTCGCGGCGTCCCACAGGTAGCCGCCCTCCGGCGCGCTGATGTTGCCGAACGGATTGCGCATGATGCCGCCGCCCTCCGTCAGATACGGGCTGCCGCGGCCGCCGGTGAACGTCTGCCACATCTTCTGGACGAAATCGGTGGCGTAGGCCGCCATCGAAAAGGCGTGACCGTTGTAGCTGACGTCGGCGTCGACGTAGAAATTGTCGAACAGGGCGAAACTGCTCGCGAGCGAGTGCGCGTTCGGCGTGACGTCGCTGCCGAACAGCGTCAGCCGCGAATCGCCGCCGCCCTGCGCCACATCGCCGAGGATCTGGTCGTAGGTGCGGTTCTCGCGGATGACGTAGAACACGTGCTTGATCGGGGAGGCGGCGCCGATTCTCGGCGGGATCGCCGAGCCGATCGGCGCGTTGGCCGGCGCAAGGCGCGTGGCGTCGCTGTAGGGCGTCAGCGACGCGACGCGCCGCGTGTAGTCGTTCAGCGCGACGCGATCCGGCGTCGCGATCGTCGAGATCGTGCCGTTGAGGCGCGCGTCCATGCCGGCCCCCATCGCCGGAGCCGAGCCGAGCCCCCGGCCGCTCAACGCGAGGATCTGCCTGCCGTCGCGCGTGAAGGCGGCGCCCGTCGGATACCAGCCGGTGGGCACGAAGCCGTTGACGAAGGCATGCGTCGCGTTGCTGATGTCCACCACCGCCAGCGCGTTCAGATCGGCGTTGGCGACGACGAGCGTCGAGCCGTCGGGCGAGATCGCCAGCCCGTTCGGCGTCGACGTCGGCGGCGCCTCCGGGAACATGCCGGTCGCGATCTGCTCGACGGCGGTGAACGTGAGGGTGTCGTACGACCAGACCGACTCGTGGCCGGCGCACGCGACGAACAGCCGCCGGCCGTCGGCCGACAGCGCCATCGCGTTGGGATGCTCGTCGGTGACGAGCTGCGTCACGAGGCCGAGCGTGTCGGCGCTGAGCACTTCCACCGCCGCGCCGCCCCACAACGACACGAAGACGAATCTGCCGTCGGCGGACGGCAGCACCGTGTACGGCTCGCTCGGCAACGCCGCGGTCCTCAGCACCTGGCCGGACGCGAGATCGATCGACGACACGCTCGTCGCGAAGACGCGCGTCACGTACAGCGTGCGCCCGTCGCGCGAGATCGAGAGCCCGCCGGCGAACGTCTCGCCGGTCGCCGCCGGCAGCGCGAACGTCCGCGCGCGCGTCAGGGTGCCGTCGCCGGCGAGCGACAGCTCCTGCACGTTGTTCTGCGCCGCCCCGCCCACGTAGACCTTCGAACCGTCGGGGCTCAGCGCGAGGCCGTACCACGCCGCGTCGAGCGCGAACGTGCTCGCGACGCTCCACGACGCCAGGTCCACCACGGTCAGCGACGGCCGCGCGAGGCCGTTGTTGGTGACCACGGCGTAGCGTCCGGTCGGGGTGACGACGAGGTTCAGCGGAAGGTTGCTGAGGGCCAGATGCCTGCCGGCCGGCGCCAGACGCCAGCCGTTCGGCAGCATGATGCTGCCGTCGGCGCCGGTGCCCGGCAGCACGGTGGCCGAGGGCGGCGTGGACTGCGCGCGCGTGATGAGGCGCGACCCGGCTGCGGTCAACACCGTCGCAGCCAACCCGATGATCACCCTGCGCATCGTCGTGGGGGAGACGACATGCGTCATAACAGGACTCGAACCCTCTTCAGCTAGGGGCGACACAGTAGCAAAGAGTCCGCCGTCGAGGAAGTACCAAATGGCGGGCGATTGGCCTATACCGGTCGGAGTAGGGCGGAAAAAAGGTGCCGGATTTCCAGCTTAAAATCCCGCACCTATGGAGAAAACGTTCCACGACATGTTCGTATTGAGCATGCCGGTGTTCGAGAAGATGCTGCGGCCGGTGGTCGTCTACCTGTTCTTGATCGTCGGCCTGCGACTGGCGGGCAAACGGGAGCTCGCCCAGCTCAATCCCTTCGATCTCGTCGTCCTCCTGACGCTGTCGAACACGGTGCAGAACGCGATCATCGGCGACGACAACAGCGTCACGGGCGGCATCATCGGGGCGACGACGCTGCTGGCGGTCAACTACGTCGTGGTGCGCTTTCTGTTCGATCACGAGAAGCTCGACCGGCTGGTGGAGGGCGACCCGGACGTCCTGATGAAGGAAGGGCGCGTCTGCGAGGACCGGCTGCGCGCCGAACTCATCACGCGGAACGAACTGGAAGCGGCGGCGCACAAGCAGGGGTTCTCGTCGCTCGAGGACATCGACAAGGCAATCCTCGATCCGGGCGGCAGCATCTCGTTCTTCGCCAAGAAACCGACGCCCGAGTCGGAACGGCACCGCGAGCTGCTCGCGCGGCTCGATCGGCTTTCGTCGGAACTGGCGGCGCTGCGCTCATGAAACGTGTTGCCCTTTTCGTTGCCGCGATGTCTGCGACCGCCGCGGTGGCGCTGCTGACGGCGCAGGCGCGGCCGCGCGCGCGCGACCTCGGGATCGCGCCCGGAGTGTTCCCGCCTGGACCGTTGAACGCGATCACCGACGTCGAGGGCGTCCGGGTCGGACATACGACGCTCGTCGAGGGCGACGCCGTCCGCACCGGCGTCACGGCGATCGTGCCGCACGGCGGGAACGTCTTTCAGGACAAAGTGGCGGGGTCGGTGTTCGTCGGCAACGCGTTCGGCAAGCTCGCGGGGTCGACGCAGGTGAACGAGCTCGGGACGATCGAAACGCCGATTGTGCTGACGAACACGCTGTCGGTCGGCGTCGCCGTCGACGCCGTGGTGCGCTACACGCTGGGCCAGCCCGGCAACGAGCAGGTGCGTTCGGTCAACGCGCTCGTCGGCGAAACGAACGACGGCGGGCTGAACGACATCCGCGGCCTCCACGTGAAGACCGACCACGTGCTCGACGCGATTGGCCATGCGAGGACCGGCCCGGTGCAGGAAGGCGCAGTCGGCGCGGGAACGGGGACGATCAACTACGGGTGGAAGGGCGGCATCGGCACATCGTCGCGCGTGGCGGCGGGCCGACCAGCCGGCGCCGAGCGCGCGTACAGGGTCGGGGTGCTCGCGCAGACCAACTTCGGCGGCAACCTGACGATCGCGGGTGTGCCGATCTTCAAGTCGCTGCAGCCGCCGAACGCCAGGGGCGCCAACGCGGACGGATCGTGCATGCTCGTCGTCGCGACCGACGCGCCGATCGATGCGCGCGATCTCCATCGGCTGGCGGCGCGCGCGGTGTTCGGCCTCGCGCGGACGGGGTCGGCCTACAGCAACGGCAGCGGCGATTTCGCCATCGCGTTCACCACGTCGCCCGACATGCGCAGCCGGTTCAACGACACGGCCCCGCGTCGGCGCCAGGTGCTGCCGCCCGACGCGATGTCGCCGCTCTTCGAAGCCGCGCTCGAAGCGACCGAAGAAGCGGTCTACAACGCGCTCTTTCAGGCCACGACGGTCACGTCGCGATTCGGCAGGGCCGAGGCGATTCCGATCGATCGCGTGCGGGAGCTTCTCACGCGATGAAGGTGTACCTGGCGTGCACCGTGCGCGGCGACCGCTGCGGCGTCGACGCGGGCCGCGCGATCGCGCGTCGCCTGCAGCAGCGCGGGCATCAAGTGCTGACCACCCACCTCCTGGCCGACGACGTCGACACGTCGGAAGCGGCGCTGACCGAAGACGCCGTCTACCGTCGCGACGTCGAGTGGTTGACCTCCTGCGACCTGCTCGTCGCCGAGGCGTCCGGATCGAGCTACGGCGTCGGGTTCGAGGTCGGCTACGTGCTGGGCCGCGCGGCCCGAAGCGGTCAGCGCGTCGTGCTCGTCTACGATCGCGCGCGGCAATCGGCGATCTCGCGCCTGATCACCGGCAACCGCGACGTGAATTGCGCCACGTTCGGCTACCGCTCGATCGACGAGTTGACGGCATGGCTCGACGCGCAACTGTCGGCTGAGGTTCCGCGCCGTTGACCCGGATCGAGCACGGCAGATACCATCCCCTCACCTTGCCCACGACCGTTTCGGGCCGACACATCCCGCTCTCCGCCGTTCGCGACGCCGCCACCGCCGTTTACCAGGCCGCCGTCCGCACGCCGCTCGTGCGGCTCGGCGATACGAACGTGTACCTCAAGCTCGAACTGCTGCAGCCGATCGGATCGTTCAAGATTCGCGGCGCGTACAACGCGGTCCGGCAGCTGACGCGCGACGAGTTGCGCGACGGCGTGTGGACCGTCAGTGCCGGCAACGCGGCGCAGGGCGTGGCGTACGCGGCGCGGCAGGTCGGCGCCGGCTGTTCGGTCATGGTGATGGACACCGCGCCCGACGCGAAAATCCGGGCGATCGAGCGCCTCGGCGCGACGATCGTCCGCGCGACGTACGACGAATGCTGGCGGACGGTCGAAACGCACGGATCGGATCGGATGCGCGGCCACTTCGTCCACCCGTTCGACGACGACCGCTTCATCGCGGGCAACGGCACGGCGGCGCTCGAGATCTTCGACGATCTCCCGGACGTCACGGCGATCGTCGCGCCGCTCGGCGGCGGCGGCCTGCTGTCGGGCATCAACGCCGTCGTGCGCGAGTTGAAGCCGGCGGTGCGCGTGTTCGCCGCGGAGCCCGCGACCGCGGCGCCGCTGTCGGCGTCGCTGGCAGCCGGACGCCCCATCTATTTCGACAACTGGACCGCGTCGTTCGTCGACGGCGCCGGCGGCAAATCGGTGATCCCGACGATGTGGCCCCTCCTGCAGGGACTCGCGGGATCGATCGTCGTGTCGCTCGACGAGGTGGCGCGCGCGATGAAGACGGCCGCCGAACGCGCGCACATCATCGCCGAGGGCGCCGCCGGCTGCGCGATCGCCGCCGCCCTGAGCGGCCGCCTGGGCGACGGTCCCATCGTCGCCGTCGTGTCGGGCGGCAACATCGATCTGCCGAAGTTCGCGTCGCTCGTCGGCGCCTGCAGCTGATTCCATGACCACGAATCCTTCGCGGCCGCGGCTCCCCGAACGTCTGTCGCGTCTGTCCGAGCTGGCCAACGACCTGTGGTGGAGCTGGCATCTGGACGCGCGCAACGTGTTTCGCGCGCTCGACTACAACGTGTGGCGGCACACGGCGCACAACCCGGTGCGCATGCTCTATCAGGTGTCGCAGCAGACGTTCGATGCGGCCGCCGCCGACCCCGACTTCCTCGCGATCTACGACCGCGCCATCGCCGCGCTCGACGATGCGCGCGCCGCGCGCAATACGTGGTACGCGCGCGAGTTTCCGCAGCTCGCCGGGCAGTCGATCGCGTACTTCTCGGCCGAGTTCGCCATGCACCAGTCGCTGCCGATCTACGCCGGCGGCCTCGGCGTGCTCGCCGGCGACCACTGCAAGGAAGCGGGCGATCTGGGCGTGCCGCTCATCGGCATCGGGTTCATGTATCCGCAGGGCTACTTCCATCAGCGGCTGACCGCCGACGGGTGGCAGGAAGAGAGCTACGAGCGACTGAGCTGGGCCGATGCGCCGATCGAACCGGCGCTGACGCCCGACGGGCGGCCGTGCATCACCGCGGTGCCGCTCGGCGACCGATCGGTGCTCGTCGCGGTGTGGCGCGTGCGCGCCGGCCGCGCCAAGCTGTACCTCCTCGATACGGACCTCGAGGAGAACGCGCCGTGGGACCGCGAGCTCTCGGCGCGGCTGTACGGCGGCGATCGCGAGACGCGCATCCAGCAGGAGATCATCCTCGGCATCGGCGGCGTCCGCGCGCTGCGCATGCTCGGATCCGATCCGAGCGTCTTCCACCTGAACGAAGGGCACGCGGGCTTCGTCGTGCTGCAGCGGATCCGCGATCTGATCGAGCACGGCGCGTCGTTCGACGCGGCGGTCGAGGAAATCCGCCACACGACGGTGTTCACCACGCACACGCCGGTGCCGGCCGGCCACGACGCGTTCCCGTTTCACCTCGTCGAGAAGCACCTCGCCAGCGCGTGGGGCACGCTCGGCGCGAACCGCGACCGCTTCCTGGCGCTCGGGTCGTACGACAACGGCAGCGGCACGATGTTCAACATGACGGCGCTGGCCATCCGGTCGGCGGGCGTGACCAACGCCGTCAGCGAACTGCACGGCCACGTGACGCGGGCGATGTTCGCGCCGATGTGGCCCGAGCTGCCCGAGAACGAACGGCCCGTGACGTCGGTCACCAACGGCGTCCACGTGCCGACGTGGATCGCGGCCGACCTGTCCGCGCTGTTCAGCACGTACCTCGGCGCCGACTGGCTGGATCGCCACGACGATCCGTCGCTGTGGGACGGCGTCCTCGCGATTCCCGACGAGCAGCTCTGGGCGACGCGGCAGCTGCTGCGGCGCAACCTGTTCAACTTCATCCGCGAGCGCGCGCGCCAGCGATGGAGCGAAGAGCGCGTCGGCATCCCGCGCGTCATCGCCGCGGGCACGCTCCTCGAGCCCGACGCGTTGACGATCGGGTTCGCGCGCCGCTTCACCGGGTACAAGCGGCCGGAGCTGATCTTCACCGATGCGGAGCGCCTCGCCCGCATCCTGAACGCGACCGGCCGCCCGGTGCAGATCATCTTCGCGGGGAAGTCGCACCCGGCCGACGATCCGGGGAAGCATCACCTGCAGCACGTCTACAAGCGCGCGCTCGATCCGCTGTTCGCCGGCCGCATCGCGTTCGTCGACGACTACGATCTGCACGTGGCGCACTTCCTCGTGCAGGGCTGCGACGTGTGGTTGAACAACCCGCGCAAGCCGCTCGAGGCGAGCGGCACGAGCGGCATGAAAGCGTCGATGAACGGCGTGCCGCACCTCAGCATCGGCGACGGGTGGTGGGCCGAAGGGTTCACCGGCACCAACGGATGGCTGATCGACGGCCGCGTCAGCGGCGACGATCAGGAGGCGGTCGATCGCGCTGACGCCGACGCGCTGTACCGCCTGCTCGAGGAAGAGGTCGTGCCCGCGTTCTACGACCGCGATGCCGCGAGCGTGCCGCACCGCTGGATCGGCGTGGTGAAGGAAGCGATCCGCACCAACACCGCGCGGTTCTCGGCGCGGCGCATGGTCAAGGATTACGTGCAGCGGATGTACGCGCCGGCGGCGTCCAGGCGGAGCCTGAACTCGGAAGTCTGAAGTAGACTGAAGTCATGCCACGCAAGTCGGTTGCCAAGTCGCGGTGCGCGCTCTGCGGCGCCAAGGACGTGTCGGAGCCGCGCGGCGAAGAGAAGTACTGCCGCGACTGCTGGGACAAGAAGATCGCCGTCGAAGAGATCGTCGCGCGCGAGTTCGCGCTCAAGCGCTACATCCGCGCGCACTCGGCGGAGAAATACCTCATCTACCACTCGACGCTGAAGCGCCCCTGCGGACAGTTGATCGTCGTCGACGACGGCTACGACCTGTTCCTGACGCTGATGCTCTATCCGAACTTCGGCTGGGACGAGCCGGCCTATCACCTCGAAAACGATCCCGAAGGGCGCCTGTTCTCCGAGCTGCTCGTCGACGTCATCGCTGCGGAAGTGATCGAACCGTGGGGCGGCGGCAAGTGGCATCTCGAGGTCTTCCGGTCGCAGAATCCCGAACCGGAGGACTGGAACGGTGAGATGTAAGGTATAATTTTTTGTTACGTTTACAGCTCGTCTTTTCCGGGAGGATTGTATGAATCGCGCGCGCGTCATCTTCGCCGCGACCGTCGTGGGCGCAGCCTTCGTCGGCGTCACCACCTATGCTCAGGAGAGCAAACCGCAGGCTCCGCCGATGCAGTCCATCCTGGCGGGCAAGAAGATCGTGCCGCCGGTCCGTGGCCAGGCCGAGATCGAGTACATGAAGGAGCAGACCCGCCGCGAGGGCAGCACGCTCATCACGAAGATTCACGTGAAGAACGTCTCCAACGCGCCGATCGCGCGCCTGAAGGTCACCGAGACCTGGTACGACAAGAAGAACGCCGAACTGCCGGGCGGCGAAGGGGTGATCAACGGGCTGCTGCAGCCGGGCGAGGTCCAGGTCATCGAAGTGCGCACGCCGACGAACCCGAACTTCAACGTGCAGATGCTGATGTTCGCGCACGCCAACGGCAGCGTGAAGCCGCACGCGGTGAAGTCGCTCGACGGCGGCGAGAAGAAGGAACCCGCGGCGAAGCAGGCGTCCGCGAAGAAGAAATAGGACGGGAGTTGGTGAATTGGTGAGTTGGTGAATTGGTGAGTTGAATCACCAACTCACCAACTCGCCAGTCGCGAACTCGCTATCTCACCAACTCTCGAACCGTCAAAGTCCGCAATTCTCCAATTCTCCAACTCGCGAATTTCCAACTTCCCTGTTTCGCTATTCCACGCGCTCGAATTTCACGTTCGTCGCGGTCACCTTCGGGATCGCGACGATGTGATACGGGAAGGTCAGGATCTGCGCGGTGATGCCGCCGGGCTTCGGCCGCTCCTCGCGGTATTTCACGATCAGCGCCCCGCCGCCCTCGGTCGTGCTGAGGATCGTCACGTTGTAGCCCGCCGTCGGCTTGCTCCCGAGAAAGATCGCCACCACCGACTCCTTCGCGAAATCGACGGCCGGCGGCGGGCGATCGGGCTGGTGCTGCTGCCACAGCGCGCGCCACGCCGCCGCGTCCCGCACGACCACCTGCTTCGCGTCGTCGATGTTGCTCTGCTCCCCCTTTTCGATCGTGCGAGGCGTCTGCGCGTTGGCGGCGGCCGCCATCATCAGCGACGAGACGCAGGACAGCGCGAGCAGGCGGAACAGCAAGCGGATCACCGTGCCGGCGGCGGCGTCACCGAGAAACGCACCTGCCGCTCGATCGCGTTCTGGTTGCCGAGCCGCGAGCGCGCCGACACCGTCAGCACGTACAGCCCGGGCGCGAGATCTTTCATCGGAATGCGCGTCGTGTAGCCGAACCCGCCGGTCTTCCCCTGAAAGTCGGCCGTGTCGCGCGACTCGTCGGTCTTGAACATCACCTTCCCCTCGTCGGTCGTCACGGTGGTGGTGATGTCGACCTTGTGCGGGGTCTTCGCGTCGTTGTCGTAGACCTCGGCGAAGAGCGCGACCTCGTCGTTCTGCGGGAACGACCGGCCGGCGGCCGCGGGCCCGGGCAGCACGCCCCGCGTGGCCTCGTCGGGATGCGCCGTCGGCAGCTGCGCCGACGACATCGAGGTGAGCGCGACGCCGCTCATGCCGAACGGCGCTTTCGCGAAGTCGGGGACGTCGAGGTCGTACTGCAGCGATCCGACGTTGCCGCCGGCCGAATCGTGCGCGGCGACGCGGAGCTGGTAGCGGCCCGGCGGAATCTCGATCCGGTTCAGCAGCCGGAGGCCGCTCGACTCGATCCGCGCCTTCGTTTCGGGCCGCAGGTTCGTCATCGAGACCATGTCGGTGTTGCCCCCCTGCACCTTGCCCTTCGCGTCGATCGCCATGTAGGAGAGCTGGATCTGATCGTTGGCCGCGAGCTGGAGGTCGCGCCCGCGCAGCTCGACGCCGAGCAGCACCGACGCATTCGGCGCCGTCCCCTTGAACGGCGCCGCGAACACGTGCATGGTCAGGCCGCTGACCGGCAGCGGGCTGTCGAGCGCGGCGCGGATCTCCGGCGTCCGCGTGTCCTTGGCGCTCGTCTTCTCGACCGCCGGCTTCTTCGGCGTGAGATAGCCCTTGCGCGCGCGGACGGTGAGTCCGGGGCGCGTCACGCGCACGTCGATCTTGTGCAGCCGTCCCGGCCGCGTGTCGGGCGGGTAGTACGCGAGCACGTAGTACGAGCTGTTGTCCTCGACGATCCGGTCGTACGCCGTCGTGAAGTCGTTGCGGTTGACGACGGCGAAGCCGCCGGTCTCCTCGGAGAGGACGCGGAGGCTGTCCTGCGCGGTGCGCAGCTCGTTCATCAGCGAGCCCTGGCCGATGCCGAGCGACGTGTCGTCGGGAAACGATCCGATCTCGATCGACTCGTCGCCGAGGTCCGTGAGGCCGCGCGGATCGATCCCGTAGATCGACACGTTCGACCGCGTCGCCGCCTGGATGACTTCGCGGGTCTCGTCGATGATCTTCGTCGCGTCGCGGTGCGTCGACCCGTTCTGCGCGATCAGCTCGTTGAGGTCGTAGTCGATCCCCTCGCTGACGAAGAGGATGGTCTTGCGGCGGCCGCGCACCGACCCGAACCACTCCGCGACGTTCTGCAGCGTGCGCAGCGAATTGGTCGCGTTGTAGGAGCGCTCCTGATCGTCGGGATCGTTCAGCGCGTCGCCGGTCTGGCGCGTCCCCAGCGTGTTGTAGTACTCGCGCGTCTTGTTCGCCGTCATCGAGTCGAGCTTGCGCCCCTGCGTCTTGTCGACCGCCGCGAGCAGCAGCCGCTTGTTGCTGGTGAACTCCTGGCTGGCGTCGGTCGCGCCGAACGTGTGCACGATCGCCATCAGATCGTTCGCGCCCATGCGCCGCTCGATGAACTGGCGCGCCGCCGACTTCACGCGCTGGGTGCGCCCGAACCGCGTGTGCAGGTCGTCGATCACCATCACGTAGACGCGCCCCTCGAACGGGCGCTCGTTGGTCCGCACGTCCGGTTCGATCGGCGCATCGGCGAACAGCGGGCGATCGCCCCGCTCGATCGGGATGTCGACGTGCGTGAAGGCGGTGACCGTCTGCGCCTTCCCGTCCTCGAACACCTGGAAGTCTTCTTTCTTGAGGTCGCGGACGAGATTGCCGCGCTGATCGGTGACGACGACGTCGACCTCGACGTAATCGACCTGCACGCGGAAGGTTGGTTGCTGCGGCTGCTGGGGCGGCGGCGCCTGCTGCCCCGCCGACAGCGCGGTCCCCGCCAGACACACCGCAACCACCGCGAAATGTAAGCGTTTTTTCATACTGCTGCTCTCGTGGCGATTATACGTCCGCGTTTATACTGGTCAGGTGTCTTCTGATCAGACGGTCGTGACGGCATCGGGGCTCGATGTCGCGGCCGTGCAGGCGGCGCTCGCGGCCGACGGGCTCGACGGGTGGCTGCTCTACGATTTCCGCGGGATCAACCCGATCGCCGCGGACGTCACAGCGGTCAACAAGCAGGGCGGGCATCTCGCGACGCGCCGCTGGTACTACCTGATTCCCGCGCACGGCGAGCCGCGCGCGCTCGTGCACGCGATCGAAAAGCATTCGCTCGCCCACCTGCCCGGCACGACTCAGCGATATGCCGGCCGCGATCAGCTCGAGAGCGGCGTGCGGACGCTGCTCGCCGGCATGCGCCGCATTGCGATGGAGTACTCGCCGAAATGCGCGATCCCGTACGTGTCGCGCATCGACGCGGGAACGATCGAGCTCGTGCGGGCGGCGGGCGTCGAGGTCGTCTCCTCGGGCGATCTCATCCAGCGCTTTTCGGCGGTATGGAGCGACGGTGCCCTCGCGACGCACCGCGACGCCTCGACGAGACTCTACCGGGTGAAGGACCGCGCCTTCGACGCCGTCGCGCGTCGCATGCGCGACCGCGAGCCGACCACCGAATACGACGTTCAGCAGCTGATGATGGGATGGTTCGCCGACGAAGGTCTGCAGACCGACTCGCCGCCGATCGTCGCCGCCACCGAGCACGCCGGCAACCCGCACTACCAGCCGACCGCGACGGTGCACCGCGCGATCCGCCAGGGCGATCTCGTCCTGCTCGACCTCTGGGGCAAGCTCGACGTCCCCGGCGCGGTGTTTGCTGACATCACGTGGGTCGGTTACGTCGGCGGCGCCGTGCCGCCGCGGTTTGCCGATGCGTTCGCGGCGATTCGCGACGCCCGCGACGCCGCTGTCGCGCTGGTCGAGGGCGCCGCGCGCGGCGGACGCGACCTGCGCGGCTGGGAGGTCGATCGGGCGGCGGCAACCGTGCTGCGCGACCGCGGGTACGGCGACCAGATCCTGCACCGCACCGGCCACAGCCTCGGCGAGACCGTTCACGGCAACGGCGTGAACATGGACGATTACGAGACGCACGACGATCGACGCCTGCTGCCCGGAACCGGCTTTACGATCGAGCCGGGCGTCTATAACGACACCTTCGGTGTTCGGACGGAAATCAACATGGTCGTGACCGAGCGCGACGCCCTGGTGACGGGACCGCGCCAGACCGAGATCGTGACGTTGTAGGGGGGAGATGATGTCGACCCGCAAGACCACCTTGTTCTATGCCGTGCTCATCGCCGTGGCGTCCATCGCCGTCGGGATGGTGCTCGCGTCGCGTCTCGATTTGACGCCCGCCTCGTCGGCCCAGACGTTGACCATTCCGCAGGTGAACGGCGCGCCCGTGACCGGCGCGCTGAACGCCGACACGTTCCGCAACATCGCCAAGGCGGCGACCCCGTCGGTCGTCCACATCCGCACCGAGATGAAGGCGAAGAGCAACGACCTGACGGAGTTCTTCGGCGGGCGCGGCCAGTCGCCGGACGATCTCTTCCACCGGTTCTTCGGCAACCCCGGCGATCAGGACGACCAGGATCAGCCGCGCGGCGGCAACCGCAACCGGCGGCAGCAGCGGGAGCCGAAGACCCAGGCCGCCGGCACCGGGTTCATCATCAGCAAGGACGGCTACATCCTCACGAACAACCACGTCGTCGAGGACGCGACGAAGATCGAGGTCTACCTGTACGGCGACGACGAGACGCCCTACGCCGCGAAGGTGATCGGCCACGATCAGCTGACGGACAGCGCGCTCATCGAGCTCGTCGACAAGCCGAAGGGCCAGCTGCCCGAGATCAGGTTCGGCGACTCGTCGCAGATGTTCCCGGGCGACTGGGTGATGGCGATCGGCAACCCGTTCGGCTACACCTACTCGGTGACGGTCGGCGTCGTGTCGGCGATCGGGCGTCCGTTCCAGGTGACCACCGGCCGCACGAACGACATGATTCAGACCGACGCCGCGATCAACCCCGGCAACTCCGGCGGTCCGCTGCTGAACCTGCGCGGCGAGGTGATCGGGATGAACACGGCGATCATCACGAACTCGCAGAGCGAGGGGAACATCGGCATCGGCTTCGCGGTGCCGAGCAACACCGTCCGCGATCTGATCCCGCAGCTGCGCGTCGGCAAGATCACGCGCGGGCGCATCGGCGTGTCGGTCATCCCCGT
Organism: Vicinamibacterales bacterium; assembly: GCA_035650895.1. Lineage (GTDB taxonomy): Bacteria > Acidobacteriota > Vicinamibacteria > Vicinamibacterales > CAVVIG01 > Gp6-AA45. Next base: position 109,510 of record DASRGT010000028.1, read on the forward strand.
TCCCCGCGAGGCGTTCGAGGACTTCGGCCTGAAGGATCGCAAGGGCGCGCTCGTCGCGCAGGTGCCCGCGGGCAGTCCGGCGGCGAAGGCCGGCATGGAGCCGGGCGACGTCATCGTCGAGTACAACGGCCGGCCGGTGACGAGCCGCGACGAGCTCGTGAAGATGGTGATCGCCACCAAGCCCGGCACGTCGGTGCCGGTGAAGATCCTGCGCAACAAGCAGGAGAAGACGCTGCACGTCGGCGTCGAGGAGCTGGATCTCGAGGCCGAGCAGGCGGCGCAGAACGGGCAGCGCCGCAACCCCGAATCGGATCAGCAGCAGCCGGACGAGCAGGGCGCGAGCGGCTTCGGCCTGACGCTCGAAAACGTCACGCCGCAGATCGGACGCCGGCTCCACCTGCCGAACGGCCAGACGGGCGCGGTCGTGTCGGACGTCGATCAGGACGGTCCATCGGCCGGCTTCCTCAGGCCCGGCGACGTGATCCTGTCGGTGAACGGGAAGACGGTGACCAACGCCGCCGACGCGCAGCGGGAGCTCCAGAAGATCCAGTCGAAACATCTCGCGCAGCTTCGCGTGTGGCGCGGCGACTCCGAAACGTTCGTGCCCATCCGGAAGGAATAGGGGATAGCCGCTACTCCCCTGTTCCCGATCATCCGCGAACGCAGCCCCCTGACGGTGGCTGCGTTCATGGACCTCGCGCTCTACCATCACGAGTTCGGCTACTACGCCCGCGCAGGCCAGCGTTCCGGCCGCGCGGGCGATTTTTTTACGAGCGTCGACGTCGGGCCGGTGTTTGGCCAGCTCCTCGCGGCGCAGGTGGCCGAGTGCCGCCGCCTGCTCGGCGTCGACGGTGTCGATCTCGTCGAAGCCGGCGCGGGCAACGGCCGGCTGTCCGCCGACATCCTGCGCGCGCTGGCGCGGGATCACCCCGACTGCTATCGGGATCTGCGCGTCCACCTGGTGGAGTCGAGTGCGGCGGCGCGGGCGGCGCAGCGCGACACGCTCGGCGACATGGCCGATCGGCTCGTCGCGGCGACATCGGCGCTCCCGCCGACGTACGAAGGCATCCTGATTGCGAACGAGCTCCTCGACGCGATGCCGGTGCACCAGATCGAGATGCGCGACGAGGGGCTGCGCGAGGTGTACGTGACCGGATCGTCGGGCGTCGATCGTCAGCCGCCGACCCGGCTGTCGACGGCGATCGGCCCGCCGTCCACGCCGCGGCTCGCGGAGTATCTCGATCGCGTCGGCGTGCGCCTCGAACCCGGGTGGCGCGCCGAAATCAACCTGAACGCCGTCGACTGGATGCGCGAGGCCGCGCGGCGCCTGCGGCGCGGCTTCATCGTGCTCATCGACTACGGCCACGAGGCGCGCGAGCTCTACTCGGCATCCCACTCGGCGGGAACGCTGACGACGTTCAGGGGGCACCGCGAGGGCGGCGGACGGTCGTGGCTGGAAGACCCGGGCGAGCAGGACATCACGGCGCATGTCGACTGGACGAGCGTCCGCGCCGCGGCCGAAGACGAAGGAATGCAGACGATCGGCTTCCTCGACCAGACGTACTTCGTGCTCGGGCTGCTGCCGGCGCTGACCCCGCCGCCTGCAGCCGGCGCACTCAAGACCCTGGTGATGCCGGGCGGCCTGGGCAGCACGATGAAAGTGCTGATCCTCGGCAAGGGCGTCGGGACGCCGCCGTTGATGGGCACATCGTTCAAGGTGCGCGCGACGTGATCGCCGTCGGCCTCGCGATCATGATCGTCTCGGAGGCGGCGACGCTCGCGCGCATCGAGCCGTTCTACTCGTGGAACACGCCGATCTGCTGGACGGGCTTCATCCTGTTCGCCGATGCCGTCGTGTTCGCGTCGCGCGGACGTTCGTGGATCCGGTCGACGCCGCGCGAATTCGCCTGGCTCGCGCTGCTGTCGATTCCGCTCTGGCTGGTCTTCGAGGGCTACAACCAGGTGCTCCGCAACTGGTACTACGTCGGGCTGCCGCAGGACTGGCCGCTTCGTATGGTCGGCTACGCGTGGTCGTTCGCGACCATCTGGCCGGCGATCTTCGAAGGCGCCGATCTCGTCGGGGTCGTGCGTGGACGCGGCGCTGCGGAGGTCGCCGGGGCGGCCCCCTCGACCCGGCCGGCGTTCTCCGCGCTGTCGATCGTGGCCGGCGCGGCGATGCTCGCCGTCCCGTTTCTGGTGCCGGCCGACGCGGCGCGCTATCTGGCGGCTCCCGTCTGGCTCGGCTTCATCTTCCTGCTCGATCCAATCAACGCGCGCCTCGGCGGGCCGTCGCTCGCCCGCGACTGGAACCGGACGATCGACCTCCTGCTGAGCGGATTGCTGTGCGGCGTGTTGTGGGAGTTCTGGAATTACTGGGCGGGTGCAAAATGGCACTACACGGTGCCGATCATGGAGCACGTCAAGATCTTCGAGATGCCGCTGCCCGGGTATCTGGGCTTTCCGCCGTTCGCGCTGGAGTGCTTCACGATGTTCACCTTTGTTCGATTGATGTTTCGCCATCGCGCGAGTTAAATAGGGCCACATGACCGCCATGCTGGAACGCGAGATCAAGCTGCGGTTCGACAATGCCGACACCGCGCGCGCCGCGGTGATCGCCGCCGGCGCGACCCCGCTGCGCTGCCGCCGCCTCCAGGCCGACGCGCTGCTCGACAGCGAAGACGAATCGCTGCGCCGCCACGGATCGGTGCTGCGCGTGCGCATCGAGTCGGGGAAGAGCACGATCACCTTCAAGGGGCCGATCCAGCCGTCGCTGATGCGCCTGCGCGAGGAGCTCGAGACGATCGTGAGCGACGGCCAGACGCTGCTCGACATCTTCGCGCGCCTCGGCTTCCACATCTGGTTCCGCTACGAAAAATATCGCGAGGAGTTCGCGCTCGACGACGTGGTCGTCGCGATCGACGAAACGCCGGTCGGCGTCTTCGTCGAGATCGAGGGCGGCGACGAAGGCATCCACGGCATGGCGCACGCGCTCGGGCGCGGTCCCGCCGACTACATGCTCGATTCGTACCGCCGCATCTACGTGCACGAGTGCGCGGCGCGCGGCGTCCGGCCGAGCGACATGCTCTTCGAGGAATAGCCGATTCGCGAGGCCCTCATCCTGACGGCGGGGCTCGGCACGCGCCTCCGCCCGCTGACGCTCGTTCGCGCGAAGCCGGCGATCCCGGTCGCCGGCGTGCCGATGATCCTCCGGATCCTGCGGCGCCTCGCCGCGAGGGGCGTCACCGACGCCGTGCTGAACCTGCACCACCTGCCGCACACGCTCACGCGCGTCGTGGGCGACGGCACCGACGCCGGCGTCCGCGTCCGGTATTCGATCGAGCAGCCGCGGGTGCTCGGCAGCGCCGGCGGTCCGCGCCACGCGCTCCCGCTCCTCACCGGCGATCCCCTGCTCGTCGTCAACGGCGACACGCTGACCGACGTCGACCTCGCCGCGCTCGATCGCGCGCACGCGGACGCCGGCGCCCTGGTGACGCTCGCGCTCGTGCCGAATGCCGCGTACGAGCGCTACGGCGGCGTCCTCGTCGGGCCCGACGGATCGATCACCGGCTTCGTGCCGCGCGGGCCGCGCGCGCGCGGATCGTTTCATTTCATCGGCGTGCAGCTCGCCGCGCGATCGGTGTTCGAGCCGCTGCCCGCGGGCGAGGCGGCGAACACCATCGGCGGCGTCTACGATGCGCTCCTCGCGAAGGCGCCGGGCACGGTCCGCGGCTTCGTCTGCGACACCGAGTTCTGGGACGTCGGGACGGTCGACGATTACTGGCGTATGTCCGACGCGTTCGCGGCGCGCGAAGGCGCCAACGCCGCGAGGCACGGCCGAGGCGGATCCATCGATCCCACGGCGTGCATCCGCCATTCGATTTTGTGGGACGATGTGGAGATTGGCGCCGGGGCCGTCGTCGAAGACTGCATCGTCACCGACGGTGCGCGGATCGCGCGCGGCGCGGTGCATCGTCACGAGGTGGTGACCGGACGTGGAACAGCGGACCGCTGACGGCGTACAGCTGCGGGAGCGGATCGACCAGTACCTCCGAGAGAGCGGACTGTCGACCGTGGACGCGGGCCGCGGGCCGTCGCCGATACGGGTCGTGCCGCTGACCGGCGACGCGTCCGATCGGCGCTACTTCCGCATCATTCCGGCCGACGGTCCGCCGTTGGTTCTCGCGCTGCATGCCGGTCCGATCGAGTTCGCGTCTCTGCCGTTCGCCAACGTCGCCGAGCTGCTGCAGCAGATGCCGCTTCCCGTGCCGATCATCCTCGGACATTCGGACGCGCTCGGCATCATCGCGCTGCAGGACCTGGGCGACGTCACGCTGCAGGCCCACCTCGGCACGGCGCCGATCACGGAGCATGCCGCGCTGTACCGCCAGGCTGTCGCGCTGATCGAGCAGATCCAGCGCCGCGGCGCGGAGCTCGCGTCCGAACGGCACGTGCCGTACGGGATCGCGTTCGACGTCGACAAGCTGACGTGGGAGCTGAATTTCTTCGTCAAACACTTCGTCGAAGGGTACCGCGCGGTGCCGGTCGCCGCGGAGGCGCGGGAACGCCTCGATTTCGAGTTCGCCGAGATCGTTCGCGAGCTCGCGTCCGAGCCGCCCGTGCTGTGTCACCGCGACTACCACAGCCGCAACCTGATGCTGCACGACGGCAGCCTGTACATCATCGACTTCCAGGACGCGCGCATGGGTCCGGACACGTACGACCTCGCGTCGCTGCTGCGCGACTCCTACATGGATCTGCCCGAGCGCCAGGTCGACAACCTCATCGCCTACTTTCTCGCGCTGAAAGGCCGGCCCGACGACGAGGACTTCCGCCGCCGATTCGATCTGATGGCGCTGCAGCGTAACCTGAAGGCGCTCGGCACGTTCGGCTACCAGACGATGGCGCGGCGCAACCCGGTCTACATCCAGTACATCCCGCGCACGCTGAAATACGTGCGGGACAACCTCGAAAAGTATCCGCGCTTCGCCCGCCTGCGGGACCTGCTCGCCGCGCACGTCGAGGAGTTGGCGTAGGATTCCGGCCGATGGAGCTCCACCGGCGGCACGAACACAGCCCCTTCCGGTCCTGGCAGGCGTTCTCCGTGGAGATCGCCACCATCGTCATCGGCGTGGTGATCGCGCTGTCGTTCGAAGGCGTCCGCGAATGGCAGCACAACCGCGCGCTCGCCGCCGAGGCCCGGGAGACGATCGTCCGCGAGCTGGCCGAGAACAAGAGCGCCGTGGAAAGCGACGTCAAGAGCGCGCCGCGGCGGCAGTCCGAGCTCAAGAACGCGCTCCGGTACGTCGACGACATGCTCCAGGCGGGAAAAACGTCGATCCACCAGATCGGGCTCAACGCGAGCTGGGGCGATCTGCGGCGATCGGGATGGAGCACCGCTCAGCAGACCGGCGCGCTCGCACACATGACGTATGCGGAGGTGCAGTCCTTCGCGGCGGTGTACGACCTCCAGGACATCTACGTCGCGCAGCAGCGCCGAAGCCTGGAACACCTCTCGGACGCGTTCGTGCTCGTCGAGGGCGGCGTCGCCGATCCCGAGACCGCGAAGAAGCCGGATCTGGAGCCCTTCCGCGAACGCCTGCTGACCATGCGCGCCGACATCTACATGGAACAGCAGCTCGCCTCACAGCTGCTGGAGCGGTATGCCCACGTCCTCAAGGACCGAGTACAATGAGTGGTTCCCGTGGTCGCGAAGCGCCGGTTCGGGGTGTCGACGCATCTGTACGACGGTCAGCGTCTGACGCGAGAGCATCTGCTCGAGATCGCGGCCTTCGGCTTTGATACGGTCGAGATCGACGGCCGGCGGACGCATCTGGATTTCGCAAACGACGCCGTCGTCGCCGATCTGCAGCAGTGGCTGGCCGAGGCGCGCCTCGACCTGCTCGGCCTCCGGGTGCCGGCCGGCGCGGCCGACGACGAGGTCGAGCACGCGCTGTTCGTCGGACGGCGCATGCCGTTCGCGGCGCTAACGCTGCAGATCGCGCGGCCGCGTGAGGCGGCGAAGAAGATCGATCGGCTGCTGGAGCTGGCCGAGCCGCTCGGCGTCAGGATCGCGATCGACTCGACGTCCGAAGGGCTGTCGCCGATCGGTTCGCTCGTGCATTTCGTCGAGGGGTTCGACGAACCGCTCGGCATCGCGCTCGACTTCGCGCGAGCGCAGCGCGACGGCGATCTGGTCGACGCGATCGAAATCGCCGCCGAGCACCTGGCGACGATCCGGCTGCCGGTGGACGGCCGCATCGACTGGCCGTCGGCGCTGACGGCGGTGCAGAAGGTGGGCTACGAAGGCCCGGTGCTGGTGGAGCCGCCGCGCGGCGCGCCGAAGACGGCGCTCGCGCAGGCGCGGCAGGCGCGCGATCGATTCGAGAAGCAGTTATGCACGTTTATATAGAAGACATCGGACGGCACGAGGGCCAGGAGGTGACGCTCAAGGGCTGGCTGCACAACCGCCGTTCGAGCGGGAAGATCCATTTTCTGATCGTCCGCGACGGCACCGGCTTCATCCAGGCGGTGATGTCGAAGGCGGCGGTCGGCGACGAGCAGTTCAAGCTCGCGGATCACCTGTCGCAGGAGACCTCGATCGTCGTCACCGGCACGGCGCGCGCCGACAAGCGGGCGCCGAGCGGCTACGAGATCGACGTCAAGAGCCTGCAGGTCGTCGGCGAATCGCACGACTACCCGATCACGCCGAAGGAGCACGGGGTCGACTACCTGCTCGACCGGCGCCACCTCTGGATCCGGACGGAGCGCCAGCAGGCGGTGCTGCGCGTGCGGCACGAGGTGATCAACGCGGTGCGCGACTTCTTCAACTCGCGCGGCTTCATCCTGGCCGACACGCCCATCTTCACGCCGGCCGCGTGCGAGGGGACGACGACGCTGTTCCCGACCCAGTACTTCGAGGAGACGACGGCGTATCTGACGCAGAGCGGGCAGCTGTACAACGAAGCGAACGCGATGGCGCTCGGCCGCGTGTACTGCTTCGGGCCGACCTTCCGCGCCGAGAAATCGAAGACGCGGCGCCACCTCACCGAGTTCTGGATGGTCGAACCGGAGATGGCGTATGCCGACCTGAACGACGTCATGGATCTCGCCGAGGATCTCGTCGTCTCGGTCGTCGCGCGCGTGCTCGACAAGCGTCAGCGCGAGCTGAAAGCGCTCGAGCGCGACACCGCGAAGCTCGAATCGGTGCAGAAGCCGTTTCCGCGGATCTCCTACGACGACGCGGTGAAGAAGCTGCAGGCGAAGGGCCTGCCGATCGAGTGGGGCGGCGATTTCGGCGGGCCCGACGAAACGGCGCTGTCGGAGGAATTCGACCGGCCCGTGATGGTGCACCGCTACCCTGCCGCCGTGAAGGCGTTCTACATGAAGCCCGATCCGGAGCGGTCCGATCTCGCGCTCGGCGTCGACGTGCTGGCGCCCGAAGGGTACGGCGAGATCATCGGCGGCGGCGAGCGTCTCGCCGATCTCGATCTGCTGCTCCAGCGCATCAAGGAGCACGACCTCCCGCAGGACGCGTTCGAGTGGTATCTCGACCTGCGGCGCTACGGCACCGTGCCGCACGGCGGCTTCGGGATGGGCATCGAGCGCGTCGTGTCGTGGATCTGCAGGCTCGATCACCTGCGCGAGGCGATCCCCTACCCGCGCATGCTGTACAGGCTGTATCCGTAGATGAAAGTCGGATTGATCTCGCTCGGCTGCCCGAAGAACCTCGTCGACTCCGAGGTGATGCTGGGGCTCGCGCAGCAGGCCGGCCACGAGCTGACGCAGGACGCCGCCAGCGCCGACGTCCTCGTCGTGAACACCTGCGCCTTCATCGACTCCGCGAAGCAGGAGTCGATCGACACCATCCTCGAGATGGCGCAGCACAAGGCGAACGGCTCGTGCAAGACGCTGATCGTCACCGGCTGCATGGCCGAGCGGTACCGCGACGAACTGAAGAAGGAAATCCCCGAGATCGACGCGGTGCTCGGCACGGGAGAGGTGCCCCAGATCGTCGGCGCGATCCAGCCCCTCAATTTCTTCCGGCAGCAGCCGCCGGCGCCGCGGCCGCAGCCGCCGACCTACATCTACGACGCCGACACGCCGCGCCTGTTCGCGACGCCGCGGCACTACGCGTACGTGAAGATCGCCGAAGGCTGCGACTACAAGTGCGCGTTCTGCATCATCCCGACGCTGCGCGGCAGCTACCGCAGCCGCGCGCCCGAATCGATCGTGCGCGAAGCGCGCGCGCTGGCGGCCCGCGGCGTCAAGGAGCTGCTGCTCATCTCGCAGGACACGACGTTTTACGGCATCGACCGCGGCGAGCGCGGGGCGCTGGCGCGGCTGCTGCGCGAATTGAACGGCGTCGACGGTCTGGAGTGGATCCGGCTGCTCTACTTGTATCCGACGACGATCGACGAGGAGATGCTGGCGGCGATGGCCGAGTGCGACAAGGTCTGCAACTACATCGACCTGCCGCTGCAGCACGCGTCCGACGCGGTCCTCAAGCGCATGAAGCGCCCCGGCACGCGCCGCCACTACGACCGCCTCCTGAACCGCATCCGCGAACGGGTTCCCGGCGTCGCCCTCCGCACGACGTTCATCGTCGGCTTTCCCGGCGAGACGGAGGCGGACGTCGCGGCCCTCGAGTCGTTCGTGACCGACCACGGTTTCGATCACGTCGGCGTGTTCACCTACTCGCACGAAGAAGGCACCTCGGCGTTTGCCCTCGCCGACGATGTGCCGGTGCGCGAGAAGCAGGCGCGGCGGCGGCGGGTGATGGGGCTCCAGAAGCGGCTCGTCGCCGCGCGGCAGCGGGCGCGGCTCGGCCAGCGCGCCCGCCTGGTGATCGACGGACCGTCGAGCGAGCACGAGCTCGTGCTGCGGGGGCGCCTCGAATCGCAGGCGCCGGACATCGACGCGTCGGTCGTCCTGACCGACTGCGACCCGTCGGCCTACCGCGCCGGCGATTTTGTCCAGGTCGAACTCGTCGGCGCCCGCGACTACGACTTCGTCGCGCGGCCGGTGTCGGCACCGAATGGAACGGTGCTATAATTTGATGTTCGGAGCCTAGGTTGTAAGACCGAGTGGGCATGTGCCCACTTTTTTAGTTTATAGGGACCAGCTTGGGGGCTGTCGAAGAGCGGGTTCGGGGCATCGCCGCGCGCGTGGCGGCCAGCTACGGCCTGGAACTCTTCGACGTCCAGTATCGGCGCGAAGGCACCGGCATGGTGCTGCGAATCCTGATCGACCGGCCGGGTCCGGCGGCGTCGGCGGACGAGAGCGTGAGCGTGGAAGACTGCGCGAACGTCAGCCGGGACCTGAGCGCGATGTTCGACGTCGAGGACGTGGTGCCCACCAGCTACACGCTCGAGGTCTCGTCGCCCGGACTCGATCGGCCGCTGCGCCGCGCGGAGGACTACGCGCGGTTCGCCGGCCGGCGCGCCAAGCTCGTGATGCGGCAGCCGGTCGACGGCCAGTCGTACTTCAAGGGGCAGCTCGGCGGGATCGACGGGACGTACGTGTTGATCGACGCCGAGGACGGACGGCAGCACCGGGTCCCGCTCGCGGCGATCACGCGCGCGAATCTGGAAGTGGAGTTTTAGACCGTGTCGAATCCTTTGCAACAGACGATCGAAGCGCTCGCCAAGGAAAAGGGGATCGAGCCGGATGTCGTGATCAGCGCGATCGAAGAGGCGGTCGCGACGGCGTCACGCAAGTACTACAAGACCGGCGAGAACCTGAAGACGCGCTTCAACATGGAGACCGGGCAGGTCGATCTCTTCGCGCTGAAGACCGTCGTGCAGGACGTGACCAACGCCGCGACCGAGATCTCGCTCGACGAAGCGCGCAACATGTACCGGCCGCTCTACGGAGACGAGGTCGCCAACAGCATCGAGCTCGGCGACGAGATGGAGTTCCCCAAGCCGACCGAGGTGCTCGGGCGCATCGCGGCGCAGACGGCCAAGCAGGTGATCTTCCAGAAGGTCCGCGAAGCCGAGCGCGAAAACGTCTACGGCGAGTTCAGCCAGCGCATCGGCGAAGTGGTCAACGCCACGGTCAAGCGGTTCGAGAACGGCGACATCATCGTCGAGATCGGCCGCAACGAAGCGGTCGTGCCGCGCAAGGAGCAGTCGCGCGCCGAGAGCTACAACCCCAACGACCGCGTCCGCGCCGTCATCAAGGGCGTGAACCGCGGCGCCAAGGGACCCCAGATCGTCCTCTCGCGCACCGACCCGTCGCTGCTGATCAAGCTGTTCGAGCAGGAGGTGCCGGAGATCTACGACGGCACCGTGATGATCCGCGGCGCGGTCCGCGAGGCGGGCGATCGCGCGAAGGTGGCGGTCTACTCGCGCGAGCGCGACGTCGACCCGGTCGGCGCCTGCGTCGGCATGAAGGGGACGCGCGTCCAGTCGATCATCCGCGAGCTGCGCGGCGAGAAGATCGACATCGTCGAGTGGTCGGAGGATCCGGTCGCGTTCGTGACCAACGCGCTCAGCCCGGCGAAGGTCCAGCGCGTCTCGATCGTCGACGACAAGGAACGGGTGATGGAAGTCGTCGTCGAGGACAAGCAGCTCTCGCTCGCGATCGGCAAGAAGGGGCAGAACGTCCGCCTGGCGGCGAAGCTGACCGGCTGGCGGATCGACATCAAGAGCGAGGAGGAAAAGCGCCGCGAGGTCGAGGCGCAGTTCGAAGGCCTCGGGTTGTCCTCCGAACCCTCCGCCGAAACGGCCGAGGGCGAGCCGCTCGCCGCGAACGAAGACGCGGCCGAGGAGGCGCCGCTCCCCTACTCGCTCGACGGCATCGGCGAAAAGACCGTCCGCCGGCTCGTCGACGCCGGGTTCGCGACGCGAGACGCCGTGGCGGCGGCAACCGTCGATCAGCTGTCGGAAGTGCAGGGCGTCGGCGAGAAGACGGCAGAAAAGATTCTGGCTGCCGCGCGCGGCGAGACGGCGGCCGGCGCCGAGTAGTTGGTCGACGACCAGATGACGAGTTGTTTCGAGAGGTAACCGTTTGGCAACAGTCCGGATTTACAAAGTCGCGGAGCTCCTGGGCACGACGAGCCAGGAGGTGACGGCGCTGCTCAAGCGCGATCACGGCATCGAGGTGAAGAGCGCCTCGAGCACGATCGAAGAGGTCGTCGCGCGCCAGTTCGTCGAGCGGCTCGCCAAGCAGCGCGGCATCGCGCTGCCGTCGGGCGACATCTTCGCCGAGACCGGCGCGCACGCGCATCATGCGCCGGCGAAGGGCGGCGGCGCGAAGAAGCCCGCCGCCGCGAAGAAGGCCGCCGAGCCGGCCAAGCCGGCCGCGCCCGCGCTTCCGCCGCCGCGACTCGTCAAGACCGCGAAGCCGGCGGCCTCGCCCGCGCCTGCCGCCGAAACAGCGCCCGTCGAGGAGCCGCCGGCGCCCGCGCCCGTTGCCGAACCGGTCGCGCCGCCCGAGCCGCCGCCCGTCGCGGCGCAGGCGCCGCCTGCCGAACCGGTTGTCGAGGCACGCGCCGAGGCGCAACGGACCGCGCATGCGCCCGAACACGCGCCGGCGCCGGAGCCTGCGCACGGCGAGCGGCCGGCCGAGCGTCCTGCGGAACCCGCCGCGCCAGTCGCCGCCGCGCCGGCCCCGCCGGTCGCCGCCGCCGCGCCCGTCGCGCCGCCGCCGAAGCACGCGCCGCGCATCGTGCCGCCGACGCTTCGGCTGCGCATCGAGGAAAAGCGTCCGGACACGCCGACACCGCCGCTGCCCACGTCGACGGCGCCCGCGCCCCGTGTCGTGCCGCGTCCCAGAATCCAGGAGCGTCCCGCGATCCCGACGACCGCTCGCCCGGCCGGCGCAGCCGCCGGTCAGACGGGCGCGGCGGCGCGTCCCGCGTCGCCGCAATCGCGTCCGGGCGCGCCCGGTTCGGCGCGACCGCCGATGCCGCGGCCGCCGCAGATGCCGATGGGCGGCCCGCGCCCGCTGCCGTCGCAGCCGGTGCGGCCGCAGCAGCCGGGCGGTCCGCCGCGTCCCGGCCAGTACCCGCAGCGGCCGGGCATGCCGCAGTACCGTCCGCCCTACCAGCAGCGTCCGGGCGGACGTCCGACGCCCGGCGCGCCGCGGCGCGAGCACTCGCGTCCGTCGGCGCCGATGCCGGCGGCGCCGCCGCCGGTCAGCCGCAACATCACCTTCGCCGAGGGCATGACGGTGAAAGACCTCGCCGACAAGCTCGAACAGAAGGTGAACGCGGTGCTCGGCAAGCTGCTGATGAAGGGGCTGCGCCTGACGATCAACTCGACGCTCGATCCCGAGACGGCGACGATGATCGCGCGCGAGTTCGGCGCCGACGTCCAGATGCGCAGCTTCGAAGAGGAGCTGATCGAAGACACCGCGGGCGAGTCGAAGGACGAAGACAAGGTGACGCGCGCGCCCGTCGTCACGGTGATGGGCCACGTCGACCACGGCAAGACGTCGCTGCTCGACGCCATCCGCGAGACGCGCGTCGCCGAGCGCGAAGCCGGCGGCATCACGCAGCACATCGGCGCGTATCACGTCACCATCAACGGCCGGAACATCGTCTTCCTCGACACACCGGGCCACGAGGCGTTCACGCTGATGCGCGCCCGCGGCGCGAAGGTCACCGACGTCGTCATCCTCGTCGTGGCCGCCGACGACGGCGTCATGCCGCAGACGAGGGAAGCGATCGACCACGCGCGGGCGGCGAACGTGCCCATCATCGTGGCGATCAACAAGATCGACAAGCCGAACGCGAACACGGAGCGCGTGAAGCGCGAGCTGACCGAGCTCAACCTGATGCCCGAGGAGTGGGGCGGTCAGACGGTCACCGTGGAAGTGTCGGCCAAGAAGCACCAGAACATCGACCTGCTGCTCGAGATGGTGCTGCTCGTCAGCGACATCCTCGACCTGAAGGCGAACCCGAAGCGCAACGCCGCGGGCACGGTGCTCGAGTCGAAGCTCGACAAGGGCCGCGGGCCCGTCGCGACCGTGCTCGTGCAGGACGGCACGCTCGCCGTGGGGGATACGTTCATCGCCGGGCCGATCGTCGGCCGCGTGCGCGCGCTGATCGACGATCGCGGGCGGCCCACCAAGGCGGCGGGGCCGTCGTCGCCGGTGGAGGTGCTCGGCCTGACGGGCCTGCCGCAGCCGGGCGACGTCTTCCAGGTGGCGGATGCCGCCAAGGCGCGCCAGATCGCCGCGTTCCGCGAGGAACAGGCGAAGACGCGCGCGCTCGGCGCGAAGGGATCGCGGCTCACGCTCGAGTCGCTGCAGGCGCAGATCGCCGAAGGCGGCATGAAGGAGCTGCCGATCATCATCAAGGCCGACGTGCAGGGCTCGGCCGAGGTGCTCGCGGACACGCTGACGAAGCTGTCGGACGAGAAGGTGAAGATCCGGATCATCCACTCGGGGGTCGGCGCGGTGAACGAGTCCGACGTGCTGCTCGCGTCGGCGTCGAACGCGATCGTCGTCGCGTTCAACGTGCGGCCCGACCGCAACGCGGAAGAGATCGCCGCCAGGGAGCACGTCGACATCCGCCAGCACTCGGTCATCTACAACGTCACCGACGAGATGAAGAAGGCGATGTCGGGCCTGCTCGAGCCGACGTTCAAGGAGACGCGCATCGGCATCGCCGAGGTGCGCGACACGTTCAAGGTGCCGAAGTACGGTACGATCGCCGGCTGCATGGTCACCGAGGGGCGCATCACGCGCGCCGGCGACACGCAGGCGCGCCTGCTGCGCGACAACGTCGTCGTGTACGAGGGCAAGATCGGCTCGCTGCGGCGCTTCAAGGACGATGTCAGCGAGGTCAAATCGGGATTCGAGTGCGGCATCGGGTTCGAGCGGTTCAACGACCTCAAGGTCGGCGACGTCATCGAGGTGTTCACGATGGAGAGGGTCGCCGCGACGGCATAGCCGCGACGGTCACGACGACACGCAGCGCACGAAGTGACCGATGGTGGTGGGCTTGTTGACCGTCGAGCTGCACGTGCCGGGCAGCCAGTCGCTGAAGGACAAGCGGATGGTGCTGCGGCGCATCAAGGATCGCCTCGGGAAGTTCAACGTCGCGGTGTCGGAGGTCGAGCATCACGACCTCTGGCAGCGCGCGGCGCTGGCCGTCGTGACGGTCGCCGCCGACCAGGCGCATGCGGACCGCGAGCTGGCCGCGGCGGCCGACGAGATCGAGCGGGTCGAGCCGGGGCTGGTCACGCGCACCGACGTGGAGTTCCTCACCTGAGCGTCCCGTTCAGACTTCAGACTGCACACACTGTCATGTCGCAGGGATCCAGACCAGACCGTGTCGCGGACCAGATTCGCGGCGAGCTCGGGCAGCTGCTCGCGCGAGAGGTGCACGACCCGGGCATCGGGTTCGTCACGATCACGCGCGTGCAGGTCAGCCCCGACCTGCAGCACGCGCGCGTGTTCTTCACGGCGCTCGGCGACGACCGCGCGCGCCGCAATTCCGATCGCGCGCTCCACCGCGCGATTCCGTTCCTCCGCCGGCAGATCGGATCGCGGCTGCGGCTGCGCCGCGTTCCCGAGCTCGAGTTCGTCTACGACGAGTCGATTGCCGGGCAGGATCGGATCGAGCAGCTGCTGCACGACCTGCGCGCCGGCGAGGCGGCCGCTCCCCGCGATGACGATGAATCCTGAGGTGAAGCGGATCGCGGAGGCGATCCGCGCGCGGCAGCGCTTCGTGCTGTCGTCGCATTCGAGGCCCGACGGCGACTCGATCGGATCGCAGCTGGCGATGGCCTACGCGCTGCGCGCGATGGGCAAGGACGTCGACGTCGTGAACGCCGACCCGGCGCCGCCGCCGATCATGCAGTTTCCGGGCGTTCCCGGCATCCGCATCGCGCCGTCGGCGGACGGCGCCTACGACGCGGCGATCGTCATGGAGTGCGGCGAGCTCGCGCGCACCGGCGTCGCCGGCCTCGATCGGTACTTCGTCATCAACATCGATCACCACCAGGGCAACACGAACTACGGCGCGCTGAACTGGTTCGATCCGTCGGCCGCGGCGTGCGGCGAGATGGTGTTCGATCTGGTGCGCGCGCTCGACGTGCCGCTGACCGTCGACATCGCGACGCACGTGTATCTCGCCGTCCTGACCGACACGGGATCGTTCCACTACTCGAACATCTCGCCGCGGACCTTCGACATCTGCCGCGAGTGTCTCGAGGCCGGCGTCGATCCGGTGATGGTGGCGCGCAACGTGTACGACAGCAACAACATGGGGCGGCTGAAGCTGTTCGGCGCCGTCCTGAGCGCGATGCAGATCGACGCGACGGGGCGCATCGCGATCGTCTACCTGGATCACGAGATGGCGCGCGCCGCCGGCGGGACCTACGAGGACACCGAGGGGCTGATCAACCTGCCGCTGACGGTGAAGGAAATCCAGGCGGTGGTGTTCTTCAAGCAGATCGAAGGCGAGTCGTACCGCGTCAGCATGCGATCGAAGGGCGACATCGACATCGCGGCGGTCGCGAAGGAATTCGGCGGCGGCGGGCACAAGAACGCGGCGGGGTGCACGGCCAACGGCGGGATCGACACGCTGCAGAAGATCTTCATCGACAAGATCGAACGCGCCATCGATGGACGGGCTGTTAGTCATCGATAAGCCGAGCGGCCCGACCTCGCACGACGTCGTCGCCCGGATGCGACGCGTGCTCGGCGAGCCGCGCATCGGCCACACCGGGACGCTGGATCCGCTCGCGACCGGCGTGCTGCCGCTCGTCGTCGGCCGCGCGACGCGGCTCGCGCGGTTTCTGTCGGGGAGCGACAAGGCCTACGACGCGGTCGTTCGCCTCGGGTTCGCGACCGACAGCGGCGACTGCCAGGGATCGCCGGTCGGATTGCCCTACACCGGGCCGATGCCGACACGAACCGTCATCGCCGACGCGCTGGACGCCTTCCGCGGGCAATTTCTGCAGACCCCGCCGGTCTTCTCGGCGAAGAAGATCGGGGGTCAGCGCAGCTATGAGTTGTTCCGGGGACGGAGTAGGGACGGAGTCGACTCCGTCCCTACTCCGTCCCCACTCCGTCCCCAAAAAGTGACCGTCGCGCGCCTCTCGCTCCTCGATCTCGACGGCGACCGCGTGTCGCTGACGCTGGACTGCTCCGCCGGCTTCTACGTCCGCGCGCTGGCGCACGACCTCGGCGCGCGCCTCGGCACCGGCGGACACCTCGTCGCCCTTCGCCGCACCCGCGTCGGCGCGCTGACCCTGGACCACGCCATCCCGCTCGCCGACGCCGAACGCGATCCGGCGGCAACCGCGGCGCGCCTCGTCCCGATGTCACGGATGCTCACGGATTTGCCCGCCCTGACCCTCGACGCCGACGCCATCGTCCGCACCCGGCAGGGTCGCGACCTGCCGGGAATCGCGGGCGCCGCCTCGGGATTCGTCCGCCTGGTGGACGATGCGGGCGATCTCGTGGCGATCGCGGAACCGTCGCAGGGCGCCGCCGGGTTTTTGCATCCCTCGGTTGTTCTGAGGTAACATGTTGATCTTGTTCGATTAAGCGTTTTTTCTACATACGGCGCATCCGGGCTCCGCACGGGGCGCTGGGGCGTGCGTGGAGGTTCCCCAAGGTGGCACTCAGCAAAGACCGCAAGACGGAGCTCATTGGCAGCTACAAGACGCACGAGCAGGACACGGGCTCTCCGGAAGTCCAGGTGGCGATTCTCAGCGAGCGCATCAACTACCTGACGGAACACTTCAAGACTCACGCGAAGGATCACCATTCGCGGCGCGGCCTGCTGATGCTCGTCGGCCGCCGTCGCCGCCTGCTGGACTACCTGAAGACGAAGGACGCCCAGCGCTACGCCGACTTGATCAAGCGGCTCAACATCCGTAAGTAAGACAACTTATGACTACTCGCGAACTGCACGTTGGTCAGAACACCCTCCGTCTGGAAACCGGCAAGCTCGCCAAGCAGGCGGGCGGGTCCGTGATCGTCCGCTACGGCGATTCGGTCGTCCTCGTCACCGCCTGCCGCGCCGCGTCGGCGCGCGAAGGCATCGACTTCCTGCCGCTCACCGTCGACTACCGCGAATACACCTATGCCTCGGGGCGCATCCCGGGCGGCTTCTTCAAGCGCGAAGGGAAGCCGGCGGAAAAGGAAGTCCTCACGAGCCGCGTCATCGATCGTCCGATCCGGCCGCTGTTCCCCTCGGGCTGGCGATACGAAACGCAGATCATCGCGCTCGTCCTCTCCGCCGACCAGGAGAACGACACCGACGTCCTCGCGATCACCGGCGCATCCGCCGCGCTCGCGCTGTCGGACATCCCGTTCGAGAAGACGATTGCCGGCGTGCGCGTCGGCCTGGTCGACGATCAGTTCGTCGTCAACCCGACGTTCGAACAGCGGAAGGCAAGCAAGCTCGACCTCGTCGTCGCCGGCAGCCAGGACGGCATCGTGATGGTCGAAGCGGGCGCCAGGGAAGTGACCGAGGACCAGGTCGTCAAGGCGCTCGAGACCGCGCACGCCGCGATCAAGCAGATCGTCGCCGCGATCGACACGATGGCGGCCGAAGCGGGCAAGAAGAAGACGGCGGTCGAGAAGAAGGAGATCGCGCACGACTTCTACCGCGAGGTCGAAGAGAAGGTCTTCGTGCCGCTCGCCGACGCGATGCGGATCAAGGACAAGCTCGCGAACTACGACCGCGTCGACCAGGTGAAGGACGAACTGGTCGCCTCGATCCCCGAGGAGGAGGTCGAACGGCGCGTGGAGGCGAAGGCGATCTTCAAGGACCTCAAGGAGAAGGTGCTCCGCGAGGAGGTGCTGACGCACGGCAAGCGGCTCGACGGACGCAGGTTCGACGAGATCCGGCCGATCTGGATCGAGACCAGCGTGCTCCCGCGCACGCACGGCTCCGCCGTGTTCACGCGCGGCGAGACGCAGGCGCTCGTCACCTGCACGCTCGGCACCGCCGAGGACGCGCAGAAGATCGAGAGCTTCGAGGGCGAGCAGTGGAAGTCGTTCATGCTCCACTACAACTTCCCGCCGTTCTCGGTCGGCGAAGTGGCATTCCTGCGCGGCCCGGGCCGGCGCGAGGTCGGCCACGGCGCGCTCGCCGAGCGCGCGCTCGCGCCGATGATCCCCGGCGAGGAAAAGTTCCCCTACACCGTCCGCGTCGTCTCCGACATCCTCGAGTCGAACGGGTCGTCCTCGATGGCGTCGGTGTGCGGAGGGGCGCTCGCGATGATGGACGCCGGCGTGCCGCTCAAGGCGCCGGTCGCCGGCATCGCGATGGGGCTCGTGATGGACGAGAAGACCGGTAAGTACGCCGTCCTCTCCGACATCGCCGGCGCCGAGGACCACTACGGCGACATGGACTTCAAGGTCGCCGGCACCGCCGACGGCATCACCGCGCTGCAGATGGACATCAAGGTCTCCGGCATCACGACGGAGGTGATGCAGAAGGCGCTCGAGCAGGCGCGGCAGGGCCGCCTCCACATCCTGGGCAAGATGAAGGACGCGCTCGCCAGCCCGCGCGAGGCCATCTCCACCTACGCGCCGCGCATCGTCACGATCAAGATTCCGGTCGACAAGATCCGCGACGTGATCGGACCGGGCGGTAAGATGATCCGCAGCATCATCGAGCGGACCGGCGTGAAGATCGACGTCGAAGACGATGGCCGCGTCAACGTGGCGTCGGCGGACGGCGAGTCGGCGCAGAAGGCCATCTCGATCATCCAGGAACTGACCGCAACGCCTGAATTGAACAAGACGTATCTCGGCAAGGTGCAGCGAATCACCGACTTCGGCGCGTTCGTCGAAATCATGCCGGGGACCGACGGCCTGCTGCACGTCTCGGAGATCGCGAACCACCGCGTGAAGGACGTGCGCGACGAGCTGAAGGAAGGCGAACAGCTGCTGGTCAAGGTGATCAACATCGACCCGACCGGCAAGATCCGCCTGAGCCGGAAGGCGCTGCTGCAGGAAGGCGACGGCGGCACGGCCCCGGTCGCCGCGAAGGGCTAGGCGTTCGGGCTCATCGTCTGGCGGGGCGGCGGCCCCGAGCCGTCACCCCTTCCATCGAGGCGCATCGATGGACACGCCGCACTGATCGAGCAGCCGCGCCACCGAGTAGTTCACCAGGTCGTCCAGCGCCGCCGGCCGCGTGTAGAACGCGGGCACCGGCGGCGCGATCTGTACGCCCAGCCGCGACAGCTTCAGCATGTTCTCGAGGTGGATCGCGCTCAGCGGCGTCTCCACCACCGCCAGCACCAGCCGCCGCCGTTCCTTGATCACGACATCCGCCGCGCGGTGAATCAGGTTGTCGCCGACGCCGTTCGCGATCGCGCCGAGCGTCCGCATGCTGCACGGGACGATCAGCATGCCGTCGGTGTGGAACGAACCGCTCGCGATCGGCGCCGTCATGTCGGTGACCTGATGCACGGCCGACGCGAGCGCGTTCAGCTGCTCGAGCGTCACGTCGGTCTCGTGCGCGAGGGTCGCGTGGCCCCACTTGCTGACGAGGAGGTGCGTCTCGACGCCGGCGTCGCGCAGCGCGTGGAGCGCGCGGACGCAGAAGCGGGCGCCCGTTGCGCCGGTCAGGGCGACCACGAGGCGTCGGGGTGCGGGGTTCATGGCTCTCTGGTTCTCGGGTTCTGCCGGTTCTTCGGTTCTACGAGTTCTCGGGTTCTCAGGTTCTATGGGTTCTCAGGTTCTATGGGTTCTCAGGTTCTAATGGGTTCTCAGGTTCTGCGGTTCTCAGGTTCTCAGGTTCTCGGGTGCTTGGGGTGCTTGGGGTGCTTGGGTGCTTGGGTGCTTGGGTGC
>DASRGT010000029.1:0-51870 GCA_035650895.1 Vicinamibacterales bacterium
TCGCTGACCGCGGAATGGTTCCACAGCGACTTCAAGAACCTGATCGAGCGCAACAACGTCGCGCGCACCGCCGCCGACTACGTGCCGGTCACGGTCTACAACCCGCTGAACGGCAGCCCGATCCAGTGGTACAACATCGTCAGCGCGGCGCGCGCGGCGGCGGTGCAGTTCGTCGACAGCAACGACCCGAACCTGAAGCGCTGGTACAACAGCGTCGAGTTGAACTTCAACTCGCGTCTGCCGGGCGGCGCACGGCTGTCGGGCGGCACGGCGACGGAGCGGCTCATCACCAACAGCTGCAGCGCCGCCGGCTACGATCCGACGCTGCTGCTCTTCTGCGACGGCGCGCAGAACGGCATCCCGTGGGTGACGAGCGCGAAGCTGTTCGGCACCTACCCGCTGCCGTGGTACGGCATCTCGGTCAGCGCCGGCATCCAGTCGCTGCCGACGCAGCTCGGCACGGCGCCGCTGCAGTACGGCGTCTTCACGGCCGGCACCGGCTTCACGCAGCCGAACGGCATCGGGACGTTCTACAACGTGTCGCGGACGACGACGTACGGGGCGAACTGCCTCGGCGGCTGCAAGCCGGGCCAGCTGGTCGTGCCGGGCCTGACGTCCGCCACCGTCAGCATTCCGCTCGTCGCGCCGGGCACCGAGTTCGCGCCCCGCTACAACCAGGTGGACCTCGGCGCCAGCAAGACGCTGCGCTTCGGCCACACCTCGGTGATGCCGCGCATCGATCTGTTCAACGCGTTCAACTCCGACGCGTATACGTCGGTCGCGACGCTCCAGTACGGCGCCGCCACCTACATGCAGCCCTCGGTCATCCTCCAGGGACGGCTGATCCGCGTGGGGGCCGACGTGAAGTGGTAGCCGACCGCTGACGAACTCCGAACGCGCGTCCATCGTCCAACCAGCGATGCGACGCGCGTTTCTTTTCGTCCTCGCCTGTTGCGCGGTTTCGGTCAGCGGCCAGGAGCGGCCGGCGCCGACGCGTATCGAAATCCTGCCCGGCATCTACGTCTTCTCGACGCCGCGCTACGGCGACGTGGGCCTGGACGGCAACTCGATTGCGATCACGTCGCGCGACGGCGTGCTGGTGTTCGACACGAACGGCACGCCGGCGGCGGCGGCGGCCGTGCTCGGGCAGATTCGATCGATCACCGATCGGCCGGTGCGCTACGTCGTCAACTCGCATTGGCACTGGGATCATTGGTACGGCACCGAGAGCTACGTCCGCGCCTTCCCCGACGTGCGCGTCGTCGCGCACGAGAAAACCCGCGAGCTGATGGCCGGGCCGGCGATCGAGTTCAACCGGCCCGGGCTCGAACGCGATTTGCCCGGCTACGTCGCCGGCGTCGAGCAGCGCGCCGCGACCGACGCATCGCTGAAGGCGCTGGCGGCGGAGGACCGGTTCTTCCTCGACCAGAAGCGCGGCGCCCGCCTGGTCGTTCCGAACCTCACCTTCACCGGCGCGCTGACGATCGACCTGGGCGAGCGGCACATCGAGGTCCTCAACTACGGGCGCGGCGTCACGCCGGGCGACGCGTTCGTCTATCTGCCGCGCGAGCGCGTGCTGCTGCTGGGCGACCTGATCGTCAATCCGATCACGTTCGCCCTGGCGTGCTATCCGAGCGAGTGGGTGCAGGTCCTCGAGCGGATCGATCGGCTCGACGCGGAGGTCATCGTCACCGGCCACGGCGCGCCGCTGCACGACAAGGCGCTGCTCCATGCGACGCTGGACGTGTTTCGCACGCTGCTGCGCGAGGGGAAGGCGGCGAAGGCGCGCGGGCTCTCTGCGGATCAGGCGAAGGAAGCCATCTTGCCCGGGCTGCGCGAACCGATGACGCGGATCACGAACGACGATCCGCGGCTGAACGCCGATTTCAAGGTGCAGCTGGTCGACTGGTACCTGCACCGCGTGTACGACGAGCTCGACGGCGCGCTGACCGATGCGATCGCGCCGGTTCCGAGGTCGTGACCGGTCACCCGCGAACGATGGCGATCAGGGCGAACCCGATCGCCGCGGCAACCGCCACCCCGCCCACCGCAAACCGCAGCCACTTCTGAAACGGCACGCCGGCGGCCACGACCACGGCGAGCAGCGCTCCGTTGGTCGGCGTCAGCAGTTCGGTGAGCCCCGCTCCCGTCGTGTAGGCGAGCACCGCGACCATGCGCGGCAGGTGCAGCAGGTCCGCCAACGGCACCATCAACGGCATCGTCAGCACCGCCTGACCGCTGACGCTGGGCACGACGACGTGGAGCAGCGCCTGGATGGGCACCATCACGAACGCCGCGCTCGCCGGCGCCATGTGCGCGAGCGCGTTCGCGCACGCGTTGAGAATCGTGTCGACGATGCGGCCGTCTTCGAGGACGAGCGAGATCGCGCGCGCGACGCCGATCAGCATCGAGGCGGGCAGCAGCGCCTGCATCCCTTCGACGTACGCGTTGAGCGTGTCGATGACCCCGAAGCCGGCGATCGGGCCGGCGGCGAGGCCGCCGAGCAGGAACGCGCCCGCCAGCTCGCCGAACCCCCAGTCGTACCGCATCACGCCGTACACGTAGGCCGCCATCGGCAGCAGCATCACCAGCAGCGAGGCGTAGCTGCGGATCGAGGACTTCGGCATGCGGATCGGATCGCGATTCGAATCAGGCCGCGACGCCGCGCCGCTCGATGCGGCATCCGCGGTGACGCGGTTCGACGTCGCGTGGCGAAGCGTCCAGAGGATCCACGCCGCAACGGCCGCGGCGAATGCGGTCAGGCGCAGCCCTCCGGCCGCGAGCGGCGGCAGCTGCGCGAGCTTCAGCGCAATCCCGGCCTGGAACGGGTTGGTCGGCCCGAACGCGGAGCCGATCATCGCCGCGCCGGCGCTCATGGCGACGACGGTCGTGCCGTCGACGCGGATCGCGCGGCCGAGGACGACGAGCGCCGGCACGAGCGGGATGATCTCCTCCTGCATGTTCTCGAGCGCGCCCATCGCCGCGAAGAACAGCGAGAGGATCGGAATCGTCCACAGGCCGCCGGTCGATCCGAGCGCGCGCACCAGGTCGCCGATGACCGCTTCGAGCACGCCGACGCGATCGAGGACGATCCACGCGCCGCCGACGAAGAGCACCACGGTGATGACGTCCGCCGCGGCGATGAAGCCGCGCGCGACGCCGACCGCCGCGCCGAAGATCCCGACCGGCGCGCGTTCCACGCCGTGATACGTGCCGGCGACGACGACGCGGCGGCCCGTTGCCGGATCGTCGCGCCGATCGAATTGACCGGCCGGCAGGATCCAGGTGAGGGCGGCGGCGAGGGCAACCCCGCCGAGCAGCAGCAGGAGCGGAGCGGGCAGGCGCATCAGGCGCCGCCTGCCGCCGCAAGCGCCGCGGCAGCGGCCAGCTTGTGGCTCGCCTGCCACGGCGGGCCGACCGACCGCCCCATCGCCTTCAGCACGGCGTCGATGTCGGCGCGCGCGAGCGCGGCGGCGGCGTCTTCGAAGACGCGATCGCGGTCGTACCACCGGACGGACCAGCCGCGGGCCGACGCCGCCGTCGCGAGAGCCTCGCGATACATCACCGAATCGGCGAACGTCTGGGCGCGGTTGTCGGCGATGCGAGCCTCGATCGTGGGCGGCAGCGGCGGGCATGCGCGGATCGCGATGCGCGCGATCGGCATCGGCACCGCCGCGGACAGCGCGTCGAGCGCCGCATCGGCGCCGCGGGCAGCCGAGGCCCGCACGCGCTCGACGAGCGCCACGGCGTCGGCGAGCGCGATGGCGCGCGCGCCGGGCGTATGCAGGTAGCGCCCCATCGCCCACGATCCCTCGTGATGATGCGGATGCGTCGGGAGGCCGGCGTCGGTCAGCGAGATACGCCGGCGATCGAGGACCGCGCGATCGGGGTCCAGCGTGACGAGCACGGCGGCGTTGGCGTGCTCGACCACGCCGACCGTCGCGGATCGAGCCGGGCTGCGGCGGCGCGCCGTCAATAGCGGACCGCCGGCAGGTGCGCTTCGATGTCGGCGCGATTCGCTTCCTCCCAGGGCGGCAGCTTCAGATCGCGGCCGAGCGCATCGGCCGGCTCGTCGCTGGTGAAGCCGGGCGCGGTCGTCGCCACCTCGAACAGCACGCCGCCGGGCTCGCGGAAGTAGATCGATTTGAAGTAGCAGCGGTCGCGCACCTCGGTCACTTTGGATCCGGACGCGATCAGCCGCTCGCGCAGCGCGAGCTGCTCGGCGTCGCTGCCGATCGCCATCGCGACATGGTGCACCGTTCCGATGCCGTTGACCGCGGGCGGCGCATCATGACGATGCACGACGTCGATCAGGTGTCCGGGCCCGCCGTCGCCGACCGCGACGCGGATGCGCCCGTCGGTCTCGTCCACGACCCGGTATCCGAGCTGCGTCCGCATGAAGTCGACCGTGGGACCGGCATCTCGAACCGTGATCGCCACGCTGTGCAGCCCGCGAATCGCCATGTCGGCCTCGACGGTCCGCGTCCACGGCTCGCGCGCGTCGGCGACCGACACGAGCTCGAACGCCAGGCCCGACAGATCGGAGAAGCCGATCGCGGCGGCACCGAAGCGCGGCTCGAGATCCGCGACGGCGATGCCGCGCGATCCGAGCCGGACACGCCAGGCGTTGAGCTCGCCCGCGGGAACGGAGAACACCGTCGCCGTCACCTGGCCGGCGCCCTTCGTTCCGATCCGGACGTCGTGGTTCCGATACGGGAACGTCGTCCAGATCGTGCCGGGGGTGCCGACGCGATCCCCGTAGTAGAAGTGGAAGACGTGGTGGTTGTCGAAGTTGACGGTCTTCTTGACGAGCCGCAGGCCGAGCACGCCGATCCCGAAATCGAGGTCGTCCTGCGCACCGTCGACCGTCGCCGTCACGTGATGAAGACTGAGGATGCGCATCCCGGGCCTGGAGTGTATAACAGACACATGATACGCATTCTCTCCGCCACCGCTCTTGCGCTCGCCGTGTCCGCCGGCCCGGCCGCCGCCGACGGCATCCTGATCGTGCAGAAGACGACGACGCCGCTCGGCACGCAGACGCACAACGTGCAGATCGAAGCGAACCGCGTGCGCGCTGAAGCCGGAGGCCGGCCGTCGACGAGCCCGGGACCGTCGGGCGGACAAGTCGTGATCTTCGACGGCGCCAGGCAGACGCTCTGGATCGTCGACGAGGGCCGCAAGAGCTACACGGAGATGACGAAGGCCGACGCGGATCGAGTCGGCGGCCAGATGTCGGCCGCGATGTCGGCGATCCAGGAGCAGCTGAAGAACATGCCGCCCGAGCAGCGCGCGCAGATGGAATCGATGATGCGCGGGCGGGGCATGCCGGGCGCGCCGGCGGCGGCCGCGCCGAAGACGGTCTACAAGAAAGTCGGCACCGACACGGTCGGCAAGTGGAGCTGCGACAAGTACGAGGGCTATCAGGACGACAAGAAGGTGTCCGAGCTCTGCACCGTCGACCCGAAGGTGCTCGGGTTCAGCGCGGCGGATTTCCAGGTGACGCGTCAGCTCGCCGAGTTCTTCGGCCGCCTGATCCCGCAGGGCGCCGATCGCCTCTTCGCGATCGGCACGCCGGAGCAGCAGGGCTACAGCGGCGTGCCGGTGCGGACGATCACCTTCATGGGCGATCAGCGGACGACGAGCGAGCTCGTCGATGCGAAACGGCAGTCGTTCCCCGACGCCACGTTCCAGGTGCCGGCGGGCTACACGAAGGAAGCCGGCATGTTCGGCGGACGCGGACGCGGCGGCCAGTAGCTACTTGACCGGCGAGCCGATCCACCACGTGATGCCGCACATCACGACGCCGGCGGTGCGGTGGCCGTACGGCTTGTCTTCGGGTGTCGATTCCGACTGCGCCCCGGCGTCGAGCGCGCGTCGATAGACCGCGTCGACGTCGGGCACCCACAGGTACAGGGCCGCCGGCCGCGGCGGCCACTGCGCGCCGCCCTGCCCGATCATGATCAGCGAATCGCCGATCGTCATCTCCGCGTGCATCACGGTGCCGTCCGGCGTCCGCTGACATTGCACCTCCGTGCCGCCGAACGCGGCGGTCACGAACGCCATCAGCGCGTCCGCGTCCGGGACGACGAGGTACGGGGTCACCGTGCGATAAGTGCCGAGCGTGTCTGCCATGCGGCCGATCGTGTCAGATCGGCGCCGCGGCGGATTGTAAGAATTTGACGTGGTTCTGGAAGTCGGTGCGCGCGTCGCGATACGCGGTCGGCGTCATGCCGCTGAACGCGTGGAAGTCGTGGATGAAATGCGCCTGGTCGAAATAGCCGCACGCGATCGCCAGCGACGCCCAGTCGACCTCGCGGCCGGCATGCGCGGCCGAGACGGCGCGCTGGAACCGGAGAATGCGGCAGTAGGTCTTCGGCGCGACGCCGACCTCGGCTTTGAACCGCTCGATGAACCGCTTCGGGCTCAGCCCGATCGCGTCGACGACCGCCGACACCGGCGCGTCGCGCCGGAACGCCTTCAGCGCCGCGCGCACCGCCGGATGCGGCCCGCCGCGATCCGCGCGCTGCGCCAGCGCGTCGACGAGCGCCGATTCGACCGCGTCCAGCTTCGCATCGGCTGTCGCCGCGGCGAGCACGCGCGCGCGCAATCGCGCGGCGCTCGCGCCGCTCCAGAGATCGTCGAGCGACACATGGGCGTCGGCGAGCTCGTGCGCCGGCGCCGCAAAGAACGCGGTCGTCCCTCCCGCGCGGAACGAGACGCCGACGACCGACTGCTGCTCCGCCGTATCGATGATCGCGCTGCGCGTGGACACGCCGACGATCGCGCTGCCCGAGGTGGTGTGGCATCGGACGATGGCGCCGCGGTCGTCGTACACGCGCTGCCGATCCTCGAGCAGGTTGATCACGAGCTGCGGCGCGGCCGTCGGCAGCACCCGCTCGAGCGCGAACGGCCGCGCCGGCACGTCGTAGAGCCAGAGCGCCTCGACGAAGGGCGCGAGCTCGGCGCGCGGCGCTCTTACGCGCTCCACGGCCGTCCCGTCACGCGCCAGCCGACGACCAGCGCGCCGACCAGGAGCAGGGCGGCCAGCAGGAACGGCGCGCCGACGAGGTGAAATCGCCCGAAGCGCCCGACCGCCTCCGCGAAGATCGTCGTGAACAGCACCGGCGCGATCATGTTCGCGACGCCGTTCAGGCTGCCGAGCGCACCCTGCAGCTGCCCCTGTTCGTCGGCGCCGACGCTGCTCGTCATGATGCTCTGCAGCGACGGCGTCGCCAGCCCGTACAGCGCCGTGAACGGCAGCCCGACGAGGAAGGCGCCGCCGCTCGGCGCGAGGGCGTACGCGCCCATGCCGACGGCGCCGCCCAGAAATCCGGTCACCATCGCCTTCCGCTCGCCGAGCCAGCCGACCATGCGCCCGACGAGTCCGCCCTGCACCACGATCATCAGCGCCCCCACCATCGCGAGCACCAGGCCGACCATCTTCTGTCCCCACGCGTACCGGTACGCCGTGTAGAGCACGAACGTCGTCGGCAGCGAGTCGTGCGCCAGCATCGAGAGGAAGCTGGCGCCGCCGAGCGCGAACAGCTGCGGACGCGACCGCAGCATCTGGAACGCGCCGAGCACGTTCGCCCGCTTCCAGTGGAACGGCGTCCGGCGGTGCAGCGGCAGCGACTCCGGGAGGATGAAGAACCCGTAGGTGGCGTTGGCGAGGCTGAGGACGGCGGCGCCCCAGAACGGCGCGCGCAGGCTGATGTCGCCCAGCACGCCGCCGAGCGCCGGACCCACGATGAAGCCGACGCCGAATGCGACGCCGAGCAGGCCGAACTTCGCCGCGCGCTCGCGCGCGTCGGTCACGTCGGCGATGTAGGCCATCGCGGTCGGAAGGCTGGACGAGGTGATGCCCGACACGACGCGGCCGGCGAGCAGCCACCACAGCGACGGCGCCAGCGCCATCAGCACGTAGTCGAGGCCGAGGCCGACATTCGAGAGGAGGATGACGCGGCGGCGGCCGAAGCGGTCCGACAGCGATCCGAGCACCGGCGAGAACACGAACTGCATCGCCGCGAAGGTCGTCCCGAACAGGCCGTAGATCGCCGCGCCGCGCGCCGTGTCGCCGCCGCTCAGCGACACCACGAGCAGCGGCAGCACCGGCACGATGACGCCGAGCGCCAGCATGTCGAGCAGCACCGTGACGAAGACGAACGCGAAGGCGGCGCGGCTTACGCCGCCGACGCCTGGAAGAGCTGCTCCGTCTGCTTCGAGAACAGGACCCATAGTCCGTAGACGCCCAGCACGGTGCCGAACGGAATCGCCATCATGCCGAGGATCGACACCACGATGCCTGCGATGCGCGCCCACGGCCGGCGGCGCAGCAGCCCGATGCCGACGATCAGCCCGGGGACCGAGAGGATCACCAGAAAGCCGACGAGCGCCATGCCGGTCAGCCCGATGAACGGCATCGCGAACGCCGCGTCAGGGTCGCCGGTCGCGCCGACGATGCCCATCACGCCGCCGAAAATCAGCGTCAGCGCGAGCGCGCCGAGCAGGCCGGCGCCGCTCATCGCGATCTGCAGCGCGCCGAGCACCTTCACATGGGTTTCCATGCGTCATCGCTCCTGCAGCCAGCGGTCCTGCTCGACGGTCACCGGCTTCGTATAGGTCTTGCCGTTCACCGTCAGCGTGACGACGTAGGTGCCGGCGTCGACGGCCGGCGGACCGCCGCGTCCGCCGAACCCGCCGCGCCCCTGCTGGTTCGGCGGCGGATTCGGCGCGAGGTTCCACGCCACGCGATTGATCCCGGCCTGCTTCGTGCCGTCCATCGTCCGGATCGCCTTGCCCGTGGCGTCGGCGATCGAGATCTTGACGTCGCCGCTCGGCGCCGATTTCAGGTAGTAGGTGATCGCGGTGCCGCGCGGCGCATTCTCGCCGACGAACACGCGTTCGCCGCCGACCTGCTGCCCGTGCTGCTGATCGTTGAGGTACGCGATCGCCGGCCGGATGTCGAACAGGTGCACCTCTTCGTCCATCATCTCCGGCGTCAGCTGCTGCAGCGGCGTGATGTCGTCGGCGATGTACACGCTGCGCCCGTGCGTCGCGACGATCAGATCGTTGTCGCGCGGGTGGACGAGGATGTCGTCGGTGCGGACCGTCGGATAGCTCGGCGGCGCGTGCTGCCACGACCGGCCGCCGTCGATCGACAGATAGAGACCGAACTCCGTCCCGACGTACAGCAGGTTCCGGTTCTTCGGATCCTCGCGGATCACCTGCACGTTGCCGAACGCCGGCAGGTTGCCCGTGATGCTCTCGAACGTCTGGCCGTAGTTGCGGGTGACGAAGACGTACGGCTTCAGGTCGTCGTTGCGATGGCCGTCGACCGACACGTACGCGGTGCCGGCATCGAAGTGCGACGCGTCGACGCGCGAGATCCAGTACTGGTGGTTCGGCGGCAGCCCCGGCAGGTTCTTGCCCACCTCGACGAACGTCGACCCGCCGTCGCGACTGAGCTGCAGGTTCCCGTCGTCGGTGCCGGCCCAGACGACGCCCGGCAGGACCGGCGATTCGGAGATCGTGATGATCGTGCTGTACGAGACGACGCCGTCGTTCTTCGAGAGCTGCGTGACGTTGCCGGGCACGCCCATCAGCGAGACCGTGTTGCGGTTGACGTTCTTCGTCAGGTCCTCGCTCGCCACGTACGTGTCGCCCTGGTTGTACGACTTGAACAGCCGGTTGCCGCCAAACCAGATGATCTTCGGATTGTGCGGCGACATCACCACCGGCGTGTTCCAGTTGAAGCGGTACTGATCGCCGGCCGTCGCGTTCAGCACGTTCGGCGGGCCGCCGCGCCCGAATCCGCCGGGCTGGGCGGCGCCGCCTGCCGCGCCGGCTGGCGCGCCGGCTTCTCCCGCCGCGCCGGCCCCGCCTCCGCGCTGCCCTCTGCCCTCCGCCCGCGGCGCCGGCGGCGCGACCGGGCGAATGCTCTTGGCGACGCCCGTGCGCAAGTCGTAGCGATTGGTGTTGCCGTCCTGCGACTCGGTGATCACCAGGTTGTAGTCGGTCGGATCGACGGCGGTGTAGAAGCCGTCGCCGCCGCCGATGCCGAACCAGTCCGAGTTCATGATGCCGCCGCGTCCGCGCACCGCGCTCGGCCCGCCCCAGCTCCCGTTGTCCTGCAGCCCGATGTAGACGTAGTACGGATGGCGCATGTCGGCGGTGACGACGTAGGCGAGCGCCGTCGGCATCGTGTTGACGAAGTCCCACGTGCGGCCCTGATCCCAGCTGATGTCGAGCCCGCCGTCGTTGCCGATCATGAGGTGGCGCGGGTTCCTCGGATCGATCCAGATCGCGTGCTGATCGACGTGGCCCGGCGCCTTGTTGCCGCCTTCGTCGTCCAGCGTCGCGAACGTCCTGCCGCCGTCGAGCGACTTCGCCACCGGAAGCCCCGCGACGTAGATCGTCCGGTCGGTGGTCGGGTCGACGCGCAGCTGGCTGAAGTACATCGGCCGCGCGTCGCAGTTGCTCACCGCCGTCCAGCTCTGACCCTTGTTGTCGGAGCGGAACAATCCCGTTTTCTGCGGATCGAGCTGCGGCGGCTTCCACCCGGCCGGCGGCGGCGTGTTCGGCGGGGCGCCGCGCGCGGGGACGAAGCCTTTGTTCGGGCCGCCGTTGTCGCACCAGTCGAACGTCGGGCCGCCGCGCCCTCCCGCCTGCGCCTCCGCGGCCGACGAGGGGGGCGCCGCCTCCGTGCCCGCGCGGCCCGCCCTGCCCGCCTGTCCGGCCCGCCCGGCCGGCGGGTTCACCGCCGCGGCGCCCGGCGGCGTCGCCTCCGTCGCGGCCTCGACGTCGCGCCCGGGCGTCGGCTCGGGTTTCCCCACCTCGCCCGCTTCGATCTGCGCGTACACCACGTTCGGGTTCGAGCGCGACACGTCGAGGGCGATGCGGCCGTACGTCCCGGGCGGCAAGCCGCGCTCGCTCAGCTTCGTCCAGGTCTTGCCCGCATCGGTGCTCTTCCAGATGGCGCTGCCCGGCCCGCCCCCGTTGAAGCAGCAGCCGCTCCGTCGCCGCTGGTAGCTCGCCGCGTAGATCGTGCCGCTGTTGGACGGATCGAGGACGATGTCGGTGAAGCCGGTGTCGTTGTCGATGAACTTGATCTTGTCCCACGTGCGGCCGCCGTCGGTCGTCTTGTAGACGCCGCGATCCGGACTCGGCCCGAACAGGTGTCCCGGCGACGCGACGTAGACCGTGTCGGGATGCCGCGGATCGATGACGATGCGCGCGATCGTCTGCGTGTCGCGCAGGCCGATGTTCGTGAACGTCTTGCCGCCGTCGGTGGTCTTGTAGATGCCGTCGCCGAAACTCGACGTCTGGCGGTTGTTCGGCTCGCCCGTCCCCACGTAGACGATGTTCGGGTTGGTCGGATGGATGGCGATGTCGCCGATCGATGCCGTCGTGTAGTGCTCGAACACCGGCTCGAACGTCGTGCCGTTGTTGTCGGACTTGAACACGCCGCCGACCGCGTAGCCGATGTAGATGATGCTCGGATCCGATTCCGCGACGGCGATGTCGTCGATGCGGCCGCCCATGCTGGCGGGACCGATCGCGCGGAACTTGAGGGCGTTGATCGGACTCGCGGCGCCGTCCTGGCCGGACGGCAGCGCGACGAACACGGGAGCAAGCAGGAGGGCGAGCGAGAGCAGCCGACGCGCCATGTTCATTGCGGGATTCTATCAGGCGCGCGTCGCGTCGTGCAGGCCTCCGCGCCCCGCATCGCGGGGCGCGGCGCACCGATCGGCGGCCCTTACGCCGGCGTTTTCTTGAACGTGCGCGCGATGTACTCGCGGATGTGCGCGATCGTCGCCGGCGCCGCCCACGTGTCGACGACCTCGCGGTCGAACGCGTCGCCGTCCCGCATGCGCTGCACGGCGGGCGCGCGGACCGCGCGCTTCGTCAACGCGAACGCCGCGGCGGGCACCGATGCCAGCTGCTCGGCCATCGCGACCGCCGCGTCGATCAGCGCGTTCGCGTCCGCGAGGCCGTCGACCATGTCGCGGGCCAGCGCGTCCTCTGGAGCAAACGTGCCGCCGCCGTACGCGAGCGTCGCGAGGTGACGCGCCGCGGAGAAGCGCATGATCTCGAGCGGCACCGTCGGGAACGGCACGCCGACGCGCAGCTCGGGGATGCCGATGCGGCCGCTGCCGCGCGCCATCACGCGCTGGTCCGCCGCGGCCGCGAGGATGCAGCCGCCGGCGATCGCGTGGCCGTTCACCGCCGCGACAACCGGTTTCGGGCAGACGAACACGTCGCGCAGCGCCGCGCCCAGCGCCGGCAGAAACTGGCGCACGTACGCGTCGCCCTGCTCGACGACGCGCACGAGATCCACGCCCGCCGAGAAGATCGATCCCGTGCCGGTGATCACGAGCGCCGCGTCCGGCGACGTCTCGAACTCTGCCATCGTCCGGGAGATCGCGCGCGACAGCTCGGTGTCGAAGGCGTTCGCCTTGCCGTGCGCGAGCGTGGCGATGCGAATGGCGTTGCGGCGGGCGACCTCGATCATGTCACCGCTCCAGGGCGACGACGAGGAACGCCTGCGCGTTGCCGAGCGGCGTCACGTCGCTGCCGATCTGCTTTCCGAGCTGCGCGTGGTAGCGCCCTGGCGCCACGAGGGGCCCCTGCCGCGCCCCTCGCCCGCGCGCGGCGGTGTCGTCGTCCTGTTCGCCGCCCGCGCGTCCCGGCTCTCCCGCCCTCGCGCCCCGGCCGTCGGGGCGTTGCGGCGCTTCTCCGCGCAGGTCCCACGCGGCCCGCCGCAGCCCCGCGCCCTTCGTCACGTCGAAGCGGCGGATCGGCTTGCCGGCGTCGTCGGTGATCGTCATCACCAGCCTGGCGTCCGCCGGCAGATCCTGCTTCACGTTGAACGTGAAGACGGCGCCGTACGGCGGATTCGGCGCGGTCCAGTTGCCCGCCATCGGCCCGAGGCCCGCCGCGCCCGCCGGCGCCTGGCCGAGCGGATTGAACAGATAGGCGTCGCGCAGCGAGAAGAGGTGCGCGTCCTCGTCGAACGCCTCCGGCGCCATCTCGCGGAGCGGCGTGTAGTCGTCGAGGACGTAGAAGCCGCGGCCGAAGGTCGCGATGACGAGGTCGCTCTCGCGCTTCTGGATCGTGAGATCGCGGACCTGCGCGATCGGCAGGCCGCCCTTGAGCGGGATCCACCGCCGGCCGCCGTCGATCGTCGCGAACAGGCCGAACTCGGTACCGGCGAACAGCAGGTTCGGGTTGACATGGTCCTGCGCGATCGCCCACACGTCGTGCCGATCCGGCAGGTCGCCGACGATCGACGTCCACGTCTTCCCGCGATCGACGCTCCTGACGACGTACGGCTTGTAGTCGCCGCGCTGCCAGTTGTTCAGCGTCACGAACACCGTGTCCACGTCCCGCGGCGACGCGAAGACGTCCGACACGTAGGTCCACTGCGGCACGCCGGGAAACTGCTCCACTCTGCGCCACGCTTTGCCGCCGTCGTCGCTGATCTGCAGCAGCCCGTCGTCGGTGCCGGCGTAGAGCAGCCCTTCCCGCAGAGGCGATTCGTCGAGCGCGACGATGTTGCTGAGGGCGGTCGTCGCCTGGTTGCGCGACACCGCGTCGGGCCCCCAGACCTTGCCCATGATCGGAATCTCGTCGCGATTGAGGTTGCGCGTGAGGTCGGGGCTGACCGCCACCCAGGTGTCGCCGCGATCGTCGCTTCGATACAGCTTGTTGCTCGCCCAGTAGAGACGCCGCGGCGAGTGCGGGCTGATGATGTACGGCGCGTCCCAGTTCGGCCGATCGGCGTCGCTCGGTTGAACGCCTCGCGCGCCTTCGCGACCTTCTCCGGCGGCTCCTCCGGCGCGTCCTCCGTCGCCGCCGCGGCCGGCGCGCCCCCGCGATTGCGGCGGCCGGATGCTCTTGACGTCGCCGCCGCGCAGATCGACGCGCGTCAGCGATCCGGCCTGCGACTGCGCGTACACGATGTTCGGATCCTCGGGATCGACGCGCGCCTGGAACCCGTCGCCGCCCCCGACGATGTACCAGTCGCTGTTGCGGATGCCCCAGCGGTTCATCGTGCGCGACGGCCCGCACATCGACCAGTTGTCCTGCGCGCCGCCGCACACGTGGTAGAACGGCTTCGCGTTGTCGGTGGACACGCGGTAGTACTGCGTCACGGGAATGTTCCCGAAGAAGCGCCACGTGTCTCCGCGGTCGTACGTCTCGTACAGGCCGCCGTCGTTGCCGACGAGCATATGGCCCGGATCGGACGGATCCCACGCGACGACGTGGTGGTCGACGTGCATCCCTTTCTCCTCGAACCCGGCGCGCTTCCACGTGTGGCCGCCGTCGGCGCTCACCTCGAGGTTCGTGTTGACGGACCAGATCGTGTCCGGGGTGTTCGGATCGACGAACAGCTCGAAGTAGTACTGTGGATCGCCGCCGCGGTACCAGTCGTCGCGTCCGAGCGGCCCGGTCGGCTCCGGCGGCTGGCCTTCGTCGGCTCCCGCCGGGCCGGCGCCGCCGGTCCGTCCGGTCCTCTCGACCGGCATGTGACCGATCCGATCCCACGTCGCGCCCGCATCGTCGGACCTGTAGAACCCTGCTTCGTTCGGACGGGCGTTGACGAGCGCGAACACCGTCGCCGGAGATTTCCGTCCGTCGGTCGCGAGGGCGATGCGCCCCATGTCGCCGGTCGGCAGGCCTCTGGTCAGCTTCGTCCAGGTGCGCCCGCCGTTCGTCGTTTTGTAGATCCCGCCTTCCGGGCCGCCCCCGATCAACTGGCCGACGGCGCGCCGGCGCTGGTACGCGGAGGCGTAGACGACGTCCGGGTTCTTCGGGTCGAACGCGAGATCGTTGGCGCCCGTGTCGGCGCTGATCGTCAGGCTGGCCTGCCACGTGCGGCCGCCGTCGGTCGTCTTGTAGACGCCGCGTTCGCCGCCCGCGGCAAACAGCGGCCCCTGCGCCGCCACCCAGACCACGTTCGAGTTTCGCGGATCGACGAGGATGCGCCCGATGTGCTCCGATGCGGCGAGCCCGACGCGTTGCCACGTCTTGCCGGCGTCGATCGACTTGTAGACGCCGTCGCCGAAGTGCGCGCTGCGCTGGCTGGTGTTCTCGCCGGTGGCGACCCAGACGACGTTCGAGTCCTTGGGATCGATTGCGACGCAGCAGAGCGTGAACGCGCCCTGCTCGTCGAACACGGGCGTGAACGTGGTGCCGCGGTTGACCGTCTTCCAGAGGCCGCCGAACGCGCTCGCCACGTACCAGACGTCGGGATGCCTGGGATCGATTTGCACGTCCTGGATGCGGCCGGTGGCCAGGCCGGGGCCGATGCCGCGGAACTCGAGGCCTTTCAGCTGATCGACCGTCTGGCCTCGCAGCGCGGCGCCGAGCAGAAGGAGGACGAGGAAGACGTTGCGCGTCATCGCCGCTGCTCCTGCTCGAACGCGGCGACGTCCTGGAAATAGCGCAGCGCCAGCGCCGGATGCTGCGGGTTGGTGTAGACCTCGGCGACCGGCGCATCGATCGCGCCCGCGATCGACGCCGCCACGTCGGCGGCCGACTGCGCGCCCATCGCCGGCGGCGGCGGGCTGCCGTGGAGGGCGTGCTTGCCGAACTCGGTGGCTACGAGGCCCGGAATCACCAGCGTGACGTGCACGTCGGCGCACTGCCGCTGCAGATCCACGCGCGCGTTGGCGGTCAGCGCGTTGAGCGCGTGCTTCGCCGCGTTGTACGCCGATCGGTAGGTCGCGAACGGAACGCGGCCGAGCATGGACGAGACGTTGAGGATGTGTCCGCGCCGGCGTTCCAGGAAGTGCGGCGCGATCGCCTGCATGCCGTAGATGGCCGACTTCACGTTGACCGCCATCATCTCGTCGAATTCCTCGTCGGTGAGCTCGAGGACCGGCTTCGTGATGCCGCGGCCGGCGTTGTTCACCCAGACGTCGACGGCGCCGAACCGCTCGAGCGCGCGATCGCGCAGGCGCTCGACGTCGCTGCGGCGCGTGACGTCGGTCGGCACGACCAGCGTCTCGGATCCGCTCTGCCGCGCGACAGCCTCGAGCTCCGCCTGCCGCCGCGCGGCGAGCACCAGCCGATCGCCGCGCGCGCCGAGTTGACGCGCCAGTTCGGCGCCGATGCCGCTGCTCGCGCCGGTGATCGCCACCACTCTCTGCATGACCGGCGATTATACCGACGCGGATGATCGCGGCGCTCCTCGCGTCGATGCTGGCGGTCGAGCCGGTGCGGTACACGGTGACGAATGCGGCGCCCACCGATCACGTCGCGTCCGTCGACGCCACTTTTCCGCTCGATGGGCATCCGCCGCTCGAGCTGATGATGCCCATCTGGTCGCCAGGATTTTATAAAGTCGAACATTACGCGACGCGGATCGTGTCGCCGACCGCGGACCGCGACCGGCGCCGCGCTCGACGTCGACCATCGGGTTCGGAACCGCTGGCGGATCGGCACGACGGCCGCGGCTCCGACGCTCAGCGCTGAATCGTCTTGCGTGCAGCCGCCAGCTTGCGGCGCAGCTCCGGGACGGCGGCCGCGGCGGCGGGCTGACCCGCGAGCGTGTCGAGCGCCCGATCGATCGCGTCGAGGCCGAGCGACAAGCCGACGCGGCCGGTGGCGGCCTGCAGCGCGCTCTGGAAGCCGGGATCCGACCGCAGCTCGGTCTGACCGAGATCCTGCGCCTTCGCGATCAGGTCGCCGAGCACCGCCGCCGCGCGGCGTGCGCTGGCCGGCGACGCCAGATTGCCGCCCCCCGCGATCTGCTCGACTTCCGGAAGGCTGGCGGCAAACCGCCGCATCGCCGCCGCCTGCTCGGCGTTGCGCGGCTGTCCCTGGTGCATGACCGCCTGCGCGGCGCCCATGATCGCGAACGGCGCGAGCGCGGCGTGCGGCAGCAGCGGCGCGCCCGACACCGCGCCGGTCAGCGTCAGCCCGACGAGCGCGAGGCTGCCCACGCCGTGGAGCGCGTGCAGCACGCGCCCCTCGAGGCCGAAGAGCGCGCCGAGCGCCGCGCGCAGCGGCAGGAGGACGAAAATCGCCGCGGCGACGAGGCACACGAGCGACGAGGTCGAATCGCCCTCGACGGCAAAATGCTCGTGCGCGACGAATGCCGCCACGCCGAGGAGCAGCGAGGCCGCGTGCAGGATGATGCGCGTCACGACGCGCGCGGCCGATCGCCGCGGCGCGGGCGGCGGCGCGCCGCCCCGCTGTTGCACGGCGCTCAGCACGGCTTCGAGTTCGGCGCGATCCATGCCGTTGCTCCAGCTATCGGCCCAGCGCCGTCGGATGCGTGGGCTGGTACACGCCGAGGCGCGCGCCGCTCGGAAGAGTGATCGCGGTCCGCAGCCCCCAGCGCTCCTGCTCGATGTCGGCGCACGCCACGCCCTTGGCTTCGAGCGCCTTCACCTGCGCCCGCACGTCGTCGCACATCAGGTACAGCTCGGTGGCGAACTTCGCGTCGGGATGCACCGCGATTTCGGCGGGCGGCAGCTTGAAGATCAGCCAGCCGCCGCCGGCGTCGACGTGCCCGAACGACAGGACGTCGCGGAGGAACGCGCGGTCGGCGTCGGGGTCGGTGCTGTAGAGGAGGAGATGCGTGCCGGTAATCATCGCGGAAGTATAGGCCGCTTCCGCGACGAACGAACCGGGGCCGGCCGACGGGAGCACGCGGCCGGCCCTGGCGGGAACGCGCGTCAGAACCGGTAGAGCAATCGGACGAACGCCGTGTTCCCCTGGTACGGGCGGTTGCCGTAGCCGGTCGAAATCTCGCCGAGGTAGTCGATCCGCGCCGTGCCCGCCTGGCCCGGGATGTCGACCGTGGCCCAGTCGGTGACTTCGAACTTCTCGAACCAGTAGCCGATCGCGACGCCGACCTGCTTCTGGAAGTAGTAGCTGAATTCGGCCGTCAGCCGCTGCCACTTGTTCGTGACGTTCGGCAGCTGCTGGAAGCACGACGTGAGGCCCGCCGCGCACGGTTTGGTGTCGCCGGGCGTCAGCGCGACGTTCTGCGACAGCTCCTGGATGCGCGGCCCGCCGAACAGGTAGCCGTTGTCCGAGTCGCTGTAGTCGTACGAGAGGCGGACGTTGGTCTTGTTGCCGAACGCCTTGGGAACGTCGACGAACAGGTTGAAGTTGTTGACGTTCTCGGTGTTGTTCAGCGTCCAGGTGCGGTTCGGATCCGTCCAGCTGCCGTAGTCGCTGCCGGCCGGGTTCGCGTTGCGCGACGCCTGGTTGGAGTTGTAGTGGTCGCGGCCGTAGTTCGCGCCGACGCTGACGATGCCCTTCGGGTAGAGGCTCAGCCCGACGTTGTAGGAAGTGTTGTCGTTGTCGAGCAGGCCGAACTCGTGCCCCGGACCGTTGTAGGTGTCCCTGCCCGACGCGACCGAGAAGGTCACGTCGAACACGTCTGACGGGTTCACGACGAACAGCAGCGTGCCGCGATCGCGCGTGCGATCGGCCTCGTCGTAGAAGCGGAGGCCGCCCTGCGCGCCGCCCTCTTCGATCGCGTCCTCTGAGAAGCCAGAGCCCTTGCGGATCACGTGCTCGTACATCCCGCGGACGGTGACGTACTGGTTGCCGACCGTGTCGATGGACGCGCGGAAGGCGTTGTCCGCCATGTTGCTGAAGGCGCGGCCCGTCCGGTCGAACCCGTCGTAGCCGTAGCCGATCTTCAGCGACGTGTACGGCGCGACCTGCACCGTCATCGACGCGTCGACCGTGTTCTCGGTGATGTTGAACTGCTCGGTCTCGCCGCCCGTCTCCTCGGGCACCGCGTCAAAGCGCACGTACTCGCGCGCGTCGAACGTCGGCGTCTTGTTGACGTGGTCGTTGTAGCGATACCGCACGCTGAAGCTCACGTTGCGGGCCGGCCGCGACGTCAGGTTCAGCAGCGCGTTCACCGCGTCGACCTTGGCCTGCGCGGTCGGCCGCGGCAGCGACGCGAGCTCCGGGAACGTCTTGTAGACGGTCGCGTTCGCGATCACCGGGTTGATGGTCCACGGAATCAGCGCCTGGTCCTGGTTCATCTGCGTGTAGGTCAGCGCGCCGTTCAGCGAGGTGTGCGCCGGAAACTTGTACAGCGCCATCGCGTTCACCGACTCGAGCGAGTTGCTCGGCGCCATCGACATCCGGCCCTGCGCCGGCCCGTTGCCGTTGCTGTAGCCGCTCGCGTCGAACGGCGTCGTGTCCGTCAGCCGGTACGCGTTGTCCCACACCAGGTCCTTGACGTTGTTGTCGAAGAACGAGGCGGCCCAGCCGGCGCGGAACATCCCCTTGTCGCCGCTGAACTCGTAGCCCGCGTTCGCGTCGTGGGTCCAGTTGTCGAGCCGCATCGGCAGCTCGTTGGCGACGTTGAACGCGAAAGAGGCGCCCCAGGGCTGCGTGCCGGTCTTCCGCGTGCTCTGGTAGCCGAAGTCGACCGACGAACCCGGATTGACGTCGAACGCCAGCGCGATGTTGCCGGTCTGGCGCAGCTGCGACAGATCGAACGTCGGCGAGATGGTCCGGTAGATGGACACCTTCGAGAGGTCGGCCACCGTCTGCGGAACGCCGACGGCCGTCTTCGCCTGGACGAGCGCGCGCTCGGCCGTGTCGAGCGTGAAGACGTTCGGCGACGCCTCGATCCACGGCGTCTGCGTGCCGTAGCCGTAGTTGAGCGGCGTCGAGTCGAACCCGCCCTTCACCCGGATGCCGTGCCCCACGAAGGTGGCGCGGTAGCGCTGATCGGTCAGGCCGATGTCGAACGCCGACGCGTTGACGTTGAACTGCGGCGTGTCGCGGTTGAAGTTGATCTGCGACGCCGCGCCCGACTGGAGGTCGCGGTAGCGCTCGAACCGCGCGGCGTCGCCCGACGTGCTGCTGCCGCGGAATCCGAGGTCGATGAGGCCCAGCCATGTCTGTTCGGCGGCGTTGGGGGCCGCCGGCTGCTGAACGGGCGGCGGCTGCTGCGCCGCCGCTTCCTGGGCGCGGGCGCCCGCGGCGGAGGCCAGCAGCAGCACCCCGGTGATCGCAATCAATCTGGTGCGCATGTCAGTTCTCCTCCTACCGCAGGAACGCTTTGCCGGACGGCGCATTCGAGCCGTGAATCTGCTGGTGGCAGACCACGCACGACCGCCCGTAAATCTTGTTGGCGTTGGTCGAGTTCTGCAGCACGAAGCCGTCGTAGACCGTGGGCGGATGCCGCGACGTCACGTGGCAGCGCTGGCAGAGATACGGCTGCTTGGCGACGAGCATGCGATCGTTGTTCGACCCGTGCGGGTCGTGGCACGTCACGCACGCATTGGCGACCGGCGCGTGCTCCCACAGGTACGGGCCGCGCTTCTCGGCGTGGCAGCTCGTGCACGCCTCGTCGACCGTCGTCCCCGTCTTGAGCAGGCGGACGTTCTGCGTGCCGTGCACGTTGTGGCACGACGAGCAGGAGAGCGCGCCTTCGCGCACCGGCATGTGGTTCATCCGGTACTGCTTGTTGACGATGTTCTTGTGGCAGGTCGCGCAGGTGTCGGCTTCGGTCTTCGCCTTCAGCATCTTCGCGCCGGCCGGCGCGTGGACGTTGTGGCAGGTGATGCAGCCGACGTTGCGGTTGTCGTGCTGGCTGCCCGACCACAGCGCGTGCGACCCGCGGTTGTGGCACGACGTGCAGCGCTCGCTCGCCTGCTGCGGCGTCATCGTCTTGAACGTGGCGATCTTCGTCTTGTCGCCGCCGCCGTCGACGTGCGCCTGGCCCGGACCGTGACAGCTCTCGCAGCCGTGCGTCGATGCCGGCGTGCGGGCGTTCGACGTCAGGGCGTGCGCCGTTCCCTTGTACTGCTGGTTGTCGTGGCAGGTGACGCAGGTCGATTCACCGACGTACCCCACGGGCGTTTGGGCGCGCGAGGTCGCGGCGAACGCCACGATCATCGCCGCCGCCGCCAGCCCAGCGCGTGTGACGTACCGGAATGAATACATAGCGGTTGCTCCGTTTCTCCGCGGGTGTGGAGGAGCAACCGGGCCGCCAGCGTGCGCCGGATCGCGGCGCCGATATTCCTAAGGAAATCGAGCGTGGGTCGTGAAGATCAGGATCAACGTTGCCGGATTTCTAGCGATTTGACGCTTCCCCGGCAGCGGACGAAACGGACCGCGGACGTCGCGATGCCGAATTCTCCTACACCCGCGAGCCGACCGTCATCTTCATCCCGCCCTTCGTGCGCAGCGTGACGAGCGGCTGCGGGACCACCGGATGTCCCGGCACCAGCCGCAGCCGCCATCGCTGCGCCACCGTCGCGACGACGAGGACCAGCTCCATCCAGGCGAACGACTCGCCGATGCACTGGCGCGGCCCGCCGCCGAACGGAAAGTAGGCGAACTTCGGCAGCGCCGCCTTGAAGGCCGGCGTCCATCGATCGGGATGGAACCGATCGGGCTCGGGGAAGAACCGCGCGTCGCGGTGCATCACCCACTGGCTCATGAGGAAGATCGATCGCGCGGGCGCGACGTAGCCGCCGATCTCGTACGGCTCGATCGCGCGCCGGCCGATGATCCACGCCGGCGGATACAGACGCATCGCTTCGGCCACTACTTTTTCGACGAAGGACAGCGCCGGAAGGTCGGCGACGCCGGGCAGCCGGCCGCCGAGCACGCGATCGATCTCGGCGTGCAGCGCCGCTTCGGCCTCCGGCGACTGCGACAGGAGGTACCAGGTCCACGTCAGCGCGTTGGCCGTCGTCTCGTGCCCGGCGAGGAAGATCGTCATCGCCTCGTCGCGCACCTGCGCATCGGTCATCACGCTGCCGTCGTCTTCGTCCTGCGCGAGCAGCAGCATCGAGAGCAGGTCGCCGCGATCGGTGCGGTTCGCACGACGCTCCGCGATCAGGCCGTAGATGATGGCGTCGAGGCGCTGGCGCGCCCGGCGAGCGCGCGCCATCGGGCCGACCGGCAGCTTCTCCATCGCCTCGGCGAACGGGAGCATCGTCATCCAGAACGAGTGCAT
The DNA here is from genome assembly GCA_035650895.1 of Vicinamibacterales bacterium. Taxonomy (GTDB): domain Bacteria; phylum Acidobacteriota; class Vicinamibacteria; order Vicinamibacterales; family CAVVIG01; genus Gp6-AA45. The sequence goes on from DASRGT010000029.1 coordinate 21,962, forward strand.
CACGTCGGTGAGCGCGCGGCCGATCTCGGCCGCCTGCGACTCCACGTCGACGTCGAAGAGCGTCTTGCCCGCGATCGACAGCGTGAGCCGCATCATCTCGGTGGAGACGTCGAGCGCCGCGCCATCGCTCCACGATCGCCGCATCCGATCCGCGTAGTCGACCATCGTCCGGCCGTACGCGGCGATGCGTTCGCGGTGAAAGGCCGGCTGCATCAAGCGGCGCTGCCGCAGGTGGAACGCCTTCTCGCTCGTCAGCAGGCCGTTGCCGAGCAGCTTCTTCGTCCGCTCGAGACCGCGGCTCTTCGTGAAGTTGCGGTTGTGGGTGACGAGGATGTCCTTGATCCACTGCGGGTCGTTGACGACGTAGAGCTGCTCGCCGCCCATGCGGTAGGAGGCGAGGTCGCCGTAGGTGCGCGCGACGTTCGTCAGAAAGTTCAGCGGATCGCGGGTGAAGCTGTAGGTCAGCGATCCGAGGCGCGAAACGGCCGGGCCGGGCGGAAAGGCGGCGGCGGGCGCGTCGGCGGCGTCGATCACGGCCCTATGGTGCCACGACTTCGTGGGTCAGCGCGGCGACCAGCACGTGCGTGTCGACCGGCTTGACGAGAAACGCGTCGAACCCCGCCTCGCGCGCCGCGGTCATGTCCTGCGGCTGGCCGTAGCCGGTCAACGCGACCAGCCGCAGCCGCGTGCCGGGCGCCTGCGCCCGCATCGCGCGCGCGAGCTCGTAGCCGTTCATCTCCGGGAGGCCGATGTCGAGGATCGCCGCCTGCGGCGCGACACGCGCCGCGACTTCGAGCGCGGTGCGCGGCGTCGCCGCCGAGTACACCTCGATGCCGGCCGTGCGCAGCGCTTCGACGAGCATCTCGAGCGCGTCGGCGTTGTCGTCGACGACGAGCACCCGGCCGATGCGGGCGCCGCCGCCCGGAATGTCGGCGCCTGTGACGGGCGCCGCCGGCGCAGGGCTCGCGGCGGCCGTTCCCGCCCGCAGCGGCAGCCGAACGGTGAACGTGCTGCCGCGATGCGGGCCGTCGCTCGCCGCCTCGATGCGGCCGCCGTGCAGCTCGACGAGCGTGCGCGCCACCGCGAGGCCGAGGCCGAGGCCGCCCTCGCGCCGATCGAGGCCGCGCTCGCCCTGCACGAACAGGTCGAACACGCGCGGCACGAGGTCGGCCGGCATGCCGATGCCGGTGTCGCGGCACTCGATCACGACCTCGCGATCCTGCGCGAAGGCGCGGAGCGCGACGCGGCCGCCCGGCTCGGTGTACTTGGCCGCGTTCGCCAGCAGGTTCGACACGACCTGCGCCAGCCGCACGCGGTCGGCGTCCACGACCATGCCCGGCGCGACGTCGACGTCGAGGACGTGATGCTTGTCGGCGACGAGCGGCGCCGTCATCTCGACGGCGCGCGCGATGGCGTCGGCGACGTCGACCGGCTCGCGCCGCAGCTCGATCGCGCCCCGCCGCAGGCGCGACACGTCGAGCAGGTCGTCGACGAGGCGAGCCATATGGCGTATCTGCCGCTCGACGACCTCGCGCTCGCGCGTGGACGCGGCGGCGCCCTTCAGCTTCATCAACTGCAGCGCCGTCAGCGCCGGCGCGAGCGGATTGCGCAGCTCGTGGCCGAGCATCGCGAGGAACTGGTCCTTCGCGCGATCCGCCGCCTGCGCCTCGTCGCGCGCCGCGTCCGCGCGCGCCACCTGCTCGTCGCGCTCCCGCTGCCGTGTCTCGAGCAGCGACGCGCCGCGCTCGAGGGCGTCGAGCAGCCGCTGGATTTCGCTGACGCGCGAGGTCGGATGCGACGAGCCGCTCCCCTGCGCGATCGCCTCGGCTTCCTCGGCCGACCGCGAGATGTCGTGCGACAGCCGCCGTGCGACCGCGAAGGCGCCGGCGCCGCCGACACCGAGCAGCAGCAGCGACAGCGCCGACAGGGCGAGCAGCGATTGCCGGAACGGCGCGTCGATCACCGACGCCGGCGCGGCCACCCCCGCGTACCAGTGCGACATCGGCGCGTGAATGAGCGCGCTGTACACCGGCACGCCGTCGAGCGACGTCCCGCGCATCACCCCTTCGTCGCCGAGGCTCGCGCGGCGGAAGAACGCCGTCGAGCCCTGCTGGCCGACGAAGCGGTCGCCGTCGCGCGATCGCACGACGATCGTGCCGGCGGCGTCGAGGACGGCGTACGTCCAGTCGTCGGAGAGACCTTGCCGCCGCACCGCCGACGCGAAGCTGCGCGACGTAATCCACGCCGACACGATGTACCGAACGGTCCCGTCGCGGATCACCGGAACCCGCACGGCAAATCCCCACTGGCCCGACACCCCGCCGATGCGCAGGTTGCCGATCGCCGGCATCTGCGTCCGCGCCGCGCGCTCGACCGACGCGGCGTCGGTGCCGAACGGCAGCGTGCTGCCGAGCGGACGTTCCGTGTTGGCGATCTGCCGCCCCGCCGGCGTCGCCACGCTGACACCGGTCCACGCCGGCTGCGTCGCCAGCAGCGCCACCGCCTGCTGGTAGAAGCCCGCGAGGTCGTCCACCGTCAGCCGATCCGATTCGCTGAGGCCCTGCAGCGCGCGAATCGTGCCGGCGAGCTCGGCGTCGACGAGGGTCGCCTGCGACCGCGCCGCCTCGAGCAGCCGCCGCTCCACCGTCTCGCGGTTGTCGACGACGACGCGACTCGCGAGAAACGCGGCGAGCACAACCGTCGGCACCAGCGTGCCCACGACGAGCAGCAGCAGGTAGGCGCGCAGGGACAGCGTGCGCGGCGTGCCGGCGCGGGTGTCGCCCATGGCCGACTCACGTTAGCACGGCAGCAAGCCGCCCGATTGATCAAAGCTCAGCGGTAATGGCGCGCGTCACGGGGCGGATCGGAGGCTCGCCTGCTCGAACGCCCGTTCCATCTCGTCGGCCGCCGGCGGCGTCAGGACGCTGCGCACGAAGAACCCGTTCGCATCCGGATATCCCGCGGCCTCGACCGCCGCCGCGGCCGCCGCCACGTCGTAGTGCGTCCGCCGCAACTCCACCCGCGGACCGACGATCAGCCAGTCGGCTCCCGCCCGCCCCCATGGCATCCCGACGCTCCCGGCGTTGACGACACGCGTCGCGCCGACCTGACGATCGAACTGCACGTGCGTGTGGCCGCAGACGACGAGCGCGGCCTCGAGCGGATCGAACAGCGGCCGCAGCCGCTCCTCGGGCGTCAACCGCGTGAAGATCTCGTTTTCGTCGCGCGGCGTCCCGTGGCAGAAGACGACGTCGCCGATCCCGTCGACGCCCAGCCGCAGCGTCTTCGGCCACGCCCGCAGCGCCTCGCCGTACTGCGGCCCGACCTGCGCGGCGGTCCACACGATCGTCGGCAGGAACGCGTCGGGCACCGCCGGAGGCTTGCGTCCCGCCAGCTGCTCGAGCACGGCGGTTTCGCAGTTGCCGTAGACATAGTGAACCGGCATCGACAGCGCGGACAGGCGGTCGAGCACCTCGCGCGACTGCGGGCCGACGATCACGTCGCCGCCGCAGACGACCGCGTCGACGCCGGCGCGATCCACGTCGCCGAGCACGGCGTCGAGCGCCGGGAGATTCCCGTGGATGTCGTTGAGGACGGCGAGGCGCATGGTCCCGCGGATCGCGGACCTCAGCGCGCCGCTGCGCGATCGTACGTCACGTCGTGGTGGGTGACGCGGCCGTCGAAGTCGATCAGCAGCGCCGCCGCCTCGTCATGGACGACCGCCGTCGTCAGGCTGTCGCCGGCGAACGACCGGATCGCGTCGAGCGACGACCACCACGTGATGACGGCGATCTCGACGGCGTCGCCGCGGCGCTCGTGCAGGATCGTCGCGCGCTCGAAGCCGGCGAGGGCGTCGAGCTCGGGTTGGACCGTGCGCGCGAAGTACGCGTCGTAGTCGCGCGCGCGTGCCGGCGTGGCACGCGCCTTCCAGACGCGCGCGATCATCGATCCGCCCGCGTCGGGCCGGCGGACCCGCCGACGACCACGGTCCACGGCAGCACACGCCAGCGCGTGACCAGCCCCTGCGTGACGTACGGATCGGCGCGCGCGAAGCGCTCCGCCGCCTCCGCCGAGTCCGCGCGGAACACGATCAGCGCGCCTTCGGGCGGATCGCCAAGGGCGCCCGCCATGACGATTTCGCCGCGCCCGTGCGCGTCGTTGATCTGGACGAGGTGCGCCGGGCGGTGCGGCATCCGCTTGTCGGCGAAGCCCTCGACGACGTCGTACATCAATGCGAAGTAGCCCATGCGCGCTCGCTCGTTCAGCGGCGGTCGCGCGGATCGGGGACGACGCTGAGCGGCTGCGTCAGCGTTTTTCCGCCCGCGGTCAGCCTGACCGTGTACGTCGCGGCGTCGACCATCGGCGGTCCGCCGCGGCCGAACCCGCCGCCGCGCCCGCCGCGTCCTCCCGGCGGAGGCGTCGGGCGCAGATCCCAGATGAACCGGTGCATTCCGGCTTCAGCCGACGGCGGCTGCTGCGGCTGCTGCCACACGGCATTCACCGCCAGCGTGTTCGGATCGGGCGGCCGCACCGGATCGGCGCTCGAGTACCGGCGCACGACCTGCTGGCTGCCGTCCAGGATCTCGATCGTCACCGGCCCGCTCGGCGCGGCCTTCAGGTAGTAATCGACGATCGCGCCGCTCGGCGGGTTTTCGGCCTCGGGCTCGTCCTTCTGCGTCGGCGTGCCGTTGTCGCTGCCGGGCGGCAGCAGCACGGCGTCGGCCGGCTTGAAGAGGAACGCGTCGGCCGAGGCGACGTCCGCGGTCATCTGCCGCAGCGCGCTGATGTCGTCGAGCACCCAGAAGCCGCGTCCGTAGGTTGCGGCGACCAGGTCGTCGCCGTGCACCGCGATGTCGCGAACCGACACCGGCGGCAGGTTCAGCTGCAGCGGCTGCCAGGCGTCGCCATCGTCGAACGACACGAAGATCCCGAGCTCGGTCCCGGCGTACAGCAGCCCGCGCCGCTTCGGATCCTCCTTGACCGTTTGCATGTAGACGCCGGCGGGGAGGCCGCGCGTGATCTTCTGCCACGACTTGCCGCCGTCACGCGTGCGGTAGACGTACGGCTCGTTGTCCTCGAGGCGATGGCGATCGACGGCGGCGTACGCGGCGTTCGCGTCGAAGTGCGACGCCTCGATCATCGCCACCTTGCTCCAGGAAGTCATCTCCTTCGGCGTCACGTCCTGCCAGCTCCGGCCGTCGTCCTGCGTCATCTTGATCAAGCCGTCGTCGGTGCCGATCCAGACGAGCGGCGCGCGCAGCGGCGACGGCGAGATCGCGTAGACGACGCCGCGTGGGCCGCGCTGCGGATCGATGTCCATCGCGGTGACCGGATCGAGGTTCTGCGGCGCGCCCGGCTCGGCGCGCGTCAGGTCGTCGCTGATGCGCGTCCAGTGCGCCCCGCCGTCGGTCGTCTTGAAGACGTACTGGTCGCCGAAATAGAGCGCGTGGTGGTCGGCCGGCGAGAAGACGAGCGGATTCGTCCACGTGTGCCGCGCCGGCGACGGCAGGTTCACTTCGGGGCTGACGTTGTCGACGCGGCCGGTCTCGACGTTGCAGCGCTGGACCGTCCCGCCGAAGAGGATCTTCGGGTCGTTCGGGTCGGGCGCGGTGTAGCCGCTCTCGCCGCCGGCGCAGAGCGGCTCCCAGTCGCGCATCGTGATGGTCGCGAAGCGTCCGCGCGTGCGGACGCGCACCGCGCCGCTGTCCTGCTGCGCGGCGGTCACCCAGTACGGGAAGTTGTCGTCGGCCGCGACGTGATAGAGCTGCGCCGTCGGCTGATTGAGCCACGAGCTCCACGTCGGGTGATCCTGCAGGCCGTCGACGCTGATCACCGCGCCCTGGTCGCCGCCGAGAATCATGCGGTTCGAATCGTCCGGCGAGATCCACAGCTGGTGGTAGTCGTCGCCGCCGGGCGATCCCTTGAACGGCTCGCCGAACGTCCTGCCGCCGTCGCGCGATCGGTAGACGCCGGTGTTCGAGATGTAGACGAGGTCCGCGTTCTTCGGGTCCGCGACGATCTTGCCGAAGTACCAGCCGCGGCCCCAGATCCGCTGATCGGCCGACGTCTTGGTCCAGCTCTTCCCGCCGTCGTCCGACCGGAACAGGCCGCCGGCCTTCGCATCGACGATGGCGTAGAGGCGATTGGGCTGGGCAGCGGAAATCGCCAGGCCGATGCGGCCGCGGCCCTCGACCGGAATGCCGCTGTCGATCGGCTGCCAGGTGTCGCCGCCGTCGGTCGACTTGAAGATGCCGCCGCCGGGCGCGTTCGCCGCCGGATACACGCTCCACGGCGGACGACGCGTCGCCCAGAGCGCCGCGTAGACGGTGCGCGGGTTCGACGGGTCGATGGCGAGATCCACGGCGCCGGTGTCGTCGGTCTTGAACAGCACCTTCTGCCACGTCGCGCCGCCGTCCTTCGAGCGGAACACGCCGCGATCGGGGTTGGGGCCATAGGCGTGGCCCAGCGCCGCGACGTAGACCAGGTTCGGATCGCGCGCGTCGACGAGGACGCGCGCGATCTGGCGGGTGTTGTCGAGGCCGATGTGCCGCCACGTCTTCCCGGCGTCGGTCGACTTGTACATCCCGTTGCCGTACGAGATCTGCGACCGCATGTCGGACTCGCCGGTGCCGACGTAGACCGTGTCGGGCTGCGACGGCGCGACCGCCACCGCGCCGATCGAGGCGATCGGCTGCGAGTCGAAGACCGGGTGCCACGTCCGGCCGGCGTTGGTCGTCTTCCACACGCCGCCGCCGACCGAGCCGAAATAGAACGTGTTGATCTGTCCGGGCACGCCGGTGACGCCGTTCACGCGGCCGCCGCGGAACGGACCGATCATCCGCCAGCGGAGGCCGCCGTAGAGCGACGCGTCGACGCGCGCCGGCTGCGCGGCCAGGCGCGGCAGCACGGCGACCGCGAGCAGAACAGCCGTCGCGCACCCCGTCAGGGCCGCACCGCGAGCAGACCTAGCGGCCTGCGCTACCGAGATACGCATCATCGCTCCTCAGAAGATCAACTTCGCCGCGAGCTGCATGTTGAACGGCTCGCCCGCGCCGATGCCCGGCGCGTTCGTCGCGTTCTTCGTGTTGCTCATGATCCCGAAGCTCGTGGAGCTGGTCAGCGTGGCTCCCGGGTTCGCCCAGTTGACCCAGTTGAACAGGTTGAAGATCTCGGCGCGCAGCTGGATCGACGTGTGGCCGGTCAGCTTCGTGGTCTTGAAGACCGACACGTCGACCGTCTTGAACCACGGCCCGTAGTAGGCGTCGCGCGGCAGGTTGCCGAACGTGCCCGCCGCGGGAATCGCGAACGCCGCCGGGTTGAAGAAGTACTGCGTCAACCCGTTCGGCGACGCCGGGATGTTCGAGAACGGATCGCCGACCAGGTTCGGCCGGTCCTGACGGTCGCCGGTGCCGTCCACGTCGGTGCCGACGAGGATGTTGAACGGCGTGCCGCTCTGGATGGTCGAGATGACGTTGAACTGCCATCCGTCGCCCAGCCGCGAGGTGCCCATCGCCGGCAGGTTGTAGGTGAAGCCCGCCGAGATGATGTGGCGCACGTCGAACGTGGCGTTGCCGAAGTCCTGCTCGATGTTCGCGGAGTTCATCGGCAGCGTGTTGCGCGCTTCGGACGCGTTGTCCATCGCGTGGCCGAGCGTGTAGTTCAGGCGGCCCGACAGCCCGTGCCAGCTGTTCTGGATCAGCGACATCTGCAGCGAGTTGTAGGTGGAGCGGCCGATCGTGTCGAGCTCGTTGATCGCCTGGAGCGTCGGGTACAGCGCGTAGAAGGGCCGCTGCGTCTGCGACAGCCCGGCGGCGCTCGGCGCCGGCGCGTTGATGTCGCGCATCATCGCGAGCCGGTGGCCGCGCGATCCGACGTACCCGATCTGCACGATCGTGCTCGACCCGAGCTGCTGCTCGACGTTGATGTTGAAGTTGTAGAGGTACGGCAGCTTCAGGTCCTGGCTCACCGCGAACGCGCCGAACGGGGGCTGCGCCGTCGTGCCGAAGACCGGCACGTTCGGCGCGTACGTGAACTTCCGCTGCGTGATCGAGTACACCGGCGAATCGCCGCCCGGGTTGTTGCCCACGCCGAGTGCCCCGCCGTTGGCGAACGACGTGTTCGCGGTGAAGAAGTTGACGGCGAGCATGTCGTAGTAGAGGCCCCACGCGCCGCGTACGACGGTCTTGCGGCTGTCGAACGGCGTGTAGGTGACGCCGAAGCGCGGCGAGAAATCGGTCTTGTCCGCCGGATAGAGCGAGTCGGTGGAGACCATGCCCCGCGCCGGCAGGAACGTCGTCAAGGCGCCGTCGCTCGCCCCGAGCACGCCGGGGTAGGTGTAGCGGAGCCCGTAGTTCACCGTCATCTTCGGCGAGACGGTCCACGAATCCTGCGCGTAGCCGTCGAAGGTGTTCTGGAAGTAGTTGTGGTGCGTGTCGCCGTACACGATGCTGCCGGTGGCGACGTCGCCCGCCATGAAGTCGGCGAGCGCCTTCAGCGCGGAGCTGGCCTGCGCCGCGGGCAGCGATGCCCAGGGCCCGACCGTGCCGTCGAAGGTGAAGTTGCCGCGCTTGTTGCTGTCGTAGAAGACGAAGAGCTTCGCCACGCGCGCCTCGCCGCCGACCTTGATCTGGTGCGAGCCCTTCTGCCAGCTCAGGTTGTCGGTGAAGTGCATCGTCTTGTCGACGCGGCCGAGCGGCTGGGTGCCGCCGACCTGCGCGAAGCCGTTGATCGTGATGTTCGGCGGACCCGCGAGCGACGGATCGGTCACGGCGGTGTTGAGACCCATCGACAGCGGATCGGCCGACGTGTCGTACGAGTTGAACGTCTGGCGGAAGTAGTTGTAGCCGATGACCAGCTGGTTCACGACGTGCGACGTGAAGACGCTGGTCGTCACCACCGACACGTTGTGCATCCGGCTCGGCACGGCCTGGAAGTAGGCGAGGTACGGCGAGTTGATCTGCGCCACCTGATCGCCGCCGCCGCCGAAGTAGCGCGCCGAGATCGAGTGCACCTGGTTGAAGTTGTGATCGACCTTGAAGATGCCGTTGTAGCTCGTATACGAGTTCGGATCCTGGCTGACGAAGTTCTGTGGAACGGCGCCTCCCGAGCGGCCCGGCCACAGCGCGAGCAGGTTCTGCGAGACGGTGTTGACCGGGACGTTGAACTGCCGCAGCAGCCCCGTGGCCTGCTGCACCCACGCGTCGGACGGCGCCGTGTCGGTCAGCGAGTTGCCCGCCGTCAGCTTCTGCGCCTCGAACGTCGAGAAGTAGAACGTCTTGTTGTGGACGATCGGGCCGCCGAGCGAGAAGCCGTACTGGTTGTCGCGGATCTCGCGCTTGGGCGAGCCGGGCGTCGCCACCGGCGAGTTCGCCGACAGCCCTTCGTTGCGGTTGAAGTAGTAGGTCGTGCCGCGCAGGTCGTTGGTGCCCGACTTGATCACCAGGTTGACGCTGGATCCGGCGTTGCGGCCGCTCTCGGCGGAGCCGCCCGACTGCACCGCGAACTGGTCGATCGCCTCGATCGGCAGCAGCGTGCCCGCGATCCCCGAGACGCCGCCCTGGTTGACCGCGGCGACGTTCTGGAACGCGTCGTTGTTGTCGGCGCCGTCGATCTGGTAGTTGTTGCCGCGCGTGCGCGCGCCGTTGACCGACGTCTGGTTCGCCGCGACGCCGGGCGACAGCTGCAGCATCTTGGTGAAATCACGGCCGTTCAGCGGCAGATCCTGCACCTGCTTCGGCTGGATCACGTTGTTGAGGGAGGTCGACACCGTGTCGAGCGTGATGGCCGACGCGGTGACCTGCACGGTCTCGGCGACCTGCGACAGCCCCATCTTCATCTCGATCGACGAGATGCGGGAGACGGTGACCTCGACCGTGGTCTTCACGGTCTGGAACCCCTGGAGGGAGGCCTCGACCGTGTAGTTGCCGAGCGGCAGATCGGGGAACGAGAAATCGCCCGTCGCGGACGAGGTCGTCGTCCTCGAGGTGGACGTGGCGTTGTTCGTCGCGGTCAGCGAGACGCCGGGCAGCACGGCGCCGGTCGAATCGATGACGCGCCCGGAGATCCCGCCCCGGAACGTCTGCGCGGCGGCGGCGGTGGAGAACGCGAGAATGAGGGCGAGCGACCACGAACCGAGTCTCGTCATGACTCCTCCTGGAACGGCGTGCCGCCCGAAGGTGGCGAAGCCACGCAGAGTTTACATCCGTCTGCCTCGCGCCAGGGGCCGCCGCGCCTTCTTCCACGCGTTCGAGACCTCGAGGAGGCTCTTTTCGTAGACCGTCACGACCAGGGTGTTGCCCAGCCGCCGGATCGCGTGCACGGTCCAGCGGATCGGCATGTCGCGGCGCCACAGGTACAGCAGATCGTCGGCGACGATCGCGACGCGAATGACGCCGGCGTGCAGCGCGTCCGCCGCGCCGTCCGCGAGGCCGAACCACCAGCGCCGGATCGCTCGTCGCATTCCCTGTCGTCGCCCTCCGGCTCCAGGCGTCAGCCCGCGGCCGCGGCTACCGCCCCGGCGCGTTTCGAATCGCCGCGAGGAGCGTCTGCTTCGTCCGGTCCGACCCCGTGAACAGGTCGTCCGGCGTCTTCGAGACGTACTTCAGCATGTCGGCGTAGATGACGTCGGCCTGATAGAGGTTGAGCCCCAGGCCGGCGAGGTACTGCAGCCGCAGATCCTTGTCGTGCGTAATCTGCGCGTCGCGCAGCCACGGCGCCAGATCCGGCTTCCGCCCCGCGTATGTCGCGAACAGATCGATCGCCGACGTCATCCCGATCTCGCGCAGCGACTGCATCACGCGCGAGTACTCGGGACGCTTCAGCCGCTGGTCGATCGCGTCGACGTCGATCGTGATCGAATCGACCGGGCCGAGCAGCACGAGGTCGTAGCCCTTCCCTTCGCTGGTGTTCCCGAAGACGACGCCGTTGGGGAAGACGTCGAGGAAGGTCGCGATTTCGCTCTTCACGGCGTCCTCGTTGCTCTCGTACAGCTGGACGAACAGCGTCATCACGCCGCCGGGGTTCAGATGGCCCTTCGCCATCCGGAAGAACTCCTGCGTGTAGAGCATCGCCGCGCCCTTCACCCACGGATCCAGCGGATCCGACGTGATCGCGTCGAACTTCTCGCCCGTCGTCTCCACGAAGTGCCGCGCATCGTCGATGCGCACGTGGACCTTCGGATTGCGGACGACGTCGAAGTTGTGTTCGGCGAAGTAGGTGGAGACGACGCGCGGCACCAGCGGTTCGATTTCGGCGATCGTCTCGTGCTCGAGCGCGGGATCGATCGACACGGCTCCGGCCGTCACCCCCGCGCCGCAGCCGATGACCAGCACCTTCCGGGTCTGCCGCGGGACGAGCGTCGTCATGTGGCCGAGCATGCGCTGCAGGCGCATGTCCTGCGGCTCGCTCGAGGCCTGCACCTTGCCGGCGTTGTGGTAGTTGCGGACGCCGTTCGAGAGCTCCGACACGGCGACCGTCGCGTTCAGCCCTTCGCCGACGTAGATGATGTCGGCCTGCCCCACGCGCGTGGCGGCGTAGCGGCCGTAGGCGACGAGCAGTCCGGGCAGTTCGTGCACGCTGCGCGCGAGCAGCCCGGCCGAGATCATCGCGACGGCGAGCACCGCGGTGGCGGCAAGGCCGAACCCGGGCTTCCGCGCACCCGGCTCCGAGGTCCCGGATCGCGGTTCCGTGGCCGGCTCCGCCTTGCGCGCAAGCGCGGGCTCGAGCAGCAGCAGCGCCGACAGCGCCGACGTGATGATGATCACCTGCTCGGCGTGCGAGCTCCCGATCCACGGAATCAGCACGAAGCTGGTGACGAGCGACCCGACGATGGCGCCGACGGTGTTGGCGGCGTAGACGCCGCCGGCCAGCCGCGCCGCATCCTGGTCGCTCGCCGCCACACCGGCGAGCGCGAGCGGAAAGCTCGCGCCCCAGAGGATCGCCGCGGGCAGGACCACCCAGAGGCACCGCACCATGTCGAGCTGAAACGTGTACCAGGGCGACGTCGAGATGGACGGATTGATCGGCCAGTAGGTGAGCGACTCGGTGAGCTGGTAGGCGGCCCACGCAACCGCGCCGCACAGCAGCAGCTGGCACCAGCCGAGCGCGCGGCGGGCCGCGGCCCTATCGCGCGACACCATCGACGCGACGGTGCTGCCCACGCCGAGGCCGACGAGAAACACCGACAGGATCAACGCGAACGTGTACACGGTGGCGCCGAAGTGCAGCGACAGCAGCCGCGTCCAGACGACTTCCGCCGCGAGCGCGGTCAGCCCCGACAGCCCGATGGCGACGTAGACGTTGGTCGCGCCGTCGATGCGCGCCCGCGTTTCGACCGGCACGAAGCCGGCGGCGTGCGGCGGCTCGTATTCCGCGCGCCCGCCGACGAAGTACGCCGCGCCGGCGACGATCGCGTTGATGAGCACCGCGGCCGCCGTGGCGACGTTCACGTCGTAGACGCGCAGCAGATAGAATCCGGCCGCCAGGCTGCCGACCACGCCGCCGACGATGTTGCCCCCGTAGAAGAAGCCGAGCCACGCGACGCCTTCGGGCGTGGCTTTCACCCACCGCGAGATCGCCGGCAGCGTCGCGCCCATCAGCATCGTCGGCGGCAGCAGGCAGACGCCGGCGACGATCGCGCGCACGAATACGCTCAGCATCCCCTCGCCGGCCCACGCGGTGTACAGGCCGCCGATGAGCGGCATGCCGACGAGAATCAGCAGCCCGAGCAGGCCGATGCCCGCCTCGAGCGTCGCGTAGACGCGCAGCGGATGCTGGCGCGCGGAGACCGCGCGCGGCAGCAGGAGGCTGCCGAGGCACATGCCGCCCATGAAGGTGCCGAGCAGGATGCCGAGCGAAATCGACGAGGATCCGATGACCAGCTGGAGGAGTTGGAACCAGACGATTTCGTAAATCAGAGCCGCGCAGCCGCTGCCGACGAAGAGGAGTACGAGTGCGGGGAGGTACCGCCGTGACGTCATCAACGCTGTCCTTCCAGAGGGAAAGCGCGATGCTATCACGGAGAGAACGGCGGTCGAGGATCGGTCGTCGGTCGTCGGCCACCGCGCGCCGACAACCGACAACCGGCAGCGGGGCGGCCTATTTCACGTGCTTGTTCACCAGCTTCGTCATCTCGAACATGTTGACCTGCGCCTTGCCGCCGAACACCGTCTTCAGGGCGTCGTCGGACTTGATCATGCGCTTGTTCTTCTTGTCCTGCAGCCCGTTCTTCTTGATGTAGGCCCAGAGCTTCTTCGTCAGCTCGGTGCGCGGGAGCGGCTTCGAGCCGACGACCTCCGACAGCGCGGCATCCGGCTGCACCGGCTTCATGAACGCCGCGTTGGGTTTCCGCTTGCTCGTCGCTTTCTTCGCCATGTCATCTCCTTGTGAATGGCGCCCGAAGGGGCGCCCGCGCTCGAAATCGCCGGCCACTATTATGCGGTGTTTCCCTCTGAAGTACCAGAATGAAAATGGTCGGTGTCCGCGGCTCACCGCCGCCGCGCCCATTTGGTCCGCGTGTAAGCGATCCGAAAGCCGTGGCGCTCGGCGTTGCGCTGCGAGCCGCTGCCCGGCAGCGCCACGACCATCGCGACGTCGCACCCCTGCTCCGCCGCGAAGGCGAGCCGCGCCGCGAGCAGCGCCGACTGGGCGCCGCGGCGCCGCGCGGCGGGTGACGTGCTCGCCCCCGCCAGGATCGCGACGCCGTCGGCAATCGAGAGCGATCCGGCCGCAATCGGCCGCCCGTCTTCCTCCGCGAGAAACAGATGCGAGCCGGCGCGCGCCGCCATCACACGCGCGAGGTCGGCGATCACCGGCGCCGCCTCCGCCTGATCGCTCCACCCGTCCGCCAGCGTCTGCGCCCAGAGCGACGACTCCGCGCCGCCGACGATGCGCACCGCCACGGCGGGCGAGGGACCGCATGCGGCCGGCCGCCGGTAGAGCACGTGGCTGAATTCGATCGGCCTGTAGCCCCGCCCGACGAGGAGATCGAGGTGCGCGGCATCGACGAGCGGGCACACCTCGTGGTGGACCGGCGCCGATCGCCCGTCGAAGAACCGCTCGAGGCGATCGAGATCGGCCGCCGCAGGCGGCGCGAACAGACCGAAGCCGAACGTCTGCGTGATCGGCGAGTCGACGCCGTCGAACATCGCGGCGGTGCCGTTCACGTCGATCCACGCCGCGCCGGACGCCGGGTCGAGCGACGCCCGCGCCTCCACGAACCGGGCGTTCGCGTCCCGCTCGGCCCCTTCGAGCCGCCGCGCCAGGGACACGTCGGCGAATTGGCGCGTCGCCTTTCCGGCCGCGCCGTCGACGAGCGCGCGGCGGATGCGATCGGGCAGCGGCATCTTCGTCAGCGTCGTGGCGTCGACGAGCACGTACACGGTTTCGATTGCGGCGATGACGCGGTCGCGACCCGCCAGCCGGAAGTCGGTGGCGACGGTGAACGACGTCGTGCCGAGCCGCGTGGCGCGCATCGAGAGCTCCAGCACCTCGTCGAAGTGCGCGGGCGCCCTCCATTCGATTGTCTGCTTGACCAGCTGGAAGTCGAGCGGCCCCGCGGCGAACTCGTGCTGGATGCCGGCGGCGCGCAGGAACTCGGTCATGCCGGCGTCGACGTACTCGCTGTAGCGCGAGTTGAACACCACCTTCTGCGCGTCGCATTCGACGTAGCGGACGCGCAGGTAGTGCCGGAACGGATCAGCGGCCGCCATCGACCCAGTCGGCCAGCGTCCTCCACTCGGGATCGGCGCGCGACGCCCAGTGCTTGCCGCCGGGATGGAACTCGGTCCCGCCCGCCTCGTGCGCCAGCGGCATCAACAGCAGGCGGCTCTCGTCGGGGTGGCCGGCGCGGACGAACTTCTTCACCATCTCGAAGTTCTTCTGCGACTGCTCCTCGGTGTACGTCGTCTGGCCCTTCGCCAGCGGCTGCAGCCGGAACGCCGTCCCGGTCGAATGACAGACGACGCACCGCGCGTGGCCGGGCCGTTTCTCGAGGAGCAGCGGCTCGACCTTCGAGCGGTACGCCGCGAAATCGAGCTCGGGCGCCGCCTGCGCCGCCAACAGCAGAAAGATCATGAACCGCATGGCGGCGATAGTTTAGAGTGTCCGGTCATGAAGGCCCAAATCGCCGCGATCGCCCTCGCGCTGCCGGTCGCGCTGAGCGCGGCCACCGTCCGCATCATCCAGACGAATTCGGCCGGCGACAGCGTGATGCTGATCGATCCGTCGACCAACCGCGTGATCGGGCAGATCGACGGCATCGAGGTGAACCACGGCGCCGCGCCGGCGCCCGACGGCAGCCGCCTATACATCACCGACGAAGCCGAGTCGACCCTCGACGTCGCCGATCTGACGACGCTGAAGGTGATCAAGCGCATTCCGCTGACGAACCATCCGAACAACGTCGCCGTCAGCAAAGACGGCACGCGCGTCTACGCGGCGATCGTCGCCGGCGCCGGTGCGGTCGACGTCGTCGACGCGAAGACGCTGACGCGCGTCAAGAGCATCCGCACCGAGGGCGGCATCCACAACACCTACGTGACGCCCGACGGCCGGTTCGTCGTCGCCGGCTCGATTCCCGGACGGAAGATCACGGTGATCGATCAGAAGACCGAAGAGATCGTGTGGACGCTGCCGACGCGCGACGGCGTCCGCCCGATGGCCTTCGAAACGGCGGCCGACGGATCCACCAGGCGCCTCTTCGCTCAGCTCTCCAACTTCAACGGCTTCATCGTCGTCGACTTCGCGGCGCGCCGGATCGTGGACGAGGTCACGCTGCCGGAGGTCGCGCCCGCGGAGCGCGTCACGGAGGGGCTGCAGGGATCGCCCGCGCACGGGCTGGCGGTGACGCCCGACGGCAGGACGCTCTGCGTGCTGAGCAAGATGAACACGCGGATCTACTTCTACTCGCTGCCCGACCTGCAGTTGAAGGGCGAGACCAAGGTGGGACATCACCCGGACTGGGTCACGCTGACGCCCGACGGCAAACGCGCGTACGTGGCGAACGCCGGGTCGAACTCGGTTTCGGTGATTGACATCGCGGCGCGAAAAGAGGTGGCGACGATTCCGGTCGGCCAGGTGC
Source organism: Vicinamibacterales bacterium (assembly GCA_035650895.1). Taxonomy (GTDB): domain Bacteria; phylum Acidobacteriota; class Vicinamibacteria; order Vicinamibacterales; family CAVVIG01; genus Gp6-AA45. The sequence continues at coordinate 38,040 of DASRGT010000029.1, forward strand.
CGAAGCGGAATGCGACGGCGGTTCTGCCCGACTGAACCGCCGAATCGTCACGAACCCGAAGCCCGGGACCGCCGTCGATCCTCAGCTTTGCAGCGCCGGCCGGCGGCGGTGCCACCCGGCTTTCTCCTGATACGCCCGCGCGAGCGCGAGAATCTCGCCTTCGTTGTACAGCCGCCCCAGAAACGTGACGCTCGTCGGGTGGCCGTCGGCGGTGAACCCGTTCGGCACGGCGACGGCGGGGTACCCGCACAGGTTCGCGACCGCGAAGTGATCCCGCACGACGCTCGGCGGAGGCGTGAAATCGGCGCCGGCCCGCCCCGCCGCGGCGCCACGCTGCCCTCTTCCGTCTCCCCGGCCTGCACCGGCGCCGCGCATGTTCATGTACGGCGCGAGGTACACGTCGAACCTGCCGACGGCGCCCGCGAAGCGACGCATCACCATCGCGCGCACGCGCTGCGCCTGCAGGTATTCGATCGCCGGCACGAGGCGGCTGGTGCGCATCCCGTTGGCGCGCTGCGGATTGGTCATCTCGCGGTCGCGGCCGGCTCGGATGAACTCGTCGAACGACGCGCCCGACTCGGCGCCGAGGATGCCGCCGGTGACGTTGGTCGGCAGCGGCGGCAGATCGAACGGCTCGGGCGTGACGCCGAGCGCCTTCAGGGTGTCGAACGTCAGCGCCTCGTTCTTCTTCCAGTCGGGATCCCGGTTGGCTTCGGCGAAGCCCGCGGCGAGGTAGCCGACGCGAAGCTTGCGGACGTCGAGGGTCGCGTCGTAGTTGAACGGCAGGTCGAGGACGCTCGGATCCTGCTCGTCGGCTTTCGCGATCGCGTGGAAGACGATCGCGCAGTCCTCGGCGGTGCGGCAGATCGGGCCGAGCCGGTCCTCGGTCCACGACAGCGTCATCGCGCCGTAGCGGCTCACGCGCCCGAAGGTCGGCCGCAGGCCGGTCGCGCCGCACACCGTCGACGGGCTCAGGATCGATCCGCTCGTCTCGGTGCCGATCCCGAACGCGACGCAGCCGGCCGCGGTGGCGCTCGCCGGCCCGGCCGACGATCCGCTGGACCCTTCCTTCGGATCCCACGGGTTGTTCGTGCGTCCGCCGAACCATTGATCGCCGCTCGCCAGCTCGCCGGTGGCGAGCTTCGCGACGAGGACGGCGCCCGCCTCGCGCAACAGGCGGACGACGGAGGCTTCGACGTCGAAGGTCTGGTCCTTGAAGGCCGCCGAGCCCCACTGCGTCGGGTAGCCGGGCACCGCGATGATGTCCTTGCAGCCCCACGGGATGCCGTGCAGCAAACCGCGGTAGCGTCCCGCCGCGATCTCGCGATCGGCCTCGCGCGCCTGGCGCATCGCGAGATCGTCGGTGAAGGTGACCACGCAATTGAGCGTCGCGTTGTAGCGGTGGAGGCGCGCCAGGTACATCTCGGTCAGTTCGACCGAGGTCGCCTGGCGCGTCTTCACCAGGTGCGCGAGGTCGGCGATCGGCCAGAACGCCGCCTCCTCGAGGTTCGCCGGGCGCGTCACCGCGGTCGGCGCCGCGGCGCGGAACGGCTTCGGCGTCCGATCGAGCTTCGTCCCCGGGACGAGCGGACTGTAGTACAGCGGCGGCGCGAGGTTCGGATCGATGTGGATCGCGCGGAGCTCGGCGTACTGCGTCAGGTTTCGGTTGACGCCGCTCAGCATCTGCTGCCGCTGCTCGTCGGTGAACTCGAGGCCGGCGACGTCGAGCGCGTGCTGCAGCATCTCGGGCGTGATCGTCGCTGCGCCCCGCTCCTGGACCTGCGCCCACAGGGCGCCCGGCAGCAGCGTCGATGCCAGGCCGATCGACGAGAAATAACCGATGAAGCTGCGTCGTGAGCGTTCGGTGTTCGTCATGGAAAGAAGACGACGGGCGCCCGGAGGACGCCCGCCGTGGATGGCAGTGCCGTGCGGGCCGTCAAGCGGCCCGCACCGCCACGGCGCGGCGCTCGACTAGAGCGCCGCCGTCGTCTTCACCGGCGACTTCGCGGGGAAGATCTCCTTGAACGCCTTCGTGAACCGCTCCATCTCCTCCGCCGTCCCGATCGAGACGCGCATGTGCGTCGTCATCGGCGGGAACGGCCGGCCGACGAGCACCTTCTTCGCGCGGAACTCCTCGATGACCGGCTGGATCTCGCGGCCGATCGACACCATGAAGAAGTTGGTCTGCGACGGGATGACGTCGTACCCGTGCGCGCGGAGCTCGCTGCTCGTTTTCTCGCGGAGGTCGACGACCATCTTGCGGATCCTCGCCTGGCCTTCCTCGTCCTTGAGCGACGCGACGCCGCCCCACTTCACGAGCGCGTTGATGCTGCCCATGCTGTACGGGCGCATCTTCTGGATGATCTCGGCCGGCGCGATCGCGTAGCCCAGGCGCATCGCGGCGAGCGCGGCGATCTTCGAGAAGGTGCGCGCGACGATCACCGGGCGCCCTTCGATGACGTACGGCACCGACGTCGCGTAGTCGGGCGCTTCGACGAAGTGGTGGTACGCCTCGTCGATCAGCACCGGCATCCCCTGCGGGATGCCGTCGAGCAGCTGCTTCACTTCCGACTTGGTGACGTGGATGCCCGTCGGGTTGTTCGGATTGCACAGGTAGACGAACCCGATCTCCTTCGCGTGCTCGTTGGCCGCCCGGACCATCGCGCCGATGTCCTGGCGGTAGTCCTTGCCGAGCGGCAGCTTGATCGCCGTCGACTTGATGCTGGTGGCGTGCTGGTACACCGAGCTGTACGACGGCTCGACGCCGAGCACCTTCTTGTTCGCCGACAGGAACGTCGTCCCGACGACGTCGAGGACTTCGCCGGAGCCGGCGGTCAGCAGGACGTTGTCGGGCTTCACGCCGTGATGCTTCGCGATCTCGCCGACGATGTTGCCGTCGGGATACCCGTAGCGGTTCGCGTACTTCCACGCGTTCGTCATCGCGTGCATGACGTTCTCCGGCGGCCCCCAGCAGTTCTCGTTGCTCGCCAGCTTGGCGTAGCTGTCGTAATCGTCCAGGGACTGGCGCATGCGCGCCGGCGCGACCGCGCCCTGCTGGCGCGCCTGCGCGAGCAGGTCCAGTTCCGGCGCGGCCTTGAGCGCGCCGATGGCGGCGGCGAGCCCTCCGAAGAAGTGGCGGCGAGAAACGCTCATAGCTGCCTCCCTGATGCCCGGGTCCGATGGACCCGGCGTCTACCTGCCTGCGGTGGATGGACGGGCCGGTCCCTTGTTCTCGTACCAGCGGATCGTGCCGCCGGCGCCGGTGCACACGATGTCGTTGCGGCCGTCGCCGTTGATGTCGGCGCCGACGCAGCTGTTCATCGCGAGCTTGTCTTCGATGCGCTGATACTGCCAGGTGCCGGTCGCGGGATCGGCCGGCGCGTAGAAGACGTGCACGCCGCCGGCCGGCGCGTTCGGATTGCGCGGCGTCGCCTGGCTGTTGTCGTTGGCGACGATGTCGTCGCGCCCGTCGCCGTTCAGATCGACGACGGCGATCTCGTGGCCGCTCGTCACCTTGTCGAAGATCACGCGCCGCGTCCACTGGCTGCCGTTCTGCGTGTAGACGACGACCTCGTTGCCGTGCCACGGCTCGACGGAGGCGAAGAACCGCTTGCCGTCGTTGCGGCCGACGCCGACGTCGCTCGCGCCGAGGCGCGGCGCTTTCTCTTCGTGGCCGTGCGACAGCAGCGTCTTCTCGAACGTCATCGCGTCGCCCTTGCCCGTCGGGCGGTAGAGCGCGATCCCCTCGAAGCTGGCCACGAGGAACTGATCGCGGCCGTTCCCGTCCCACTTGACCGGACGCACGCGGTGGATGATGCCGGGGATATCGGTCGTGACGACGTGGCGCTTCCAGTCGGCGGGGCTGTACCAGAACACCGACGCCTTGTCCTGGTCGTAGGTCGGCGCGAGCGACTTCTCGCCGATGAGCGGCGCGTTGAGCAGTTCCTTCCTGCCGTCGCCGTCGAGATCGAGCCACGCCACGTGATGCGACGTCGGAAACGTGTCGATCTTCTCCGCCTTCCAGGGGCTCTGCTTCGGGTTGCCGCCGCTGCGCGCGATCCAGTTGAAGCCGGGGCTGTTGGCCGCCTGCATCGCGAAGCCGCTCTGGAACGCAACCTCCGGGATGCCGTCGCCGTCGATGTCGGCGATCGCCTGGTTGACGATCTGCGGCGTGTCGCTGACGATCACGTGGCGTTCCCAGCCCGGGTTCTCGTACCACGCCAGCTCGGGAATCGCGAGCGTGTTCGCGATCACGTCGATCTTGCCGTCCTTGTTGAAGTCGGCGACCGCCACGGCGTAGCCGCCGCGGAACTCGGTGGCGATGTCGTGCCCGACGAAATCGACCGGTCCCGCCGGCCCGGCCGCCGACGGCAGCACGGTGAGGGCGGCGGCGGCCAGCGCGGCCGCGGCGAAGGGCTTCGCAATCATCGCGCGATTCTAGCGCACGGGCGAGGCAAAGGACACCACGGAGCGCGCTATCCCGGCACACCGGCGAGGCGCTTCAGCGCGTCGCCCGTCACCCGGAAAATCGTCCAATCCTCCAGCGGAACCGCGCCCAGCTTCTTGTAGAACCCGATCGCCGGCTCGTTCCAGTCGAGGACCGACCACTCGAACCGGCCGCAATTCCGCTCGACGGCGATCCGCGCCAGGCGCTCGAGGAGCGCGCGCCCGATGCCGCGGCCCCGGTGCTCCGGCGTGACGAAGAGGTCCTCGAGATACAGCCCGCGCTGCGCGAGGAACGTCGAGTAGTTGTGAAAGAACAGCGCGAAGCCGGCGGGCCGGCCGTCGACCAAGGCGATGATCACCTCGGCGGCCGGGTGCGCCCCCCAGAGCGATTCGCGGATCGTGGCTTCGGTCGCCGTCACGGCGTGCGCGAGCTTTTCGTACTCGGCGAGCGCCTTGATCATGTCGAGGACGAGCGCCGCGTCGCGCTCGGTGGCGGGTCGGATGTGAATGGCGTCGGTCATGCGTTGGGCTTCATCAGGTCGACGCGCTCCCGGCGCGCCGACTTCTCGATCAGGCGCGCGAGCCGCTTCTCGCGCGTCTCCTGTTTCTTCGCCTGCATCACCCACCCGGTGACGATCCGGCGGTACCCGGGCGGCTGCGCGTCGAAGAACGCCTTCGCCGCGCGGCGCGCCGCGAAGCGCTTCTCCAGCGCCGGCTCGAGCGCGGCCGGCGTCCGCTCGTACAGATAGATGCCGCTGCGCCGCTCTTCGCGCGCGTCGAAGGCGCGCAGGCCGGCCGGCGCCATGCGCCCCGCCTCGATGAGCCGCGTGACGTGGCGGACGTTGACGTTGCTCCAGATGCTCCGCGGCTTCCGCGGCGAGAAGCGGATCGACCAGCGATCGGCGTCGATGTTGCGCCGCACGCCGTCGATCCATCCGAACGCCAGCGCCTCGTCGAGCGCCTCGCCGTAGGTCATCCCCGCGCGCGCCTTCGCGCCGCGCCGGCGCGGCGACGCCTTCTTGTGGAAGCCGACGAGCAGTTCCGTCTCGCGGTCGTGGTGCCGCTCGAGCCACGCGCGGAACGCGCGCGCCGACGCGAAGAACTTCGGCGTCACCGCGCGGCCTTCTTCAACAGCGCGATCTGCCCGCCGTGGTACGTGCCGTGCTCGACGATCCCGTGCAGCATGAAGCTGACGGTGTACGGCAGGCCGTGGACGCGCGTCGCCAGCGTCTCCTCGTCCAGTTGCCGGACGCGCGCGGCGAGGTCGCGGTAGCTCTCGCGCATCCGTTCGCGCGCCAGCTCCCACGCGGCGTCGCTCGCGTCGCGCACCGCGGGGAAGTTCAGCTCGTCGGGCGGGTCGCCGACGGCGCGGCCGTCGAGCCGCGCGCGACCGATTTCCGCCCAGGCGGCAACGTGGAGCACGAGCTCCCAGATCGAGTGCGCATCGCGGATCGGCCGCGCCGCGGCCTGCTCGGCCGTGACGTCGCGCAGCAGCTCGTCGAGGACCGGACCGTGCCACAGCGGTCCGCTCACCGTGCGCTCGATGTGCTTGGCGAGCCATTCGACAGCGGTCATGACCGTCAATTCTCGCCTAAACCATTCCCCTGGCGCATCCGTCTAACCCGAAGCCATGAAGTTTGCGCTGCGGACCCTGTTCAAAACCCCGTTCGTCACGTCGGTGGCCATCGTGTCGCTCGCGCTCGGCATCGGCGCCAACGCGGCGATCTTCTCGCTCTTCAACCAGCTGCTGCTCCGGCCGCTGCCGGTGCCGCAGCCCGAGCGGCTGGTCAACCTGCTCGCGCCGGGGCCGAAGCCGGGCAACCAGTCGTGCAACCAGGCGAGCACGCGCGGCAACTGCGACGACGTGTTCAGCTACCCGATGTACCGGGACCTCGAGCGGCTGCAGACGGCGTTCACGGGCCTCGCGGCGCATCGGATCATCGGCGCCAACCTCTCGTTCAACAAGCAGACGATCAACGGGCAGGCGATGCTCGTGTCGGGCAGCTACTTTCCGGTGCTCGGCCTGCAGCCCGCCCTCGGCCGCCTGATCGCGCCTGGCGACGACCCGGCGCCGGGCGCCTCCGCCATCGCCGTGCTCAGCTACGGATACTGGGAGACGCAGCTCGGCGCCGATCCGCACGTCGTCGACCAGTCGATCGTCGTCAACGGCCAGACGCTGACGATCGTCGGCGTCGCGCCGCGCGGCTTCCTCGGCACGACGCTCGGCGGCGAACCGAAGGTGTTCGTGCCGATCACGATCCGCACGCTGCTCGACCCGACCTACACGAAGTTCGCCGACCGGAGCAGCTATCACTACTACCTGTTCGGCCGCCTGAAGCCCGGCGTGTCGATCGCGCAGGCGCGGGCGCAGCTCGAACCGCAGTACCGCGCAATCCTCGTCGACGTCGAGGCGGCACAGCAGAAGGGGATGAGCCCGCAGACGCTGCAGCGCTTCAAGGCCAAGCCGCTGGAGTTCGAGCCGGGCGCGCGCGGCCAGAGCGGCATCCCGAACCAGAGCGGCCCGTCGCTCAGGCTGCTGCTCGGCGTCACGGCCTTCGTGCTGATCATCGCGTGCGCGAACATCGCCAACCTGCTGCTCGCGCGATCCGCGGGACGCGCCGCCGAGATCGCCGTCCGGCTGTCGATCGGCGCGAGCCGCTGGCAGCTCGTGCGCCAGCTGCTCACCGAATCGCTGATCCTCGCGCTGATCGGAGGCGTCGCCGGCCTCCTGGTCGCGCAGTGGACGCTCGACCTGATCGCCTCGCTGCTGCCCGCGGACGCCGCGAGCGGATTCGACTGGCGCCTCGACCGCGCCGTGATGCTGTTCGCCGGCGGCCTCACGATCGCAACCGGACTTCTGTTCGGCCTCTTTCCCGCAATCCACAGCACGCGCCCCGACCTCGCGTCGGCGCTCAAGGGGCAATCCGGACAGCCGTCGGGCGCGCGCAGCGCGGCTCGATTCCGGATGTCGCTCGCGACGGCGCAGATCGCGCTGTCGCTGGCGCTGCTCGTCGCCGCCGGGCTCTTCACCAAGAGCCTGATGAACGTCAGCCGCGTGGATCTCGGGATCAAGGCCGACAACGTGATCACGTTCGGCGTGTCGCCGCGCCTGAACGGCTACTCGCCGCAGCGCTCCATGCAGCTGTTCGAGCAGCTCGAGGACAACCTCCGCGCGACGCCCGGCGTCACCGGCGTGACGGCGTCGCTCGTCCCGATGCTCGCGGGCGACAACTGGGGCAACAGCGTCCAGGTGGAGGGGTTCTCCGCCGGGCCCGACACCGACGTCAACTCCCGGTACAACGAAGTGATGCCCGGCTACTTCTCGACGCTCGGCCTGCCGTTGATCGCGGGGCGCGAGTTCACACGGGGCGACGCCAAGGATCGCGCGAAGGTCGTCGTCGTCAACGAGGCGTTCGCGAAGAAGTTCAACCTGCTGCCGAACCCGATCGGCAAGCACATCGGCGATCGGCGGCCCGGAAGCCCGCTCGACACCGAGATCGTCGGCTTCGTGCGCAATGCCAAGTACAGCGAAGTGAAGCAGGAGCCGCCGCCGCTCTTCTTCCGCCCGATCCGTCAGGGCGACACGGCGGATATCGGATCGCTCACCTTCTACGTGCGCACCACCGACACCAACGCGGTGCTCGCGCTCGTGCCCCGCCTCGTGGCGCGCCTCGATCCCGACCTGCCGGTCGAATCGCTGCGGACGATGCCGCAACAGGTGCGGCAGAACACCTTTCTCGATCGCATGATCAGCGTGCTGTCGGCGGCGTTCGCGGTGCTCGCCACGCTGCTCGCCGCGGTCGGGCTCTACGGCGTGCTCGCCTACACGGTGTCGCAGCGCACGCGCGAGATCGGCCTGCGCATGGCGCTCGGCGCCGACGCCGGCCGCGTGCGCGCGATGATCCTGCGGCAGGTCGGCATGATGACGGTCGTCGGCGGCGCGATCGGCCTGGTCACCGCCGCGTGGCTCGGCCGGCTGGCGCAGTCGCTGCTCTACCAGATGAAGGGCTACGACCCGGTCGTGCTGATCGCCGCGACCGTGGCGCTGGCGATCGTCGCGCTGGCCGCCGGGTTCATCCCCGCCGTTCGGGCATCGCGCGTCGACCCGATGCTCGCGCTGCGGTACGAGTAAGCGTCAGCGTCCCTTCGGCGATCCACCGGCGCGGGCGAGTGTCGCGCGCGCCGGCGCGCCGGCCGGTCAGCGAAGCGTGACGATCAGCGTGAACAGTTGACGGTCGGCGCCCGTCGACCGTCGCACGACCTCGATCCGATAGTCGCCGTCTTCGGGAACGCGGCCGCTCCACGTGCGGACGCCGTCCTTCGCGCGCGGATCCACCGGCGCGCCATCTGTCGCCCTGACGATGCGCGCCACCACGTCGCGGCCGCGGACGCCTTCGATGCGGACGTCCAATAGACGATTCTTCGGCACGAAGACGACGTAGCTCGCGCGCGCGCCCGGCGCCAGCGATCCGGCGCGCTGGGCGCGGCCGACGTCGATGCCAATCCGGTCGGGCGCTGCGTCGGCCGGCGGCGAGGCGCCGCGTCCACGAGCGTCCGATCTCGCTGCCGCGCCGCCGCCACCGACGGGGACGGTGATGCGCGTGATCTCGAGCGCGCCGCCGATGCGCCGGATTTCGATCGCTCCCGCCCCGATCGTGGCCGTGTCGCCGCTGACGATCGGCGCATCGCGCGCAATCGCGCTCGTGAGCGCGGACGTGAAGATCACGGCATAGCTCTGGCCGAGCGCAGCGGCGTCCGCAATCGGGATTCGCATGCCGCCGGCGAACACCGTGATCGGGTACTGGACGCGGGCCGCCACCGCCGCGCGGTCGCCCGCCGCCACCGCCCTGCGCAGTTCGGCGACGAAGCGGTCGACCGCTGTCCGGTCGAGCCCGCCCTGCATCGCCAGCGTCGCCGCGATCGCGAGAGGTAACATCCTGTACGCCAATCACATGCTGCCGGTGTCGATTTCCCGGCCGCGCGTTCGTCTCTCAGGTGAAAGGAGACGTGATTCCATGTCCCAGTTCATGTTGTTGCTGTATCAGGATCCGACCGGATTTGCCAAGCTGAGCCCCGAGGAGATGCAGAAAGCGATCGAGAAGTACATGGCGTGGACGAAGAAGCCGTTCACCGTCGACAGCAAGCGCCTCGGCGGCGACGGCGGCAAGGTCGTCCGGCCGGGCGGAGGCAAGGCGCGGACGACCGACGGGCCGTTCAGCGAGACGAAGGAAGTGCTCGGCGGCTTCTACCTGATCGACGCGCGCGACTACGACGAGGCGGTGGCGCGCGCCTCGGAGCACCCGCACATCGAGTACGGCGGTACGATCGAAGTCCGCAAGCTGTGGGAACCGCCGACAGCCTAGTCGAACACCTCTTCCGCCATCAGGCGGGCCGCCTCGTCGCCCGCCTGACGCGTGTGCTCGGCCCCGCCTACGTCGCGGTCGCGGAGGAATCGGTACAGGAAGCGCTCATCCGGGCGCTGCAGACCTGGCCGTACGACGGGATTCCGAACAATCCCGCCGGCTGGCTGTATACGGTCGCCCATCGGATCTCGATCGACGCGGTGCGGCGCGATCGCACCTTCGGCGCCAAGACCGACGCGATTGTCGCCGACCTCACCCAGTCGATGGCGGCGGCGTCGTCGGCGCCCGTCGAGCCCGAGCTGCTGGCGGCGCTCCGCGACGACGAGCTGCGGATGGTGTTCATGTGCTGCCATCCGGCGCTGTCGCGCGAGGCCAGCGTGGCGCTGAGCCTCAAGACGGTCGGCGGCTTCAGCATCCGCGAGATCGCGCGCGCGTTTCTCGCCGACGAATCGGCGATCGCGCAGCGGCTCGTTCGCGCCAAGCGCCAGCTGCGCGACTCGCACGCGACGTTGGACCTGCCAGCCGAGCGCGAGCTGGCGGCGCGGGTCGACGCCGTGCTGGACGTGCTGTACTTCATGTTCAACGAAGGCTACGCGTCGGGATCGGGCGAGGACCTGATCCGGCAGGACCTCTGCGCCGAGGCGCTGCGGCTCGGCGGGCTGATCGCGCAATCGCCGCTCGCGGCGCCGCAGGTCCACGCGCTGGTGGCGCTGATGGCGCTGCAGGCCGCGCGCCTGCCGGCGCGCGTCGACGCCGCCGGCGATCTGGTGCTGCTCGAGGACCAGGATCGCAGCCGCTGGGACGCCGAGCTGATCGCGCTCGGATTCCATCACTTCGAGCGGTCGATGGCCGGCGACCGGCCGTCGGAGTACCACGTGCAGGCGGCGATTGCGGCGACGCACGCGCGCGCGTCGCGTCCCGAGGCGGTCGACTGGCCGATGATCCTGTCGCTTTACGATCAGCTGCTGGCGATCAACCCGTCGCCGATCGTCGCGCTGAACCGCGCGGTGGCGGTGGCCAAGGTCCACGGACCCGCGGCCGCGCTCACCGCCATCGCGCCGCTCGAGCGCGATCGCACGCTGCGGCGCTACCACCACCTGCTGGCGGTGCGCGGTCAGCTGCTCCTGGAGCTCGGCCGGCACTCGGAAGCGTCGGAGGCGTTTCGCGCGGCGCTGGAGTGTCCGAGCTCGGAGCCCGAGCGGCGGTTTCTCGCGGCGCGGCTCAGGCAGGCCGAAGCGCCCGCCGAATGATCCGTTCGATGAACGCCGTCTTCGCGTTCGCGTACGCCTCGCGCGCGGCAGGATCGTCCGCGGCGGTCTGCGCCGCCAGCGTCCGCTTCAACTGCTCGTACTCGCGGGCGGTCCCGGGGTGCGCGCGCAGGTAATCGCGAAACGCGAGCGTGCGCCGCTCTTCGACGCCGCCCGCTTCGACGATGTGCACGTGATGCGTGTGCGGCCAGCTCGCCGGCCGATGCAGAAACGGGCAGCACGCATCGTCGGCGTGCGGCACGTGGACGTAGCCGAGCGGCGCGAGCGGCGCGATCAGCGGTGCCAGCGGGGTGAGCGCGGCGACCGAGATCTGGATGTCGATGATCGGCTTCGCCGCGAGCCCCGGCACCGACGTCGACCCGTTGTGCTCGATCCGGAGCGCGCGATCGCCGAGCGCGGTGGAGAGCCGCGCGCGTTCGGCGTCGAACGCCGCGGGCCAGCGCGGATCGTAGTCGACGATCTCGAGCGTCACGCCCACGCGGTGCGCGCCGCGCCGCGGCGCACGAGGAGCGCTACGTGCGCGCGTACTTCCAATTGCGCGACTTCCCTTCGGCGATCCACTCGATTGCCTGTGCCACGCGCTTGTCGCGCGTCGGCTCCGTCTTGGCCTCGCCGATCCATTCGTTGTACTCGCGCTGGTGGCTGGGCGGGAACGCGTCGAACGCCGCCTTTGCCTTCCTGTTCTTCTTCAGGGCGGCCGCGAGGGCCGGCGGCACCGGCAGCGGCTCGCGCCGCCTCCGTTGACGGACGGCTTTCACGCCGTCGTCGTTCAGCGCCGCCGCCTTCCTGATGTAGCGGGCCAGCACGTTCCGCGGCGGCAGATCGGACAACGACGTCATCTTGCCGAACGCCGCCATGCCGTTCGGATCGATCGCGTACTCGTCGCCGTCCTCGAACACGAGCGAGCTCTTCCAGAAGCCGAACGTCGCGTGCTGCTTGAACGCGGCCATCCCGCACATCGGTCCCTTGTAGTCGAAGGCGGGCATGCCCCACTTGATCGTCTCGGTGACGCCGGGGCAGGCCTGGTGAACCGTCTCGCGGATGCGAGTCAGAATCGGCTTCGCGAACGGCTGCGATTTGGCGATGTACGCGTCGATCCGTTTGTCTCTCGTTCCCATAAACGTCCGTCGCGCCCTCGTCAGGGGCGCTGATCGCTGCACGCCGCCGATGGCATCGGCGACGGCGCCGACACGTTCAGATACTGGACGGTCGGCGGCATCGTCGGCGCCAGCGTGATCGCAACCTGGATGTTCGCGCGCTCGCAGTTGAGCGTCCACCGTCCGCGCAGCGCGTTCTCGACCGAGTCGAAGCCGGCCGGCGGCCGGCACGCGCCCGCCTGCGCGCGGAGCGCCTCGATGGCGGCGCGGCGGCGATCCTTCGACTGATCCAGGAACAGGTTTCCCGCCGCGATCCGATCCGCCAGCGCATCGTCCCAGCGCATTACGAGCTGCGACACCGCGCGTTGCGCCTCGACGAGCGCGGGCGATGGCTGCACCGGGCGCGGCTTGATGCGTCCGTCCCTGGCCAGCGCATCGAACGCGCTCGTGACGACGCGCGTCCAGCCGGTGTAGGTGACGTTGCCGAACGCGATGATCCCGACGCCGTAGTCGGGCAGCCACTGCATGATCGATCCGAAGCCCGGAAGGCCGCCGGTGTGCGAGACGATGTACCTGAAGTTGCACGTCTGCGAAACGCGCAGCCCGAACGCGTAGCCGCCGTTGGTCAGCTGGATCGCGCCGCCGGCGTCGCGCATCACCGTCGCACCGGCCGGACGCCACATCTGCTGCATCTCCCGCAGCGACGCGCGCCGGATCGGCGCGGTCTCGGGTCCGTCGTGCGGCGGCCATGCCGAGAGGTACACCGACACGTACTTCGCGAGATCGTCGATCGAGGTCAGCATGCCGCCCATCGACCCGCCGGCGCCGTTCGGCAGCTGGCGCTCTTCCTTCCATCGATCGTCTTCCCACCGATAGCCGTGCGCGATCCGATCCGCCGGCACCGACGACGGCTCGAGCGTCGTCGACGTCATGCCGAGGGGGTTCAGGATCTTCGCCGTGACGTATTCCGCATACGGGACGCCCGACACGCGCGACACGATGCGTCCCAGAATCATGAAGCCGTAGTTGGAGTACTCGTAGGCCAGGCCGGGCGCATGGGAGAACGGGACTCCGGCGCGCAGCATCGCCGACAGCTGCTCGTCGCTGATGGAGAGCTGCTGATCGCCCCACGGGTTGTCCTCGGGAAAGCCCTCGGAGTGCGACAGCAGGTGTCGCACCGTGATCTTCGGCGAATCGGTGGTCGGGTACTGCAACGAGGCCAGCTCCGGCACGTACTTCTCGGCCGGGTCGTCGAGCGACAGCTTGCCTTCGTCGCGCAGCGCGAGGATGGCCATCGCCGTGAAGCTCTTGGTCATCGATGCGATGCGGAACACCGTCTCGCCGTTCGGCGCCGAACGCGTCGTCAGCTCCCGATAGCCCGCGGCTCCCGTGTGCACGAGCCGACCGTCGGCGACGATGCCCCACGCGGCGCCGGGCACGTGATTGGCGGCGGCGAAATCGGCGAAGAGCCTGTCGATGTCGGTGTAGTTCGATTGGGCGGCGAGGTCTCGGTGGAAAACACAGAGGACACAGAGGACGCAAAGGACGCGGAGGACGCGGAGGACGCGGAGGGCGCGGAGGGCGCGGAGGATCGATGTGGTGCGCGCGGTGTCGGGGGTGCCGGCCATCGGCCGCCAATGGTAACGTATGCGCACCA